>JAFUJS010000023.1 GCA_017468115.1 Clostridia bacterium | reverse complement strand
CGTTAATTGAAATTAACGATGCTGCCTTTGGCATCACAGGAAAAAATAAATTTTTCCCACATTGCTTGAAATATACTCGGCCTCGCTTGCTGGCAAGCCGACAGACTCAAGCCTCGTATATTATAATCCATGTGTCGTTAATTGAAATTAACGATGCTGCCTTTGGCATCACAGGAAAAAATAAATTTTTCCCACATTGCTTGAAATATACTCGGCCTCGCTTGCTGGCAAGCCGACAGACTCAAGCCTCGTATATTATAACATATATTATAGTAAAAGTAAATAATTAATTGATAAAATGAAGGAATTTTTTGTATGTAATAGTAAAAAATATTTTTTTAATCAAATGTGTTGATTTTAATGTCGAAATAATGTATAATATAAACGAAAAATTTTTAATTCAAGGAGAAAATCATATGGTTTATTCACACGAAGTTGAAAGCATGTGCTGCGTAGCTAAGGGTCCAAATCATGGTCCGGCTCCAATTCCTGAAGAGGGTAAGTGGGTACAGGCAAAGCAGATTACAGACATTTCAGGCTACACACACGGCATTGGCTGGTGCGCGCCACAGCAGGGCGCTTGCAAGCTCTCTCTTAACGTTAAGGATGGCGTTATTGAGGAGGCTCTTGTTGAGACAATCGGTTGCTCAGGTATGACACACTCTGCAGCTATGGCAGCAGAAATTCTTCCCGGCAAGACAATTCTTGAGGCTCTTAACACAGACCTTGTTTGCGACGCAATTAACACAGCTATGCGTGAGCTTTTCCTACAAATCGTTTATGGTAGAACACAGTCTGCATTCTCTGAGGGCGGTCTTGTTATCGGTGCTGGTATGGAGGACCTTGGTAAGGGTGCTCGTTCCATGGTTGGTACAATGTACGGCACAAAGGCAAAGGGTGTTCGTTACCTTGAGATGACAGAGGGCTACTGCACAAGAATGGCTCTTGACGCAGACGACCAGGTTATCGGTTATGAGTTCGTTTCTCTCGGCAAAATGACTGACTTTATTAAGAAGGGCATGGAGCCAAATGAGGCTTATGAGAAATCCAAGGGTACATACGGTAGATTTAACGATGCTGTTAAGTATATCGACCCAAGAAAGCAGTAAGGAGGTAACGAATAATGGCATTGTTTGAAGGATACGAGAGAAGAGAAGCAAAGATTCTTGCTGCTCTTAAGGAATATGGTATTAACACAATTGAGGAGTGTAAGGAAATTACACTTGCTAAGGGCATTGACTGTGATAAGATTGTAAGAGAAACACAGCCAATCTGCTTTGAAAACGCAGTTTGGGCATACACAGTAGGTGCTGCTATCGCTATTAAGAAGGGTTGCACAAAGGCTGCTGATGCTGCCGCTGCAATCGGTATCGGTCTACAATCATTCTGTATCCCGGGCTCCGTTGCTGAGAACAGAAAGGTTGGTCTTGGCCACGGTAACCTCGGTAAGATGCTTCTTTCTGAGGAGACTGAGTGCTTCTGCTTCCTCGCAGGACACGAGTCCTTTGCTGCTGCTGAGGGCGCTATTAAGATTGCTCTTAACGCAAACAAGGTTAGAGTAAAGCCACTTAGAGTTATTCTTAACGGTCTTGGTAAGGACGCTGCTCTTATCATTTCCAGAATCAACGGCTTTACATATGTTCAAACAGAGTTCGACCCATACGCTGAAGAGGTTAAGGTTATCAAGGAAACACCTTACTCAAACGGTCCAAGAGCTAACGTTAAGTGCTACGGCTCTGACAGCGTTCCGGAGGGCGTTGCAATTATGAGACTTGAAAACGTTGGTGTATCTATCACAGGTAACTCAACTAACCCAACTCGCTTCCAACACCCTGTTGCCGGTACATACAAGAAATGGTGTAACGAAAACGGCGTTAACTACTTCTCAGTTGCTTCCGGCGGTGGTACAGGTAGAACACTTCACCCAGATAACATGGCTGCAGGTCCTGCTTCCTATGGTATGACCGACACAATGGGTAGAATGCATGGTGATGCTCAGTTCGCTGGCTCCTCATCAGTTCCTGCTCACGTAGAAATGATGGGTCTTATCGGCGCAGGTAACAACCCAATGGTTGGTATGACCGTTGCTGTTGCTGTTGCTGTTGAAGAGGCTTGCAAATAATATTCAAAAACAAAAATGCTCTGCTATTGCAGGGCATTTTTTTTGTTTGATTATATTGATAAAATTCATGTGTTGTGGTATAATTTAGGCAAGAAGCGCACAAAAGGAGGAAAGGCTATGAAGCTAAAAGCAGCTCTTTATAAAGCATTAATTGTAGTTATGGTTATGGCTTTTGTTTGTACACTTTTTTGCTCCTGCGGTAAAGAAGCGGAGATTTCTGTAAGCGTTGATATACTAAAAATCGGCAAGGCGGATTGCATTATTATCGACACAGGGTCTAATATTATTATGATTGACACAGGAGAAGAGGAGAACCTGGACACAGTTCGTGCCTATATGAGCAAAAAAGGCTACGATAGGGTAGATATGCTCATTCTTACCCACTACGACAAGGACCACATAGGTGGCGCCTCTGAAATAATTTCTGAGTACAATGTAACAACCGTAATAGAAAGCGTTTTCACATCCAACGACGAATGGTACGCAAAATATCATCAAACCATGGACAGCCTTGGCATAACCCCAACAAAGCTCTCAAAGGATTATAGCTTAACCGTTGACGGCTGTCAAATAGACATAAGCGTTCCTAAGGAAAAGGAATATAGCGAAAAGAAGGATAACAATTCCTCTCTCGTTGTTTCTATGGAATGTGGCGAAAAACGTATGCTTTTCTGTGCAGACGCAATGGAGCTAAGGCTAGAAGAGCTGATAGAGGAGCTGGAGGGCCCATACGATTTTGTAAAGCTTCCATATCACGGAAATTATCTGGATAATTACAGAGAATTTTTGGAAATAATAAAGCCCACCTATGGAGCAATTACTTGCTCGAAAAAGAACCCCGCATCCGAAGAAACCCTGTCCCTTCTTGATGAGCTGGAAATTACAGCCTACCAAACAAGAAACGGACAAATAACCGTTATCACCGACGGAAAAGAGCTGATTGTAAAGCAATAAAAAAAGCCACAAAAGCTGTGGCTTTTTTTGTTAAAAAATATTTATGTAATTTCGGTAATTTGCAGTAAGGCTGAAACATGGAAAATTAAATATTCACAAAAAATGAATAATAGTGAATATTTCGTGAAAATATTCATTGTCAAGTCAATAAATTTATTCATCAAGGGCAAAAAATCCTTGATTTGTCAATTTTTTGAAACAGGTCAAATTCGTTATAAATCTAACGATTTTTGTGCAAAATAAACAAACTAGTTAGACACTTGTCTTTTATGCCGACTTTAGAAAAAAATGGTTGAAAAGTTTTCTGACCCGTGGAAAACTCAGTGGAAAATGTGCAAAAGTCAAGCAAAATGGGGTGATTTTTCAACTTTTCCACACCCTGACCCCGTGGAAAAGTCGAAAACTACCTGTCTAATTTTCACATTTGCCGAAAATCAACGGTGTAGAAAAATAAAAATTTTCAACTTTCCACTTGACATGAATATATTCAATCGACCGATGAATAATCGAGTGAATATTTTGTCGAATATTAAAATTGCACAAAAATTCAGCCTGCAAGAAAATATATCAGCGAGCCAAACAAATAAATTGCATATGAGAAAAGTATGTATTCAAAAATTAAGCTGATTTGAGGCTGAATATACATTATTTCATAGCTGTTAAGAGGGAAAAGCATAATTCTTATTACCAAAAGACAAGCAAGAATGATTAGAATACCCAGCAGCTTCAAAATTATCGGCACGTGTATTTTGCCGTCATCGAAAAATAATTTTTTCATAATCCCTCCTTACATATCAATTTTATTATATTCTGCTAAATTCTTCAACCCTCAATATATCCCAAAAAAGGTACATTTTGTTTAATAAATATGTTGAAAAGGTGAACAAGGGCTGAACAAATAGGTTTTTTTAATATGTTACTATTGCAATTTTTGAATAAATAATGTAATATAATATACGAAATTATCTATTTTAATGGAGATACTATGTCATTAGAGAGTAAAATTGAAAGGGCTTGTGAAATCTGCTCCATGGACGATATTTACGATAGCGTTATCGTGGGCTTTTCCGGCGGGGCTGATTCCTCTGCACTTGTTCATTATCTGAAAAGCAGGACAAAAAATCTTCTTTGTGTTCATATTAATCATATGATAAGAGGCGAGGAAGCCATAAGGGATGAGTTCTTTTGCAAGAATATCTGCAAGGAGTACGGCGTAAAATTTGCATCCTTCAGAGTAGATATACCCCTTCTTGCAGAGGAAAGGCATCAGGGCCTTGAGCAAACCGCAAGAGAGGAAAGATATCGCATCTTCAGGGGCTTGCTCCAGCAAAATCCGGAATACAAATGTATTGCCACCGCACATAATGCAAATGATGATGCGGAAACAGTAATATTCAACCTAACCCGTGGCACCGCAGCAAAGGGAATTGGCGGTATTCGCCCTGTGGTTGATAAGGTTATGCGTCCGCTTATTCTTGCAACAAGAGAAGAGATTATGGAGTATTGCAGGGCACACGAGATAAAGTACGTTAAGGACTCCACCAACGAGGATGTTGACTATACAAGAAACTATATAAGGCATCAGGTTGTGCCTGCCCTTGAAAAAATTAATCCAAGCTTTGTTGAGGCTGTTTCCCGTCTTGCCCAAACTGCAACCTGGGACAGAGAATACTTTGACAAAATTGTGTCAAAAATTTTTGAGGAAAACAAAATCGAGGACAAAATTGACCTTGACCTGATAAAGACCCTTGAGCCGCCAATCTGCTCAAGAGTTTTGCAAAGAATGTCAGGCGACAGGCTGGACTACAAGTCTATCCAAGCCTGCCTAAAGCTCCTTTCCGAGGGTGGCGTAGGTAAGAAAATCAACCTACCCCAGGGTATTTCCTTTAAGCTGGAGAGAGGCTATGCTCACTTTGTTGAAACAAAAAACCTTGAAAAAAAGGAATTTTGTGTTAAAATAAAAGAAGGACTTAATAAAATTAAGGCAGTGAACTATATTATCGGCTTAAACACAGAGGAAATTCCTCTTGGCTATACCGAGATTGATAGAATTTCCTTGTCAAGTGATGCTGTGTCCGGTCAGCTTTATGTTCGCAATAAAGAGGATGGCGACACCATTTTCCAAGGAAAAATGACCAAAAAGCTAAAGACCATAATGTGCGCAAAGCATATTCCTTCCCACAAAAGGGACAAAATTCCGCTAATCTGCGACGATAACGGCATTTTGTGCGTGCCAAGGCTTGTTACAAGAGACGGCGTTAAGGGCAAGGATTTAACCATAACTGTATATGAAGGGATCTAAAAGATGAAAAAGAAAACCAATGTTTTTGCTATCGTGTTTTATGTAGTGCTTATAGCAGTATTTATTTTCACAATAGCGGCACTCTTTATGAACACCGAGACAGAGGAGCAAATCGTATATACCGATATGCTTGAATACTTTGAGGACAACAAGGTTTATGAGTATGTCTACGACGGCAATACAAATGGACTTACCATGCTCATTAAAGAGGACAAAAACCAAAACGGAACAATAGAGGACCCAACTGAACAGACCAAGGAAGAGGACAAAGAGGTTTACAAAATAACCTACTACTTCAAGGACAATGAATATCTGATGTTCTTCGGCTTTAACCTTGGTACAGAGGGCGACCTTGCAGAAATAGAAAACAAGCTGGGAGAAAGCTCCAACCTTACAAAGAAGGAGCATATAACACTTGAGCAAACCCCTTGGATTTTACAAAATCTCCCAATGATTATTCTCATTGGCGTTGTTCTTGTAATAATGTTTGTTTCCATGCGTCAGCTTGGCGGTGGAAAGATGGGCGGCTTTGGCAAGTCCAAGGCTAAAAACGCACAAGAGGGCGACATTAAGGTTACCTTTGAGGACGTGGCTGGCGCTGACGAGGAAAAGGAGGAGCTTAAGGAGATTGTTGAGTACCTTAAGAATCCTGCAAAGTTCACACAGCTTGGCGCAAAAATTCCACACGGTGTGCTTTTAGTAGGCCCTCCGGGTACAGGTAAGACACTTCTTGCAAAGGCTGTTGCCGGCGAGGCTGGCGTACCATTCTTCTCAATGTCAGGCTCTGACTTTGTTGAAATGTACGTTGGTGTGGGCGCATCCCGTGTAAGAGATTTGTTTGATAACGCAAGAAAATCACCGGCTGCAATTATCTTTATTGACGAGATTGATGCAGTAGGTCGTCAAAGGGGAGCAGGTCTTGGCGGTGGCCACGACGAGAGGGAGCAAACCCTTAACCAATTACTTGTTGAAATGGATGGCTTTGATGGTCATAGCGGTATTATCGTTATGGCTGCAACCAACCGTCCTGACATACTTGACTCCGCACTTTTAAGACCCGGTCGTTTTGACAGACAGGTTACAATAGGCTACCCGGATATGGCGGGTCGTGAGGCAATCCTCAAGGTTCACGCAAAGGGCAAGCCGTTTGAAGAAAGCGTTGATTTACACAAAATTGCTCAAACAACAGTTGGCTTTACAGGCGCAGACCTTGCAAACCTTCTTAACGAGGCGGCTTTGCTTGCCGCAAGACGTGGCAAGAGCCTTATCGGCATGGACGAAATTGAGGACTCTTGGGTAAAGGTTTGTGTTGGCGTTCAAAAGAAGAACAAAATGAGCGAGAAGGAAAAGTACAACACCGCAATTCACGAGGCAGGACACGCAATTGTTGCACACGTTTTGCCCCTTGTTGATCCGGTAAGACAAATTTCCATTATTCCAAGCGGTAGAGCTCTTGGCTATACTCTTGTTCCACCGACAGAGGACAAGAATAGTGAAACTAAAATGGAGCTTGAGCAGGAGATTGCTATGTCCCTTGGCGGACGTGTTGCTGAGGAGCTTATCTTTGGCGACTACACAGGTGGGGCATCCGGCGATATTCAAAATGTAACAAACAAGGCAAGAAAAATGGTTACCGTTTACGGTATGAGTGAGGTGCTTGGTACAGTTAAATATGGACAGCACTCCGGCAGTGAGGTGTTCCTAGGCAGAGACTTTGGTGCAACTCCTGACTATTCACAGGAAACAGCCGCTCTTATTGATAAGGAAATTAAGAGAATTGTTGACGAGGGCTATAATCTTGCAAAAGAGGTGCTTAGCGCTAATATCGAAAAGCTGAAGTTTATCGCAGATTTCCTAGTAAAGCATGAAACCATGGACGATGAGCAGTTTAGTCTTGCAATGCAGGATGGCGTTACAATGGATGATGTGGAGAATCTTGTAACCGAAAAGAAGAAAAGAAGCTTAGAGGAAAACAAGAAAAAGGCTGACAGCGAAAACGAAAAGCGCCGCCTTGCATACGAGGAAAGAAAGCGTCTTGAAAGGGAGCTTGGCTTGCCTGACGACGAGGACCCAATCGAGGCAAGCGTAATCGGCACAAAGAGAGAAAGAAAGGATGACACACAAAATACAGTCATCTATATGCCACCGGTTGAGGAGCCAAAGGCAGAACCGACAGAGGAGCCAAAGGACGACACTTCCGATGGTGACGAGCCGAAGCCTCAAGACGAGCAAAAGCCGCAATAATCAATAAAACCCAAAAAAAGGCTTGCAGACGCAGGCCTTTTTTATTTTAGTTTAGTGAAATTTACTAGTTAAATTGCACAAAAAAGCCTTTTGTATATTGGGCAAATGTCCAAAAAAGTTACAAATCTATTGACACAATTTGATTATTATTATATAATTGAGTTGTGAAAATAATTGATTTCAAGGAGTAAATCATGAAAAACAAAATCATAATCGCATTACTTGCGCTAACAGTATTGTTAGTAGTTTTCGCTTCCTGCGGTGGCGGTTCTTGCGAGCATAATTATGTTCTTAATGAAGCTTCTGTTACAGCAACCTGTACAGCAGCCGGTGAAGGAACATATGTTTGTGAGTTCTGTCAGGCGGAGGAAGTAAGGGCTGTTCCTGCAACTAGCCACCAGCTAGATGAGGAAAATCCAACAGTTGTTGAGGCTACATGTAAGACCGGCGGCTACGCTGAGTACGCATGTAAGAACTGCGACTACACAGAAAAGAGACACGAAACAAACCCAGATGCAACAGCTCACAAGCCAATTGAGGACTCTGTTCCTGCTACCTGCTTGACAGGCGGTTATCTTGCATACAAGTGTGAGACCTGTGGTAATGAGCTTCCGGGTGGTTCACCAATCGAAAAGCTTGGTCACACATACGAAAGAGCAGAGGCTGACGGTATCGCTATCACATCTCCAACCTGTGAGGACGACGGTTACATTACATACACATGTACAGACCCAACATGTCCAATGAAGGATGGCGACACAGCACATTCAATCGTAAAGGAAGTTAAGGACTTTGAGGAAGAGGGCGACATAGATACAGCACTTTCACTTGCAGCTCTCGGACACGACACTGCCGGTAATATTGCAAATCCTGCAACAGATGTTATCGCATCAACATGTATAACACCCGGTTACACAATCTTTACATGTAAGCATGATGGCTGTACATATACAGAAAACGGCGCTGATACACCGGCTCTTATGCACGACTTTGAAAGAGCAGGCGCAACAATAACATACGAGGTTACAACTCCTTCTACCTGCTGCGACACAGGTATTGAAACAGCTAAATGTCAGGATTGTGGTACATTCTCCGACACACTTACACAGGTTGTTGAGAGAGTAGCTCACTTTACCGGCAAGGGCGGCGACTCTTATAAAGAGGTTACATATCATGCTGCTACATGTACAGCTGACAGCTACTGGGAGGTTGTTTGTACTCTTGATGAGGACTGCGTATTTGAAGGCACACGTACAGGCGCTACAACAACAAACTTTGTAGAGGCTCTTGGACACGATTGGGTTCTTGATGAAACAGTTTTGACAAGCGGCAAGCCAACATGTAAGACAGAAGGACACTGGATGTACAAGTGTACAAGAGAGTCTGACTGTGCGGCTGCTCACATAAATGAAACAGAGCTTAAGGCTTTGGATGCTGACTATGAGTTTGAAGCGGGTCAGGATGCACCTCTCACAGGCGAGGAAGTTAAGCACATTTACACAATCGGCGAGTACGTAAAGGATCCAACCTGCGTATCCCGTGGTATATATGCTTGCTCAATCTGTGAAAGACAAGACGTTGTAAGCTATGAGGACGACGTTGATTACGATTATCACAACACTAACGACATTGACTACTCTGTAGTAGTAAAGGTTGTTGCTCCTACCTGCTATTCAGAGGGTTGGACAGTATACGGCTGTGAGCATGATGAAAATTGCCCATACACAGAAAAGGCTACATACACAGCTAAGACAGCACACACATTCGCTCCTGTAACAGAAAACGGTACACTCGTTTGTACAGAGGTTAACTGCAGAGTAAGCTACATCAATGTTACAACTGTAATTAAGAATGAGCTTGAAGAAAAGTTCTGTCTCTGCGGCACATGTACAGATGAAATCACCTGTGGTGGTTCAATCGTAGGTACAGGTACACAGCTCCCATCCGCTCCTGAGGCTTTGAGTGCAAACACAGCATACACAAAGACCTTTACTGAGGACTTTGCGAAAGGCTTGATTGAGCTTAAGGGTGAGGCTGGCACAACATATACTGTAAAGGTATATGATGCAAATGGCGAAATCACAACACTTAAGGTTGACCTTAGCGTTGAGGGTGAGCTTGCTTACATCGACCTCTATGAGGCTACAAGCGTAACAAAGGTTGAAATTACAGCTTCCACAGCTGCAACAGTATCCTTCTACAAGCTTGTTGTTAATGGATAATTAAAAATAAGGAACAGTCCCTCGGGGCTGTTCCTTTTTTTGCTTTTACCGGTAAATACTTTAGCGCACTAAAATTTTTTTGTAAAACATTGCCTCGAAATATTGACATACCTTTTAATTAGTAATATAATAATATATATTATTTTATTTTAGCAATCAGGAGTTAGAGATGAATCAGCTTGAAATTGCAAGAAAAATTATAAGCGAAGTGGACAAGGAAATGGCTGCGCTTTTTGAAAAAAGAATGCAGGCATCAGCCCTTGTTGCATCCTATAAAAAGGAGCATGGACTTTCCATACTTGACACGGCAAGAGAAAACGAGGTTATTTCAAAAAATAGCCGGCTTATAGAGGACCCTCAAATCAGGGAGTATTATGTGGAGCTTCTTAGAGAGACAATGCGTCTTTCAAGGGATTATCAGGGAAGGCTCAATTGCGGTATGAGGGTTGCATATAGCGGTGTTGAGGGCGCATTTGCCCATATTGCCGCAAAGAAAATGTATCCCGAGGCAACCTATGTTTCATATCCGGATTTTGAAAGCGCATATCGTGCCACCGAAAACGGGGAATGCGACCTGTCTGTTTTGCCTATTGAAAACAGCTCAGCAGGCGACGTTGGGGACGTTATGGACCTTATGTTCAACGGCACCCTTTATGTAAATCAGGTTTTGGAGCTGGAGATTAACCATTGTCTTTTGGCAAACCACGGCGCAAGGCTTGAGGACATTAAAACCGTAATCAGCCATCCACAGGCGCTTGCCCAATGCGCAGACTACATACATAAAAACGGCTTTGAGCAAATAAGCTACAAAAATACAGCATTGTCAGCAAAGCAGGTTAAGGAGTCAGAAAGGCTTGACATAGGCGCTATCGCCTCTGACGAAACCGCAAAAATCTTTGACCTTGAAATTTTGGAGAGCAAAATAAACTCCGAAAGGACAAACACCACTCGTTTCCTTGCTTTTTCCAGGGCACAAAACCTGCCTGACGAAACAAAGCGCAAGATGAACCAGCATTTTATGCTTGTGTTCACAGTTAAAAACGAGGCTGGCGCACTTGCAAAAACAATAGATATTATCGGCTCATACGGCTTTAATATGAGAAATCTTCGCTCCCGCCCAATGAAGGAGCTTTTGTGGAGCTACTATTTCTTTGTTGAGGCAGACGGAAACGTAGGCGGAGAAAACGGCAAAAAAATGCTGGAGGAGCTTGCGAAAACCTGCGACAGGCTAAAGCTTGTCGGCGTTTATCAATCATAAATAAAGGAAAGGACGGCGTAAAATGGAGCTAAACGTAAATATCAAGGACCACAGCTACGATATAATCTTATCTCGTGGTGCCTTAAATAATATAAATAGCTATCTTGACCTTGGTCGCAAGGTGCTTATTATAACTGATAGCGGTGTTCCAAAAAGCTACGCCGAGACAGTATGCCAAAGCGCCAAGGACGGCTATATTTATACAGTCGAAATGGGCGAGGGCTCAAAATCCCTTAATGTATACGGCGAAATACTAAAATATATGGTGGAAAAATCCTTTACCAGGTCCGACTGCGTTGTTGCGGTTGGCGGTGGCGTGTGTGGGGACCTTGCCGGCTTTGTTGCCGCAAGCTACATGCGTGGCGTGGATTTTTATAATATACCAACCACACTCCTTTCCCAGCTTGACTCATCAATCGGTGGCAAGGTGGCAGTAAATCTTGAGGGAGTTAAAAACATTGTTGGCGCATTTTATCAGCCAAAAAGGGTAGTTATAGACCCAAATACACTAAAAACCCTTGACAAAAGACAGCTTATGGCTGGACTTTGTGAGGGAATCAAGATGGCTGCAACTATGAACAAGGAGCTGTTTGAGCTGATTGAAGCCTCAACCGACTTAGACTCCGACCTTGACACAATTATTCTTGAGTCCTTAAAGCTTAAGAAAGCAGTTGTAGAACAGGACCCAACCGAAAAGGGTGTAAGAAAGGTACTAAACTTTGGACACACAATCGGACATGCCATAGAAAGCCACGAAAGCCTTGGTGGGCTTTTACATGGAGAGTGTGTGGGGCTCGGTATGCTTCCTCTTTCCTCGGTTGAGGTTAGGGCAAGGCTTAAATCTGTGCTCGAAAAGTATAGCCTTCCAACAAGGATTGACACGAGCGCCCCCGACCTTATTGACTACATAAGAAGAGATAAAAAGGCAAAGGGCAACATTGTTACACTGGTTTATGTGAATGAGCTTGGCACCTACGAATTTGTAAACAAATCAATTGACGAAATAGAAAAAATAGTTAGCGAGGGTATTTTATGAAAAATACTTTTGGAAACCAAATAAGCCTGACCCTCTTTGGCGAGAGCCACGGAGAGGCAATCGGCTGTGTTATAGACGGCTTGCCGGCTGGCGTGCTGATAGATATGGAGCTTATCAAAAAGCGCCTTTCTAAGCGCAGACCTAGCGAAAAGAGCGACACTCCCCGTGTAGAAATGGATAATTTCTCAATTTTGAGTGGCGTATTTAATGGCAAAACAACAGGCACACCTCTTTGTGTGGTTATCCCTAACGAAAATACAAAATCCGGGGATTATTCCTACGGCACAGCAAGACCATCGCATGCGGACTACACAGCCCATATAAAGTATCACGGCTGCGAGGACTATCGTGGCGGCGGACATTTTTCCGGCAGAATTACAGCAGCCCTTGTGCTTGCAGGCGCAATTTTTGAGACTATGCTTGACAAGGTTGGCATAAAAATCGGCACACACATTCTTTCCCTGGGCGGAGTTTACGACAGAGAATTTGACGACCCGAACAGCCAAGCAGCCTTGGTTAAGGAAATGGCATTTCCCGTGCTTGACGATGTAAAGGGCGAGATGCTTGAAAAAATCGAAGAGGCGAGGGCAGACAAGGACAGCCTTGGCGGCATTTTAGAAACAGCAATCTGCGGTGTACCGGCAGGCGTTGGAGAGCCTTGGTTTGACTCCCTTGAAGGTATGCTTTCCCACGCGCTCTTTAGCATTGGCGGAATTAAGGGTGTTGAGTTTGGTAGCGGCTTCAAGCTTGCAAATATGCGTGGCAGTCAGGCAAACGACCAATTCTATGTAGAAAACGGCACAATAAAAACCTGCACCAACCACTCCGGTGGCATCAACGGCGGCATTTCAAACGGTATGCCCATTATATTAAGATGCGCAGTAAAGCCCACACCATCAATCAGCAAGCTGCAAAATACAGTTAATTTTATAAGTAATGAAAACGAGGTCCTTGAAATCAAGGGCAGACACGACCCTGCAATCGTAAGACGTGCCAGCATTGTGATAGATAGCATTTGCGCCCTTGTGGTTGCAGATATGCTGGCTACAAAATTTGGAATAGACTACTTTACAAAGGATTAAAGATGAAATACGGACTAATAGGAGAGCATCTTACACATAGCTTTTCTAAGGTTATACACGAGCAAATTGGGGACTACGTGTATGAAATTAAGGAAATTGAGCCGCAAAATGTAGGCGCCTTTATGGAGGCAAAGGACTTTTTGGGCATCAATGTTACAATTCCCTACAAGGAAACGGTTATACCATATCTTGACTATGTAGATAAGGACGCACTTTCAATCGGCGCAGTTAACACCATTGTAAACAGAGACGGCAAGCTCTTTGGCTACAACACCGACTATTCGGGTATGATGGCGTTGGTTAAGCGTGTTGGCGTTACCATCAAGGACAAAAGGGTATTGATTATCGGTACAGGCGGCACCTCAAAAACCGCAACCGCAGTTGTAAGAGATTTGGGCGCTAAGGAAATAATCTATGTTTCCAATATCAGCGTAGACGGCGCATACAGCTACGAGGAGATTTATAGCTCCCACACCGATGTAGAGGTTATTTTTAATACCTCTCCCGTTGGTATGTACCCGAAAAATGAGGGTATGCCCATTGATTTGGAAAAATTTCCAAGTCTGGAGGGCGTTATTGACGTGGTTTACAACCCAATCAGAACCAGCCTTGTTCTAAAGGCGAAGGAGCTGGGGTTAAAAAGCGAGGGCGGACTTTATATGCTGGGCGCACAGGCAGTTTTTGCCTATGAGCATTTTTCAGGAAATAAGGTTGATGTTTCCCTTTGCGACAAGATTTATAATAATGTTTTAAGCGGCAAGGACAATATCGTTCTTATCGGTATGCCTGCCTCAGGCAAAAGCTCTGTCGGAAGAATGCTTGCTGAAAAAACAGGCAAGACACTAATCGACACCGACGAGGAGATAGTAAAGGAAGCAAATATGGACATTCCTACTATCTTTAAGACCTATGGCGAGGAGTATTTCCGTCAGCTGGAGAGCTGTGTTGTTAAGAACGTGGCAAAGCAAAACGGACTTGTAATTTCCACAGGCGGCGGGGCAATTTTAAGAGAGGAAAACGTAAGGGCGCTTAAGCAAAACGGCACCCTTTACTTCCTTGACAGGTCCTTAGAGCTGCTTGTTCCTACCGAGGATAGACCTCTTTCCAACGACAGAGAGTCCATAACCAAGAGATATAACGAAAGATATAACATATATCTTGGCTCGGCAGACAAAAGAATAGATGGTGACGGCACAGTTGGTGAGGTTGCCAATGCTATATACGAGGAATATATAAAATGAAAATATTAGTTTTGAACGGACCTAACATAAACCTTCTCGGACTTCGTGAGCCTCAGGTTTATGGCAAGGAAAATTATGAGGAGCTAAGAAGGCTGGTAGATACTCACGCCTCGGAAATCGGCGTTGAGGTAAGGCAATACCAATCCAACCACGAGGGGGACTTAGTTGACGCAATTCAGGGCGCATACCTTGATTTGGTTGACGGCATTATAATAAATCCGGCTGCATACACTCATACAAGTATAGCAATTTTAGATGCGCTTAAGGCTGTCAGAATTCCAACGGTCGAGGTGCACATTTCCGATGTGGAGAAAAGAGAAGCGTATAGACAGATAAGCTATGTAAGAGAGGTGGCAATCGCTACTGTTTCGGGTAAGGGCATAAAGGGCTATGCCATAGCTATGGATATACTAAAGGAGCATCTTTCAAAATGAACATTAATATAAAGAGGGGCTTGGCTTGTGGAGAAATCACACCGCCACCCTCAAAAAGCTACGCCCATCGTCTGCTTATCGGCTGTGCCCTAAGCGGTGGTGGCAGTGTTAGCGGTATTATCGGTAGTGAGGATATGAAGGCTACCCTTAGGTGCATAGAAGCCTTGGGTGTCGGATTTTCTCAAAAAAACGATAAAATTACCTTCCTCTTTAAAAAGGAAAGGACCAATAGATTTTATTGCCACGAAAGTGGTAGTACATTAAGATTTTTCATTCCACTTTCCCTGGTTTACGAGGGGGAGTGTCTGTTTTTTGGCACAGAAAAACTTATGTCAAGGGGGCTTTCGGTTTATACTGAAATCTTTGATAGACAGGGAATAGAATATTCTTTGGACAAGGAATGCCTAAGAGTTAAGGGTCAGCTAAAGCCCGATCACTTTAAGGTAAGAGGAGATATTAGCAGCCAGTTTATTACAGGCTTGCTTTTTGCTCTGCCACTCCTTTGTGGAGATAGCATTGTGGAAATTACCACAGAGCTGCAAAGTGAGGGCTATGTAGATATTACTCTTGACGTTCTTTCCCGACTTGGCATTAAAATTACCAGAGAAGATAACAAGTTTTATATAAAGGGCAACCAAAGGTATTTGAAGGGCGATTATAGTGTGGAGGCAGATGCATCTAACTCTGCATTTTTAGAAGCACTCAACCTTTTGGGTGGACACGTGTCTGTTTTAGGGTTGAATGAAAACACCCTTCAGGCTGATTATCAGTACAAAAAAATCTTTGAGGAGCTTAAAAACGGCACACCTCAAATTGATTTGTCCTCTTGCCCGGACCTGGGACCCATTACATTTTGTATGGCAGCCTACTTTAATGGCGCTACCTTTGTCGGTATTGAGCGCTTGAGAATTAAGGAAAGCGACAGAGTGGGTGAGGTTATTTGTGAGCTTGAAAAAATGGGCGTTAAGTCAAAGGTATTTCAAGACAAGGCTATAATCGAGGGTGGTATACATCCGCCTTCTGTGCCGCTTTGCGGTCATAACGACCACAGGCTGGTTATGTCCCTTGCCGTGCTGCTTACAGCTCTTGGTGGTGAGCTTTGCGGCTGTGAGGCGGTTACAAAAAGCTATCCCCATTTCTTTGAGGACTTAAAAAGACTTGGTATCCTGATGGAAGGAGAAAACTAGGTTGAAAATTATTAGTGATGTTAAGTTTTTAATTGTTGGTCTTGGCTTAATCGGCGGTAGCTATGCCGAGGCGCTTACTGACCTTGGCTACGAGGTTGGCGCTATTACAAGAAGCCAAAAAACAATTGACTATGCCCTAAAAAAGGGACTTATAAAATCCGGTACAACAGAGGTAACTAAGGAGTATGTAGAGCAGTTTGATGTTGTCATCTTCGGATTGTATCCCAAGGTGCTGCTTAGCTGGCTTGAAAGCTATCAATCATATTTTAAGAGTGGCGCACTTCTTACCGACGTTACCGGCGTTAAGGGACCTATTGTATATAAGGTACAAGATATGCTAAGGCAGGACCTTGAATTTGTAGGCGCCCACCCAATGGCAGGTAAAGAGGTTTATGGCATTGAAAATGCTGACAAGACTATTTTCAGAAACGCAAACTATATCGTTACCCCAACAGAGAAAAATACAAAAGAAGCAAAGGATGCAATTTGCCAGCTTGGCAGGCTCCTTGGCTTTAAGACAGTTGCAGAGCTAAGCCCCAAGAAGCACGACGAAATGATTGGCTTCCTTTCTCAGCTTACCCATTGCATCGCCGTATCTCTTATGACCTGTAAGGAATCTGAGGAGCTGGTAAATTACACAGGCGACTCCTTTAGAGACCTTACACGAATTGCAAAAATAAATGAGGACATGTGGACGGAGCTGTTTTTGCTCAACAAGGACGAGCTTCTTTCTCAAATGGATTTGTTTATTGATAAATTTACGGAGCTTAAAAATGCAATCGAATGCTCCGACACAGAAAAAATGAAGGAAATTATGCGCCTGTCAACCAAGCGCAGGTCCTATTTTGATAAAAAATAACCTTGAAAGGAAACGAAGACAATGAATATGAATTTCAAAAGAAAGCTACCAATTCCAATGGAGATTAAGGAAATGTATCCTCTCACCGAGAAGAATGCTGAAATAAAGGCGCAAAACGACGAGGAAATCAAAAAGGTATTTACAGGAGAAAGCAACAAGCTTGTTCTTGTTATCGGTCCTTGCTCTGCAGACAGAGAGGACGCAGTTCTTGATTACATTTCAAGACTAAGAAACGTACAGGAAAAAGTTAAGGACCAAATCGTAATCATCCCAAGAATTTATACCAACAAGCCAAGAACAACAGGCGACGGCTATAAGGGAATGCTTCACCAGCCTGACCCAAACAAGGCTCCTGATATGCTCGAGGGTCTTATAGCAATCAGAAAGCTTCATATGAAGGCTATTGACGAAACAGGCTTTACCTGCGCTGACGAAATGCTTTATCCGGACAATTACAGATACCTAAACGATATTCTTTCATATGTTGCAATCGGTGCGCGCTCTGTTGAAAATCAGGAGCACAGACTTACCGCCAGCGGACTTGACATTCCTGTTGGTATGAAGAACCCAACTAGCGGAGATATCTCTGTTATGATGAACTCAATAACAGCAGGTCAGCACTCACACACATTTATTTACCGTGGCTGGGAGGTTGAGTCTCAGGGCAACCCACTTACCCACGCAATCCTTCGTGGCTATGTAAATAAGCACGGTCAGTCCCTGCCAAACTACCACTATGAGGATCTTGCAAACCTATGCGAGACCTATGCAAAGACCAATCTTGTAAATCCGGGCGTAATAGTTGATACTAACCACGCAAACTCCGGCAAGAAATGGGCGGAGCAGGCAAGAATTGCAAAAGAGGTTCTCCACGCAACAAGACACAACGACGACATCAAAAAGCTTGTTAAGGGATTTATGATTGAGTCCTACATCGAGGACGGCAACCAAAAGCCGGAGGGCTGTGTATATGGCAAATCCATTACCGACCCATGCCTTGGCTGGGAAAAGACAGAGCGTCTAATTCTCGACATCGCAGACCTTAGAAAATAATAAAAAAAGAGCCACCCAGTGGCTCTTTTTAACTTTATTTAAGTGTTTCAGAGTATACTTAATTGACAGAAAATAATTCAAGTGTTATAATATATTTATAACTGAGAAAGGGGTGCTTGGAATGAAAAAAAGAATAATTGCGTTTGCTTTAGCAGCTATACTTTTGATAATCACGCTGGGCACGCTTTTTCTATCGTTTCATAATTGTCATTTTGAAAATGGAGCTGACTGCGTACTTTGCCAGATTAATGCTGAACAAAGCGAAAAGCAGCATTATTTTTTGGTAATAACCGCTGCAATCAGCATCTTAGTATTAACATGTGTAATCTATTTACATATAAATCAAAGGGTGGGCGACGATAGCTCGCTTGTAAAGCTGAGAGTTAAGCTGACAGACTGATTATTTCCTTTTTTTCAACGTAATGAAAGGAAGGAAATAAAAATGATAGAAATAAAAAACGTAACAAAGGAGTTTCAAAACGAAACTGCCATTGATTACAAGGATATGATCTTTGAAAATTCAAAATCCTATATGCTCCTTGGCGCAAGCGGCTGTGGAAAATCTACGCTGCTTAACCTTATAGCCGGCATTATATCGCCTACCACCGGTAGCATTGTAATTGATGGCAAAAGCATGGAAAAACTTAGCCAAAGGGAAAAAGATAAGTTCCGCATTGAGAAGATAGGCTATGTTTTTCAGGACTTTAAGCTTATCGAGGAAATGAGCGTTATTGACAACATAAATATTCTCAATATTGAGGGAATAGACACACAGGGTGCGCCAAAATTGCTTGAGGAGCTTGGGATTTTAGATAAGAAAAATGCTAAAATCAAGCATTTGTCGGGCGGACAAAAGCAAAGGGTTGCTATTGTAAGGGCGCTTGTTAAATCTCCTGAGATTATTCTGGCGGACGAGCCAACAGGTAACCTGAATTTCGCAATTGGTGAGCAGGTTATTAGGGAGCTTGTTAAGGCGTCGCAGGGTAAAACCTTGATTGCCGTTACTCACGACGAAAGGCTTTCCAAATATTTTGACTATGTGATTGATATGAACGAAATCACTAGCGGAAAGCGAGATATTGTAAGCGAGGAGGGCACCCAAATATGCTAAAATTTGCTCTCAAAAATATGGCAATCAAAAAAGTGCAAATGATTTTGGTTATTTTATCAATAGTAATTTCTGCCGGCATTGGCATTCTTGCCTTTAATGTTTCCAGTCAGGTAAGCGACGGTATTGTAAGCAATGCACAGTATTATTCCTTGATTATCGGTCCCAGCGGCAGCCAAACTCAGCTTGCTATGAACACAATGTATTTTTCTGAGGAGCCCCTTGGTACTATGCCATATTCGGTTGTAAGTAATTTGGATATGGATTCTCGTGTTAACCTGGTAGTGCCATTTGCCATGGCGGACAGCTATAACGGCTATGGAGTTGTAGGTACGACAAGTGCATATCTTGATGGCAAGAGCGTGAAAGATGGCACGCTTTTTGACGATAACGAGGAGCTTGAGGCGGTAATCGGCTACAATGTTGCACGATACAATGGGCTCAGCGTAGGAGATACTATATTTACAAGCCACTCCGCAATTGAGGGGGACACCCACGAGCAGGGTATTAAAATAGTGGGTATACTTAACGAAAGCCACTCATCCTTTGACAACATAGTGTTCACGCAGGTAAAGACCCTGTGGCATATGCATGAGCACGAGGGCGAGGAGTCTCACAACCACGAAATTTGCGCTGTTTTGGTCAAGGCTAAAAACCCTGGCGTGGCACTTCAGCTAATGAATGAGTATGACGGCAAGCGCATATCAAGTGAGAATGGAAACGAAGTTACTCTTCAAGCAATAGAGCCAATGAATGCTGTAAGGGGAGTTTTGGAGGACGCAGACAATACAAAATATATAGTTTTTGTTCTTTGCGCAGTTATACTTATTATGAATGTAATGGTAATTTCCATTATAACTCTTCTGAATATGTACCATTCATCTAAGGAAATTTCCTTGATGCGACTTATCGGCATCAGTATGAAAAAAATCAACCTGCTTTACATAATCCAAAACGGAATAATAGGTATTGCTTCCACACTTTTGGCTTTTGGTGTTTCAAGACTATGTTTGCTTTTTATGAACGATTATGTATCGCAAATGGGCATTGTTCTGAATATGGGCAAGGTTTATCCGCTTGAGCTTGCAATACTCTTTGGAGTATTTGTAATAAGCATTCTTCCAACCGCCATCTGGACTCTTGTTATGTCGAAAAGAAATGCGCAGGAGTAGGCTATGAAAAGAATAATATCAATAATATTAACTGTAATTTTGTTGACCCTGTGTCTGTTTTCTTGCGAGGAAGCAGGCAATTCAGATGCCACAAAAATCAGCTTCAAGTCAGCATCTACATATAGCTACCTGAAGCAGCTGGACAATCAAAAGGTATCAATAAACGGATATATGGCAACCTCGTCTCCGGTAGACGGCTCATTTATGTTTTTGATGAACCTGCCTTATCAGTCTTGCCCCTTTTGTGTGCCTAATACAAATCAGCTTTCCAACACAATAGAGGTTTACCCTAAAAACGGTGATAGCTTCCCATACACCAATCAGGCAATCAGTGTGGTAGGAACACTTGTTGTTGCACCAAGTGAGGACGAGTATTTCGAGGACATGTATGGTTATCAATTCAATTTCAAAATAGTTGATGCTACATATACAATACTGAGCTCAGACCAAATTGGGACAGATATTATCACATGGAACAAAATTGCTGAAAGCGACATAATCAACGACATTTATAAAATGTACGACTATATAAACTTCCTGGCTGCTTGGGAGGGCTACTATATAAAGAGCCATTACAATAGTCAGGGCGAGTATGTTAAAGGCTATTACTTGCATCCGCAGGACGCATATTATTATGTAACAACAGAGGGTGCCCAATGGAATTACGGCTTTGCCGACGGCTATTTCGACGGACTTGTCAACAAGCTGGAGTCTATTGATAAGGATGCAACAAAGGACCTTGTCGAAAATATAAGAAGGGCAGAAGCGCTTGCCAATAAGGCATATGAGGAGCTTTTGTATTCTTATGACGCAGTAACAAGGGAGATTGATAGCGACCCGACAAATGACATAGAGCTTAATTACACCAAGGAATGGAAATATCTGGAGGATTTTGACAATTACGACTATGTTTTCAAGCTCAATAAGGGCGAAGAGCTTCGCTCGGAGCTTGATGCAGTCTATTTGGAATTTTCAAGCTGGCTAGGTAGCTGGGAAATGTAATAAAAAGAGCCACCCTGTGGCTCTTTTTTATCTTTCAAAATAAAAATATTTTATTTTTACTTTTTCACTTGACAAATTAATACTAAAGTATTAAAATAAAGTCGTTTTTGATAATTACTTTAGAAATCAGGTATTAAAAAATGCAAATCCTTTTTAGCTTGTCTATCGCATTGTTTGCAGGTCTTATGCTTTCACGTGTTGCAAAGCTTATGAAGCTCCCTGCGGTTACTGCTTACCTTATTGCAGGCGTGCTTTTAGGCCCATATCTTATCGGCTCTCTTGGTATTTCCGGGCTGGGCTTTAATTCCTTTGAGGAGATAGAGCACCTTTCCATTATTTCCGACGTTGCCCTTGGCTTTATCGCCTTTGCTATCGGTAATGAGTTCAGGCTTTCAGAGCTAAAGCATATTGGCAAGCAGGCAACTGTTATCGGTATTTTACAGGCTGTTATAACAACCATAGTTGTTGATATTGCGCTTGTGGCATTCCACTTGGCTATGCCTGAGGCGCTTCCGCTTCCTGCAGCTATTATTCTTGGCGCTGTTGCCTCTGCAACTGCTCCTGCCGCAACACTTATGGTAGTTAAGCAATACAAGGCAAAGGGTCCTGTAACAAGCACTCTTCTTCCTGTTGTTGCTCTTGACGACGCTGTTGGTCTTGTGCTCTTTGCAATCTCATTCGGTGTTGCAAAGGCTATTCTTACAAACCACATTGACCCCGTTTCAATTATTGTTGAGCCACTTTTAGAGGTTATTCTTTCAATTGGACTTGGCGCACTTATGGGCGTTATCTTCACATACTGTGAAAGGTTCTTTCATTCTCGCTCAAAGCGTCTTGCGATGTCCGTTGCATTCGTATTTATAACCGTTGCAATCTCAATGATTAAGTTTGAGGTGGCAGGCATTCATATCGGCTTTTCATCACTTCTCAGCTGTATGATGCTGGGTACAATCTTCTGCAACATTTGTGATTTCTCGGCAGAGCTTATGGAAAGGCTTGACCGTTGGACTGCACCTGTGCTCGTTCTGTTCTTCGTTCTAAACGGAGCAGAGCTTGACCTCGGTGTGCTTTCAAGCGCCATTATTGTTCTTATCGGAGTTGTATATATTATTTCCCGTTGCCTTGGTAAATATTTTGGCACAAGAATAAGCGCAACCATTGCAAAGAGTGAGCCAAACGTTAAAAAATATCTTGGTATTACCCTGTTTCCACAGGCAGGCGTTGCACTTGGTATGGGTATGAAGGCGCTGGAGCTTGGAGAAATTGGTACAATAGTATCAAACATCATTTTGTTCTCCGTGCTTGTTTACGAGCTTGTTGGTCCTTACCTTACAAAAATCGCCCTTACACAGGCGGGAGAAATTGACCCAAGCGGTCAAACAAGCAACCGTATCAAGCACCACCAAAAGAACTCTCACACAAACAAAATATAACAAAAAAGCGACACAGGGTGTCGCTTTTTTATATTCTGTTAACTCCTGTGCGCTTTGCCGCCTCAATAACCGCCTTTGCAACAGCGGGTGCAACTCGCTTGTCAAGAGCGGAGGGAATTATATTCTCCTCACTTAAATCCTTTTCGTCAATCAGGCCGGCAAGCGCATAAGAGGTTGCCACCTTCATTTCCTCGTTTATACAGCTTGCACGGCAATCAAGCGCCCCACGGAAAATACCGGGAAATGCAAGCACATTATTAATCTGGTTAGGGTAGTCGCTCCTTCCCGTGCCCACAATTCTGGCGCCTGCTTCCTTTGCCAATTCGGGCATAATTTCAGGTGTTGGGTTTGCCATAGGGAACACAATAGAGTCCCTTGCCATAGAGCTAACCATTTCGGGGGTAACAACACCTGGCGCACTAACACCGATAAATACATCGGCACCCTTCATAGCCACGCTAAGCTCACCCCTTAGCATTTCCTCGTTTGTCAAAAACGAAATTTCACGATGTGCGTCCTTAAGGCTCTGGTCATCTCTTGACAAAATACCAAAGCGGTCCACCATAATAAGATTTTTAACACCAAGGCTCAAAAGATGCTTACCGATTGCAACACCGGCAGAGCCTGCACCGTTGATTACCACCTTTATTTTCGAAATATCCTTTTTAACGACCCGAAGGGCATTAATCAGCGCCGCCGCAACAACAATCGCTGTGCCGTGCTGGTCGTCGTGAAAAACAGGAATATCGCACACGTCTCTCAGTCTTTTTTCAATTTCAAAGCATCTTGGGGCAGAAATATCCTCAAGGTTTATTCCGCCAAAGGAGCCTGAAATTAGTGCTATTGTATTAACAATTTCGTCAACGCTTTTGCTGTTTACACAGATAGGAAATGCGTCTACATCGGCAAACTCCTTAAAGAGCACGCATTTGCCCTCCATAACAGGCATGCCTGCCAATGGTCCTATATCTCCAAGACCCAAAACGGCGGTGCCGTCTGTAACAACAGCCACAAGATTGTGCCTGCGTGTAAGAAGATAGCTTTTATTCGGGTCATTTTGTATCTCCAAGCATGGCTCTGCCACACCGGGAGTGTAAGCAAGGGATAAATCCTCTCGCTTTTCGATTTTTGCACGGGAGACAACCTCAATCTTGCCGCCCCACTCATAATGCTTTTTCAGTGACTCTTTTCTTACGTCCATTATACCATCTCCTCAGGCTTAAAGTATTTGTCAAATTCTTCCTCTGTGAGATAGCCAAGCTTGAGGCAAGCCTCCTTCAGGGTAATGTTCTCCTTGTGGGCAAGCTTTGCCACCCTTGCCCCCTTGTCGTAGCCAATGTATGGTGTAAGAGCTGTAACAAGCATTAAGGATTTGTCAAGGTTTTCCTTCATTTTTTCTTTGCTTGCCTTAATACCCTTTACACAATTTTCCTCAAAGGAATTGATGCCATCAATCAGAAGCTGAATGGATTGTAGGAAATTGTAAGCAATAACAGGCATAAATACGTTAAGCTCAAAGTTACCCTGTGATGCGCAAATGCCAATAGTGGCATCGTTACCCATAACCTGTGTGGCTATCATGGTAATAGCCTCGCATTGAGTTGGGTTTACCTTGCCTGGCATAATAGATGAGCCCGGCTCATTTTCGGGAATAGTAATTTCTCCAAGTCCGCATCTTGGACCGCTTGCAAGCCATCTTATATCGTTTGCAATCTTCATAAGGTCGCAGGCAAGCGCCTTTAGTGCCCCATGGGCAAAGACAACCTCGCATTTTGATGAAAGGGCATGGAATTTGTTTTTCGCAGGTGTGTATTTAATGCCGGTAAGCAGGCGTAGCTCCTGGCACACAGCCACATCAAAGCCCTTCGGAGCATTAAGACATGTTCCAACGGCAGTACCACCAATTGCAAGGGCACAAAGAGGCTTTTTAGCACTCTCCAAAAGCTCCATATCAACCTCTAAAGAGGTGCGCCAACCGGAAATCTCCTGTCCGAAGGTAATGGGTGTTGCGTCCTGAAGGTGGGTCCTTCCGCTTTTAACTAAAGTTTTATATTTTTTCTCAAGCCCCTTAAGTGTTTTAATTAGGCTGTAAAGATAATCCTGAAGCAGTGTAATACCAAAAGCAGAGGAAAGATGTATAGCCGTTGGGAAAACATCATTTGAGCTTTGGGACATATTTACATCGTCGTTTGGATGCAAAAGCACCTTGCCGCAAAGCTTATTTCCAAAATTAGCAATAACCTCATTTGCGTTCATATTTGTTTGTGTGCCGCTGCCGGTTTGCCAAACGCTAAGGGGAAACTCATTTGCAATAAGCTCATCACGGTTTTCAAAAGCCTTTTCGATCAGCTCCAACTTTTCGTCAGTCATTTTTTCAGGTCTTAGCTTATGGTTGGCTCTTGCGCAGGCAAGCTTCAAAAGGAAAAGACTATAAATCAGCTCGCTTGGCATTTTTTCGCTTCCGATATTAAAATTTTCAAGGCTCCTTTGGGTTTGTGCGCCCCATAGCTTGCAGGCAGGCACCTTGATTTCACCCATAGAATCCCTTTCAATACGATAGTCCATAGTACACCTCACGGTAAATTATGAATAAATTTTACCACATTTTCAATTCTATTTCAAGAAAATATTGTCATATAATGAAAAAACTTCCAATAACAAATTTTAATGAAGTTGACAACATTTACATTGTGAACAAATTGTTAATAATATTAAAATCGCTTGAATTATATTAACATATATGTTAGAATTACAATGTTAATTTAGATAAAGAAGGGATTTCTAATGGAAGCGATTCTTAATTATATTAGCACAGAGTGGGCATCCTTCAAAAATGGTTTAGTTAGAATGTTTACTAACCCATTGCCGGAAGACGTTGTAAATATGATAGCAACCTGCCTTACAACTCTGTTTGCAATATTGGCTTTTCACTTTATCATTTTTGCCATAGTTGGTATTTTTACAAAGAAGAAGTATCCACACACAGATGAGAAGCTTAAGTATGGCATTATTATTCCTGCGAGAAATGAGGAGGCTGTTGTTGCCAACCTTATTGATAGTATTAGGAAAAACAATTATCCACAGGACAAGCTGACAATTTTCGTAATTGCCCATAACTGTAATGATAAAACAGCAGAAAAGGCAAGGGCTGCCGGTGCCGTTGTATATGAATACAATAATCCGGAGGAGAACACAATGGGCTTTGCCTTCCGTTACCTCTTTGACAGAATTAAAGAGGACTATGGAATTATGAGCTTTGATGGCTTCTTCCTGTTCAATGCAGACAACATTGTAGACGTAAATTACTTTGATAAGATGAATGATGCGTTTGTTGCCATGGGCAAAAAGCACACCATCACATCCTTCAGAAACTCCAAAAACTTCGGCTCTAATGTTATTTCAGCTCTTTATGGCTTGCACTTTATGTACGGCTGCCGTTATGAGTGCCGTGGTAGAACAGTTCTTGGCTGCTCCACACGTATTCAGGGCACAGGCTACGTTATCAGCAGTGAGCTTGTTAAGGACGGCTGGAAGTACGTTACCCTTACCGAGGACTGGGAGTTCTCAACTGACCAAGTTATCGCAGGACAAAAGATTTACTACTGTGATGAGGCTGTTTTCTATGATGAGCAGCCAACCAGCTTCAGAATTATGTGGCGCCAAAAGGTGCGCTGGGCAAGGGGACACTTCCTTGTATTCTTCACAAGATATAAGGATATTCTTAAGGCACAGTTTACTCCAAAGAAAAAGGGTGGCTGTCCAAACAAGGGCTCCCTTCACGATATTTCAATCAACATTTTGCCACTTGCGCTTTTAGCGGCAATAGTTACAGTTTGCCAGGTTACAGCTCTTCTTACAATCACACTTGTTAACGGCATTAACCAGGGCTTAATTGTAGACTTCGGTACTGCAATGTCCCATATTTGGGAATATATGCTAAGTACATATTTGCGTAATACAGCATTCAGCTTAATTGGCTCATATCTGGTTCTTCTTATTCCTTCAATCATTATTTACATTATTGAGCGTAAGAGAATTAAGAATGTTAGCATTGGCATAAAGATTTTGTCAACACTTCTATGGCCACTCTTTATTGGTATTTACCTATTCCAAGAGGTTCAGGCTGTATTTAGTCCAAAGCTTGGCTGGAAGGAAATTCCTCACCACGACACAACAGACTTTGAGGCTCTTAACGAAGAGGACAAGGCTGTTATGGCTCACGAGGAGCTACCAACTGAATAAAAAATAAAAAATCGGCATTTTTGCTGATTTTTTTATAAAAACAGTTTGAAATGTATGGGTAAAGTGTTATAATGAAGATACAAGGAGTGATGGAAAATGAAAATTACACTCAACCCAAACCCTGAGGTCGTAAAAACCGTCAAGGAGGGGCTAGAAAGAAAGGGTGGCTACTGCCCCTGCAAAATGGGCAAGATTCAGGACATAAAATGTATGTGCAAGGAGTTCAGAGAGCAAATTGCCGACCCCGAGTTTGAGGGCTTTTGCCATTGTATGCTATATTACAAGGAGAAATAATTATGAGAGTAACTAAGGACACCTTCAATGAAGAAATAAAGGCAGAAGTGCCTGTTATCGTAGACTTTTATGCCGATTGGTGCGGTCCGTGTAAGATGATTGCGCCACATCTTGAGGAAATCGAGAGGGAATATGAGGGTAAGGTTAAAATTTTGAAGGTAAATGTTGACACCGATGGTGAGCTTGCTGTTAAGTTCGGCATTATCAGCATACCGACCCTTATTGTTTTTGAAAATGGAGAGCCGACAAAGAAGGTTGTTGGCTACCAAAATAAAAACCAGTTAATAAATTTAATAAACAAGGAGTAAAAGTAATGAAAAAGTACAGATGCACAGTATGCAAGCTAGAGTTTGAGGTTGAGGACGGCGTTTTGGAGCCTGTTTGCCCAAAATGCAAGGTAGGCAAGGATAAGCTGGAGCTTATTGACGAAACACCAAAAAACCCATATGCAGGCACAAGAACAGAAAAGAATCTTGAGGCAGCCTTCGCAGGTGAGAGCCAGGCAAGAAACAAGTATACCTATTTTGCTTCCGTTGCTAAGAAGGAAGGCTATGAGCAGATTTCCGCACTCTTCCTAAAGACAGCTGAAAACGAGAAGGAGCACGCTAAAATGTGGCTCAAGGAGCTAAAGGGCATCGGCAACACAGCAGAAAACCTTCTACACGCAGCAGAGGGCGAAAACTACGAGTGGACCGATATGTACGAGGGCTTTGCAAAGGTAGCAGAGGAAGAGGGCTTTGTTGAGCTTGCTAAGAAGTTCCGTCTTGTTGCCGCAATCGAAAAGCACCACGAGGAAAGATATCGTGCGCTTCTTAACAATGTAGAAATGAAGGAAGTATTTGAAAAGAGCGAGGTTAAGGTTTGGGAATGCCGTAACTGCGGACATATCGTTGTTGGCACAAAGGCACCTGAGGTTTGCCCGACCTGTGCACACCCACAAAGCTACTTTGAAATCCACGCAGAAAACTATTAATGCTAATTAAAAAAGCCACCCAAACGGGTGGCTTTTTTTGATGCTATAATGTGGAATTTTCTTTTTTATTAAGCGGGTTGAATTTGCCGCTTAGGTAGTAGATTAAAAACATAACAAAAAGCAAAAGATTGTGTAAAATCATACACGCCCAAGCGCTAATCAGTCCGAAATCAAACACCACAGTGGCAATAAATGTACCTAAAATTCTTATGAGCCACATGCCAATAATGTTAGCAACAAATGGCATTACTGTTTTACCCATTCCGTGCATCATGCCCTCGATAACAATGGAAACACCGTAAAACGGCTCTGATACCGCAACCATGCGTAAAACAATTGTACCGAGAGAAATTACAGCAGCGTCGGCTGAGAAAAGTCCCATAAGATTGGGAGCTAAAATAAACAGAGCACCACCGGAGATTATCATAAGAATAACCTCGACAAAAATAATCATTAAGGAAAGATTTTTTATCCTTTCCTTGTCATTTGCCCCATATGCGTTTCCTGCCAGGGTAGAGGATGCGCTTTGCATACCGTAGCCCGGTACATAGAATGCAGACTCTACTGTATTTGCAATAGTGTGGGCAGCTGTTGCAACAGGGCCAAGAGCATTAACCATAGTGGCAAATACAACATAGCCAAAGGATGTGCCAAAGCGCTGGAGCGCATTTGGAAACGCAACCTTGAAGCAGGGCTTCAAAATTGACATATTGGGCTTTATGCTTTGTCCACGGGGAGAAACCACAGGATGGCGCAAAAGCGTTACAAAAATAGACACTCCCCCTACAAAAAAGGCAATAGCGCTGGCGATTGCGGCACCAATAACACCCAAATCAAAGCCGGGAATAAACAAATAAAAGCCGCTTATATACAAAATTCTTGTTGGGTATATAAATATAAAATTCAGTACAATGTTAACAAGATTAACAATAAGTCCAACACGCATAGGTGTTTTTGTGTCTCCTGCAGCCCGTAAAACCGTGCCGAAAATTATTGTTGCGGTCCTGAAAAGCATAGGAGTATAAAGTATAAAGAAATAGGTGGATGATGCTTGCCTTAACGACTCATCAACCTGCATCCATTGCGGCACAAAGGGACTTAAAAGCAAGGCTACTATTGTAAATAGGCTACCAAGCACAAGCACCACAAAGCAAGCTTGGGCAGACGCCTTTTTTACATCGTTATGCCTTTTTGCACCGATTGCTTGGGAGATAAAGGCAAGAAAGCCAACTCCAACCGCTGAAATAGTGCTGCCAAAAAGCCAGTTTACGGTTGTGGTAGAGCCAACAGCTGCAGTTGCATCTGTACCCAAGGAGCCAACCATAATCGTGTCAACATATTGAACAGCCGTATGTAACAGCTGCTCAAGCATAGTAGGCCAGGCAAGGGCAAAAATTACAGGCAAAAGGCTAAAGTCCAGCCGTTTTTTCACCCCTGTCATAGCGTATCCCTCACATTGATTTTACAGGTACTGCTTTTGTCATCAAGTATGATTTCATCTATACAGGGTGCCTTAATATATCCGGATGAAGGGTTTTTAACGCTTATAATAGGCTCGGTAAGCGTTGCCTCAACATGGCTTTTTTCAAAAGCAAGGTCGCACTCGTACATTTTGCAATTAATAAGCCTTAAATCCTTGCAATAGCAAAGCGGCTGAGTGCCGATTATTGTGCAATTTTCAAGGGTAAGCCCCTCGCTATACCAGCCAAGGTATTCGCCTCTTATAATTGTGTCTTTAACGTGTAAATTCTTGGCGTGCCAAAAGGCATCCTTTGTGTTAAGCACAGAGTCTTCTATTACACCGTTTTCCACATATTGAAAGGAATATTTGCCCTTTAGCTCCACATTTTCAAAATGTATATTTGAGGAGCTTAGCATAAAATACTCTCCCTCAACGCTTGTGTTTTTGAAGCTTATGTTTTCACATAGCCAACCAAGCTCACAGGATTTTATGTAAGTGTTTTCCAACTTGACATTTTCGCACTCTCTGAGAGCCTTGATACCGCAAAGTCGACAGCTTACAATTTCAAGGTCCTTGCAATACCAAAAGCCTGCACGTGCCTTGCTTGTCAGTCTGCACCCGTCAACCTTGGCACCAGTTACATGCCAAAAGGGGTAGCGCAGATTGAAATAACAATTTTCTGCCAATATGCTTTTGCTTTCCTTAAGAGCGCTTTCGCCGTCAGCCGGACCTGTAAATCTGCAATTCTTTATATGCAGTCCTTCGCTTCCGTAAAGTGCGCGCTCCTCATCAAAGGTTTGTTTAATAATTTGTTTCATTTATTTTCCAAAGTATATATCTAAAATTTCGATTTGTCCCTGTCCTTGGTATTCAAAGAATAGTCCGTTTTTGCCGTAAAGCTCTACCTGGCAGCCTGCCTTAGTCCAACCATCGCTAGGACAGATGTCAAAGGAAGCTATAGCCTCGCCATCAAGGCTTGTTTTAACAAAAACCTTACCCTGTGGCTGATTTTCGCCGCTTCTGTATGTAATTCCAAGGGCGGTTTTCCCCTTAAAGTCAAAGTATTTGTAGCCTATTTTTGTGCCATCCGCCACATCGGAAATAATTCTTTCGCCGTTTTTGCAAACAATGAAAGGAATATTGTCAAGACAACCGGTTGTATGTGGCATTTTTCCGTTTGTCAGGTTACAGCAGATAATAGCAGGGTAGGTGCCCTCTGTAACCAAGGGCCCACCATTCAAGCCACAGCTTGTAATTTCAACCTGTGGGAAGGAGCCGTCCTCTAGCATTACAATCTTTTCAGCACACGCCTGACGAGAGTAGTCGTTTTTGTGTGTCTGTCTGTGATAGAAAATGTACCACTCGCCGTTAATTTTTTCTATGCTTCCGTGGTTATTGCCTGTGCGGTTAACCCTGTCCTCAGGGCGTCTGCCCCGGTAGCCAACGTCGCCGTTTGAGATTATAACGCCGCCATATTCAAAGCCGCCGTCAGGTCTGTCGCTTACTGCATACGCCAGCTCGTGCTGGTTGTAGGTGGAGTAAATAAAGTAATACTTATCGCCGATTTTTCTAATGGAGCTTGCCTCAAAGAACTCGTGTCCCTCAAAGGCGGTACCCTTGAAGATAACAGGGAATATATGCACGGGCTTGTGCTTTATAGTCATCATATCGTCCATAAGCTCTACACAAACAGGACCCTGCACACCACCCTCTGCGGACTCAATCTCCTCACGGCTCTTTTTGTACATATCCATTTGCGTTTTGATGCTTTCTTCCCTTGTGAACTTAGGGTTTTCATCAAATTCATACCAAACACCATAGTAAAGATAAACGTGTCCGTTATCGTTTATCAGACCGGGGTCAAAGATAACAAAATCCTGCAAAGGTGTACCATCCGGATTTTTAACATAGCCGATAAACTTATATTCTCCCGCGGGTGTATCGCTAACCGCCACGCTCATAAGAAAGCTGCAATCCTTCTTGCTGGCAAGGGAGTAGTAAAGGTAATATTTGCCGTCGTTACCCTGTACCACGTCAGGTGCGTACATATATGGGTGATTTACATAGTCGGGGTCGTTTTTTGCCTTGTAAATTACGCCCTCGTATCTCCAATCCTTAAGGTCGTAGATTGAGGCAGAGTAGCAAACATAGTCAAGCATACAGAAAAATTCGCCGCTTTCCTTGTCGTGTGAGCCGTAAACATAAACTCTATCTCCGAAAACGTGTGGCTCTCCGTCGGGGATATACTCGCAAAGGGGTAAATATGGGTTGAATACTTGTTTCATTTTTAGTTCTCCTTTTGGGTTAGCTTAAATTCCAAGGTGCCACCTGCGGTAAGCTCCTTATAGGTTATGTATTGTCGCTTTAGCTCCTTGCCGCACCACAAAACCTTATCAATATAAGGAAATTTTTGCGGGTCGTTATCGCAAACAATATATAGGTAAGGGTCGTTTTCCAAGGAATGGTATTCCTCGTTTAGCCTTAGCTTGATTTTCTGGAACAGGGGGGTATTAAAGTAAAAATTACCAACAGCGGGGCAGGGCTGGCAAAGCCCGATTGCAGAAAGAGTATACCAGGCAGAAAGCTGACCCACGTCCTCATTTCCGCAAAATCCATAGGCACCAAGCCTGTAAGCCTCCTTTTGTACTCGCCTTGTCCAGTATTGTGTTCTCTTGGGCAGACCCAGCATAGCAAAATAGTGGGTCAGATTATGGCACGGCTCATTTGAATGGTTGTAATTTTCATTCCAAAGCCTTGAAAAATCTGATAGCTCAAACAGATTTTCAAGCAGGGAAATAAACCTGTCCCTGCCAAACAAATCAGCAAGCCCCTCTACATCATAGGGTACAAAAAATGATTGCTGATATATATTGCTCTCAACACAGCCGGTGGTATCGTAAACGCTATCTATTTTGAGAAACTCTCCCTTTTCGTCTCGTGGGCACATGGTTGAGCCGTTATAGTTGTCCTTGTACCTCATTGCAAGACTGTAAAAATGCTCAAAATCATCCACTTGGTCCAGCCTTTTTGCAATTTGCGCCATGCAAAAGTCGGCTAGCAAAAGCTCCAAGGTAGAGCTTAAGCACCCGGGCTCAAAGCGATTTTCCTTATACTGTATATGCTTTGGTCTGTTGTGATAAAATACATGTCCGTCCAGCTCGGTGGCCACCTGCGAGGCGCCAAGAGTATACTTATAAGCCCTTGAAAAATCAAAATTGCAAATCCCCTTGGACAGAGCATCGCTAAGGACAATAAGTCCCGGGTCTCCCACCATACAGCCGGAGTCAGCACCCATCAGCTCCCAACGGGGCAGGGCTGTCCACGTTTCGTCAGCAATATCAATAAGACTGCACACCTCATCGTTTACCGTGTCGGGGGCAACCAAGGTAAGCCAAGGAAATTGGCTTCTGTATACATCCCAGCCGCTAAACATTGTGCGCCTGTTGTAGTCGGACTCTCTTATAATTCCGTCGGAGCAAAGCACTTCTCCTAAAGCGTCAACCTGCGTTCTCGGGTCAAGAAGAGTGTGATACATACAGGTGTAAAACAGGGTGCGGTCCGTTTCATTGCTACCCCATACTCTTACACGGCTAAGCGCCTCATCCCAAGCGTCCATAGCACACCTGCGCACTCTGTCAAAATCATAGTCGGGTATTTCTAAAAGTCCGGCTTCTGCGCCCTTTATCGAGGAGTAGGATATGCCGCATTTTATAAGCACCCGGCTTATTTCCTCGCCAAAGGTCAGATACAAATGCACATCCTTGCCTTGGTAGGGGCTTTTTTTCTCCATCAGGCATTCGTTTTCATATATTTCATATTCAAATGGACAGGAAATCTCCATTGAGAAGTAAAGGAAATAGGTAATTCCGCCCTTACCTCTACCAAATCCACCCTCTTCGGAGCGTAATAAAAGCTCTCCCTCTATTTTCTGCCCATCAATAGTCACCTTTTCAAGGGTAGCCGTGCCCGCAATTCTGCGAGATAGGTTGATAATTGCGCCACGCACACCCTTTTTGTTATAGGTAAAGCGCAAAATACCTGCGTGGGGAGAAACGGTTGCCTCTGCGTTGATAAGATATCTTTCAAGAAGGACAGAGTAGTAGCCCGCCCTTGCCACCTCGTTTTCGTGAGAAAAGGGGGATTTCCAGCCCACAGTACCCTTTTCAAAGGGCACCTCTTCATTAGAGCCGCTTCTTAGATCAACCCTGTCCATAATCGGCATAATCTGAATGTTGCCAAGGTCGCCATACCAGCCAATTCCACTCATATGGTTAAAGGAAAAGCCCTCGATTGTGCTTTGACAATAGTTATAGCCCGTGCCATTGTCCCCACTAGTTGTGGTATCGGGGCCAAGCTGCACCATACCGAAGGGATACGTGGCGCATGGGTGGGTCTTTCCGCCACCGTGCATGCTCTCCGCTTGCTCATCACCAACAGTGCCAATCATCGGGTCTACATAATCACAAAGACGCATAGATACCTCTCCTTTCCTTAATCTAAAATCATTTTACCATAATATATAAATAAAATAAAGACACGAGGGAGAAAAAAATAGAAAAAATCAAAAAAACATTTTCGCAGCTTTTTTTTCTGTATTTCTTTTCCGAAATTTGCTAATATAGTGGTGTCAGTTGGGTGGCGCTCGGCTGATTGAGCCTCTTTGGCGACGAAAAAGGCTCAAAGACACGCACAGCAAATTATAAAGAGAAAATTGTAACATTAACGAAATCAAACTTTAAGTGTCTTGTAGCCTGCCGAGAGGGCTTGCTCTCTCGGTAATTTTTTGAAACTAAAGGAGAAAAGGAAATGTTAGAGCTAATTAAAAATGAAGCAAATAAAACCTTAACCGAAAACGGCGCAGTAGCATACGAGCATACAGGCTCTGACTGCCTTGACCTATTTGCCAGAATAGGCGCAATGCGCCATGCAAGAGTAGGGGATATTGTAAGCACCTTTAAGCGTGCCTTTTTGGAAAACAAGGATATGGCACTTAAAATCCTCTTTTATGCAAGAGACATAAGAGGCGGACTTGGCGAAAGAGATGTATTCAATATTTGCCTCTCATATCTTGCAAACAACTACCCCGAGGTAGTAATAAAAAATCTTGACCTCATTAGCGAGTATGGAAGATATGACGACCTTTTGTCACTTCTTTACACCCCTTGTGAGGGTGCGGCAATTTCCCTTATTGCAAAAACCCTTAAAGAGGACCTTGAAAAAATCAAGGTGGGAAATTGCGTTTCCTTGCTTGCAAAGTGGCTACCCTCTGTAAACACCTCAAGCAGAGAAAAGGTGGCTATGGCAAAGCACCTTGCAAAAACGTTGAATATGAGCGAGGCGGAGTATAGACATACCCTAGCTATGCTTCGTGCAAAAATCAAAATCATAGAAAACAACCTAAGAGAAAGGGACTACACCTTTGACTATTCGGCTCAGCCATCAAATGCTATGCTCAAATATCGTCAGGCGTTTTTGCGTAATGATAATGAGCGCTATTGCAGCTATATAGAAAGTGTAGCGGATGGTAAGGAAAAGCTAAATGCCGGCACAATCTATCCATATCAGATTGTAGAAAGCTGTATTAGTAAGTGTTGCTATCGTGGAAGGATTAGCAATGCGGAAAGAAAAGCACTAGACACCACTTGGAAATCGCTACCGACTTATGAGGGAGAGGAAAATGCCCTGGTGGTAATTGACACCTCCGGCTCAATGTATAGCTGCTATAATCCTACGCCGGCGTCGGTTGCCATCTCTCTTGGTATCTATATGGCAGAAAGAGGCAAGGGTGTGTTCAAAAACCACTTTATTTCCTTCTCAGAAAATCCGAAAATGATTGAGCTTAAGGGTGACGACATTTGCGAAAGGGTTAGCTACATTTTCGACCATTCCGAGGTGGCTAATACCAACATCGAGGGCGTGTTTAACCTTGTGCTTAACACGGCTATAAAATACAACATAAATCAAAAAGACCTACCAAAAAGCATTATCATTGTCAGCGATATGGAGTTTGATTATTGCGCAGAAAACAGTTCATTATCAAACTTTGAAAACGCAAAGAGAAGCTTTGAGGCAGCAGGCTACACCCTTCCTAAGCTTGTTTTTTGGAACGTATGCTCCAGAAACAGAACATTACCGGTAGAAAAAAATGAGCAGGGTGTATATTTAGTGTCCGGATGCACACCAAGACTTTTTGAGCAGGTTGTATCAAGCAAAATAAACCCCTATGAGCTTATGACGGAAATAATCGGCAGTCCACGCTACGAAAAAATCTCCGCATAATAAAAAAGCGACACCCTGTGTCGCTTTTTTCATTGATTCCAAATTACCTCGCAGGTGCCGTTCCAGCTGTCTGACCAGCCGCTTGGCTTGCTTTGTGCTTCGCATTTTATTGTAAGGCTTGTACAGTTTCTAAAAGCGCCGGCACCAATTTGTGTAACAGAGGCGCAAATCCTTACGCTTTCAAGCTTACTGCAGCCTAAAAACGAAGCTTGACCAATGGTAACAAGACCGCTATCAAGGTTAATTTCCTCAAGGCCGGTGCATCCGGAAAAGGCAAAGCTGCCAATCTGACTAACCATAGAGCCTAAAGTAACGGATTTAAGATTTCGACAGTCCGAGAAGGCACTTTGACCGATATAGCCAATACTGCCGCCAATGGAAATGCTCTCAAGACTTGTGCACTGCCAGAAGGTATAGTCCTCAACACGAGTGATGGTAGAAGGCAGTTGAATGCTTTTGAGACTGGTGCAGGAGTAAAATGCGCTTTGTCCGATTTGTGAAATTGCGCTTCCCAAATTAACGGTGGTAAGACTTGTGCACCCGTTGAATGCGTGGGAACCGATAACGGATAGGTTGTCGTGCATAGTTATGGACTTTAAGTTATTACAGCCCATAAATGCTTTTTCGCCTATTTCATGAATGCGCTTACCCTTGTATTCTTCGGGAATATTAATGCTTTCGGCATTTTTGTCAAGAAGCTCCTTTATGGTGTAGTAGCCAAGCCGGTTTGTCTCCAACTTGAATGGCTGATAGGAAAGACTGGCATAAAGCGTAATATCTCCGTAGGTGCTATTATTAATGCCTGTAAAGGGCTGTGTGAATTCCTGGTCGTAAAACCAACCGTTAAAATCGTAATAGTCCTTTTTACCATCATAAACAGTAGCTTCGGTACCGTACACATAGCTTGTGGGATTCTCATAGCACTCTGCGCCTACATACGTGATAGAGTAGCTCAAAGGTAGCCACACTGCATACAAATAGCAGTCCTGCTCAATAATGCCCGTAGAAAAATCCCAAGGTTCACCATAGGAATCCTGCCAGCCCGCCAAATAATGATGCTCCTTAAATAATGGAACATCGGGGCTTGTAGCACAGCTACCGGCGGCAACATCCTGAGTGAAGGAGCTATCACTGCTGTTAGTGATAAAAGTCACGGTATAATAGGTGGTGTCGTCGCATGACACAAGAAATAACGATAAAGTAAGTATCAGCGCCAAGGTGAAAATTATTGAAAGCTTTTTTAACATAAGCACCTCAAAATAATTACAAAATTTTCAAAACAGCCGACACTGTGTCGTAAATTCGGTCCATAGAGTCAATTTCCATAGTTTCCTTTGGAGTGTGCAAATCGTGCACATTACAGCCGACAGAGATTGCACAAAGCCCCAAAATTTTAGAGGACATAAGTCCACATTCAAGCCCTGCGTGAATTAGCGTTGGCTTTGTGTCGTTGCCGGTTGCTGTCTTGTATGCATTTTGCCAAGCAACAACAAGGTCGCTGTCTGCTGGACTTTGCCAGCCCGGATATCTTTCGTGGTGCATAGTGGTAGCGCCAACCTCACGGGCAAGGTTGTCTAAAAAGCCACAGGAATAGTCAAGCCTTTCCTCAAGGTAGGAGCGAGAGGAAAAGCCCACATTAAAGCGTCCGTCCTCAACCCTGACCCTTGCAAGGTTTCTTGAAAATTCGGGTAAAATCGGCTCAACCGTGCGATAGGATATAACTCCGTTTGGTACGCTAAGTATCTTCAGTATTTTTTCTGTTGTTTCATAAGAAAAGGCTAGGGGGGTGTCGATAATTTCCCAAGTAAAATAAAGTCCTTGGTCCTCTCGTGCCTTGATTTTTTCCTCAATCAAGCCCCTGTAAATCGAAATAAGACCAACGCAGGTGCTAATATACTGGTCGGACTCCGGAACAATAATTGCCTCACACTCGCGTGGAATAGCATTGTCCTTGTCGCCACCGCTCATATATGCAATTTTTATCTTGCAGATTCTTCCAAGCTCTTTAATCAGCTGACCCATCAAAATGTTTGAGTTTAGTCGTCCTCTGTCAATGTCCTCGCCTGAGTGTCCGCCACAAAGGCCGCCAAGCTTGATTTTAATGCCCTGCACCTTGTTATCAACAGCTTCAGTTGGCATAGAAAGCTCTGTTCTGATACCACCGCAGCAGCCGATTATAACTGTGTTTTCCTCGGCAGAGTCAAGGTTTATCATTCTTTTGGCAGAAATTTTAGAGTAGTCAAAAAGTCCGGCACCTACAAGTCCGATTTCCTCCGATGAGGTAAAAAGGCACTCAAGAGGTGGGTGGGAAAGAGTATCGTCGGTTAAAGCGGCAAGCATTATAGCAACGCCAAAGCCGTCGTCAGCGCCAAGGGTTGTGCCCTCGGCTCTTAAAATATTGTCCTCTTGAACCAGCTTTATCTCGTCAGTATCAAAATTATGCTCTGTTGCTACATTCTTTTCAGCCACCATATCCGTGTGGGCTTGTAGCATAATCGCAGGCTCATTTTCTCGACCCTGTGTCCCGTTTTTCTTAATCAGCACATTGTTATGCTCATCATAATAGCACTCTAAATTGTGGCTTTTTGCAAGCTCAATTAAGTATTTTGCAATCTGCGCCTCGTTTTTAGATGCACGAGGAATTTTCGATATCTGTTCAAAATAGTAAAAGGGTAACTGGTTTCTAACACCGGAAATGTAGCTCAGCATTATTTTCTCCTTAAATCATCATAGGAAATTTTCTTTATGGCAGGTCTTTCAAAAGGAGTGGTGTTTGGCGTGTGATAAACGAAGCTTAGCTGACCCTTAAGGTCAGTAAAAATCATACCGTGCCCACCGTCCTTCTCAAAGAGAAGATTGTTATCTATTGTCCATTTGCCACTTATTTTTCCGTTGTGGCTTCTTGCAATTGCCTCAACGTATTCGCCTTTTGAGAAGCTGGACCAAATAGAAATCAGCTCATTTTCCACCTTCAAAAGAAAGGGTCCGTCTGTAACATATGAGCCGTTTCCACGTATATCGTCGCACCAGGGCGCATCGCCTGCGCACCAAAGCTCAATAGGCTCGCCAATGGGCTCCTTCAGGTCGTCGCTTAGCCTAAGGGCACAAACCGCGCCGTTTTTTATCTGTGTCCACTCGTGGCAGAAAACAATGTATGGCACACCGTCCTCAACCCAAAGCGTACCGTCAAGGCACGACCAGTCAGAGGGAGTTACAGCTCCGCAGGAATGGGGCACAAAGCGACCATTTGGAGTATCCGACACCAAAATTGCCGTACCTCTATTTGCAACCTCGCTGACAAAGGAAGCAAGCATATAAAATTTTCCTTTGTAGTAGTGTACCTCGGGCGCCCAGTATTGTCTGTCCCCCCAAAAGCCCTCAAAGTAGGAAAAAATCTCCTTAGGCTCGCTCCAATTTTCCATATCGTCGCTTACATAAACATCAAAGCCGATGGTTTTTACATCCACAGCTTCCCATGTGTTTTTCGCCCTTGTGCCGTATAGATAATACTTGCCATCGTGAGCGAGTATAAAGGGGTCCCTTATATTAATTTCATCAAATTTCATTTACAATTAACCTCTGTACAGTACGTCTTAGCTCCAAAAGTGCTTTATAGCTGTGTGGGTAGGTTCTAAAGCCTGAGTAGCCGTGGCTTTCAAGCAGCTCTAGCACCTTATCTCTGCCGATTTTATTTTCCAAGGTATAAAGAAGACGCATATCCTGAAGCCCGTCATAGAAAACCTCGTGCCTTGCTGAGTCAAGAGCACCGCCCCTGCCGGGGTAAACAATAAAGCAATCTCCGCTTTGCAGACCACAGCCCGCATCGGTAATGAGGTAAGGGTCAATCGGCTCATCGGAAAGCACAGAGTTATAGAAATTATAGCCCCATTGCAAAAAGCCCTTAATATTGTTTTGATAAAGCTGCACACCGATAACTCTGTTTCTTACAGGCTCAAAGCCCATAAATCTGTTGGCAAGCAGCTTGTCGCTTTGGGCGCAGCAGTAGTAAGCCCAAAGATTAGGCACCTTGTTTTCAAGGAAAACATCAATTGCATCTGTGCCGCAAACAGGATTTTCAACAAGCCCGTCCTTGTAAAATTCATAGTGGCTAAGGGCATCCATAACTATGCCACGAGGCATATATTTCTTGAATATCTCCTTAGCGCCCTTGTATTCATTAATGCACTTGTCGTTTGGCTCGTCTGAAATATGGAAATAGCATCTGTCAAACAGCCCCTCGTCAGTCAGCCTTTTTTCAAGCGTGGGCAAAAATACGTTTAAAAACTCCTCATATTCCTTAGAGGTTGCGCCATTGTCCCAGCCAAAGATTTTCTTTGTTCTGCCGCCAACCTTAGCCACAATCTTCGGGCAAGCCTTAGCGCCCCATTGTGTAAACAAATGGCTCATTTCAAAATATTTTATACCAAGCTCCAAGGCACGCTTCATAAACGCAATAAGCCTGTCAAGGGAGATAATATACTTTCCGTCCAAAACCTCAATATCAACAAGCTGACAGGTAAGCCTTTCCTTACCAACCCTTGTATCAAGCGGCGGAGTAAACATAGGCACAAGAAGCATATTCATTCCGTGCTCCACAGCCTTTTTTATGTAGCTTTCCATAATCGGCATATATTTCCTTGAAAAGGGTGCCAGATTATAGTAATTTGCAATGCCGTCATAGTGGAACCAGTTTGTGTAAACAAGCTCCTGTGGGCACAGCTCAAAATCAAGAACCTCAAGGGCGTATTCTGTTGCCATAATTTCCCCATACTCACCCATTAGGGCAATTCTCACCTTGTGCTTGCCAACAGGCACATTGCCCTTAACAGTAACCCAAAGGCCGTTGTAGGTGTTGTATCTTGCAGTAAGGGCACGGGTGTCAAGAGGGCGGAGCACGTCAGGGCACAAAAACGGCTTATCTGTAACCTGATATCCGTCCCCCTTCCAAGTGTTTGGAGAGGTGGCAGGCACCAGCTCAATTTGTCTTATCTCAACAAAATCGGCAAGAGCCCCTTCAACCTTAACGGTCATATCCCTTAGATTATAATCAAAGAAGTAAGCAACCTGGAAGGAGTAAACCTCGTTTTTTGCCATAGCGCCACGTCTTTCGGGCTTCGGTCTTTTGTCCGGGTAAATCCTTTCAAGTGAGGACACGGGAAAAATTTCAATCATAGTAAAATCTCCTTGTGATATATTACCTTTATAATACCACACAAAAAATGCTAATGCAAGTAAAAAAGCACCGAAAGTCGGTGCTTTTTTCATTAGATTTTACCAAGGTATCTGTCAAGCCTTCTTTGCACGGCTGGGTTTGCGTTTACAAAGGTAAGCTCCCTTTCCTGAAGCTCAAAGACCTTTTTAAGGTTAGACAGCTTTTCAAGTGCGGTTTCGTCAATTCTCTCAACTCCCGAAAGGTCAATGGTTACCTGTCGTCTGTCAGCCATTTCACGGTTTACAAAATCGGGCAGCTTGGATGCGTTGCCGAAGAACAATGTGCCATGCGCATATACTGTACTAAACTCTGTTTCAAAGCGTGCGCCATTTTTGAAGTTAGGGATGTTTGCAAGCACGCAAACGATAACACCGCCAATAACGCCGTAAGTAAGGTCAAATATTACCGTCAGCGTAAATGTAACAAGCATTACAATAGAGTCTCGCACACCAAAGGATGCAAGCCTGATAAAGAGAGGGAAGCGAGCCATATTAATTGCAACAGAAATAAGTATTGCCGCAAAAACAGCCAAAGGAATGTAGCCGACCACACCCATCAAAAGGAAATACATAATAAGAATAAATACTGCGTGGAACACACCTGCAAGCGGGCTTTTTGCGCCGTTTTCAATGCTTGCCGCAGTTCTTGCAATGGCGCCTGTTGCAGGCAAGCCGCCAAAGAGAGAGGAGAAAATGTTTGCAACGCCCTGTCCCACAAGCTCTTGGTTGGCATTGAATTTTGTGCCTGTCATGCCTGAGGCAACCGTTGCGGAAAGTAAGCTTTCAATAGCGCACAAAAACGCAATAACAATAGCAGGAACAATCAGCTTGGCAAAATTGATTTCCTTAATGGTGGAAATATCAATAAAGGAAAAGCTTGCTTGTATTTCTCCATAGGTGGAGCCGATAGTGGCAACAGGGTCTCCGCTCACCTTTTCAAGCACAAGAGAAACCACGGTGCAAAGCACGATAGCCACAAGTGCAGATGGAATTTTCTTGCTTATCTTCGGCAAAATGATAACGCAGGAAAGACCAACAAGACCGACAGCAAAGGTAGCAAAATTAAAGGTTGTAATTTGAGAAAAGATATTTGCTATCTTAGAGATAAATTCGGAAAACAGCTCAAATGGCTCCTCCGGAGTGGCAAGTCCTAAAAAGTCCTTTAGCTGACCTGTCATAAGAGTAACACCAATACCCGTTGTAAAGCCAATGGTAATTGGGTAAGGGAAGAATTTCATAACATTTCCCGCACGGCAAATACCCATTACAATGAGAATAACGCCTGCCATTATTCCTGCAATTGCAAGACCTAAAACTCCGATTTCAGGGTCGGCAAGATAGCCAAAGAGAATGACAACAAATGCGGCAGTAGGTCCGCCAATTTGGTATTTGCTACCACCTAAAAGAGAGATAAAAAAGCCTGCAACAATAGCAGTAATAATGCCTGCCTGTATGCCGTTTATGCCGGCAGTTCCCTCGGGCACGGATTGTATACCAAGAGCGATAGAGAGGGGCAATGCGATAATTGCCACCATAAGACCTGCCAAAAGGTCATTTAATATATAGCTCTTTTTGTAGTTTTTCAACGAATTAAAAAGCTCCGGTTTCATAAAAACGTCCTTCAAAATTTATTTTATAACCATTTTAGCAAAAGAGGGCTGAAAAGTAAAGAGAAAAGGCAAAAAAACTCCTATTATATATTGAAAATATCAAATTTACAAAAATTTAACAAATATTTCCTTTTTCAAAAAGCAACTGACAAAACTAAAAATTCCACAAAAAAACAGGCTGTTATGATTGACTTATCAACTAAATAACAAATTCTTATGTGCAAAAGCGCCAAAATTCACTCCACAACGCAATAAAACGATGCCCTTGACATTAAATAACGCACGTGGTAAAATACGAGTGTAAAATTTTTATATTATGAGGAGAGGCTTATGAAAAAGCTAACCGTGTTCCTTTCACTATTAATGCTGCTTGCTTGCTCACTTGCTATTATGGTAAGTGCAGAAGACAGTATTATCAAGCTAGACACCATTCCAACCCTTGAGGAAATTCATGCAAACCCAAGTGATTATGTATCACACCTTGATGCATTTGATTCAAGCGCATATAAGGAACAGGACGCAAACTCCGTTATCGTCCTTTCCGACCTACAAGCAACCCCAACCTACTACGTATTTCCCGCGTACTACTTGGTTCAGGCAACAAGCGCAAGAATAAGCACCGCAAGCCTGAATACCGCCCTTCAAGCATCTGCTCACGCAACTAAAATCGGCGCATATTCAAGCTATGCAACAACAGGTAACTATGGCGCTAACAATCACTTTATAAGAGTTGAGATGCCTACCTATGTTACCACTCTTACCGACAGTCACAAGTTTGAGGAATGCTACAACCTTTTAGAGGTTTATTTCCCAACAAAGACTGTGACAGATGCGGAAACCGGCGAGGAAAAGACTGTTTCCTGTATAACATCAATTACCGGAACAAATACCTTTAATAACTGTACAAAGCTAGAGGTTATCCATAATGTTAAGTATTTTCCAACCATGGTAGGCTCAATGTTTACTAACTGTAAAAAGCTTACAAGCGTTGAGCTTCCTGAAAATCTGAGCGCTATTCCTAATTACTTATTTAACGGATGCTCAGCTCTTGGAAGCGTTAACATTCCCGATGCCGTAACCTCTGTTGGTACAAGAGCCTTCTTAAGCTGCTCGTCAATAAAGGAGCTAATTTTGCCAAACACAGTTGTTTCTGTTGGCAAGGAAGTCTTTGCAGGAATGTCTTCTCTTGAAAAGCTCAGCTTTGGCGCTAGCTGTACAACTATAACTGGTACAGATGGCAACTGTGAGATTATTCCTTATAGCCTTTCAAAGCTTAAGTATGTTTACATGCCTGCAAAGTTTGTAAGTCAGGTTGGAGATGCAAGTAAAGCTTACAGAGGTATCTTTTCACTTAGCTCAAAGCATATAATCTTCTTCACAGGCACACAGGCAGAATTTCAGACTATTATAGATTTTGCAAAGTCACATTCCAGCAACACAACAATTCAAAATGCTACATTTGATGAATACAACCCAGAAACAGCTTACAACGAGGATTATTATAACAGCAGAAGCGGCATCACAGTAGTTTATAACTACAACCTTTGCGAGGCATTCTACGAGGGCCAGCATGAGGCGTCCGGCAAGGTTAAAAAGACCTTCGCAGGAGAAGATTTTCTTTCTGAATTTACAGCTACAACAGGCTGTGTAAGAGAATGCGGCAAGGAAACTGTTCTTGACACCTTGGCACCTCTCTTTGTAGACAGAGGCTTCTCTTATGGTCCTGACTCAATGCTCCAGGGCGTTGCAGTAGACAAAGCGTTGCTTACAGAGTATGCAAAATACTTTAATGAAATTAAGTATGGTCTTGTTGCAGCTGCAAAGAGCGCACAGGACAGCGCAAGCATTCTCAACACAGACGGCACGAGCGTAAACGGCTACGTTGCGGCTGTTGACTTTACAGATAGACCATATGATTTGTTTGACATGAACCTGTACGGCATTACAGAAAACCACAAGACAACAGAGTTCTACTTTGGCGCATACGTAATTGCAAATGGCGTTGTATACTACATCCACAACGGTACTACAAATAACGAGGCACAGGCAATTACCTACAACGACGTTGTAGTAATTGTAGATGCTCTCGTGCCAACAAACAAAGACGAATAATCAAACAAAAAACGACCCGTTTGGGTCGTTTTTTTATTTGTGCGCAGCACAGATTTCATCGTGAAACGATTTCATCAATTAAATCCCTTCGGGACGAAATCCGATATAATCTGGTAAAATCGCCCTTGGTGATTAAATCCTCACATTGCGAGGGTTAAAAAAGAGCCAAAAGGCTCTTTTTTTATTGCTGTAGGGCGGTGGGATTGCTCCCGCCGAAAAAGGAATATTAATCTAATTATAGTATCTCAAATTCCAGAATATCTATTAGGCCTTTTCCTTCATATATTAAATAAAGAGAAAAAACACCGTCTATTTTAACATCGCAAAAGGTCATTTTCCAGTCCTTTGAGGGTGCAATTTCAATACTGCCCACAAGGCTACTTCCACACAGCACCTTGATTTTGCCATTTACCAAGCTGTCGGCGCTTCTATACTTAACCCCAATTTTGCAGCTTCCACAAAAATCAAGGTACTTATAGCCTATCATGGTACTGTCTCCCACCTCGGAAATAAATCTTTCTCCACCTCTTGAAATAATGTGGGGCAGACACCTATCTACACATTCGCCCTGCGGCATTGCACCATTGGTAAGATTACAGCAAATAATAGCAGGGAAGACACCTCTTGCAACAAGCGGACCGCCATTAAGGCCACAGCTTGTCATTTCCACCTGCGAAATTGTGCCGTCCTTAGAAATCTCAATCCTCTCGGCACAGGCTTGCCTTGAAAGCTCTCTCTTCGTAGTGTGCCTGTGGTAGAAAACATACCACTCCTTGCCAATTTTTTCAATGCTTCCGTGGTTGTTGCCTGTTCGGTTAAGCCTGTCCTTTGGTAGCCTACCCTCAAACCCCACATCTCCATTTGAAATAATAGTACCGCCAAACCTGAAGTCCCTGTCAGGGTAAAGGCTTGTGGCATAGCAAAGCTCATTACAATTAAAGGAAGAGTAAATAAAGTAGTATGTTTCTCCAATCTTTCTCATGGAGCTTGCTTCAAAAAACTCGTGCCCCTCAAACTCTGTGCCCGCAAAATCACGGGGCAAAATCCTTTTTGGTGCGGTCTTAACCGTCAGCATATCATCGCAAAGCTCAACAGTAAACGGACCCATAATTCCGTCAGGGTAGGAGTCTATCTCCTTGGGGCTTTTTCTCGAAATGCTATAAAGGCGCTCATACATTTCCTTGCCGCAAAAATCACGCTCAAAGGGCCACCACATTCCATAGTAAAGTCTGATTTTCCCTTGGTCGTTCATTACCGCAGGGTCAAACAAAATTCCATAATCAAAGAGGGAGCCGTCCTGCCACCTTAAATGCCCCAAAAACTCAAATTTACCCGAGGGAGTGTCGCATTTTGCTACGCTTATAACAAAGCTACAATCGGGATAATCATTAGAAAGAGAGTAGTAAAGGTAGTAGCTTCCGTCATTTCCACGCACCACATCCGGCGCAAACATATACTTGTACTTAGGATATATGGGGTCCTGACTTGCAGAGTAAATAACTCCCTCATATCTCCAATCTGTAAGGTCGCCAACAGGTGCTGAATATGTAACATAGTCCAGCATACAGAAGGATGTGCCGTTTTCCTTATCATGTGAGCCGTATAAATATACCCTGTCCCCAAACACGTGTGGCTCACCGTCCGGTATATATTCGTCAAGGGGTAAAAATGGATTATATATCTGTGGCATCTTTATTATTTCTCCTTCTGTTTTTTCTTTATTTTAACATAAAATGCGTCCAATATTCAATACAAAACTTGCAAAAAAAGACAGCTTGTGATATACTTACTATGTAAAGCTTCCCACTAAGGAGAAAAATATGGATTTTTCAAAGCTAACAGCCCTTCTTAACGATATGCCAAGGCGTGGCATACCCTTTATTGACCTTGTTGTTACAAAGGACGGCAAGGAGGTTTATCGCCATTTGGTTGGCAACTCCGACTATGAAAACAAAAAGCCCCTTGAAAAAAGCGACCTATATTGGCTTTATTCTGCCACAAAGCTTGTAACCTGCACCTGTGCGCTTCAGCTTGTGGAAAAGGGCATAATTTCCCTTGATGATCCGGTGTATAAATACCTGCCTGCATTCAAAAATTTACGGGTAAGACAGACACAGGGTGGACCAAAGCCTGCAAAAAATACAATGACCATAGAGCATTTGTTTACGATGACAAGCGGCATCGGTCAGGAGCACGAAAACTCCCGTGATTTCTATATCGCTATGGCAAACAATGACTTTACAACCGCCGATATTGTAAGCGCCTTTGCCTCGGTGCCTCTTTACTTTGAGCCGGGCACACACTACCAATACGGCTTTTCACACGACGTGCTTGCCGCCGTTGTAGAGGTGGCATCAAAAATCCGCTTCTGCGATTACGTAAAGCAAAACGTCCTTGACCCTCTAGGCATGAAGGATACAGGCTTCCGTATGACTCCCGAGCAGAAGGTTCGCACCGCAGCCTGCTTTGTATACAACAACGCAAATGGCACAAGCGTGCCCATTCCAAATCATAACCTTTTCGGAATGGCACCAAACTACGATAGCGGTGGGGCAGGTCTTTTCTCCTGCGCTGACGACTACATAAAATTCATTACCACCCTTGCAAACGGTGGCACAACCGAGGACGGCTATGTTCTCCTTAAAGAGGAAACAATCAAAAAAATGGGCGAAAACCACCTTTGCGATGATGCCCTTGTGGACTTTGTAAACGGCAGGCTCCACGGCTATGGCTGGGGACTTTGCGGCAGGACACACATAAACCCATATATGTCTCTCTCCAAATCCCCTGTCGGAGAGTTTGGCTGGGACGGTATGGCGGGCAGCTTTGCAATGGTTGATAGTGAAAATCACGTTGCCGCCTTCTATGGTATGCACGTTATCAGCTGCACCTACTCATACATAATCCTTCAGCCTCTTATTCGTAACCTTATCTACGAGGGACTAAATTCATAATTAAACAAAAAAGCGACACTCTGTGTCGCTTTTTTTATTGCATAACGAAAACCACACGACTATCGTGTGGCTTAAAAGAGGATCAACATGAAAATGCAAACGATAAATGAAAGAAGAAAGGATTTTGTCGAAAGCCTCCCTTTCACAAGGGAGGCTTGGGTATAGTCCTGCTTAAAGTAGGGTATGTGTAACAAATGCATGGCAGGTAGACCAATAAAAAGCGCACTTGTGCGTAGCTAGTAGTGTTTAGGGCTATGCCAGAAAATGAAATACCACCCGTTTTCACGGGTGATATTTATTAGAATAGATAAAGCCCAAGCTCCTTTAGAACAGGTGTATTTAGCGCTTCGGTTATCTTGATACGCAGCCTTTGACAGCTTACTGTATCAAATTTTTCGCAAAGCCTGTTTCCGATACACTTGCCCTCGGTAAGCAAGCGCCAGCCACCATCAATAAAGCCCTCAACAGTGTAGCCTGTAACCCTTTGTCCAAGTCCTATTTCCTCTCTTAGCATAACTGCATTAAAGGTTGCCTCTTCCTTAAGCGTTACCATAATTTCGGGGCACTTGTCCTTATCCTCCGGAGCATAAATACCACCCGTAACAAGACCCATAGCGGGGCATTTGTCTCTTTCTGATGATGAGGTAACAGTAGCACCCTCTGCAAAATTTTCAGAAAGCACCTTTTGCAGCCTTTTTTCAAAGCCAAGAAGGGAAGACACATCATTTTCGTGAATAAGCCCACGTCTGTCAGGAGGCAGGTTAAGGAGCAAGCCCGCATTGGAGCCGTTTGAGGTAAACCAAAGCCCAATTAGGTTGTCCACATCTCTTACCTTGTCGTTTTCACTTTCGTGGAAGAACCAGCCCGGGCGGATTGATACATCAACCTCGGCAGGGATAAATCTGCTTCCCTCAATAAGACCGGAGTTTAGCTCGCTTGTGGTTTCAACAACAAGTGAAATTGGCTCGATTCTTGAATAGCAGGGCTTTCCTGCAATACCGCTTTCATTACCAACCCAGCGCACATCAACCCAAGGGGTTGCGCCAAGAGAGCCGAAAATAACCGCATCAGGCTGATGCTTTTTGACAATCTCAGCCCACCTTGCCCAGTCGTAAACCGCCTCTGTGCTGCCTGCGCCGTCCCACCAAAGCTCCCAAAGCTTGCCATAGCCTGTAAGCAGCTCTGTCAGCTGACCTGCATAAAAGTCGTTATACTCGTCGCTGCCCCAGGTTTTCTCGTGTCTGTCCCACGGGGAAAGGTAAATTCCTGCCTTAATATCATATTTTTCACAGGCATCAAAAAATTCCTTAACAATATCTCCCTTACCGTCTTTGTAAGGGGAATTTTTAATTGAATGCTGGGTATATTTTGTAGGCCATAGACAAAAGCCGTCGTGGTGCTTGGCAGTTAAAATCGCCGCCTTAAAGCCTGCTTCCTTTATAACGCTAATCCATTGGTCAACACAAAGCTCCGTTGGGTTAAACCATTTTGGGTCCTCGGTGCCATCGCCCCATTCCTTGTCTGTAAAGGTGTTCATACCAAAGTGGAAGAACACGGTTCTTTCACGCTCAAGCCACTCCATTTGTCTTGGGTTTGGCTCAGGTCCGAAGGGCACAAGCCCCAGCTCCTTATAGTCCATAGCAAAATCTCCTTGAATTTATATAATAATTCTATCACAAAGGGCTGACAAAATCAATATTCGCCTTGAATTAAGTGTGCCAATATGGTAAAATGAAGAAAATCACAAAAAGGAGACAAGGCTATGTATTATATTGGCGCCGCTTACTATCCCGAGCTATGGGATAAGGAGGAAATTAAGAAGGACGTTGACAGGATGAAGTCCGTGGGCATTAACTGTGTCAGAGTTGGCGAGTTTGCCTGGAGCACAATGGAAAAGATCGAGGGAGTGTTTGATTTTGAGCTTTTTAAGTATATGGCAGACACCCTTTACGAGAACGGAATTTACACTATCTTGTGTACACCTTCCTGTACACCGCCAAGGTGGCTTTTTGAAAAATACCCTGATGCTATGCGCACCAAGTCCAACGATTTTGTAAAGGTTCAGCCACAGGTTCATTCCCGCTGTCACCTGTGCAAATCCCACAAGGGCGTGAGAGAAAAGAACAGAATAATAGCGGAGCAAATGGCAAAGGCATTTGCCAACCATCCGGGTGTTATCGGCTGGCAAATTGATAACGAGCTTTTCACATATGATGACGGCTGCTTTTGCGAAAGCTGTGCAAAAGGCTTTAGGGAGTATCTGAAAAACAAGTATAAGACCATCGAAAATCTTAACAAAAAATGGGGTATGTATCGTTGGTCCCTTGACTATACATCCTTTGACCAAATTGAGCCACCCGTTATTAACAGCTGGGAAAATCCATCAAGGCGCACAGAGTGGCAAACCTTCCAAAACTCTCTTATCTATTCCTATGTAGAGGAGCAGGCAGAGGCAATAAGAAAATATTCAAGCACCCCAATCGGCACCGATATGATGAATGGCGGCAACGAGCTTAGTTATAAAGAGATAAACAAGTGTCTTGATGTTGTTCAGCACAACCACTACGACGAGGAAAAGGACCTATATAAGGCAATTTTCTTCTTCGATTTCTGCCGTACCATAAAGGACGTGCCCTTCTGGGTTACCGAGACACAGCCGGGCTGGAACGGGGGTGCCGGTGCATATAACGGCTATCGCAGACCGGAGCATTGCTATATGAACTCCCTTGCCCCAATTGCCAAGGGCGCAGAGATGAACCTTTATTGGCTCTATCGTTGCCACCCCAACGGACACGAGCTGGGACATGGCGCAGTATTTTCCACCGCAGGAAGGGCAAGCTCAGTTTCAGGCGCGATTAAAAAGCTTTCTCAGGACCTTGGTAAGTGCGACAGCTTCCTTTCTAGCACCAAGGTAAGCTCTAAAATTGCCCTTACATATTCAAGCACGGCAAGCATTTCCATAAGACACGCACCAATCGTCGCCTATCTTGACCACCACTTTAAGGACACAATTATTGACACCTTCTACGACGCATTCCGTCATTATAACGTAGATGTTATCGAAACGGACAAGTGCCTTGATGGCTATCGTGTTATTTTCTCTCCGGTGCTTACCTGCATTGACGAGGATGGCTTTAAGGACAGAGTAATAGAGTGGGTAAAAAATGGTGGCACATGGATTGTCGGCCCCCTTTCCGACATAATGACACAGTATACCTCTAAATATACAAGCGCACCATACTCCACACTTGAGGAGCTTTGCGGCGTTTACACCGTATATCAAATTCCTATGGAGGACCGGCGCTTCAAAATCAGATGGAGCGACGGCACAGAGTCCACAACCGCCCTTGGCTGTGATGCATATCAGGTTAAGGATGCAAAATCGCTTGCCACCTATGAGGGCTTCGACCTTGAGGGCTACACCGCCGTGGCAGAAAGACAGCTTGGCAAGGGCAAGGTTATTCTGCTTGGTACAGCGCCCGACCACGACTCTCTTCGCAGACTCTCGGGGGAAAAGCCGATTTTAGAGGCAAGCAAAAACATTTCCCTGACCGAAAGGAACGGCAAGGAAAATGGTATTATCGTTATGGAAATAGAGAACAAGGAGGGCTACATTGTTCTTGACAAGCCCTACTATGAAATTCTTTCCGAAAAAACCCTTTGCGGCACAGTTGCAGTTAAGCCGTACACAGCGCTTTTCCTAAAGGAAATATAAGAAAAAGGAGCAATTATTGCTCCTTTTTTTCTAGTTTTTTAAGATATCTTACCAGCTTTGGACGATTATATCTTTGCATAATTACAAAAATCAGGTCAAAGAGGGAAGCGCCAATGGCAGTCAAGATAAAAACCAATGGCTCTCCAAAGGGAATCATAAACAGCATCGACAAAAGGCTAAAGATAATAATAACCTCGTGTACTATTTCCGCCTGCGCCGTTGCCATTGTAATTTCTTGCCAGGTGTGCTTTTCCTTATCGAAGGTGTCGGGCGAGTAGGTTGGAATATGCTTGCCCCAGCACCTTACCTTAAGAAAGGAATAAAGCCTCTTTTCAAATTTTCTTTCCCTGAACCACCATAAATTATAGTCGATTTTGTTGTGAAATATCAGGTTAATTACGCCGCCAACCACAAGCCGCATAACAAAGTGATAGGCAGTAACCCCCACGCTTATCAACACCGAAAGAAGTATTTTGCTTGGCGAAAAATAATACCAAATCAAAAGACCGCTAAGGGCAGTTAACAAAAGCGCAGTAATAATCTTCATTCCTCTTGCCATATTACTTGTCCTCTGTATAGCCGAGATAGTCAAGCCAAATCAGCACATGCGAGGCAAAGCCGTGGTTACAGCTTGCATAGGCACTGTCATTTTCCCAAAGGGTGCCGGTCCTCTTTGCCATGTAGTCAAAGTAGCCTCGGATGTCCTCCTCCAGCTTATCCTTCAGCCCTGCCATCTTAAGCAGGTCGCACCTTAGATAGTTTCCGATAAATGCGTTGGAGAAATATATGCTTTCCCACCTGTTGCTTTCCCTTCTTTTGGAGCCGAAATCATTTACCAAGGTGTCCCAAAGCTCCTTGTCGGTAATAAAATCGGCAACACCTGTATAAAAGGCATAGTATTGGCAGGTTTCCGTTTGCTTGCCTGTCAAGCTTGCCCTGCCGCTTTCATCTATTTTTGCGTTATCGCAGAAGAACAGCCCGTCCCTTGCCTCACTCCTTATTACCTGCTTAAGGCTTTCCGCCTCAAGAATAAGAGAGGGGTCATCATAAAGAGATGCTATGGCTCTTTTGAACAGAGAATAAAGCATGTTTGTGGGGTAGTTTATGTCCTGTGTCAGATTATTGCACTCGCTCCACTCCACAAAAATCCAGCCCTTTAGCCTTTCAAGCAGTCCACGCTCGTTTTCAAAACCACGGAAATAGTCAAGCAATCTGTAAACATTGTCCTTAAGAGATAGCACAAGCTCCCGGTCTCCGGTTCTTTCAAGGTACTCCCTTAGCTCAATAACATACCACATCGCCCAGTTTGGTATAAAATTTCCGTCTGTGTGGTCAGCAGGGTAGCACATAGGCAGCATTCCCTCGGGCACAAGCGGGTACTTAGGATTCATTACAAAATTGGAAAGGAAGGAGCGCTCAACCACACTTTTTTTGGTAAGTAAATGCTCAACTCTGGCGGTAAAAAAACTATCACACAGCCAGCCTGCACGCTCCCTTGATGGGCAATCCATAAAAATATCGTAGGTGTTTTGCTTAAAGGTGTTAATTGCCGCCTCGTAAATTCTCTTAATCTGCGGGTCGGCACTGTCCCTGACACGCTTGATAATCTCACTATCATTAAACTCGGTAAGTATAAGACCAGCTTGGTTAATCTTGACCCTACCGCCCACAGAAATAATATTCATATACTTAAAGGTATACGGCTCGGCAGTAATAAGAGTGTATTTGCCAACTCCCAGCTTATAGCCCACAATATTTACGCAGTCCATACGGGTATAGTCAACTCTGCCGTCTGTCAATACCTCATCAAAGCTGTAAAGCAGAGTAGTTGGCTCATAGCATTCAAGCTCCACACGAATAAGTCCGGTTAAATTCGCCCTCATTTCAAGGGTAATGTAGCTGTCCTTTTCAAGCTGTCCGTCAAGGGCGACATCTTTCTTTATCAGGTCATATTTCCCCAAAAACTCGGAAAGAGAAAGGTCAATTTCGTCAGGCGCAAAGCCGTGGCAATCCTTGCCGATTCTATCTACCCACCAAGCAGAAAAGTGGCGGGGAGTGTGGATAATTTCAAGCTTTCCACCCTCAATAAAGGCTTTTTTCTCCTCGTATGGAAGGCAGGGATAGCTTACCTCTCTTTCGATATAGCTGTCATACTCATAAACACAAAGCTCAAGCGGCGCCTTGCCCAAGGTAGACATAGGCATACTGCCCGAAAAATCATAGACCTCGCAAAACGGTCTTTGGAATGCATATCTTTCAACCCTTTGTAGCTTTTCCTCGTAGAGATAGGCACGCCACGAATCTGTGCCTGTTGGCAAAAGGCACCTTTCTTCGTCGGTCAGTTCCGCCGCTAAAAAGGCAGGCTGATTTATAAGATAAAAATTATCACAATGGTAGCCGCAAACAAGGACGCAAATTTGGTTTTTCTCTTTTGTAAGATGCTTTTCGATGTGCAGCCTGTCAACACGGAAAAAGCCATGACCCGCCCTTGCAGGACCGTGAAAAACAAAGGAGCCGTTTATAAATACCTGATAGCTGCTTTGCGCAGTTATATTAAGCACCGTGTTCTTGCCACGTGGTGCTAATGCCTCAAAAATTATAGTTCTGTTAATTTGCCCCACAAGGTCCCTTGGCCAAATTGCCTTGGCACACCTGAAGGCGGTTTTCTTAAATAGCATAGCTTATCTCCGTAAGTAAATTGTTGGGAATATTATACCATTTTCAGGTGGCAAAATCAATAAGCACCATTGAAATATTGAAGACAAGATGCTATAATTAAAACACCTTGTATCAATAAATCCATATTTATTGGGGTAATAATTTGTATTTATTGCGGTGCTTTCATTGATGGCTAAAAGGCGCTTCTGCGCCGCTGGCTTGAATCACTAACGGTCTTTGACCGTTTTCAAACACTATAATATAACCGTTAAAGAAAAAGGAGGGATATGCTATGCTGTTTCAAATAAAAAACGGCTCGGTGGAGCTGGGCGCTGAAAAGGTGCTTTCTAAAATTGATTTTGAAATCCGTGGAAACGAAAAAATTGCTGTCGTTGGCAGAAACGGCTGTGGCAAAACCACCCTTCTTAAGCTTATTTTAGGTCAGGTGGAGCTAACAAAAAACGGCGAGGACACTTGTCTTATCAAAAACGGCAAGGCAAAAATCGGCTACCTTAGCCAAGGCGCATTTTCCGACCTTAATAAAACCGTTGATGAGGAAATGAAGGGCACCTTTGCCCACGTTATTCAAAAAAGGCAAAGGGTAGAGGAGCTTATAGAAATACTAAAGCATTCCGAGGAAATTTCCCTTATTAATGAGCTTAACAGGCTGCAAGAGGATTTACAGGGAGAGGACGGCTATTTTTACGAAAAGGAATATAACCTGCTCTTTACCAAATTCGGCTTTTTGCCAAAGGACAGAGAAAGAGCCTTGTCTACCTTTTCAGGCGGTCAGCTTACAAAGCTGGCCTTTGTAAAGCTCCTGCTTTTGAAGCCCGATATCTTGCTTCTTGACGAGCCGACAAACCACCTTGACATAACCACCCTCGAGTGGCTTGAGGGCTACCTGAAGGAATACAAAAAAGCAATAGTTTTAGTTTCTCACGATAGAATGTTCATTGACAAAATCGCAGATGTTGTTTACGAAATTGAGCACGGAATCACTAAGCGATATGTGGGCAACTACACCGCCTTTGTAAAAGAAAAGGAGGAAAGCTACGAAAGAGAGTTGAAGGCGTACAAAAAGCAGCAGGCGGAGATGAGCAGGCTGGAGGCTTTAATAGAAAGATTCAGAGATACACCAACCAAGGTTTCCATGACAGACTCTAAAATGAAGCAGATAGAGCATATGGAAAAAATCGAGGAGCCAATGCGCTTTGATACACGCACCTTTAAGGCAACCCTAACCCCAAAACGAGACACGGGTAAGGAGGTTTTGGTTGTAAAGGACCTGGAAATCGGCTATGTTACTCCTCTTGCCAAGGTAAGTTTTACGCAGTACAAAAAGCAGAGAATCGGCATTATCGGTGGCAATGGACTTGGCAAGTCAACATTGCTTAAAACCATTGTCGGCATACTGCCTAAGCTGGGTGGCGACTTTTCTCTTGGTTATCAGGTGGATGTGGGCTACTTTGACCAGCAAATGATGCAGACAAGCAGTAATAAAACAGTTCTTGACGAGCTTTGGGACAGCTTTCCAAGACTTACAGAAACCGAGGCTAGGGGTGCCTTGGGAGCATTTTTGTTCACACAGGACGATGTGTTCAAAAGGGTAGATATGCTTTCAGGCGGAGAGCGTGTGCGCCTTGCCCTTGCAAAGATACTTCAAGAAAGACCAAATTTCTTAATTCTTGACGAGCCGACAAACCATATGGATATGATAGGTAAGGAAGCGCTTGAGAATATGCTTAGCCAATTTGAGGGCACGATTTTGTTTGTTTCCCACGACAGATATTTCATAAAGAAAATAGCAGACAGCCTTATCGTCTTTGATGGAAATGAGGCAAAATTTTTGCCATTTACCTACACGGAATATTTGGAAAAGAAAGACACGTTGTCCACCATTTTGCCAAATTCTGCCAAAGAGGAGCCAAAAGCACCCAAGGGTAAGGACGACTACCAAAGGTCCAAGGAAAGGGCAAGGCAGGAGCGCAGGCTAAGCAAGGTTTATGAGCTTATTTCTCAGCTGGAGGCGGAGATAGACGAAAAAACCAAGGAGCAAGGCAAGGAGGAAAACCAAAGCGACTACGAAAGGCTTATGGCAATTTCACAAGAAATTGAGGAGCTGGAGGAACGTCTGCTTGAGCTACTTGAGGAATGCGAAGCCTTAGAAAACGCATTAAAATAGGGTCGGAATTTTTACCGACCTTTATTTTTTGTAAACTTTTACTAAATTTTGTTGATTATGTGGGAATATTATGTTATAATTGACGTAACATATAACTCAGCACGAAGGAGAAACAAATGAAAAAGGTTATATTGGCACTTGTTATGGTGCTTGCAATGCTATTTGTATTGGTTTCCTGTGGCGGCGGGGACACCCCACCGGACACAACCGACACGGGAGGGGGTACACAGGATTCGGGCTCCGGCTCAGGCACAACCTGCGTTCAGCACGATTTGGGCGAATGGGAAGAAGTTCTTTCTGCCACCTGCACAAGAACAGGCACATTTATTCAGCGGTGTAAAAACTGCAGCTACTCCAGAAGAAGGCCAGAGCCAAAGACAGGACATACAGAGGTTATCGACGAAGCGATAGAGGCAACCTGTAAAACCACAGGTAAGACAGAGGGCTCCCATTGCAGTGTTTGTAATGCTGTAATCAAGGCTCAAAACATTATTCCTGTGTCTAATGTTCACCAAAACGATACACTTGTGAAGGTTGTAAAAACTCCGTCTATAGGCTCCTCGGGAAGCGCAGTGTTCAGATGCACGCTTTGCGGACTTGAAAATACAGAAAATCTGCCGGCGCTGACAACATCTGTCCTTACAAGAAAGGACACATATGAGGTTACAACAGATGAATATAACCCTGCAGAGGGAAACAGATACAAGGTGCTTGACGGTAACAAGAATACAGCAGGCATCTACAATGCAGGCGACGACTGGTTTGGCTATGTAGGAGATAAGCTTGTAATCACCCTTTCACAGGAAATGATTTTGAAGGACTTCTACATTTACACCGCAGGCAACTACACCTTTGCAACAGTAAGGGTTAAAAATGCGGCAGGCAGCACAAAGGTAACCAAAACCATAAATGCTAACGGCTCCGCTTATGGTGGCGAGGGTCAAAAGCATACTGTTTTTGAGGGTCAAGCCGTTCAGGCATACACCATTGAAATTGAAATTACCAACAACAAGGACAATTATCAATATTTCAAGGTTTCCGAGCTGGAAATTCATGCCGCAAAGCCGGATGTTAGACTTCCGCATAGCGGCCACGATTACAGAGAAATTGCAGAGATTATGAAGCCCTCAACCTGTCAAACCAGAGGAGAGGCAAATTATGCTTGCTTCTGCGGTGCTACAAAGGGCTACTATATGCCAAAGGTTGACCACGATTACAGCGTGGAAAAAGACTACGTTGCCGCAACCTGTGAAACCGATGGAAAGGCTGAATACTACTGCTCCTATGAGTGTGGCTACTATACAAGGAAAACCATTGAGCACAAGGGTCATATCTATGCAAGATTCAAGACCTACGTAAAGGCACCAACCCTTTCCGACGGTGGCGAGGCGGTATATCAATGCATCGGCTGTAAGCAAACCGAGTACATAGAGCTTTCTCCGCTTACACTTGAGGACGTTAAATATCTTCGTGTTGATAGCATAACAAGCGATACAGTAACAATAAAATTCAACGTATATAACGACCCGGTAAGCTATGAGATAAGATACAGCACCTCTGAAATTACAAACGACAATTTCCAAAGCGCAACAACGCTTGAGGCGTCTGTAACAGGCTCCGCACAGCTTAGCGCTACCCTTAATCTTTCCGTAGGGCTTGATAATTGCTACTATGTAGCGGTTCGCCCATACTATGGTAATAACTATGGTAACGTTTCAACCATCAGAGTTGGCGGAGATAAGATAGTTCCTATTGATTATCATTCTGCCAAGGTTTACCACGGCGAGGTGTTAAATTCCTTTGCCAACATGTTTGACGAGCAGGGAGATGAATACCTAAACGGCACAAGTGTGCCCGAAACCATGCTTGCAAAAATATTTACAGATTCAAGCGATACAGTTCTTTACGGCTCCAACCTTTCCCCAATTGTAGACCTTGAATATAAGCACTACATCAGCAAGGCATATTTCTATTATGCCGAGGCAGGCAAGAGTGTAAAGGTTAGATGGTCAACAGCTCCTGTTGACTTTATGGCTGCAGATAGTGAATGGGACGGCACAGCCACCTTCGTTTCCGCCGCAGGCTGGAATGAGGTTGCCATTGGCGAAACAACAAGATACGTTCAGGTTGTGTTCAAGGATGGTGAGGCTCCGTACGAAATGATGGTTAAGGGCTATCAAAACGGCGATGGCGACAAGATTTCCACCGAAAAGAGGAAGTACCCAACCATCGGCGAAATGATGGGCATGTGCGGCTTTGTTGCCGTAGGCGCAGGTAACACACCTGTTGATTCGGTTATTTGTTCAACAGTTCTGAGAGAATATCATAACGTTGGCTGGACATATAGCTTTAATAAGTACCCTGGTGAGGCATCAGCCTTCCAGACCCAAATGGGTAACTTTGACGAGGCATATAAGTCCTACTTTGAGGCAGGCATTAACGTAATTCCATGCTTCCAATGGGACATGACGGGCACAAGCCTATCTAACAAGGTTGACTCAAGCGGAATGCTGATTAAGGACGGCAACAGCTTTGTAAGAGCCGACTTTTGGGAGAAGTTTGATGCAAATACATATTTCCAGTATGCAGACGCAATGTTCGGATTTGCTGCTCGTTATGGTAACAGCGCATCAACAACCCTTTTGAATATTGCAAGAGAGCATACAACAGGCGAGGCTAAGGTTGGACTTGGCTACATTGAGTGGATGGAGCTTGGTAATGAGCCTGAGGGCGTATGGAACGGTATTCACAATTACTATTCCGCATATCAGCTGGCGGCACTCACATCAGCAGGCTACGACGGACATTGCCGTACACTAACCTCTGATACCTCTGACTATGGCTACCACCTTGGTGTTAAAAATGCAGACCCTCTTATGAAGGTTGCAATGGCTGGTATTTCAGGCACAAGCAACGAATATGTAACAGCAATGCTTTATTGGATGAAGGCAAACAGAGAGGACGGCAAAACCGCGCTTGACGCCTTTAACGTACACCAATATATGAGTAAGCAGGTTACACTCCCAACAGGTAACGTTGGCTATCAGGGCATTAGCCCCGAGGAGGCTGACATTGTTGGCACACTTTCACAGCTTGTTGAAATCAGAGATAAGTACTACACTGATAAAGAGGTTTGGATTACAGAGTTCGGTTGGGAAACTAACCAAAGCTACGGCTCCACAAATGCCGCTCATGCTTATGGCGACTACACAGGCAAGCAGGTACAGGCTATGTGGCTGACTCGTACATACATTCTTCTTTCCGCAGCTGGAATTGACAAGGCTACTATGTATATGTGTGAAAACACTTATAACGCAGTAGACGAGGAGGCAGTTGGTAAGTTTGCAACCTCAGGTGTTATCGGCTTCAAGTACGACGAAAACGGCAACATCGTTGAGTATAAGAAGGACTCATATTTCTATCTCTACACATTAAAGAACACACTTGGCAGCTACACCTTCAATCAGAAGATTGAGGCGTACGACGAAAATGTTTGGATTTATGAGTACAAGACCGAGGACGGCAAAACCGCATATGCACTTTGGTGCCCAACTTCTGACGGTACACATCACGACGGCTATAAGCTAAGAATCGACGGCGAGAGCGCAACCTTGGTTGAGGCAGTAAACAACGACGTTGACGGCGTTAAGACCGAGCTTGAGCCGGACGGACTTGGCTACGTAACCGTAAACGTTTCCGAAAACCCAATCTACGTTGTAGTAGACTAATAAAAAGGAACAGGCACATGCCTGTTCTTTTTTTGTTGCAATTGATAAAAATATATTGTATAATCAAGGTAAATAAGGACATTAAGGAGACAAAAAATGAAGCATATTTTTCAGCCCAACAGGGAACTAAGAGAGGGGCTTGTCCTAAGCTACAATTGGCAGGGCTGTGCCTGCAAAATTTCTTTAACAAACAATTCCCCGTTTCCACAGCCCATAGGGGACATTACATTGCTTTCTGCAAAAATGCCCTTTAGCGAAAGCACCACGTTTTACGGAGAGGGCTACAATATGCTTTCCCAATATGGCGGCACGGTTAAGGATGCATATCTTATAGGCTCCTTTAGCGACTATTCCCATTACAGGCTACCAAAGCCGGAGGGAATAAATCAGGTTTATAATATGGCAATCTTTTACCCTGAAAACCAAATGCCCTTGCTTTTGGGCTTTAGCTCCTGCAATCGCTTTAACGGCTGGATTCGCTTTAACGAAAACAGGCTGGAGCTTGCCCTGGATGGCGAGCATATTATGGTGGAGCCGGGCACGACAATAGACCTTGAAGAGGTTTACATTGAAGAGGGCGAAAGAAACAAAATTCTCAACAATTTTGCAGGGGCGATAGAGAAAAACCACCCAAGGCTGGAATTTGGCGAAATACCCACAGGCTGGTGCTCCTGGCTCGTTTACGGACCCGATATTACTGCACAAAATATATACGATAACCTAGATGCCTGCAAGGAAAACCACCTTGACCTTAAGTACATTCAAATCGACGACGGCTATCAGGCATTTTGGGGCGACTGGTTTGACTTTACCGATAAATTCGAGGGTGGGGTAAAAAAGGTTTGCCTTGATATAAAGGACAGAGGCTTTGAGCCTGCAATTTGGGTTGCCCCCTTTGTTGCAGAGGGCGGCTCTCGGCTATTTAAGGACCACCCTGACTGGTTCGTAAGGGACGACGAGGGCAAGCCGCTTGACTCTAGTACAGTCACCTTTGGCGGCTGGAGATGCGCCCCTTGGTATATTCTTGATACCACCCATCCGGAGGTACTTGAGTACATAAAAACCGTCTTTAGCACTATGTATAAGGAATGGAAAATAAGGTATTTCAAGCTTGATGCCATAGTTTGGGAGGCATTACCCTTCGGCAACAGATACGACAAGACAAAAACAACCGTTGAGGCGTTCAAAATGGGTATGAATGCCATCTTTGAGGCAACAGGCAAGGAAAGCTTCATTCTCGGCGGAAACTCCCCAATGTGGCCCTCAATCGGTGCGGTACACGGCATGCGTGTTACCAACGACAACCAAAGGAGCTTTTCACAGTTCACTCAGCTTGCCAGAGAGTGCTTTAACAGAAACTGGCAGCACGGGCGCTTTTGGATAAACGACCCCGATACCGTGCTTTTACAAAACCAAATGGTAGAGGTTGTAGGACCTGCTGGAGAGCCAAGGCTTGTTGAGGGCAACGTTTCCAAAAACGCCTTCCTGTTTAATGCCGCATACACAATGGCATCGGGCGGTATGGTGCTTTCGGGAGACGACATTTCTCGCCTAAGCAAGGAAAACATTTCTCTGCTAAAAAGGCTCTTGCCACCAACTAATAAAGCTGCAGAATTTGACGACACAAGCTTTACTGTCGGCAGAGCTAAAATAGACGAGGGTAAAACAATAATTTACCTCTTTAACTTTGATGAGCACAAAAAGGACATTACAGTTAAAATCGACGGCAGGGCAGAGGTATACGACCTCTTTGAGGAAAAGAGCCTTGGCAGCTTTGAAAACGAAATTACCTTCAAGGACTTTGAGCCACAGCTGGGCAAGGTGCTAATCTGTAAAAAATAACAAAAAAGTCGGACACGTGTCCGACTTTTTCTTATCTTAAGGGTATATCATAAACGGTAAGCAGAGAAATATCCTTAACGAGATCCTTAGCGCCAAGATCGGTTTTTACAAAAACCTCATATGGCTCATCGCCTATCAAATCAAAGTAGTTGTCGCTAAGAATCAGGTCATGGTGCTTAAAGGACACCTCTACATTTTTTGCAAGCACGTTTGTGCTAAACAGTAGCAAGACCCCACCCTCTGTGTCATTTGCCTCAATCTTAATTTCAGGCTTAAGAAAATCAAAATGCTTTGGTACAATGCCAAGCTCTGTGCCTCTTGCAAGCAGGGTGCCGCCTTTGTCATAAAGCTCCGCATAGAAAAATGCATCATGCTGACCCTCAAAATCAACGTTTGAAAAGCTATCTACATCAAGCGAGGAAAGCATATCAACCCTGAAGGACCTTTCTTCCTCAAAAATGGTAGACAGGTCGTTTTTCTTCACACCAACCTTTATATAGCCCTCAAAGGCAGAGGTGGATTCGTTTGCCACATTTATTGTAACCTGTCCGTCCTCGTTAAAAATTCCGAGAGCCACAGGCTGATAGAACTTTTTGGCAAAGTAGTGTAGCGCCTTGTACCTTCCATAGTAGTCAACGCTGGACCAGGATGCAACAGGCCACGGGTCATTAAGCTGCCAATAAATGGAGCCCATTGTGTAGCCACGGTTACGCCTAAAATGCTCAACACCGTACTTAATAGCCGTCGCTTGGTTCAGCTGTGAGGCATAAACGGTTGCTTTCAAATCCTTAGGCAGCTGATATTTTTCGGCAAGATAGTTAAGGAGCTTTACGTTTCCGTGCCAATGCTTTTGGTGGCATTCCATAGTGTAGGAAAGGAGATTTTGCTCACTCCTTGGGCAAAATGCATCAATGGTTTTTATAGACGGCAGGCTTTCAAAGCCATACTCGGAGCAAAAACGGAATTTGTGCTTTCTGTACTCATCAAAGCCGCAGTTGCCGTTCCAAACATTCCAAAAATGCACATCTCCACGGGTGTAATCCTGTGGGCTGTCAAACCCACCGCCCGAGGTTGGGCTTGAGGGAGTGTACGAAATGTAGGGCGCATGCTCCCTGCACACAGTAGGTAAAATTTCCTCATACAGCTTAAGATAATCGCTGCGCACAAGAGGGTCAAAGCCGTCTGCGCATTCCCAATTGCAGATTGCCTCCTCCATTTCATTATTGCCACACAAAAGACCGAGGCAGGCGTGGTGCCTGATTCTTTTAACATTGTAGGTGGCTTCGGCTATAAATTCCTCCTTCATAGTGTCAGTCAGACGGATGTTTGCGCAGGCAACCATAAAGTCCTGCCACACCACAAGGCCATATTGGTCGCATAGCTGGTAGAAATAGTCGGAGGGGTAGAAGGCACCGCCCCAAACCCTTATGCAGTTAAAATTGGCGAAAATACAGTCCTCAATGAGCCTCTTTAGTCGCTCATCGCTATCACGGGAGATAAGATTGTCCATTGGCACATAATTTGCACCCATCGCAAATATCTTTACGCCATTTACCTGGAAGCAAAATTCCTGACCGAACCGGTCCTTTTCTTGGCACAGGGTAATTGTGCGAAGACCGATGCTCCTTTTTTGTGTATCAATGACAGCGCCGTTTTTGCACAGGCTGACACTCAGGTCATAAAGCTCCTGCTTACCGTAGCCGTTTGGCCACCAAAGCCTTGGGTTTTCAATAACAAGCTCGCCTCTGCCATTTTCCAAAGGAATACGCTTGCCATCAAGCTGGACATAAATATCAAGTCCCCCTTGGTTGTGCTTGGTGGTACAGCTAAGCTCCAGCTTAACTTTGCCATCCTCGTGGTGCTGAATAATTTCAATATTCCCAAGCCTGTCATCGTTATAGCAGCAAAGCTCCACAGGACGGAAAATACCCATATTCGGTAGTGTAGGCGCCCAGTCCCAGCCCGACATATAAAATGCCTTTCTTAGGTGGCTGGCTCCCGGCAGAGTGTCGCCGTTCATATATAAGTGATGAGCACTTTCCATTTTCTCAAAGTAGGGAATAGGTGCCTTAAATTCCAGTCTGATTTGGTTCTTGTGCTTAGCCAACGATTTTACATCGTATTCGTACATGCGGTGCATGTTCATAACGCTATCAAGCAGAGTGTCGTTAAAATAAATATTGCAAATAGTATCAAGACCGTAGAAGGTAAGCTCAATTCTATCACAGCCAAGCTGACTGTCGTCAAGATAAAGCTCGCTGTAAAAGCAGGAGTCCTGTCGTGATAGTTGGCAAAGCTCCTTTTCATTCGTTCCGTAATATGGGTCGTCAATGTACCCGTGGTCATAAAGCACGCTGTACATATCACAGGGAGACACACACTCAAGCCCCTTGTACTCCCCAAAATCCATTTTCCAATTTAAAATAACCATAATACCCTCCGCAAAAAAGCTCTAGCACCATTTTACCACAAAACAATCCCCCGTGCAATACAAAAAGCAAAAGACGCTTATATAACCCCTTTCAATCTGATTGTAACCAGGCTTGAAGGCTGGACAACACATTTACTTTTCCATAAAAAGGTGTTATAATTTATTAAGCTGGGTTCCAGCCGGCAAGGCACTATTACTGCCGAAACATAACCTTCCGGTTCTAAACAAAAAGGAGTTTTTATATGTCTAAAGTACAAAAAATCATTCAAGCAAAGTCGTATATGGAGTTCTTTTTACATGGTATGGACCCAATCACAGGCGATGTCATTACTAAAGACACCTTTGCAAGAAAAGAAGTATATCAAAATGTTGAATACATAATTTCTTTGCTTGATGAATTACTCGAAAACAATGGAGAAGTAATTTCAATGGAAAATCCTGTGGATTTTGCAGTTGAAAAAATAAATAAAAACAAAATAAAGGTGTCGGAAACACCGCTGCAAATCACAGGATTTGCATCTAGAATTAACAAACTAGCCGACTCGGTTGGAATGAAACGACTAGGACCATCAAAAATTTCAAATTGGCTGGTCTCAAAGGGATATTTGCAACAGACTCGTGTAATGGTTACAAAAGAGCAAAAGCAACTCCAATCAACCGATACATCAGAAGAAATAGGTATCATTACCGAGGACAAGGTTGATACCAAAACCGGAGAGGTAAAGCAAAACATTTTGCTCACCAAGTCCGCCCAGGAGTTTATAATAGATAACCTGGAAAACATAGTATCCGCGGCCGACGTAACAACAGAATAAAAAAAGAGCAAGCTCCGCCTTGCTCTTTTTTAATGCAATATAAAAGCAAAAATATCATAAAATTTCGCCAAAGCTTGTCGTATTATTGAGAGCTTCGTCAAAGCAACAAACAGACCGAGAATCTTTCTTCTGGCGAAATAATGCTACTTTCTATGTTTTGCAGCATATTAAAGGAAGCGGATAGATTGTATCCTGGAGAATCCTTGTCTTTACGTGATATTCAAGGCATTGTTTTAATCGACGAAATAGACATCCATCTTCACTCTAACTTTGCCAAAGAAATATTGCCAAAAGCTATGGCATTGTTTCCTAAAATTCAGTTTATCGTTTCTAGCCATTCTCCATTTTATTTACTTGGAATGAAACAGGTCTTTGCAGATAGATGCGAATTTGTCACCATGCCTGATGGAACAACAATGAAAAACGTTGAAAATTTTGAAGAAATACAGCGTTGTTATGAGATGTTGGATTCCAATCATAAAGAGATGGTTGAAGCGCTGGATAGTGCAAAGACTAGTATTAAAAACTTGGAAAGAACTCTTGTTGTAACAGAAGGAAAAACTGATTGGAAACATATAAAAAATGCCTTAAGTCATTTTAAAACTTTAGGAAAGTATAAAGACCTAGATGTTGAATTTTGGGAGTACGAAGAAACTTTTGGTGATAGCAAGTTAGAAACACTACTTGAAAATCTAGCTAAAGTCGATAACAAGCATATAATAATTGGAATATTCGATTCTGACGATAAGACAGGAAAGAAATATAAGACAATAAAAGAATTTGGGAATAAGGTTTTCGGTATATGTATACCCGACAATCCCAATTACCCGAATGGTATTTCGATAGAATTTTTATATCAAGAGAGCGATATGTTATTAACCTCTACAGAAAATAGGAGACTATATTTATCAAGTGAATTTACTCAAAAGGCTAAAAGATTGCTTACTGATTCGAGTGTATCTACAACGAGCAACAAAGTCAAAGAGTATTATACAAATGGAATAGTTAAAGTAATAGATGAAGGAGTGTTTGATACTCATGAAAATAGCTTGGCGTTGTCAAAAGATGATTTTGCGACGTACATATGCAATAAAATACCTCCATTTGATAACGTGAATCTTGATAAGTTTATTGAGTTGTTAGATAACATACAAAGTATTATTTCTCAGAATTCCCAATAAACCCACCCCAAAAAGCTACGGTTACTTTGCTGTAATCGTAGTTTTTGCTTAGCATTTTCTCTGCAAGTATTATGTTGAAAGAATTTAGATATTGTGGTATAATAAATCTAAAGTAATTTGCTAATTAAAAAACAAGAACTTGACGGAGAAAATTATGCCAAGCAGTAAAGAGTATTTAGATTTTGTTTTAGAACAGTGTAATGGCATTTCGGCTCGTGCTATGATGGGCGAATATGTGCTATATTATGGTGGCAAGGTGGTTGGTGGTATTTATGATAACCGATTACTCGTAAAGATTACACCATCTTCCATAAAAATCTTGGAAAATGCACCCAAGGAACTACCATATGAAGGTGCAAAGGAAATGCTCCTTGTGGAAGACATAGAGAATAGAGAGCTTTTAACAACTCTGTTCGAATCAATGTACGAGGAACTACCCGAACCGAAGAAAAAGAAATAAAAGCAAAGAAAAACAACGCAAATCAAATGAAGAATTGCGTTGTTTATTTGTTTTTATTAGTTTTTGTGTATCAGTTCCAACACTTCTATTGGTGTAGTGATTACATCAATGGTGTTTCCACTTTCATCAAAAAACTCAACTTCAAACATAGTTTCATCATATTTGTGCACGACAGTTCCTTCTGTACTAGACGGTAATTCATTAAATTCTTGAACTAATCGTACTACATCTAATTCTTTCATGTGAACCTCCTTTAATCTGGATATACAGTGATAATTTTGTATGTGAGTTGACCATGATCCTTTTGAATAACTACAACAACCTTTGCTGTTACACTTTGTCCGTTCTTTCCTACTAATGTCGTATGATATGTATGTTTTACACCATACTGTGTGGTTTCTGTTTTTGTAGGACTTTTTCCAAGAATAGATTTTGTTACGTTCTCATGGAAAAGTTTAGAATCATTTTGAGTGTATCCCAAAACTTCCTTCATGAATTTCGCTTTGGCTGAACCGACAGGATGATTAGGATTTAATAGATACCCTTCCGTTTTTTGCTTGTTGTAGTGCAAGTCGGACATGGATTTAATAGGAACAGCACTGTTGTTTGCACCTTTAGTGTTCGAATAATTTCCTGACATTCCTGAACCCATTACATACCCCTCCTTCGTTTTGAACTGATCCAATCTGGATAGTTTACAAATTTAGTTGTATGTTTGAATTCATCAAAAACAGAAGGAGGCATAGCTCCATAAACAAGAACAACTTCTGGTTTTAGGTCGTTGAGCATAGCTCTCAAGCCTTCTCTAAAAAAGTGCTTATTTTCTTGACCTCTAATACAACCATATGTACTTATCGATACAATACTATGTTTTGGGACTCCTAAAAACGCAAATTTTTCAGGAAGGGCAATTGTGGTATAACTACGTTCATCTCCCCAACGTATGTTAGGAATTACATATAATCCTTGAGATTGCAAATAGTGACCTACTGCGCGATTCATGTAAGTGTTTGCAATTTGCAAACACAAAGGCATGTCACGATAAAGAGAACAGTCGGGTGAAATGACCGCAGAAAATTCTGAAAGTTTGGGAAGTAATTCTTTTGTGCAAGTAAGCACATCGGAAAATTTTTTGTCGTGCTCGTAAAAATGAACAGCTTCTAATTTTGAACTGCTTCTTTTTATTTGGGTAAAGGGAATAAGAGCAGAAGGAATAATTATTTCTTTTGGCTTTTCGATGATTGGAATTTCCAAATGTCCATCAAAAAAGCAGAAGAAACAAGCTCCGAGTTGAACCCGTCATCGATGATGTGTTTTATGATAATCACATCCTTTCTATAAAATTTATTTGGTTTGCTGATTGACAAACCGAGAAAGGATATGTTATAATAAACAATGCCCAGTTGGTTATTATAATATATCCGACGCGAGAAAGCATTTCTTGGTTGCGCCAACAACCTATGAAGTGCTTTTTTGTTTTATCAAAACAATCAAAATAGACACCACCTTTCTTAACCAACGTTTTTGAAAAGCTCTAATGTGATGCGTTCGTATAGTGTATAGTCAGAACCGCCAAATTCTAACCATTTTTGATAATATTCGAATGCATATTTTGCTGCTTCAAAACTAACATCAAAGAATTTTACTATTTGAAGATAAGAGCTTATTTCAAGTTTGTGGACTAAAACAGGTGGGACTAGTGCGTACTTTGCAAAAAAATTTACTTCCTTTTCTGCAAGTTCGCTGTCCTCAGTGTGGTCAAGAACAATATGACCGATTTCGTGCATAATAGTATTGTTTGTGCGACGATATCCTTTTTTATCATTATAAAAAATATACCATTCGCCGATGTTCTTTTCTAAAGAGAAACCATCTTCACTTTTTTTAAGTAACAAACCTCGCTTTTTAGAGGGATAAGCAGAGTAGGGGACAACATGTATTCCCATTTTTGATGCAATTTCAAATCCGTTAATAGGAACGCAAGAAACATCGTATTTAACAAACATTTCTACAACTATTTTTTTGATTTCTTCGCATCGTCGCGAAGAAAGTTTGATATCAGCCATTAGTCCTCCCCGAATAGCGCATCAATCAAATCCTTCTTTTCTTGCTGTGTCATCTTTGACGCATTTCTCGCGATAATACGACGAATTCTTGTATGATCAAATTCTTCGTTCTCTATTCCGAGAAGATAGTCTGATGTAGTACGCAAAGCTGTAGCTATGTTTGCTATAGTTTCTGGTTTTGGATCTCTTTCTCCAGAAACATATCTTGAAATAACAGCTTCTGTAACTCCAATGGTTGATGCCAATTCTTTTTGTGTAATTCCTCTTTTTGATAGCATTTCAGCTATTCGATTACCTAAGTCTTTGCTCATGGTAATATTCCTTTCCGGCACTGGCTCTGGCTCATTGTAGGCGCTGGCTCTGGCTCTATACAATAACATTGTATCACATACTTGCCAAAATGTCAAGCGGCATTGCCAAGAAAGTTAAATTATTTGCTGGAGGGAAATTTGAGTCAAAAACCCACCCCAAAAACAAAAGTAGGCAAGCATGTGGAACAGGGATTTTGAAGTGTAGCCTATTCACTTGGAACGAGATTTTTGGGAATAGTGAAAAAGCGGAGAAGTGGCGTAGATAAAGGAAAATCGGAGGTTTTGAAAAGCCTCCGATTTTATGTTTTATTAGAAAGAGTATGAGATATGCAGTTCACCCCAATCCGTGGTTGCTTTTTCTCGCCCTTTTTAGTTGAAATTAATTTCTTATTATGATATAATAAGTTATCGAAATTATATAAATCAAGGTGGTAACTATGATAATTGAAAACCGTATTAAAAGCTTTGAAAAATTAGGCTTTGGAATGTTTGTGCATTTCGGTCTTTACAGCGTACACGGAAAGGGTGAGTGGGCGTACAATATAAATATTTCGCCAAAGGATTATGAAAAACTTTTTTATTCCTTTTCGCCTGATGGGGATTGGGCAAAAAATCTTGTTTCGGCTGCCAAAGCTGCAGGCTGTAAGTATATCACATTAACGACAAGACATCACGACGGCTTTTCTCTTTATGACACCTGTGGACTGAATGAATATGACGCACCTCATTCCTTGGCGGGTCGTGATTTGATTCGAGAGTTTGTTGATGAATGCAATAAGCAAGAAATCGTTCCGTTTTTCTATCACACGCTTCTTGATTGGCATGAAAAAAGCTACAAGGAGAATTTTCCAAAATACCTTGAATATTTGCGAGCAAGTGTAGAAATTTTGTGCAAAAATTATGGCAAAATAGGCGGCATTTGGTTTGACGGAATGTGGGACAAAAAGGACGAAAATTGGGAAGAGGACAAGCTTTATTCTCTTATCAGAAAATATCAGCCCGACGCAATGATTATCAATAACACAGGGCTTTCCGCCCGTGGCGAGCTTGGACATATAGAGCTTGACTCCGTAACCTTCGAGCGTGGTCGTCCTTGCCCAATTAACCTAGAGGATTCACCGAAATATATTGCCAGTGAGATGTGTCAAATCTTTGGCAACTACTGGGGATATGCCAAAAACGACTTCAGCTTTAAGTCGCTGAAGGAGATTATTGAGGATTTCTGCGTTTGCAGAAGATATGGCGCCAACTACCTTTTGAATATTGGACCTATGGGTAACGGTCAGCTCCGTTCTCTTGATAAGGCTATGCTTGATGCTCTTGGCGAGTGGGTTAAGATTTACTCCGAGGCTCTGTATTTGCCTCGTCCTGCTGAGATTGAAATCGAAAACAAGGATAAGAGCTTCTTGCTTAAGGGCGAAGATTGCTACTATCTCTTTGCATTTGATTTGGGAGTTTCCGGAAATCCAAATGTTGAGCTTTCCAAGGGAGACGCAAACCATAATAATGCCTTTATTCTTGACAAGAAAATTAAGTCTGTCAAATGGTTAGATAGCAACGAGGATATATTGTTCACTCAAGAGGGAAGCAGGGTAAATATTATTACCACACCTCAGCTATATGGCGAGCATTTTGTCGTAAGGATTGCAAAAATTGAGGTATAAGAGCTAAATTATGGATATTAAAAAGCTACTTGACAAAATGTCGTTGAAGGAAAAGCTATATCAGCTTGAGCAGTTTGATTCAAACGTAATTTTATACGATAAAAATATGCCTATAACGGGACCTATTACAAGGCTGGAGCTGGATGAGGAATATGTTTTTGAAACCGGCTCCCTTGTAAACTCCTTCGGCGCAAAAAGAACGATAGAAATTCAAAAAAACTTTTTGCAGAACAGCAAAAATAAAATTCCCGTGGTTATAATGCAAGACGTTATTCGAGGCTACAGAACACTCTATCCCATAAACCTGGGACTTTCTTGCTCCTTTGATATGGAGCTTTGCGAGAATTGCGCAAAAATGGCAGCAAGGGAAGCGAGTGTTGATGGTGTTCACTTAACTCTTGCGCCAATGCTTGACGTGTCGCGTGATGCAAGATGGGGCAGAGTGATGGAAACAAGCGGAGAGGACACCTACTTAACCTGCGAAATCGCTAAGGCAACCACAAGGGGCTTTCAAGGCGACGGAAAAACCTATGGACTGGGCGTGGGCTGTAAGCATATGGCTGGCTACGGAGCGCCCGAAAGCGGTAAGGACTATAATCTTTCCGATATGAGTGAGCTTACCTTGAGAGAAACTTATTTGCCACCCTATAAGGCATCAATAGACGAGGGCGCTATGCTTGTAATGGCAGGGCAGCAAACCCTAAACGGCATACCCTGTGTCTTAAATGCCCATCTTATGAAGGATATTTTAAGAGACGAATGGGGATTTGACGGCATCGTAATTTCCGACTATAACTGTCTTGCAAGCACGGTGGACCACGGATACAGCGAAAGCCACAAGCAAGCGGTAGAATACGCAATGAAGGCAGAAATGAATATGGAAATGGCAACCTCCTGCATCGTTAAGTACGGCGAAGAGCTGGTTAAAGAGGGCAAGGTGTCTATGGAGCAAATTGACAAGGCCGTTTTGCGTATTTTAAGGGTTAAGGAGAAGCTTGGCTTGTTTGAAAATCCGTATCGTTATGCAAACCCCGATGAAGCCGAAAAAATTCTTGGATGTAAAGAGCACAAGGACATTGCACGCATAGCAAGTGAGGAAAGTGCGGTGCTACTTAAAAACAACGGTGTTTTGCCTTTTGGTAAGGACGTAAAAAGCGTTGCCCTTATAGGCCCGCTTGCAAACGAGAAGCAGATTGTTGGCTCTTGGTGGTGTGCGTATGATAAGGACGAAACCGTTACCGTATATGAGGGCGTTAAAAATTTACTTCCAAATGCGGAAATCAACTGTGCTGTTGGGTGCGGCTTAGAGCTTGATGCTACTGACGTATCACGAATTGACGAGGCAGTGGAACTTGCTAAAAAATCAGACGTTGTAATCCTTTGTGTAGGCGAGGATATGAGGGATAGCGGTGAGTCTAAATCAAAGGCGTTCTTAGAGCTGTCCTTTGCTCAAAAGGAGCTGATAAAAAGAGTTACAGAAGCCAACAAAAATACCGCTATGGTGCTATTTACAGGAAGACCTCTTGTGCTGACTGAGGAAAATAAAATAGCAAATGCAATTTTGAACGTATTCTTCCCCGGTACAGAGGGCGGAAACGCAATTGCCAACCTTTTGTTTGGAAACAGCGTCCCCTGCGGTAAGCTTACAATGTCCTTCCCCCACAATGTTGGACAATGTCCCGTATATTATAATCACTTCCTTACAGGAAATTACCGCACGGACGACACGAAACGAATGGTATTTAAGTCTTGCTATATTGACGGTCCAAACAAGCCGCTTTATCCATTCGGTTATGGCTTAAGCTATACTGAATTTGAATACAGCGACCACAAAATAAGCAGTAAAACAATGACCGAAAATGATAAAATAGTAGCATCCGTTAAAGTGAAAAACATCGGTAAGTACAAGGCGAAGGAAATAGTTCAAATGTATATACAGGACATTTTCGGCTCTGTTGTTCGACCCATCAAGGAGCTTCGTGGCTTTAAGAAGATAGAGCTTAAGCCAAACGAGGAAAGGGTAGTTGAATTTGAAATTACAAATGATACTCTCGCCTTTGTAGGTGCCGATCTGAAAAGAAAAGCGGAGAAGGGCAAATTTCGTATTTTTATTGGTAAAAGCAGCGAGATTACACCATTTGAAGAATTTGAGCTGATATGAGCAGTAATCGCTTGTAGAAAGCCCACACATTGAGTGTTAAATTTGTCATAGAAGGGATGTTAAGCATGAAATCAGCTTATGAACACAATAAGGAATTGATGCAAAGGATTACTCCGTCAATGTCCTATGATGGCGGCGACTTTCAAGAATGGAAGAGTATAGCAAGGAATAAGCTGTCACAGCTTCTGGGCATGGACAAGTTTGAAAAAGTAAATCCTGAGCTGTGTGTGGAATACCAAAAGAAAATAGATGGGGCAACGGAGATTCGTTTTACCTATCAAAGTGAGGCAGGCTATCGTGTGCCCTGCCATCTGTTGCTTCCTGATGGGGTCGAAAAGCCACCGTTGATGATCTGTCTTCAAGGGCACTCCACGGGAATGCACGTTTCCTTAGGCAGAGCTAAATTCGATGGGGATGAAAAATCCATAAGCGAAGGCGACCGAGATTTTTGTATAAGAGCGGTCAAAGAGGGCTTTGCGGCAATTTCGTTAGAGCAGAGAAACTTTGGCGAGTGTGGCGGAAACGAAAACGGACCGAGATGCTACGAGTCAACTATGACAGCGCTTATTCTGGGAAGAACAACTATAGGTGAACGTGTGTGGGATGTTTCAAGACTGATTGATGTAATTGAATCCGAGTTTAGCGATCGAATTGATACAAAAAATATTTGCTGTATGGGAAACTCCGGTGGCGGCACAGCCACGGTGTATGTTTCAGCCTTGGAGGATAGAATCACTCTGGCAATGCCCTCGTGCGCAATGTGTACGTTTAAGGATTCCATCGGTGCAATGACTCATTGCTCCTGCAATTACGTGCCGAAAATATCGGAATATTTTGATATGGGCGATCTTATGGCAATGGCATATCCAAAGTATTTTATTCAGGTGTCTGGAAACAGCGATAAAATCTTTCCATTGTTTGGCGCCGAGCAGGTATTTGAAAAAGGAAAGCAGGCTTATGAATTGTCTGGACAAGGCAATCGCTGCACACTTGTCAAAGGAAACGGCGGACATAGATTCTATGCCGATGACGCTTGGCCGATTGTACACAAGTATCTAAAAAGCGCACAACATAAAAAATAGTCAAATTTCATACTAGTACATAGAGCTTGATGTAAAAGTCAGGCTCTATTTTCATCCTAGAATAGACAGGAATACAGGGAACGGCAAGCCATACAATGCGTTCCTAAATGTAGGGACAGGCGTCCCCGACTGTCCGCAAAAAAGTTAGCAAGACCCGTACTCTCGTAATCGAGAGCAAGCGGGAATGCTCCCAAGGGAGCATTAGTTGCGAACCCCAATCTGTAGGGCGGTGGCTTGCTGCCGCCGAAAAGCGAGTGCGAACAAGCGAATTTTGAGTGGGCTACGCAAACCGTAAGGGTTGTCAAAAACAAAAAGACAGGTGTGAAACCTGTCTTTTTGTTTTTGGTGAACTGATACCAACTTTAATTGAAAAACTATATTTGACTATTAAATAAAAAACAATATGGGAATTGAGTTAAAATATTTACTTTTATTTAACTGAATGATATAATTAGAAAAAAAGAAGTTTCAATTTGGCTATATTTGTATTTTGATAGACGCCATTGAAGGAGTTGAAAATGAGCGACAGAAGCTTGGTATTAAAAGAATTCGAGAGCAACAAGGAGTTTTTTGAAAAAACAATATATCCCAATATAGAAAAATATCGCAAGGGCGATATGACAATTACAGTTGTTGATAAAAATGGGAATATTGTACCCAACGCAAAAATAGAGGTAAAGCAAATACAGCACGATTTTAGATTCGGTGCTAACTTGTTCATGCTTGACGAACTTGAAACAGAGGAGAAAAACTGTTTATACAAAGACTACTTTAAAAATGTATTCAATATGGCGACTTTGCCATTTTATTGGAATGCAATTGAGGAAATAAGGGGACAACAGCGCTATGCAAAGGACTCTTATAAATTTTACCGTCGCCCGCCTATTGATTTGTGTATAGAATATTGCGAAAATAATGGCATTGAGCCTCGTGAGCATGGGTTAGCCTATGACCAAACATACCCTCTTTGGCTAAAGGGAGCACCAATAGATATCGTGAAGGTGGAGCTTGAGCGTAGATTTGGAGAAATTTCTGAAAGATATGCAAGCAAAATACGTACCATTGAGGTTACTAATGAAATGTACTGGGGCGAGGGCGTTACTGAATTCTACACGCACCCGTCGTTTCTTGAATGGGCATACAAAACCGCCGACAAATATTTTCCAAATAATCAGCTCGCTATAAATGAGGGCACTGGCGAGGCGTGGCTTTACGAGTGCAAGTGTGTAGCACCCTACTATGCATATACCGAGGCAACAAAACTTAAAGGTGCACGAATAGATGCTATGGGAATGCAATTCCATATGTTTTACTCAAAGGAAGAGGAGCTTGAAAGGTCTAAGAAGCTATATAATCCCGTTCATCTATATAATCAAATGAACCTATATTCCAATCTTGTAGATTATCTACAAATTACAGAAATAACAATCCCTGCCTATTCAAATGACCCTCTTGACGAAGAAATACAGGCAAAGCTTATTGAATATCTTTACACGGTGTGGTTTTCTCATCCAAAAATGGAACAAATTATTTATTGGAATATGATAGATGGTTATGCATACATACACAATCCCAATAAAGTACCGGAAAAAATCCGTGAGTCTCAAGGAAATATGACAATAGGTGAGAATATCTATTATGGTGGACTGCTTCGTTTTGATATGACCCAAAAGCCCGCATATAAAGCTCTTTACAATCTAATAAACAAAAAATGGCGTACAAATCTTGATGCTACTACTACAAACGGTAAAGTAGAGCTCAGAGGCTTTTATGGAGAGTATGAGATAACAATAACTGCAAATGGAAAAACAACCACAAAAGCTGTCCACCTATCGCGCGGGAAAGAGAAAAATATAGAGATAGTAATTTGAAAAAATCGTGGGACGTGTGTAAAATTAGCGATTTTCCCATTTTTTCACAAAACAAAAGGGTATACAACGAATCTCCAGTCAACACGGGAGACAGCGGAGACAGGGGACGGTTCTGTGTCTCCGCGAAGAATAAAAACAACCCGTACTCTTGCAAGCAAGAGCAAGCGGGAAGGCTCCCAAGGGAGCATTAGTAGCGAACCCCAATCTGTAGGGCGGTGGCTTGCTGCCGTCGAAAAGCAAGTGCTAACAAGCAAATTTTCGTAAAGCAGGGAGCATACGAAAATTCGAGGTAACCGTACGGGAAGAATGCCTAACGGCAATATTTTCGTCTATCCTCTTGTGAGCGAGCTACACGAGAACCCCAAAACTCATGCTTCGTTTTGAGGACCCCTACATCGGCTTTAGCCGAAAATGCGAATTCAATTCGCCCAATAATGCGAGAGCGAACAAGCAAATTTTTGCTAAGCAAGGCTATCAAAAATTTGTACGGGAAGATGCCCTTTCCTTAAATGTTTCGACACGAAACGAAAGGGCATACAATGCGTCCCCAAATGTAGGGACAGGCGTCCCCGACTGTCCGCAAAAAAGTTGGAAATCCCCGTACTTTTGCTAGCAAGCTGACAACGGCTTTCGTCAGAAATGCGAACCCAATTCAAAATGCGAGTGCATTTTGAAGATAGGTCGATGAGCGTACGGGTGGCAAAAACAAAAAAAGACACCGAAATGGTGTCTTTCTTGTTTTGGTGAACTATAGTATTAAAGTGTCGAACTGTATAAATTAAGGGATGAAACTAAAAACTTCATCCTTTTCTTTTAAGATATTATTCGTTTGAATTCCGTGATTGTGGAATTTTCTATAACGAAAAAATGTGCACTAGTAATTATGAAAATTCTAGAAAAACAAGCTTTCGGTAAAATTTTAGATTCAAGCAAAAAATCAAACGACAAATCACTGTCAAATAAAGCACCATCATCAGTACAAATACATAACTCATAAACATCATACTTTATTAGACGCTTTAGTGCTTTTTCGTGCTTTGTTTCTATGGCTTTTATGAACGCTTTCCTAATTTCTATCATGCTACCGCCATAGTGAGATATCAAAGATCCACTTGTGTCAATCTTAGCCATTTTTATTTTTTTAGAAGTAGGTTTTTTACCTTTAGCAAGCACCTTTTCATATTTAGACGCTTCTATATTATTTTCGGGAATTATAGAAACTACTTCAAGGGCGATTTTTTTGTCTGGGCTGGTAAAATCAAAATCATCGGCTTTTTTATTCCAATCGAATGTTGAATAAATGCTATTATATGATAAAGAAATTGTTTTTTGAGCAAAAAGCTCCATTATATTGCTGTTATAATCTAAAATTGCCATTATTATCACCTCATATTAATTATATCACAAAACAATTTAAGAGTCAATTTATTATCTGTCATATTTACCTTCCGCCCGAGTCTATTTTAGCACAGGTGTCGCAGATGTAAACAGAGAAAAAATATTGCATTAAGCCTTTGAAATACAAGGATTTAGTGCAATATTTTTTCTTTTTTTCTGTTGACATCTGTTTTGGTACTAAAAAGTGATAAGCATATAAACTCCACCTGTGCTTTTTTGACTCTGCCGAAAGGTAAAAAATAAATATGAAAGGTAGGTAAAGTCCTATGAAAAAGCAAAAGAAAATTGAAAAATCAAAGAAATTCAATAAGTATTATCTTTCTGAATTTCAACTTTACGATGGGGAGGTGTTCATTACCTTCAATATCGTAGCCATTGATACAAGCAAAAATGAAATAACCGTTGCTATTAGCAATAGAGGTAGAATAAGCGTTACAACTTATGACCTCTTAACTGATAGTAACGGTTTTTTGTATTTTGAATATGGTATTGACTACGAAAAAATCAATATTGACGATTTTGAATGAGAGGTAGCTTTATGAATTTAATCAAAACAAGCTACGGTTGGCTTGACATAACAACCGGTATTGAATATGCAACAGAAACAGAATATTACGAAAACAAGGAGATTAAAGAAAATGATTAGTATTGTAGTAGGCTCATGGGGTTCTTACACAGAATGTAACGAAAGAGCTTTAGGCTCAAAATGGCTTGACTTGTCAGCATATAACGATTGGGAAGAAATTGAAGAAGAGCTTGCCAATCAAGGATTTATCTTTAATGGCATTGATGAAGAGCTATTTATCCAAGACATTGAAGGCATACCAAGTAATTGTGCAAATTGGGACTATATGCACCCACAAAGACTTTTTGAAACACTTAATGACTCAGGTATTTTAAATGACTCATACAAATATGAGGTATTTGAAGCATATCTTGAGGTTAGAAGCTTTAGCGATTGGGAAGAACTCGTAAGTAATTATGGGTACAGATGGGATGATGATATAATACTCTATCCCAAAATGGACTTTGAGGATTTGGCATACCATATGATACACGAGGTTTGCTGCTATGAAATACCCAGCTATATTGAAAACTATATCGACTATGAAGCATATGGCAGAGATTTAAGATTTGACGGTTTTGAAGAATACTCTGACGGAATAATCGAAATAAGGAGATAGCAATATGACATATAAGCTACTTAGAAAAACTAAAATTGATGCTAAGTATAGGTTAATGAACTATTGCTACTCAAAGGATTATGCAATAAAGCTAATTAGCCTATACCAAAAGCGAAAAATCATCAGACTTGGTGAAAAACGAAGCTTAATGAAAAATGCTCTATGGAAAATAGTACCCATAACAAAATATGAAGCTGTAATGGCTCAAAAGGATGTACCTTTCTGACTAATGGTTAGAAGGGCTTTTTTAATTTACATGAGAAAATAAAGGAGAATTGAAATGATAATATTAGAAACCAAAACAAAAGAACAAGAGCTACTGAAAGCATATTTAGAAGAAAATGCAAGTGAAACACTAATTGATAAGATAAATAACGGTGTCAAAATAGTTAAGGACGGTAAAACCTTAATAAGCAAGAAGACACTTGAAACATTTATGAGCTATGCAGCCGAAGAAGCTAAAAAGCAAGCTGAACAGGGAGCAAAATGTACTATGGTTGAGGATGCTATTGTATTTGGATGGTTAATTCACTACTTCCAAGAGGATAGCATAGAAGGAATACTCTACAACGAGGATGGCACTGAATACAAGCTAGCTGTTAAAAAGCAAGAAATAAAAGTAGAACCTAAACCAAAATCAAATGTAGGTGAGGTAATCTCTATGTTTGAAGGTATAGAGGATGTGCTAACTCCTAAAAATCCATTAGAAACCCTAAAATCAAATATTATTACTTTCCCAAGTGGTGATTATCTACATATAGGCTATGAAAACGGAATTATCTATGCCGGCACTATGACAAATACAGGAATATTAAGACAATACGAATTTGAGTATGAGCACGATTTAAGCGTAGATAAAAACATACAGGACATCTATGAGTATATACTCGAAAAAGAGCCAAAATACGCCTCTAAAACCCCTGTAATAAACATTGATAAGGAAACGGGAGAGGTAATTGAACAATACGAATTTGATATTGAAATAGCAGCTAAGCTATATGAAATATTCGGTGATGATTTGGAGGGATGCTAAATGTTAATTGAGAAAATAAAGCCTATGTCAAAGTACATAGAAAAAGAAATCAAGAAGCTTGATAAAAAACTCAATTCAAAGCCTGTAGGCAATACAAGATATTACGCATACTTAACTAAGAATGACGGTGAGCTTGTAAAGGTAACAGTAGCAGTAAGGCATTACCATACAAAATGGATGTGCAAGCAAGTAGCAATACACGGTGTTCACTCAGATAAATGCTTTGTAAAGGATATGGCATATTTCTACATAGGTGGATATGTAACCGGTTGGTACGATAAAGGCATAACCAAATACCCAAAATGGTATGAGGACACGGAATGGGGATGGGCAGAAGATAAATACTTTAATCCTTATGCTCCAATAGTGAATAAATCATTTATTGACAAATTCAGTGAGTACAAATATAGCGCATATGAGCTATATCAAGGAACAGACATTATTGAGTATTTAAGAATTTATGAAAGCAATCCACAAACAGAATATTTACTGAAATTAGGACTTAGCAGCTTAGTTAAAAGTAAGCAAATCCTTGATAGAGTGGCTGAAAACAAACAATTCAGACGCTTTTTAGGTAGAAATGCAGAAGACATTAGAGTTAACCGTTATTACATAACAACTATATTGCAAGCATTTAAGAAAAACAGACCTTTAAAGGAAATTCAAGTATATGAAGAAGCTAAGAAAGGACTGAACGATAATTCGTATATACCTATTAAAGAGCTATTCAAAGATTGCCTTAATAAATACTTTGATTATGTTAGTAAACAAGGAATAAGCAACAGATTATACCTTGACTATTTAAAGGCTTGCAATTATCTAAATATTGATATGAGCATAGACAAAAATAGATTTCCACACGATTTTAAGAAATGGCACGATATACGAATTGATGAATACCATACAAGAAAAGCCGAAGAGGACGAGAAAGCAAGACAGGAGCTTTACAACAAATTTAAGCTAATAGCAGAAAAATATACGCCTTTACAACAAAACGGTAAGGGCGTATTTTTATGTATTATTGCTAAGAGTCCACAAGACTTAATAAACGAAGGTGAAGCTTTGCACCATTGTGTAGGTAGAATGAATTACGACCAAAAGGTTATACGAGAGGAAACACTAATATTTTTCATAAGAAGCAAGGATAATCCAGACACTCCCCTCGTTACAATTGAGTATTCATTACAGAAACGCAAAATATTACAATGCTATGCAGGTCATAACCAAAAGCCCAGTGAGGACATAGAAAACTATGTTTATAAAAAGTGGCTGCCATACGCAAATAGACAACTGAAAAAGATAGCATAAAGGAGAAAAACAATGAAGAATTATTTCAGAATAACTGCATATCATAAGAAGCTCAACATCTCCATGATAATGGACTCATACGGAAAATTTAACGAGCTATGGGAATTTAGCGCATACCTCGTTGAAAAAGGCTTTTCAATACTCGAAGTCCACAGAGCCAATAAATTCACAGACGGCAATTTCATAAAAGCAAGCCAAGATAATGAACACGTAATCTTACGAGCTGCTCAATATGGAATGCCGGATATACAAACCAATGGCAGCAAAACAGTAACCATAGCGAATAGATATTACTCTATAAACAACTAAAAATATTTCAAAGCCACTTCAAAAAGTAGTGGCTTTTTTGCTTAAAAAATAAACCCACAACACCTTTTGAAAAAGCATTATGGGTTATAAGTATTTATTTTTCAGTTGAAAAAATTACAGTAAAGGTTGAGCCTAAACCAAACTCGCTTTCAATAAAAAGCTCCGCACCAATAAAAGCACAAATATGCTTGACAATAGCAAGCCCAAGACCTGTTCCGCCAGTACGCTTGGAATGGGACTTGTCAACACGATAGAAGCGTTCACATAAACGAGGTAAATGCTCTTTTTCGATGCCAATTCCTGTGTCTTTAACTTGCATAGTTATGCCACAGGCGGTGCTTGAAAATGAAACAGTTATTGAGCCATTATCCTTATTGTATTTTATAGCGTTTGATATAAGATTTTCTATAAGCTCAAATATCATATGCTGTTCAGCGACAAGACTTGCAGAACCAATAATGTCAGTTGATATATTTTTCTTTTTAATTTCCTCTGAAAATTCAGCAATAATTTCCTTGACTGTTTCATCAAGAGAAATTAGTGTAGGTGCGTTTTGTGTAGCATCTTTGTTTTCTATTTTCGATAACATTAGCATATCGGAAATGAGAGAGCCAAGACGAATACTTTCCTTGTGAATACGTGCTATCTGCTTTTTAGAGCCTTTATCAATGTTTTCCTTATTCATAAGAACCTCGGAAAAGCCCTGCATAACTGTTATTGGTGTTTTAAGCTCGTGAGAAGCATTTGCAAAAAAGTCACTTTTTTGCTTTTCAATCAGCTTTTCTTTTGTGATGTCAGTGACAATGATTATTGCAGAAATATCATCACATATTACATCGTTAGTAACCTTTGTGATTACTATTGATAGGTGCATAGCATCATATACATACTCAAAAGCAAAATTTTCGCTTACGTGTTGGCTGATTTTTTCATAAACAGGAAGCTTTTCAATTAAGAAAACAAGGTCTTTTCCTATGTCTGAATTTGAGCCGTTAAACATGTGAAGAGCTCGTTTATTCGCAAAAACAATACGCTTTGATTTGTCAAGAGCAATAATGCTTTGAGAAACATTATCAAGCACGGTATTTAGCTTGACACGTTCAGCATCTGCTATGCGAATATGATTATGAATGTTTGAATTTAATTCGTTTATTTGGCTTAAAACAGAAAAAAGCTCCGGCTCACTCATATCGGTATTTATAGGCGTATATTTTCCTTCATTTAAACTCTTTAAGCTATCTCCAATTTCGGTAACCTTAGAGGAAACATTTCGTGAAAGAATGTTTGCAAGCACAAATGATAGCACAAGAGAAATAATAAGAACAATCACGAGTAACGGAATTAACGCAGTAATATAAGGAGTTACCTCGCTGCTTCTGACAGCAAGCCTTAAAATCACTTGAGTATCATCGGAAAACTCTGTTAATGTTGCGTAATATGTCATATCACACTTGAAGGTTTCAGAATATCTTTCTACAGTATCAGGAGCTCCTGCAAGGGCATTTTTAACTTCCTCACGGTCAGCGTGGTTTTCAAGCTTTGAATTTGTATCGCTTTCATAAAGCACATTGCCTTCAAGGTCAAAAATTGTAATGCGAAGCTCGGAATTATTCTCATATTTTGAAAAATTAGAAAAATCATCTTCACCATCTAAAAGGGAAGCAGCAAGCTCTGTTTCTTCCTTTAATCGCTGATTTATGATGTTTTTGGTGTTCAAATTAACTGCTATAATGCCGAAAATAAACATTAAAAGCACAATCACAACTGAAACTGCAAAAAATCTAAAAAATATCTTCTTTTTCATTGCATTTCAAAACGATATCCAATACCACGCACGGTGATAATTACATCGCCGCCCCCACATTCTGTTATTTTATCGCGCAGTTGAGAAATATGAATATCAAGAGTTCTTGTTTCACCCATAAAATTTTCACCCCAAACCTCGCGAAACAGCTCTTCACGTTCAACTGTAACACCAGCATGTGCTATTAACATTTTTAAAAGCTTAAATTCCTTCAAGGTAAGGCCCAAATCACGACCTTCAAAAAAGATTTTATAAACGTTATTGTCAATTACAAATCCTTTTTGTTTTTTAATATAAAGGTTTGCACGACGAATGTTGGTCTTAATGCGAGCAATTAGCTCAAGGACAGAGAAAGGCTTTGATATATAGTCATCAGCCCCTTTATTGAGCCCTTTAACTGCACTTATTTCGTCAGATTTTGCACTAACAATAAGAACAGGTATTTTTTCGTCAATTTCTCGTATTTTTGTAAGTATAGTGTATCCGTCCATATCGGGAAGCATTATATCAAGAATAATTAAATCGGGGCGATTTTTCTCAAATTGACAGAAAAAATCCTTGCCATTTTCAAACAACATGGTTCTGTAAACGCCTTCAAAGGCGCCCTCATAAAGCTCTCTTAAGCCTTCGTCATCCTCGACAATGTAAATTAATTCTTCCATTAAAACTTTTGGTGTACCCCCGTTTCATTATATTTAGTCCATTCAGCAACATTAACCGCGTGGTCGCCGATACGCTCCAAATATTTAGCAACCATCATTAGCTCAATGCCTTGGTCGCCATTATTTCCGTCTTTTTTTATAAGCTCAATAAGCTCTGTTTTTACTGTATCGAAAAGTTCATCCATTTTATCATCAAGTGTAATTACTTCGTCTGCAAGCTTTGCATCATTATTGATGAATGAATTTACACTTTCTCTTACCATTTTTATTGCAAGATTTCCCATTGCTTTAGTATGGGTTAATTCCTTGATATATTTTTCACCCGGCATTGAATAAACAAGCTCACCAATATCTGCGGCTTGGTCGCCAAAGCGTTCAATATCTGTAATCATCTTAAGAGCAGTTGAAACCTCGCGAAAATCCTTAGCTACTGGTTGTTGCTTGAGTAAGATTCGCATACATCTTTTTTCTATAGCCATTTCATACTCGTCCACTCTTTTATCCATATCACCGATGCTTTTTCCAAGCTCACGGTCTTTATTTACAAGAGCTGTAATAGCATCGCTAATCATTTGCTCGGTAAGCCTACACATTTCTACAAGCTGAGTCTTTAATTCAGCAAGCTCATCTTCAAATATTTTTCTGATTGACATTTTTATCTCCTTTTATTTTATCATAAAATCGTTGCAAAATCAACCGAATCTTCCGGTAATATAACGCTCGGTGCGTTCATCCTTAGGAGAAGTAAAGATATCGTCTGTATTTCCGTACTCAACAAGCTCACCTAAAAGGAAAAATGCAGTTTTATCTGCTATACGAGTTGCTTGCTGCATGTTGTGAGTTACAATAACTATGGTAAGCTCTTTTTTCAATTCTTCCATAAGCTCTTCAATCTTGCCTGTTGATATTGGGTCAAGAGCAGAGGTTGGTTCATCCATAAGTAAAACCTTTGGGCTTGCAGCAAGAGAACGAGCAATACAAAGTCTTTGCTGTTGACCACCACTCATACCAAGGGCATTTTTACGAAGTCGGTCCTTGACCTCATCCCAAATGCTGGCACGACGTAAAGATTGCTCGACTATATCGTCAAGCTCACTTTTTTTAGTAATACCAAAGGTTCTCGGCGCAAAGGCAATATTGTCATATATGCTCATAGGAAACGGATTAGGCTTTTGAAAAACCATGCCTACATTTTTTCGCAGAAGATTTACATCTGTTTCCTTGTCAAAAATGTCAATACCACCAATTCTAAACTCTCCTTCAATGCGACATCCTTCAACAAGATCATTCATTCTATTGAATATTTTTAGAAAGGTTGATTTTCCACAACCTGACGGACCAATAAAGGCTGTTACTTGTTTTTCTGGAATTTCTATATTTATATTTTTTAAGGCTTGAAAATCACCATAAAAAAGATTGCAGTTTTTTGCGACAATATCCATATTACCTATAAATTCATTCATTTTGTATCTCCATAAGTTGATTTTTTAATCATTTTACCAATAAAGCTTGCCAAAAGATTGAGAAAAATTACGAAAATGAGAAGAACAACTGCGGTTGCAGCCGCTTCATCCGGATATCCGTGGCTTGCAAAATAGTAAATATCAAGAGCGAGGCTTGTGCCCGGAGCCATCAATGTTTCAGGCACTTTGTTTACAACCATTCCAACGGTTAATATCAAAACTGCACTTTCAGAAACGACACGACCAATAGCTAAAATAATAGAGGTAACTATGCCACCCGCACAAGATGGTAGAACAATTTTAAAAATAGTTCTTACTTTACTTGCTCCAAGCGCATACGAGCCTTCACGAAGTCCTTCTTGAACAGATAACAAGCTTTCTTGTGTAGACCTTACGATGGTGGGAAGTATCATAATTGCAAGTGTTATTCCACCACCGAGCATGGAATATCCCCACCCAAAGGCAACAACAAATATCAAGTATCCAAATAGGCCATAAACAATACTTGGAATACCGGCAAGAGTTTCTGTTGCCACTTGTACGATTTTAACAAATTTACCCTTGTTGTTAGTGTATTCTACAAGAAATATAGCGCTTGCAATTCCTATAGGAACAGCAATAATAGCAGCAATTCCTACAAGCTGAAGTGTTCCTATAAATGCAGGAAATATAGATGGAGAAGCCGTATAATCTCCAAACAAAAGATTAAAGGAAAGCTTAGTAACACCATTTATTAAAATATAAGCTACAACTGCTATAAGCGAAATTAGCGAAAGAACAAGAGCGATTATGCAAACATATTTCAAAATAGAATATAGCGTTCTCATTTGCTTTCCCCTCGCTTTTCTTTCTTTTTGGGCTTGTCCCTTTTGTCTTTCTTTAGCAATGAAAAGCTTACATTTAAAATAAGAGTAAAGACAAACAAAACAACACCCGTTGATATAAGTGCAGATAGTGCATCTCCTGACAGCTCCAAGGCTCCCATTGCTATATTTGATGTTAATGTTCTTACACTTTGGAATAAGCTTTCAGGCATTTCAGGGCTGCCGCCAATTACCATAATAACTGCCATGGTTTCTCCGATAGCTCGTCCAATTGCAAGAACCACCCCTGCAAGAATTCCACTCTTTGCTGATGGGACCATAACCTTAAAGGTTGCTATTTCCTTTGTTGCACCAAGAGCTAAAGCACCTTCATAATAGGATGAGGGAACACTATTCAAGGCATCAAGACTTACACTTACAATGGTTGGTAAAATCATTATTCCAAGAACAATGGATGCCGAAAGAATACCATAACCGACGCCTGTAGGTGAAATATAATCTCTAACGAATGGAACAATAATAGTCATTCCAAAAAGACCAAAAATAACGGAAGGAATACCTGCAAGCAAATTTATCATTTGTCTTACTATTGAAACAAGCTTTTTAGGACAAAACTTATACAGTGCAACCGATGTAAAAAGACCTACTCCTACACCGATAATTACCGAAAGAGCCGTAACATATAATGAGGCTACAATCATTGGGAAAATTCCATAGCTTGGATTATCGGCAACAGGTGCCCAATTGCTTCCAAATAAAAATTCAGCAAACCCCGTCTTTGCAATTAACGGAACTCCGCTCACAAATAGGAATACCGTTATCGTCGCAAGCGCGAGAATGGAAAATATCGCAGAGAAAAGGAACACGCCGCGCATGACCTTTTCTCGTGCATTTATAAATTTGTAAAGACCTTTCATGTTATTTTGAAACGCCTGACCAAGTCTTGATAGCGGAGTCGCCTGCATCTACATTGTAAATGTTTTTAAGGTCTTCAAGGGAAATGTTATCAAAGGTGTTTTCTTTATTAACAATTACCGCAATTCCATCCTTTGCAACCTCGTAGTATGTGCAATTATCCGCTTTTGATGGATTGAAGCTTTCTGAAATCATTCCAAAGTCTGACACGCCATTTTTAGCATTGTTATAGCCTGTTCCGCTTCCACCACCGGCAACAGTAATTTTAACTCCATCTTGGATGCTTTCAAATTTTGCAGCGAGCTTTTCCATAAGAGGAAGTAGTGATGTTGAACCGGAAATGTCTATTTTGCCTGTTAAACCGGGAACTACCACATATGATGTAGTAGAATCTTTAGTTGAAACATACCCGTTGTCGCTAATAATTTTTTGTGCATCCGAGCTTTGAAGGAATGCGTAGAACGCTTTATTTACCTCATCATTAATGGTGCTTTCTTGAAAAACTATATTTAGTGGTCTTGAAATTTTGTAAGAGCCATTTTTAATATTTTCAATTGTAGCTTCAACACCATCTACCTTAAGCATTTTAACCTCATCAGTAATGTAACCAAGGCTATCATAACCGATTGCAAGAGGGTTGCCCTTTACCTCTTGAAGAACAGAGGCAGTATTTGAAGCAACAATAACACCTGAAACATCAGTCTTACCCTTAAGTCCGATAATCTCCATAAATGCGGATTTTGTTCCACTTCCGTCCTCGCGAGTAACAACGCTAATGTTCTTGTTCTCATCAAACTTAGAACCACCACAAGATGTGAGAGCTCCAAGAGAGCAGATGATAATTGTGAATGTGAGTATAAGTGCAAAAATTTTTTTCATTTTCAAAATCTCCTTTTTCATATTTTGCACCCTTATTGTAGCTCAATGCAAATATTTCAGCAATCATATTTTTGTTTAGCAAATGTAAGGTTTATGTAAGCCAAAGAATTTTTGATGTCAGCATAATATCAAAAATCAAAAAATAACTTTTGACAGTTAGGCGTGTGCTTGTATATATACAAGTCGCCTCGCTTCGCTCGGCGAATACAAGCACACGCCTAACAAAACTGAACTGAACAAACCGTAAGAAAAACGAACAAAAAAACTCAAAGGCAAAGGAAAAGCCCAAACGAGTTAAAACAAAATACGAAGGCGAGCGAAGTGGGGTTTCGCGCTGAGCCGCTTGCGAAAACACCCACTTTCTCGCTTGTCGCCTTATTCGTAAATATTTGTAGTTTAAGCTCTGCATTAGCAGGGCTTTTTCTTTTGCCCTTAGTCGTTCAGTAATCTATCAGTAATAAATCGAAGTGCTGCGTTTTTAGACGTGTGCTTGTCTTGATATAAATATTTTCTAATGCCAAGTAAACCTTAGCATTTAGCTGTTAATATTTTCTTAAAGGTACAATAAACCTGTACATTTGATTGATAAAATTTATTTAAAAATATTTTCAACCATGAAATAAAGCTTCAAGGTTGAAAGCTAAAATATTTTTCAAGCGGAAGTAAACCTTCACATTTAACCTTTAAAATTAGAATTGAAAACATTTTTTAATTCGGTAATTAGGTTACCGAATAAGATAGTAAAATTTTAATTGTGACATTAGGTGTCAAAATTAAATTGTAGAATGTTTTTAACGGTGCCATGTTTTGACACCGTTAAGGTTTAGACTAAAAATACAGGTTATGTACCATTCTGTAAATGTTTTGTACCATTTGCGTACTGCTTCGATATAAAAATATATCGGTTGGTCGGAAAAGTGTACCATATCTGTCACTGTTATTTAATTTTTCATTAGTGTACAATAAATCTATCGGTAATCATTAAGCAATAAATCATATATGTTTCACTCTAAAATAGAAGTGGTTTGTTGTTGTAAAATATGAATACAAAAATTTTCTTTTTCCATAAATTTAAAAAAATACTTCAGGAAGGAGGTACAATGTCGAAGAAAAAAGAAAAGCAATACAAGGTTGTGGCTATCGGTAAGCCTTGTATTGAAACTTTACCCGATGCAGATGCAAGAGCCCTATACAGTTCTTTACTCTCTTGTATTCTTAACAAAAAAATAGATAGCAAAAAAGAAAGTGAGGAAAACTAACGACAAAAAAGAAAAGGAGAAAAAATTATGAATGGCATCATAGAAGGTGTTAAGGTGTATTTTGACGGAAGTCATTTTATTGCCATCTTGCCCGGATTTTACAAAGGCAAGAAAAAAGGAAAAAACAAGGAATATCTTGTTGAGGTGGACGGAAAGGTTGTTGACCTAAAGGAAGCCTACAACAAGGCAAACGAAGAAAACAAGGGCAAAAGAAAAAAGGAGCGTGAAAAAGCTGTTTCAAATGCAATGGAAGGTTATTTTGCTAACGAAAAAGAGTTAGACAATTTTATGGCTGAACAAGAGGCACGCACCTTTAGAAATTTTGTGTGTAGAAAGAAACGGCTTTACCGAAAGGTAAATCTATTGTTTGCAAACTATTTTTGTACTTTCACTTATGATAGTGCAAAAATTACGCCTGAGCAATTTAAAAAGAAGCTTATGCAAACATTAAATAATCTATCAACCCGTAGAGGCTGGAAATATGTAGGTGCTTGGGAAGAGGGAGAAGAAAATGGAAGATTACATTTTCATGCTCTTTTAAGAATACCAGACGGTCAAATGGTTGGTGAGCTTGTTGAAAAAAGCGATTATGATACAAAACACCACAAAAGACAAAAAACTCTCCAAAATACATATTTCAATGAACGCTTTGGTAGAACTGATTTTTCACCCATAAATCAGCACGTGCTAAATAATGCGGTTGAATATATGACTAAATATCTTGAAAAGTCAGGCAGAAGAATCAACTTCGCAAGAAATGTTCACGAAACCTTTACAGTGGATATTTTGGTAGAGGATATTGCTTGTCCGTATGGATTTAGCGAAGGACACGAAGAATTTGAGGGTAAGGCTGTCTTATTCGATAATTTTCTTTGTATTAAAAACGGTGAGGTGCTTGGCACTGTTAGTCCAGAGGTAATACAAGAACTGGAAAAGTATGAGTAATTTTCTATCTTCCGCCGGTCTAGTGTAAACGAAGCCGCCCCATCTGTCAAGGGGAAAAATATATTGCCGAAAACACAAAATGCTAAAAGCACAATGCAATATATTTGTTCTAATCCCTTGACATTCGTGTCGGCTCCGTTTTGTTCACTCTCGTCGAAAGACAGAAAAATTAATAAAGAAAGGAGGAAACTCAGTGAAAACAGCTGTTGTATATGCTCGTTATTCCAGTGAAAAGCAAACTGAACAGTCTATCGAAGGACAACTTCGTGTGTGCCAAGAATTTGCAGCTCAAAACGATATTAAAATTGTTGATACATATATCGACAGGGCTACAACAGGTACAAACGACAATCGTGCTGCATTTCAAAAGATGCTCTCTGACTCTGAAAAGAATCCAATATGGGACATTGTTCTCGTATATGCTCTTGACCGTTTTGGCAGAAACACTATTGATATTGCAGTAAATAAGCAGAGATTACAGAAAAATAACATAATTCTAATTTCTGCTACTCAAAGAACCTCTGTAAACATAGATGGCTCTAAAAATCTTGATGGTATTATCCTTGAAAGCGTACTGACAGGCTTAGCCGAGTATTATTCGGTTGAACTATCGCAAAAAGTTAAGCGTGGACGCAGAGAAAGTCGTGAAAAAGGTAACTACACAGGAGGTAGAGTGCCATATGGCTACAGGGTTGAAAACAAAAAGCTTGTAATTGATGAGGAAAGAGCCGAGGTAGTAAGGCTAATATTTGACCTTTATATATCCGGTAAATACGTTAGGGAAATCTTAGAAGAGCTTAATGAAAGAGGTATTGTGTATAACGGAAAACCGATATATCAAACCACGCTATTTAAAATCTTAAAGCTCAAAAAGTACACAGGAGTGTACGAATTAAATGGTGTAACCTATACGAAAATATATCCTCAGATAATACCAAAGGAACTATTTGAAAGGGTACAAAAAACGATGGCAAAGAACAAAAAGGGTGCTCCAAGCCGTAATGTAGAATTCATACTAAAGGACAAGGTATATTGTGGCTTATGCGGTATGAGAATAAACGGAGATAGCGGAACATCACACACAGGGGCAAAGAAATATTATTACACCTGCTCAAACAAAAAGAGATTTAGAAAATGCAATAAGGCAAGCATAAGAAAAGATGAGCTTGAAGAAATCGTAATTGATGAAACGGTAAGTCTTTTAAGCAACCCAGAAACCATTTCTAAAATAGCAGATGAAATTGTAGCATTGCACAATCAAATAACAAGGGAGCAAAGTGTACTCCACTTGTTACAGGATGAAAAAGCAAAAATTCAAACAACACTTAACAATGTAATGCGAGCTATTGAGGAAGGTATTTTAACACCAACCACAAAGGCAAGAATGAACGAGCTTGAAAATTCACTTGCTGATATCAATATCAAAATATCTGCAGAAGAAACCAAGCTTGAAAGAACACTAAAGAAAAGTGATGTTGAGGGCTACATAATAGATGCTCTTAATTCAGATGCTAAAACATTAGTATCACTTTTAGTTGAAAAAGTAACGCTCTATGAAGATACGATAGAAATCAGTTATAAATACTCGAATAACACAAATCCCGATGAAACCTTAACGGAAGTTCATCGGGACTTTCTTTTATTTGGCACTAAAATTAAAATAACCCAAAGATGCTTTATCGCTATCTTTGAGTTAAATAAGTAATTATCACCTATAAAAAGTAAAACCAGTCGAAAGGTTCGACTGGTAATACTATGGTGACCCGTACGGGAATCGAACCCATGTTTCAGCCTTGAGAGGGCCGTGTCTTAGCCGCTTGACCAACGGGCCATTTGTAAAATGCTTGCTTATTATAGCACATGTTTTTTGATTTTGCAATACCTTTTTACACTTTTTTTCAAAAATATTTGACATTTTTATTTTTATATGTTACAATAATGCAAGCAAACACGAGGACAAAGAGAAGTAGCCCTTGCAAAAATACCACAAAGAGAGCCGTAGATGGTGTGAAATCGGCTGGTGATGCTGGGTGAAGTAGCTTTCGAGTGGTGGTGGCGAACCGGTAGTAGTCACCGACGGGCCCTTCCGTTAACGAGGTAAGAGTGTGCATTTCTATGCAAATTCAGGTGGTACCACGCAAATTTTGCGCCCTGACGATTTTTTCGTCAGGGCTTTTTTAGTAAATTAACACAAGGAGATAAATATGAAAGAGCTAGCAAAAACCTATGCCCCCTCAGAATTTGAGGAGAAAATCTACCAAAATTGGTGCGATAAAAAGTATTTCACACCAAAAATCGACCCCTCTAAGGAGCATTATTCAATTGTAATTCCACCGCCAAATATCACAGGTCAGCTTCATATGGGTCACGCCCTTGATAACACCCTTCAGGACATTCTCATTCGCTATAAGCGTATGAGTGGCTTTTCAACCCTTTGGCTTCCGGGCACAGACCATGCGTCCATTGCTACCGAGGCTAAAATTGTTGAGGCTATGCGTAAGGAAGGCATCACAAAAGACGACATCGGCCGTGAGGGCTTTCTTGAAAGAGCCTGGGCTTGGAAGGAGCAATATGGCGGCAGAATCATTTCCCAGCTTAAGAAGCTAGGCTCCTCCTGCGACTGGTCAAGAGAGCGCTTTACACTTGACGAGGGTTGCTCCGAGGCGGTAAAAGAGGTATTTGTTCGCCTTTACAACAAGGGGCTTATCTACCGAGGCGAGAGAATTATCAACTGGTGTCCTCACTGCCTAACCTCTATTTCCGATGCTGAGGTTGAGTACGAGGATCAGGCAGGACATTTCTGGCATATTAAGTACCCATTCAAGGACGGCAGCGGCTACCTTGAGTTTGCAACAACCCGTCCGGAAACTATGCTTGGCGATACTGCCGTAGCTGTAAATCCTAACGACGAAAGATACAAGGACATTATCGGCAAAACACTTGTAATTCCTTTGGTAAACAGAGAAATTCCTGTTGTTGCCGACGAATATGTTGAAATGGACTTCGGTACAGGCGTTGTTAAAATCACCCCTGCACACGATCCTAACGACTTTGAGGTTGGTAAGCGCCACAACCTTCCAATCATCAATGTTATGACTGCCGATGCAAAAATTACCGAGGACTATCCGGCTTATGCAGGGATGGATCGCTTCGAGGCAAGACGTGCAATCGTTGAGGATTTGAAGGAGCAGGGCTACCTTATTAAGGTTGAGGACTATTCACACAATGTTGGCACCTGCTATCGTTGTGGCACCACCGTTGAGCCAAGGGTTTCGCTCCAATGGTTCGTTAAGATGGAGGATCTTGCAAAGCCTGCCATCAAGGCGGTAAGAGAGGGCGACATCAAGTTCGTTCCCGAAAGATTTGAGAAGAACTATTTCCACTGGATGGAGAACATCCGAGACTGGTGTATTTCCCGTCAGCTTTGGTGGGGACACAGAATCCCAGCCTTCTACTGCGACGACTGCGACGAGCTTGTTGTAACTAAGGAAAACGAGGCTATCTGTCCAAAATGCGGCAAAAAGATGCGTCAGGACCCGGATACACTTGACACATGGTTCTCATCTGCACTATGGCCGTTTTCCACACTGGGCTGGCCAAAGGAAACAGAGGACCTTAAATACTTCTACCCAACAAGCACTCTTGTTACAGGCTACGATATCATTACCTTCTGGGTATCAAGAATGATATTTAGTGGTCTTGAATATATGGGACAAAAGCCATTTGACACAGTTTTGATTCACGGACTTGTTCGTGATGCACAGGGAAGAAAGATGTCCAAATCCCTCGGCAACGGCATTGACCCACTACTTATTATTGAAAAATACGGTGCAGATGCCCTTCGCTTTGCGCTTGCATCAGGCAACTCCCCGGGAAACGATATGCGTTTCTCCGACGAGAAGATTGAGTCTGCAAGAAACTTTGCAAACAAGCTTTGGAATGCGGCACGCTTTGTAATGATGAACCTTGACATTGAAAGGGTAGAAATGCCTGACAATGACAAGCTGGGCATTCAGGACAAATGGGTGCTTTCAAAGCTCAACGGACTCGTTAAGAGAGTAAGAGCAAGCCTTGACACCTACGAGCTTGGTATTGCCCTTGGCGAAATCTACGACTTTATCTGGGATATCCTTTGCGACTGGTATATTGAGCTTTCAAAGACAACCCTTTCACAAAAGGGCACAGAGCAGAACAAGGTATCACAAAATGTTATCGTTTATGTTCTTGAAAGCACACTTAAGCTCCTGCATCCGTTTATGCCATTTATCACAGAGGAAATCTACCTCTCCCTGCCTCACTTTGAGGACAAGGAAAGCATTATGGTTTCCACTTATCCCGAGGTAAACCCTGCATACGAGTTTACAGCTGAGGCTGAAACAATGGAAAGGGTTATCGAGGCGATAAGAGCCGTAAGAGCACGCAGAACAGAAATGAACGTTCCGCCATCAAGAAAGGCAAAAATCTTTATTTCTACCAAGTACAAGGACAGCTTTAACGACCAAAGCGCCGAGTTCTTTAAGAAGCTTGCCTCTGCCTCTGAGGTTGAGGTAGTAAGCGAGTACACGGGCGAAAACTCCGTTCAAATCATTACCCATGCCGCAACAATGTATATTCCAATGGCAGATATGGTTGATACAGAGAAGGAAAAGGCTCGCCTTAACCAAGAGCTTGTTAAGGTACAGGGCGAAATTGACCGTCTTGTTAAGAAGCTTTCCAATGCCGAGTTTGTAAGCAAGGCACCGGAGAAGGTTGTTGAGGGCGAAAAGCAAAAGCTTGAAAAGTACGAAAACACCAAAAAGGGTATTCTTGACGCACTTAACGCACTATAATATCAAAGCACCACCACGTGTGGTGCTTTTTTTATTCATAAAAGCACCCCCTTCAAAATAAATATAGAGGGAAGGGATGTGATTATAATAGAGGAAATAAAGGGCCTATGCCAAAGTGAGGTTTTAGCCTCACGAGAGAAGAACGGAGAAAACAAGCTAAAGGAGGGAAAACGCAAAACCTTTATAAAAAGCTTTTTTTCTAATCTTAACGACCCGATAATAAGGGTCTTAATTATAGCGCTTTTTGTAAATATAATCGTTATGCTGCCAAACGTAAATTGGGTCGAAATCGGCGGAATTTGCGCATCAATTATAATTTCCACGCTTGTGTCAACCATATCGGAGCACAGCCAAGAAAACGCCTTTGAGAGGCTTAAAAGGGAGAACGAAAACAAAACCGTAGTAGTAAGAAGAGACGGCATAGTGGTACAAATCCCCTCGGAGGAGCTGGTGGTTGGCGATATAATGCTGCTTTCACAGGGAGAGGCAGTTTGTGCCGATGCACAGCTTCTTACAGGGGAGCTAAGGGTAGACGAGTCCTCGCTGACCGGAGAAAGCATAGAGATAAAAAAGACGCCAAAGGGCAAAAATAACACCCTTTTTAAGGGGAGCTTAATTTCGTCCGGCTATGCAGAGGCAAGGGTAACAGGCGTTGGAGAGGGCACCTACTATGGCAAGGTGGCAAGGGAGCTAAAGAGTAATCCAAGGCCAAGCCCCCTAAAGCTGCGTCTTTCCAAGCTGGCAAGCACCATCAGCAAGCTTGGCTATATATGCGCAATCCTGATTGCTCTGGCGTACCTCTTTAACACATTGGTAATTGACCAGGGCTTTGATTGGGCAAGGGTGCTTTTGAAACTTCAGGACACTAAGTTTTTAATTTCCAAGCTGATATCAGCCCTTACGCTGGGCATATCCGTCGTGGTTGTTGCCGTGCCGGAGGGCTTGCCTATGATGATTACCGTTGTGCTTTCATCCAATATGCAAAGAATGTCAAGGGACAACGTGCTTGTCAGAAGAATGGTTGGCATTGAAACCTCGGGAAGCCTTAATATGCTTTTTACCGACAAAACAGGCACCCTTACAGAGGGCAAGCTAAAGGTAAAGGCGATCCATACATTAGGGGGCAAGGAGTACAGGTCCATTGCCACCATATCAAAGCTGCCACAGCTTAAAAAATACTTGACCCTGTGTGGATGCTTTTGTAATTCTGCAACTCTCTCCGGCGGTAAGGCGGTAGGCTCCGACCCCACAGACAGGGCGCTTCTTGAGTATTTGTCAAAGGAAAAAGTGAACGGGGAAATATATGAAAAAATCCCCTTCGATAGTGTAAGGAAGCTAAGCTCCGCCCAAATATGCTATCAGGGACAGGACATAAGCCTTTTTAAGGGCGCACCCGAAAAGCTTATTGCAGGCTCGTCAGCCTATCTTGCAGACGATGGTACAGTATGCGAAATGACCAAGGAAAGGCAGGGAGAAATAAGAGCCACATTAAAGGGGCTGGCAGATAAATCCTATCGTGTTGTGGCGCTTGCATTTAAGGACGGAAGAGACAGCTGCCCCGAGGGCCTTACCTTCGTGTGTCTTGTCAGCATAAGAGACAGAATACGCAAGGAGGTGCCCGAGGCGATAGAAAGGGTAACAAGAGCAGGCGTCGGTGTTGTAATGATAACGGGAGACAACAAGGACACAGCCGTTGCCATAGCAAAGGAATGCGGCATAATTTCAGCCTTATCAAAAAGAGATATAGCATTAACAGGCTCTCAGCTTAACGAAATGTCGGACGAGGAGCTTTCAAGCATTTTGCCGAATCTTGCAGTAATTGCAAGAGCATTACCACAGGACAAAAGCAGGCTTGTAAGGGTGGCACAGGAAAAGGGTCTTGTAGTGGGTATGACAGGAGACGGAATTAATGATGCCTCATCCCTTAAAAGCGCAGACGTTGGCTTCGGTATGGGTAGTGGAACCGAGGTGGCTAAGGAATCCTCCGACATAGTCATAAAGGACAATAACTTTGCCTCAATTGTCAAGGCAATCCTTTATGGAAGGACAATTTTTGAGTCAATTCGGAAATTTGTGGTTTTTCAGCTTACAATGAACCTGGGGGCAGTAGGCATTTCGCTTATCGGGCCATTTATAGGCATAGAAAAGCCCGTTACAATTACCCAAATGCTATGGGTAAATATCATTATGGACACTCTGGGCGCCCTTGCCTTTGCATCGGAGCCTGCGCTTAATGCTTATATGAAGCAAAGACCTAAAAAACGGCAAGAGGGCATCATAAATAAAAGCATGCTCGGCAGCATTATTTCCACAGGCATTTACTTCCTTGCTATGTCGATTTGGTTCTTAAAGAGCGACACTCTCCCCACTATTTTAACAAGAGCAGACGAAAAATATCTGCTTAGCGCCTTTTTTGCAATGTTTATCTTCACAGGCGTTTTTGTGTGCTTTACCTCTCGCTCCTTTGGACTTAATATTTTATCGGGAATTACGAAAAACAAGTCCTTTATTGTAATAATGCTGCTTGTTTCCACTCTACAAATTTTCTTTGTATATTTAGGCGGCGACATCTTTCGCACCACCCCCCTTGACCCTTGGGACCTTTTAACTGTCATAGCAATTTCCTTTAGCGTGGTAATATTCGATTTTTTAAGAAAGCTTATTCAAAGATACATAAAACATAAAAGAAAAGCATATTTATTAAAAAAGAGAAAAACTTAAAATGGAGGAGAAAAATGATACAAAGGGTATACCTGCCGGAGGGGGCGCTTTATTCAACCCCTCAAAACAGGGAATATATATCAAGCCTTGCAGGACTTGAAAGGGCACAAATAGAGGGCAGAATCCTTGAGGGCGTGGTTAAAATGTGCGACAGCGACAGCTTGAATCTGCACATCGACCTATACGGCACAGAGGGCATAATTCCAAAGGAGGAATGTGTGCTGGGAGAGCAAATAAAGGACATTGCAATAATTACAAGAGTGGGCAAGATAGTTGCCTTCAAGGTCATAGGCTTTGAGGAGGGTAAAAACAACAAGAAAATAGCCATTCTTTCAAGAAAAGAGGCTCAAAGAGAATGCCTTGAAAACTATCTGATGGACTTAATCCCGGGGGATATAATCCCTGCAAAAATCACTCACATTGAGCCGTTTGGAGCATTTGTAGATATCGGCTGCGGAATAGTTTCCCTTCTGTCGGTGGACTCAATATCCGTGTCTCGCATATCTACTCCAAGGGATAGATTTTCCCTTAGAGAAAGCATTTGTGTTGTAGTAAAAAGCATTGATTATGAAAATCAAAGAATTTTTGTTTCCACCAAGGAGCTTTTTGGCACCTGGGAGGAAAATGCAAGCAGGTTTAGTGTGGGGCAGACCGTTTCAGGTATTATAAGAAGCGTTGAGAGCTATGGCATATTTGTAGAGCTTGCCCCAAATCTGGCAGGCCTTGCCGAGCTGAGGGATGAGGTATATGTTGGCGACAGATGCGCCGCCTACATAAAAAGCATTATGCCTGACAAAATGAAAATCAAGCTGGTTATTATAGATACCTATGAAAATCAGGACCCACCCGGCACAAGGGAGCACATTTACATAAACACCGAGTCTGTGAAGCACATAGACAGATGGCAATACTCTCCAAATTGCTCCCAACGCCTTATAGAAAGCAATTTCCAAAACAAAAAGTCATAGCAGCCGCTATGACTTTTTTGCTTTTATAGTAAGAGTAAATACAGTTCCGTTAACCTCATCGCTGACAACGCTTAAGGTGCCGCCCATCGCACCGGCAAGGCTTTTGGCAATAGCCAAGCCAAGGCCGTGTCCCTCGGTGCTTCTTGTCTCGTCCCTGCGATAAAATTTTTCGAAAATTTGCTCCATTTTGTCCCTTGGAATTACCTCGCCTATATTCTTGACAGAAAGCACAGCCCGCTTGCTTACGTAGGAAAAATCTACCCATATTTCCTTTTCGGTGCTGTACTTAATGGCGTTATCAACCAAAATGTTGATTATTCTTAGGTACGAGTCCTCAAGAACCTCTGCTAAAATACCTTCTTCGATTTTTGAAGTAATAGAAATGCTTTTTTCAAAGGCAACAGCCTCAAGCTGTAAAATGGCAGAGCTGACAAGCTCACTAAGATTTTCCTCGCAGGGCGTGGCGGTAAGCTCCTCGCTTTTTGCCAAATCCAGCATTTGCTCAACAAGCCCCTTCATTCTTTTAGCCTCAATTTCGGTGGAGTCAATCCACCTCTTTTGCTCCGAAATTGTTGACCCTGTGTTTGAATTTAGTATATCGTTGTTAGCTAAAATTACTGTAAGCGGTGTCTTTAGGTCGTGTGATGCGTCTGCCACAAATTGCCGTTGCTTTTCCCAAGCCTCGCTAACAGGCTTTACGGAAATCTGCGCCAGTCTTTCGCTTACAAAAAGCATTATAAGCATAACTGCTAAGTATACAACAGCAGATACAAGTGCAGTGCTTTTGGCACTGTCAAAAAGTGGCTCGACGGAGCAGAATGCAATCAAAGTGCCACTATTAACTTCCTTCCTTTCATACATAAGGTTGTACTCGTTTATAACACCCTTGTATTCTCCTGCAAGCGCTTTCTTAACAGCACCCTCAATGGTTTCCTTGCTTATATTAGTTCTGTTATCAAAAATTTCCTTTACCGTGCCGCTTTTGTCTACAAAAACGGAAAGAGGAAAGACCCTCGGCATTTTTTCCAGGTCGTCAAGCTCCGGCGGCTGACTTGACTCGGGTATTTCAGGTGGGATTTTGTCCAGCTCCTCAAAGCTTTCGGGAAAGCGGTCCCTGTTAAAAATGTTTGTTGCTTGGCTAAGGGAGTGCTCAAGCTCGCTTTTTTGCTTGTTATACATAAATACATTAAAAAGTATGAAGGACACAAGAAATATAACGCCAACAAGAGACATTGAGATGATTATGATTCGTCTTTTAAGTCGCTTAATCATTTTTAATCAGCCTATAACCAAGCTTTTTGATGGAAACGATTTCACAGGCGGAGCCAACAAACAAAAGCTTCTTTCTTATAAATGAAATGTATGTTTCAACGCTATTATCTCCTGCCTCGGAATCGTATCCCCAAACCTTAATTATAATTTCCTCCTTAGAAATAATAACCTGAGGTCTTGACAAAAACAGCTTAATAATCTCTGCTTCCTTAAAGGTAAGTCTTATTTCCTTGCCGCTGATTTTGGAGGAAAGACAAACAGAATCGAGTGAAAAGCAAAGGTCCTCAAACTCAAGCGTATTTAAAACAACCTCGCCCTTTCTGCGACACAGGGTGCGTATTCTTGCCAAAAGCTCCTCTGTAGAAAAGGGCTTTGTCATATAATCGTCAGCCCCCATATCAAGCCCCTTGACCTTGTCCTTTATGCTGTCCTTTGCGGTAAGCATAAGCACAGGAGTAGAAATCCTTTCCTCTCTTAAGCGCTTTAGCACCTCAAAGCCGTTAAGCCTTGGAAGCATAATATCAAGTATTATACAGTCGTATATACCACTAAGCCCATAGCTAAGTCCATCACTACCGTCGTAGACAGAGTCTACAAGATACTTCTTTTCCAATAGAATTTCGGAAATTGCATCATTTAAGCTTTTATTGTCCTCAATAATTAAAATTCTCATAGCCACCTCACAAGGTAATTATAACGTATTTCACAAATTCTATCAATATTATGAAATGAAAAACTTGAAAAAACCTTAAAGCCTTTAAGCATTTTTTTAGAACAAGGAGTTAAAATGTTACTATGAATAAGTTAGGAGAATACCACACTTGAAAAAAATTATTTTGGTTTTACTGACATTTCTTCTTGCATCTCTTGTTGCCTGCAACGTGCCGGCAAATGATACAGACACCGCCAATACAGCGGACACCGGTATATATAAGGACAAGGAAGAAATGCTTACAGATAGAGATGAAAGTCCAAGCTATAATGAGGACGAAGCTATAAAAATCACTCTTCACAGCACCTATGCCGCTTCCACAAGCGACCGGGTGGAAATTAATGAAGGGGTAATAAAAATCACTCAGACAGGCTGCTATCTTGTTACAGGAAGCTTAGAAAACGGAATGCTGATTGTAGACGCACCGCAGGAAGCAAAAATACAAATTATACTAAGGGACGTGTCGATAAAAAGCGAAAGCAGCGCTCCGATTTATATCAAAAGCTGCAACAAATGCTTCCTTACTTTGGAGGGTGGCTCTGTGTTGGAAACAAAAAGCAGCTTTGTCAATATTGATGAAAATAATATAGACGGCACTATATTTTCAAAGGACGACCTTACCATAAACGGCGATGGCAGTCTGAGCCTTGCATCTATTAAAAACGGCATTGTTTGCAAGGATGATTTGGTTATTTCTGGTGCAACGCTAAGCATTAGTGCACAGAATCACGCAATTGATGTAAATAATAGCGCAAGGCTGTCTGATTGCACCCTTGAGTCTGAATCCTTAAATGATGGAATCCACGCAGAAAACACAGACGATAGCGAAAAGGGCTATATTTACCTTATAGGCGCAACGCTGAAAATTAACGCAAGCGGAGATGGGCTTGATGCAGGTGCATATGCTCAAATAGAGGACTGTCAGATTGACATTACAACCAACAGCTCGGAAAATAGCACAAAGGGCATAAAGGCAGAAACAGGTATCTTAATAAGCGGTGGAAAAATCAATATTTCATCGTATGACGACGCAATTCACTCAAACAGCTCCTTAATTATAAAAGCAGGAGAGCTGTATCTTTCATCAAATGACGACGGCATTCACGCAGACGAAATAATAGAAATTTATGATGGACAAATAGAAATTATAAATAGCTACGAGGGAATAGAGGCACTTGATATAAAGCTCCTTGGGGGCAGCATTTCAATTAAGGCAAGCGACGACGGAATCAATGCCGCAGGCGGTAACGACCAAAGCGGCTTTGGAGGTCAATTTGGCGCACAGGACAATTTTGGACGTCCAGGAGGCAGACCGGGCGGTATGGGTGGCATGGGCGGTATGGGCGGCTCATCATCCGATGGTAGCATTACAATATCCGGTGGCACAATATATATAAACGCCTCGGGCGACGGCATAGATGCGAATGGTACCTTGGAAATAACAGGTGGTAATATAACCGTGTGCGGCCCCACCTCGGGAGACACCGCCGTTTTGGACTTTGACGTTAGCGGAACAATAACCGGCGGCACCTTCGTCGGCACAGGCTCGTCTATGATGGCGCAAACCTTGTCCGGCACCACACAGGGCGTAATATCACTTAGTGTTGGCTCTCAGACAGCAGGCACAAAAATTATTCTTGAGGACGAAAGCGGACAAAAGCTTTTTGAGGTAACACCGGAGAATAATTATCAAATAGTAATATTAACAAGCGACCAAATGGTAAAGGGCGAGTCCTATACTATTTATGTTGGGGACTTAAGCGGCACCTTTGAAGCAGAGTAATTCATTCCTTGCAAAAGTGTGCAAGTCGGCTTTGGAACAGATAAAGCTCCCGACTTTGGCATTAAAATTTTTGAAACATTCATAATCTCCTTATATTGTAAGATGAGAAAGAGCATAAAACACCACCAATAGTGCTCTTTGTCGTCAAAGATGCACCTAATCCTTGAAATTTCTCGGTGCATCAAAAAAGGCTGTGATTTCACAGCCTTTTTTACTATTCATTGGTTGTATTTTATATGAATATATTTACATATGAGCATATTATTTATATAACTTATACTTCAAACGCATATTATCTGCTATCATAGCGATGAATTCTGAGTTTGTTGGCTTACCTCTGTTGTTGTGTATGGTATAGCCGAAATATGAGTTTAGTGTATCCACGTCGCCTCTGTCCCACGCAACCTCAATTGCGTGTCTGATAGCTCTTTCAACACGGGATGTAGTGGTTGAGTATTTCTTGGCAACAGACGGATACAGAATTTTTGTTACAGAGTTTATAATTTCATTGTCTGATATTGTCATAAGAATTGCAGTTCTTAAATATTGGTAGCCCTTAATATGTGCAGGCACTCCGATTTGATGAATAACCTTAGTTACATTCGCTTCAATGTCGTCCTGGGTAGGTGTGCGTTCACTATCAAGCTGATTTGTTCTTGCCTTGTAAATTGTGTCAATATGTGCGCATAGGGAATTATAGTCAAGAGGCTTCATAAGACAGATTGCAGCACCGGCAGCAGTAGCTTCAATAAATACATTTTGTGATGATACCATAGATGCCATAATAAATGAGGGTGGTATATCAGGCGCAAAATTTATGCCCTTTGTGTTTCTGATAAGACCGATACCATCAAGACGAGATAGCCAAATATCAGCTATCACTATGTCGGGATGATAGCGATTTATCTTAATCAGAGCCTCTTCGCCGTTGTACGCCTCCTCAATGTTTCGGTAACCCTTTCTAAGCAGCGCCTCCTTAGTTGCGTGCCTTGCTTGATTGTTTTCATCAGCAATCAAAATCTTAACATTTGTTTCCATTTTACTAACCTCATAATTTCCAAATATTGTAAATTTGTTACATTTACATTTTACCATAAATTTCCAATTATTTCAACAAAAAACTAGTCGTCATATTTAACGAAAATTAGGTAAAGAGATTGTAAATTATATACCAAAATGGAAAAAATCAGAAAATATTTTGACGAAAGAGGTCGAATATAAAAATTCTCAAAAAAAGAGAAGACAACAAAAAAGGAAGCGAAGAATCGCTTCCTTTTATTAATATTAAAGTGCGTCTTTTCTGGAAAGGTTTGCACGGCCCTTTTCGTCAATTCCGAGGAACTTAACGAGGAACTCGTCGCCTTCCTTGCAAACGTCCTCAACCTTTTCGGTTCTTTCCTTTGCAAGCTTGGAGATGTGAACAAGACCTTCTCTGCCCGGAGCATACTCAACGAATGCGCCGATAGGAATAATTCTTGTAACCTTTGCATTGTAGATAGCGCCAACCTCTGGCTCAAATACGATGCCGGCAATAATCTCACGTGCAGCCTCGATAGCATTCTTATCAACAGCGGAGATAAATACGCTTCCGTCGTCTTCAATGTCAACCTTAGCGCCTGTGTCAGCAACAATCTTTTGAATAACCTTACCGCCTGTACCGATAACCTCACGGATCTTTTCAGGCTTAATCTTCATAGAAATCATCTTAGGAGCATACTCGGAAACCTCAGCTCTTGCCTCAGGAATAGCCTTAAGAATAACCTTGTCAATGATTTCATCACGACCCTTATGAGTCTGCTCAAGAGCACGCTTAATGATTTCAGGTGTAAGACCGTCAATCTTAAGGTCCATCTGAATAGATGTAATACCCTTATGTGTACCGGCAACCTTAAAGTCCATATCGCCATAGAAGTCCTCAAGACCCTGAATATCAATCATTGTATCCCAAGAGCCGTCCTCAGCTGTGATAAGACCACAGGAGATACCTGCAACAGGAGCCTTAATCGGAACACCTGCATCCATAAGAGCAAGAGTAGAGCCGCAAACAGAAGCCTGTGAGGTAGAGCCGTTAGAGGAAATAACCTCGGAAACAAGACGGATAGCGTATGGGAACTCCTCAACGGAAGGAAGAACAGGAACGAGTGAACGCTCAGCAAGCGCACCGTGTCCAATCTCACGTCTACCCGGAGTTCTGGAAGCCTTAGCCTCACCGGTGGAGTAGCCGGGCATATTGTAGTGGTGCATATATCTCTTTTCGGTTTCCTCATCAAGACCGTCAAGCATCTGACACTCGGAGATAGGACCGAGAGTAGCAATTGTCATAACCTGTGTTTGTCCACGTGTAAACATACCGCTGCCGTGAACTCTCTTGAATAGACCAACCTCAGCAGTAAGCGGACGGATATCGTTCATTCCACGGCCGTCAACACGCTTCTTGTTTTCGAGAAGCCATCTTCTAACAATCTTCTTCTGAATCTTGTAGATAAGCTCGCCGATAATAGAGCCGATTTCAGGATACTTTTCCTCAAATGTAGCTACAATATTTTCAGTAATAGGCTGCATCTTAGCATCACGAACAGTCTTGTCGTCTGTGTCAAGAGCCTCCATTACGTCCTTCTCACAGTAAGCAAATACCTCATCAAACATATCGTGGTCAAGGTCGCAGGATGGGTAAGCAAACTTAGGCTTGCCGATTTCAGCAACGATACCGTCAATAAACTTAATAAGCTTCTTAATTTCCTCGTGAGCAAGCATAATAGCGCTGAACATATCCTCGTCGGAAACCTCCTTAGCGCCTGCCTCAATCATTACAACCTTCTTTTCAGAAGCTGCAACAGTAAGCTCAAGAATGCTGTTCTTTCTTTCCTCAAGTGTTGGGTTGATAACAATCTTACCGTCAACCATACCCATAAACAAGCCACCGATAGGACCGTTCCATGGAATATCAGAGATAGAAAGAGCGATTGAAGCACCAATCATTGCTGTGATTTCAGGAGAGCAATCAGGGTCAACTGAGATAACAGTAAGTGAAAGGTTAACGTCATTTCTCAAATCCTTAGGGAAGAGAGGACGGATTGGACGGTCAATTACACGAGAGGTAAGAACAGCCTTTTCGGAAGGCTTACCCTCACGCTTTAGATAACCGCCTGGAATTCTACCAACAGAGTACATTCTTTCCTCGTAGTCAACTGAGAGAGGAAGGAAGTCAATACCATCTCTTGGTGCAGCTGATGCAGTTGCACAAGCCAAAATAACTGTTTCGCCATAACGAACAAGGACGCTACCATTAGCAAGTCCTGCCATTTTTCCGCTTTCAACAACAAGCTTACGTCCGGCAAGCTCGTATTCATAAACCTTGTAAGCGTCAAAGGTCTTTTCTGTAAACATTTCTGCCATTTTCAAAATCCTCCATTTTGATTTCAAATAAAAGTGTGTTTTGCGTGAGGGACATAGCATTTAACTAAAGGTCAAATAATACTTTGGCGCTTAGTTAACTGCTATCTCTTCACGCATTTATAATAAATAGGCTTCAAATTCCGTCGTTGCTCCTCGTGTGCGACCTTGACATACAAAGGTATGCCTGCGCCCTCACACTGTGGTGCGCCTAGCAATTTATTGCCTCTTTATCCTAAATAATTTAGTCGGAATCAAAGGGCTTCAAATTCCGTCGTTGCTCCACGCAACTGACCTCGACATACGAGAGTATGCCATCGCCCAGCTGCTTCCGGTGCGCCTAGCAATTTTTCGCCTCTTTATTCTGAATGATTCAGTCCCACAAGGGACGCTAAGAGAAAAATGGCTGTGCAGTATTGCACAGCCAAGTCTTACGCACACTGCGGCGTTATTCTCTTAATTACTTTCTTAGGCCAAGCTTTTCAACGATAGCACGGTATCTTGTGATGTCGTTCTTAGCAAGGTAGTTAAGAAGGTTACGTCTGTGACCAACCATCTTTAGAAGACCTCTACGGCTGTGGTGGTCATTAGCGTTTTTCTTAAGATGCTCGTTAAGATTGTTAATACGGCTTGTGAGAAGTGCAATTTGTACCTCTGGAGAGCCTGTATCACCCTCGTGAGCAGCATAAGTCTTAATGATTTCCTGCTTGTTCATTTTTTCACCTCATAAATTTTATTTAGCCCAAATACTGTGCAAACGGTGGGTGAATGCCTATTGGCCTTAGTCCATAAGCTCGGTATTGGCGCTACGGGTGATATTATAGCATAAAGATTTTCATTTGTAAAGTACTATTTTTAATTTTCTAATATTATTTTTTGTGTAATAGCTCCTTAGATATGGTAATAATACCTGAAAGGAGCAAAAGTCCACCGAAAACCTTTCTTGGAATATCGGGGTCAACCATATTGGCAACGTGGGAAAAAATAAGACTGCCCAAAACTCCAAACACCACCATAAAAATTACCTGCATAGGGTAGATTTTTCTCCTTCTGAAATGAAAAATCAAGGATGCCACACCTGCAATTATAAAGAATATCAGGTTAGTGCCTTGGGCAGTCATTTGGTCAAAATTCAGACACTGGGTCAAGTAAATTACAAAAAGTCCCCCGCCGCCAATGCCAAGCCCCATAAGGGCTGAAATCAAAAAAGCAACTATTACGTTAAGTATCATATTTTACCTCACAAGCATAGTAATTCCTGAATAGACAATAAGCAGAGAAAAGGCGATTGAAAGCCACTTGACCTTAAGCCTATCAACCAAAAATGCGCCAAGAAGACCACCAAGCATACAGGGAACACTGAGCGAAAGGGAAATATCAAAATCAATAGCTCCTGCATTGTAATAAGCAAAAAGACCCACTAAGGAAATAGGAATTGTGGCGCAAAGAGTATTGGCAAAGGTGTCCTTGCCGTCATTATTAGTGATAAAATTCAAAAGAAACACAAGCAAAATCCCACCGCCGGTGCCCAAAAATCCATTAATGCCCCCTGCCACAAATGAGCCCAATGCAAAGAGAAAAACCAGAAAAAATTTATTACCGTTCTTTAGATTCAGCATAATTACCTCAAAAATTTTTACTTTTGCCGAAAATATATATTGTAATTTTTATTTTTTTCTGTTATTATATAAGTATAAGAGAAAAAACAACCATACATATTCGGCAAAAGAGAGTGCGTTTGTAACTCTCTTTTTAAGACTATTATTGCAAATATATCTATCGGCAATACACTACGAAAGGACAAGCGATGAAGGACAAGCAGAAAAAGGTTAATGGCAAAAAGGCTAACCAAAAGCCCAGCACTTTTTGGAAGCATTTTCATAATATAATGCCATGCGTTTTGGCAAGCGTTTCTGTGATTTTCTTGGTTTCCCTGTCGGGAATCATGGGGCAGAAGCTGGCAATGGACCATTTGGCAAACGGACTTAGAGGTACATTTTCACTATTTGGGGCAGTTTTCCTGTCCTTAGGACTTATTTACCACGCATTTTTGTGGAAGTACGACGTAAAAAGAAAAATATGCTTCAGGCGTGTTGTTTGCAGCATTATAACCGTGCTTTGCGTTGGTACTCTTCAGCACTTAATTGAATATAATCAGTATGGCATCACCGCCCTTGGCGAGGGTATTGGAGATTGGTATATCCTATACGCAATTGCCGCACCATACACAGGTATGGGCGTTGATGGCGCATTTGGCAGCGCTATTGAGTCTGCAAGCCACGGCGGCGGTATCTTTGGCGGCGCAATAGGCAATTTCTTATATGTAAAGACCCATCCGGTATTTGCATTTGCACTTGTTTTAGTGTTGCTTCTGTTTATGTTCCTTCAAATGTTCAATATCACACCATATTCAATGGTTAGTGCTATTGCAGAGAAGAACAAGAGTGAAAAGGCAGAAAGCAAGGCTAAAAAGGAAAAGAAGAAGAGAAGAAAGAAGAGAGTTGACATCTTTGATGATGGCGAGGATGAGGATGAGGAAAGCTTAATTAAGAGCACTCAAAACAAAAAGCCGGAATATCTTGATGTTAACAAGTTCATAGATCAGAAAAAGGACAAGGACAAGGAGGATGCTCCTGTTAAGTCCGACGATTATGAGGACGCAGAGGATCAGCTCCGCCAGTCCAGACTTGTAAACTCACCACAGCTTCGCACCTATGTTGAGGATGAGGAGCCAAGGCTTGACGTTACCGCAAGCAAGGTTGAGGACAAGGAGGAGGACATTCCTTGGGAGCCTGAGGATACTACCTATGTAAGCACAAGCACGCCTACCTTTACCTTTAGTAAGGAAGAACCAAAGAAAGAGCCTGTATACCATTATGAGGAGCCAAAGGTGGAGCCTGTTTACCACTATGAGGAGCCGAAGGATGAGCCTGCTCAGCCTATCTATCACTACGAAGAGCCTAAGGTAGAGCCCGTATATCACTACGAGGAGACTAAGGACGACCCACAAGACGATTACGAGGAAGCCGAGGAAGAAACAGTATACGTAAAGGAGCCTGTAAATCAGCCGCCTGTAAGCAAGCCCGTTTATACCTTTGTCGAGGATGACGACGAGGAGGACGAGGAAATGCCACCGGACGCAGAGGTTTATGAGGACGAGGATGTATACGAGGAAGAGGAGCCGGTAGTAAAGCCAAGCATCTCTAACTATACCGATTCCAAAAAGGACAACGATGCATTGTTAAATGAGGCACCTGCACCTAAGGCTAAGCCTGTATCCGAGCCTAAAAAGCCGGAAAAGGTATTTATTCCAAAGCCAAAGCGCAATTACAAATTCCCACCAATTTCCTTCCTTCAGGAGCCTGCTGAAATCGGACTTAGTCCGGAGGCAAATGAGGAGCTTCAGGAAAATGCAAGAATTATCGTTGAAACACTAAACAACTTTAATATAAAGACAAAAATTTCTACCGTAACAAGAGGCCCGACAGTAACAAGATACGAGCTTACTCCGGAGCCGGGCGTAAGAGTTCGTTCCATTGCCAACCTTACCGACGACATAGCCCTTCAGCTGGCAGCAGAGGGACTAAGAATTGAGTGCCCGATTCCCGGCAAGAGCGCAGTTGGTATCGAGGTGCCAAACCGTGTTACAAGCATGGTTTATTTGCGTGAGCTTTTGGACGACCCCAAGTTCAAGTCAAGCTCAAGCCCGATGTATTGTGCACTTGGTAAGAGTATTTCAGGTGAAAACATTTATGTTGACGTTGAAAAAACACCTCACCTTTTGGTTGCAGGTGCTACCGGTATGGGTAAATCCGTGTGCATCAACTCCTTGCTTGTCAGCCTGCTTTATAAGGCAACCCCGGACGAGGTAAGGCTTATCTTGGTTGACCCTAAGCGTGTTGAGCTTTCCAACTACAACGGTGTTCCGCACCTTTTGGTACCTGTTGTTTGTGAGCCTAAGAAATCCCTTGGCGCACTTCAATGGGCTGTTACAGAGATGGAAAAGCGCTTTGAAACCATTGAACAGGCAGGCGTCAGAAACCTGCACGAGTTCAACGAGAAGGTTGACGAGGGCTATCCGGCTGACAAAATGTACCGCATTCTTATCGTTATTGATGAGCTTGCGGACCTTAAAATGGCTGTTCCCGACATCGAGGGACATATAACAAGACTTACTCAGAAGGCACGTGCCGCAGGTATTCACATTATCATCGGTACACAGCGTCCATCTGTTGACGTTATTACAGGTCTTATCAAAAGTAACATTCCTTCACGTATCGCATTCAGAGTGCCATCACAGGTTGACTCAAGAACCATTCTTGACGAGGTTGGCGCTGATAAGCTTGTCAGCCGTGGAGATATGCTTGTTAAGATTGTAGGCGCACTAAGACCTGCCCGTGTACAGGGCTCCTTTGTAAAGGCGTCTGAAATTCAAAATGTAATTGATTTCTGGAAGGAAACTGCCCCTGCTGAATACGACGAGGAGGTTATGCACCAAATCGACAATAACGCAGCAAAGCTTGCAAAGAGCGAGAAGGGCTTTAACGAGGATGAGGGTACACAAAATCCCGACGCAGATGACGGCGGATTTGACCCCGAGTTCTATAATGCCCTGGAGCTTGCCACAGAAATGGGTAAAATCTCATCATCCTTCCTACAGCGTAAGCTAAGGCTGGGCTTCCAGCGTGCTGCCCGCATTATCGACCAAATGGAGGAATGCGGCTATATTGGCGAGGCAAACGGCTCCAAGCCCCGTGATGTTCTCCTTTCCAAGGAGGATTTCCGTGAGCTTATGATGAGGCGTACTGACGACACAGACTAGAGAAGCAGGGCTACTATTAAGGTAGCCTTGCCCTCTTAAAATTGGAGAATTTATGGGAAAATTTATAGCAATTGATGGGCTTGACGGCTCAGGAAAGGGTACACAAAGCGAAAAGCTTGTTCAGTACCTAAGAGAGCAAGGCAAAAGGGTAAGGGTTTTGTCCTTCCCAATGTACGAAAATGAAAGCTCTGCCTTTGTAAAAATGTACCTTGAGGGCAAGCTTGGCAATAAGCCCTCCGACACAAATGCATATGCTGCATCAATGTTTTTTGCCTCTGACAGATACATAAGCTATGTAACAGACTGGAAAAAGGACATTGAGGACCCGAACACCTATGTTATAGCTAACAGATATTCAAGCGCAAACGCAGTTCATCAGCTTTCCAAGCTGCCTGAGGGAGAATGGGATGGCTTCCTTCATTGGCTTTGGGATTTTGAGTTTTCAAAGCTTGGCTTACCCGAGCCGGAGCTGATTTTGTATCTTGAATTACCACCTCATCTTTCCTTGTCCCTTGTTGCTAAGAGGAGTCAGGAAACAGGTCAAAAAATGGACATTCACGAGCTGGATAGAGCATATATGGAAAAATGCTACGATGCCGCCCTTTATTCCTGTGAGAATCTGGGCTGGAGCAGAATAAAATGCTACAAAGGAAACGAAATCCGCACCCGTGAGGACATTTTCGAGGAAATTAAGCAAATAGTAGAGGAAATGTGATTATGGTTTATATGTTTTTGGCTGAAGGCTTTGAGGAGATTGAGGCACTTTGCCCCTTGGATTTTTTAAGACGTGCAGGGGTTGACGCTAAAACCGTCGGCATAGGCGGTAAGGTTATTTGCGGCTCCCACGGAATAAGGGTGGAGTGTGATATAACCGAAGAGGAGCTTGATAAGGGCGCACCCTTTGATATGATTATTTTGCCGGGGGGTATGCCGGGCTCCAAAAACCTTGACAACAGCAAAACCGTTGATTACTTTATAGAAAGAGCTACAAAAGAGGACAAGCTTATTTCTGCAATATGTGCAGCCCCCTGTATACTTGGTAAAAGAGGACTTTTACAGGGTAAGAATGCAACCTGCTACCCGGGCTTTGAAAAGGAGCTTTTGGGCGCTAAAATCACCACAGGAGTTGTGCGTGATGGCAATATCATAACAGGCTGTGCAATGGGCAAGGCACACGACTTTACACTTGAAATAATCGAGGCTCTTTGTGGCAAGGAAATGCGCGAAAATCTAAAAAAATCCGTTTTATATTAAAAGGAAGGAATGCGCCATGACACCGATAAAAAGAGAAAAGGATGCTATAAGAAAAGACTGCTCTGATATACGCAATGCCATGACACCCGAGGAAAGAAGGATTAAGGATAAAAAAATTTGCGACACCATAGCTTCATTAATCAGCTTTAGGCACGCAGAAATTATCCTACTATATGCGCCAATCAAATCTGAAATTGATATTTTGCCAATCTTTGAGCTGGCAAGACAGAAGGGAAAGCGAGTTGCCTTCCCAAAATGTAACGTTGAGGAAAGGACTATGAAATTTCATTTCGTAGACTCCTTAGATGAGCTTGCTCCCTGCGCCTACGGCATAAGAGAGCCAAGTGAGGATGCACCGGTATACGACCCCGAGACAACTCCGGGTGTGGCAGTTTGCTACGTGCCGGGGCTTGCCTTTGATGTATATGGCTATCGACTTGGCTATGGCAAGGGCTATTACGACAAGTTCATGAACGGCTTTCTTGGCTCCACCATAGGAATTGTATATAGCAATCTTATACTGCCGACTCTGCCACGAGGCAAGTATGATAAGCATTGCGATATTATGATTACCGAAAACGGCATAAAGTCAATTAAACCACAAAAGAAATAATTAAAAAGGAGCCGAAAAACGGCTCTTTTTTTGTAAAATAATTATTGAGAAATCAAGAGAAAAAACGAGAAAACAAGAGAAAAAACGAGCATTTGCCAAACTTTTTAATTTTTCTCAAAAAAAGTGTTGACATTAAATTAAACTAATGCTATAATAATCAAGCAATAAAACAAGGGCATATGCCCATCTTAATCTATTGGAGGAAACAAAAATGTCAACATTTATGGCTAACAACACCATTGAGCGCAAATGGTATGTTATCGATGCTGCAAACAGACCTCTTGGTAAGACAGCTGTTGCTGCTGCTAACATTTTGAGAGGTAAGCACCGTCCGGAATTCACACCTCATGCAGACTGTGGTGAATTCGTTATTATCATCAATGCTTCAAAGGCTATTCTTACAGGTAAGAAGCTTGAGCAGAAGTACTACAGAAGACACTCCGGCTACATCGGCGGTCTTAAGGAAGTACAGTACAAGACACTTATGGCTACCCGTCCGGAGCTCGCTATGGAGCTTGCTGTAAAGGGTATGCTTCCACACAACTCAATCGGCGCTAAGTCCCTTACAAGACTTAAGGTATACGCTGGCGCTAACCACAACCAACAGGCTCAAACACCTATTGCAGTTGAAGTAAAATAAACTTGGAAAGGATAGAAGAAAATGTATACAAGTGCTAAACCATATTTCTACGGAACAGGTAGAAGAAAGAAATCTGTAGCTCGTGTTCGTCTTTATCCAGGTACAGGTGCAATTACTATCAACGGTAAGGACATCGACCAATACTTTGGTCTTGAAACACTTAAGCTCATCGTAAACCAACCACTCGAGGTTACCGAAACAATCGGTAAGTACGACATTGTTGCTAATGTTGTTGGTGGTGGTATCTCAGGTCAGGCTGGCGCAATCCGTCACGGCATTGCAAGAGCACTCCTCGTAGCTGACGAAACATACAGAGGCGCCCTCAAGGCTGCCGGCTTCCTCACACGTGACCCACGTATGAAGGAAAGAAAGAAGTATGGTCTCAAGGCTGCTCGTCGTGCACCACAGTTCAGCAAGAGATAAAACAAAAAACCTCCGATATTTCGGAGGTTTTTTGTTTTATATCTTGCGAGCAAAGATAAATAACTCCCCAAGAACACGAGCAGAGCGAAGTGCGATTGGCTAGGAGGAATTTATGCAGGGAGCCGAAGGCGAGTCGCAGATAATTACTTTTACAGTATACAAAAAGACTTCCGTTTGGAGGTCTTTTTTGTTTTACCTGTGGTGCACTCCTCGCTAAATGCATATAAAAAAGACCTCGAAAGAGGTCTTTTTCTTTATCCGTAAATGGAAAGCAGGTAGTTAAGGCTGTTTTTCAGATATTCCCTTGTGTATTCAACCTGCGCATCCCAGGTATCAAGAGCTGTAAGCTCGTCGTCGTTTGGCCAAACAAAGGTGCCAAGAATTTCCCAACGCACAAAGTTTCTATCAAAGCTATCTCTGTTGGCATAAAGGTAGGTGTAGCACTCGTCAAGCTTTTCAAGAATAGCATCCTTATACTGGAGTATCTTTTGGCTCACCAGCTCAACAAATCCCTCGTGGGTAAGTAGAGCATTGAACCAAGGGTTTTGCTCCTTTGCCCAAAGAGTGTCATAATTTTTAGCACCGGAGCTGTGTCCTACTATGCCAAGGCTTCTGTCAAAGTCCCAAACAGGACCTGCACAAAGCTTTCCACCCGCATCCTTATACATAAAGAAGCTGGAATATCCAACGTCAACACAGTTAAATAGCTCAAAAACCACATACGCCTCAGCAAAGCTTTCAACATCCATAAGCTCTGTAACCAGTGTATAATCGTCGCTATTTACAGCCGTGAGGCAGCTATTGACATAATCTCTAATAAAATTCTTATGTTCAGTAGTAAATGTAGGGTCGTCTGTATCGGGAGATTTTATAACATAGCACTTTTGACCGGCAAAGAAGGTATAGCCATCTCCACGGGCATCCATCTCAAAAAGATAACCTGTGTCAACCTTGCTCAAATCATCGTCAATGTTGACTCTTGTTTCCTGTACCTCAATTTGCTCGCATAGGAGATAAACTCCAATGTACTCATAGTTCAGGTATAGCTCCACAAACTGAACCGAGGTAGTGCAGTTAATAGAATCAAACAGAGAAGCCACAGACTGCGCCAGATAGTTTCTGGAAAGGCTCAAATCGCAATGGTTGGCAATAAGTGTCCAGTCCTTCGCGGCGCCGTTACCAAACATATCAACACGTGTATCAAACTTTAGCTTATATGGTCGCTTGTCGTACTCCCAAGAGGAGTTGCCTCTACCACGGATTCTTGCGGAAATATCTTCAAACTCGTTTTCATAGTTGGTAAGACTGACAAAGCAATCAAGATATTCCTCTCTGGAGGTTATATCTGTATAATCCACGGTATTAATGGAAAGAGCAGGCACAGAAAGTCCCTCAGGCACAAAAATCGCCTCAATATTTCCGCTGCTATTAGCCCTCATATTAAGTGTTGAATCCTTAATACCATTAGACCAACCAAGAAATTTGTAACCAAATTCAGCCGTTGCCACAATAGGAGTGATGGGCAGCCCGTCATCAAGCGTCTGACTAAGATCGCCCTCAATTGTGCCGCACATTGTGTTACAGGAGAAGGTAATATTATGTACCTTTATAAAATAAGCAACAAAGGTTTTGCTTTTCTCTGCAAAATCACTTCTTTCAGGTGTTGTAACACCGTCATCCCAACCGGTAAAGCGATAGCCTTCCTTCGCCACAGCTTTAATTTGTGTACTTGTAAATGCACCATCCTCATTTATCTGCTCATCGTTTCCTTCAATATAGCCACCCTCTGACGTGTAGTAATTTATACTAACCGAGGTGTCAAGCTTAAATACAGCAGTAAAGGTTTTGCTTTCGCTAAGGGTGTCCTTGCGTGCAAGCTCTGTTGAGCCGTCGCTCCAGCCAAGGAAAATATAGCCGTCATCAGGCTTCGCAATAACCATTTCAAAGGAAACAGCCTGACCGTTTTCCGAAACAACTTCCTGAGTTGCTTTTCCTATAATAGACCCACCGGGCGTTGCTATATATTCGGCAACAATAGGTGGAATTTTATTAAAAAGAGCAGTAAAGGTCTTGCTTTCACTCAAGGTGTCTGTACGGCTAGCCTCTGTGCATCCATCATCCCAGCCGGCAAAGGTATAGCCCTTATTTGCAACAGCACTAACCTGACTAAAGGTGTGAGAAAGTCCCTGTTCAACCTGAACACTTTGGGTTGATTCTCCGCTAATATGCCCACCCTCGGCGGCAACATACTCAGCCTTAATCGTATTTGTAACAGTAGTGGAGCATGCGCAAAAAACCAATAATAGTGTAATTAGACATATAAATAAACAAGCACGCTTCAATTTAACACCACCCTTCAAATATGCCTCGCAAGGCGTTCCTACATTTATTATATAACAGAGAATAGAAAAAAACAAGATAAAAAAACTCCTCGGAAAATCCGAGGAGTAATTTACTATAAATTAGTCAATCTTTGCGCTGTTAACCTTGATACCAGGGCCCATTGTAGAAGCTACTGTACAGCTCTTAATGTACTGACCCTTTGCAGCAGCTGGCTTAGCCTTAACGATAGCGCCAAGCAAGGTAGCAAAGTTTTCGCCAAGCTTCTCCATACCGAAGGAAGCCTTACCGATAGGGCAGTGGATAATGTTTGTCTTGTCAAGACGGTACTCAATCTTACCGGCCTTAGCCTCTGTAACAGCCTTAGCAGTATCCATTGTAACAGTACCAGCCTTTGGGTTAGGCATAAGTCCCTTAGGACCAAGAACCTTACCGAGACGACCGATAACACCCATCATATCAGGTGTAGCAATAACTACGTCAAACTCAAACCAGTTTTCCTTAGTAATCTTTTCAACATAGTCCTCAGCACCAACATAATCAGCACCGGCGTCCTCAGCAGCCTTAGCCTTGTCGCCACGAGCGAATACAAGTGTACGAACCTTCTTACCTGTACCATGTGGGAGAACAACAGCGCCTCTTACCTGTTGGTCAGCGTGACGGGAGTCAACACCGAGACGAACGTGAACCTCAACGGTTTCATCAAACTTAGCAGTAGCTGTCTTGCAAACAAGCTCCATAGCCTCAGCTGGATCGTAAAGCTTTGTAGAATCGATAAGCTGAGCGTTAGCAACATATTTCTTTCCTT
>JAFUJS010000022.1 GCA_017468115.1 Clostridia bacterium | reverse complement strand
TGCTGTACCGCCATTGATAGAGTAAGATACTGTATCACCGGCAGCGCCCATAACAAGAGCATACTTTACTGTAAGTGTTGCATCAGCTGCTGCTGTGTAGGTAAATGCACCGGGTGCAGCATTTGTGGAGTTAACAGCGAAAGATCCTTCATCTGTTGAGTACTGGAGCGCTGTTTCAGGGATTGTTGGAGTGTCGCCGCCGCCAATTTCCGGGTCAGGAATGTCTGCAGCCTCAAAGCTGATTGTTGCTGTGTACTTTGTTGCGTCGTGGGTTGCGAAGTAAAGCTTAACGCTTTCGCCTGCATTAAGACCTACTGTGAAGGCACCGCCGTTAAGAGCGTAAAGGTCAACCCTTGGCTCAACCTCACCATCAACTCTTACACCAAGACCAGCAGGGATTGTGAAGGTGTAGTTACCCTCCTCGGTAGCTGTAAAGGTGTAGCTTTGGTCTTCATTTTCGTATGTGTAAAAGTCTGAAAGAAGAACGCTGATGCTATCCTCTGTTGCAGAGATTTCAGCCTTTGGCTCTCCCTCAACGGTTAGAGTAAATACCTTTGTAATGTTACCAAGCTTAATAGTTACAGTATATGATCCAGGGTCTCTAAGTAAGAGTTTGAGACAACCGATGTTGCCTGAGTATGTGTTGAGCATTGCATCTGTAGAACCGGGGTCCATATACCAAGCACGTGCTGTGGAATCCGGATTGTTATTTACAAATGTAAATGTAAAGTCGCTTGTGTCAACGAAGTTAAAGCTTGCTGTGGTTGGGATTGGGTCATCAAGGTGGAAGTATGTATATGTGCCTGATGGGATTGAAAGTGTATCGCCAACAAGCGATTCTTCATAAATTCTCCAGTCGGTTTGAGTTACAAACTCATGTGTCTCAACATGATAGAAGTTAAAGCCTACAGGAATTAAGGAAGCCTTTGGATAAGGAGTTGTAAAGGTTCTCTCACCTGATGTTTGGAATACTTCATATGCATAATATGTTGGGTTTGCAGATGCAGTCTTTGTAACCTCTCCTGTTTCCTCATTGTAAGCGAGGTCGTTTTCTGTTTCGCCACCGTTTGTATAAGCATACTGCTTGCTCTGGAAGTTAGCGGTTTCGATAATAAGGTCAGCGTTCATTGTGAACTCAACCTCTACCTCGTAAAGGAAAATTGAACGGTCATAAACAACACCGCCAGATGTATATTCATTTACATCATATGCTGTGTATGAGAAGGAGTACTTGCCTGTTTTAGCATCGTAGTTAGTTGTAGCGCCACTTACATTCTTACCATTTACCATACGGTCATAGAAATTGTAAAGTGTTTGAGCAAGTGTACTTGTGTCCTCATAGCCTGCCATAAGGATGTCGCCAGGCATATAGTTGTAGCCGTTTAGCTTAGCCGGAACACCATCAACTCTGTCAAGAGTGTAAGCATTAACGTCCATCTTAACGCCGAAGATTTCCTCGCCAATCTTCTCAAACCATTGCTGCTCACCACCGGTAAGTGTGCCGGAAGCGTTGTAGTCCTTCATAAATACATAGGACTGGTCGTTACCAAGAACGAAGTAAACACCATCTGTTGCTTGATTAGGAGTGCCGGCCTCTCCAACACCATTATACACGATTTGATCATGCTTAATGTCACCTGTAACGATTTTGTAGTTGTTAGCGATTGCTGCCTTCAAAACTGCAACAATGTCAGTTTCGTCAATTTCAACAATCTGAGCATCACAAACTGTGCAGAAGCCTGCGTCGTTAAGGTTGTGTGCAGCCTTGTCAGCAACCTCTACCTGATGCTCACAAAGAGCAGCATGCCAGTGATATTCACCGTCATTTGTCCACTCTGTTGCATAGATGTGGTTGTGAAGGTCCTCGATAACATACTTACAGTCGTCGCAAATGCCGTCGCCATCGCCATCAGCATGCGCCTCAATCTGAACGCCCGGAACTACGTGTCCGCAGTCTGCTGCAAACCAGTGGTTTGTACAGTCAGCTGTGTAGGTCTCGGAATAAGTATGTTCGTGGTCTGTGTAGGTACATACATCACATGCACCATCATTGTTTGCGTCTGAGTGGTTAAGCACTACCTTTGGTGCATCCACACATTCACAAGTTGGATCATACCAGTGACCACTAACGTCCTTAGTCCAGGTGGTCTTGTAGGTATGAACGTGCGCACCCTCGCCGCCATCGTCACATGCAACCAAAACGCCGCAAAGAACGAAAAGCACGCAAAGAAGTGCAACTAATACTCTTTTCATTTTAAGAGCCCTCCTTAAATATTTTGTTTAAGTAAAACAAAATTAAATTTTAGTATTACCTATAAAAAAGTATAATATAATATAAAAAGGTAAAACTATGAAGCCATTATATCACACAATTTTCACAATTTCAACACATTAATATAAATAATATTATAAATATTTTGTAAATTTTTGTTTAATAACAAAAAATTGCCTTGAGTGAAGGACCACTCAAGGCGATTTTTTATTTTTTGTCGTAGTATGCACAGGCAAAAAGCCAGCCTGACTCGCCCACGGATTGATAGCTGATGCCATCAATAGGCTCCCTTTCATATCTACCTGTACCGTCGTAGAAGAAGGTCTCCTTGGTGCAGTAGTATTGGAAGAATTCCCTTAGCTCCTGTGTAACAGGCACAAGACCGTCAGAGTTTGCGTAGAACTGATAGCCCTCAAAGTCCATTAGCTCCTCTGGGCATCTTCTGCATTCTGTCTTACAGTCGGTGCATTCATCTGTGCAAGCCCAGCCCTCTACCGATACATTTGCATCGTGGCAGGGGCAATCATTTACGCAGTAGTAGGAGCCACCGTTAATGTTACCAAAGGTAGCAAGGGCGCTAAAGCCCTCGATAAAGTGCTTGTGGTTATAGCCGCCTGCGTTTAAGGCGTTATTGATAACCTCGCCTGAGGCATTGTACTCTATTCTGTTGAAGGCAACGTCAATAAAGCGGGTTGGCGCTGTTATGTAGCCGTAAAGAATAGGTCCGTAGCCATCGGTATCTGCATACTTTTCCTTGTCGTAGACGTGGTAGAAATCATCTCCGCCCTCGTCCTTTTTCCACAGCTTGAACCTTTTTTCGTCAAACACGTAGGTGTTGGAGCCGGCAGTTAGCTGGTAGTCCGGATTTTTGATTACGTAGGTATCATCGTACTCGTGTGCCGCCTTGTCGAAGTCGGAAAAATCGTGCTCGGGGATTTTTGTTCCCTTTGAGGTGCCGCCTCCGTTATCGGGACGCTGAAGCTCAAAGTCGCCATCACGCTTAACAGCAAACACAATAGTTACAGGGTATTTGTTGTTTTTAACGTCTGCCTTTATCGCAAAGGTGTAGGTCGCCTGTCCGCCGCCGCTTATGTTCTCCTTTGCTATGCTTACTGTGTGAACAAAGTTGATAGTATAGCTACCCATAGCGCCGCCGTCATTAGTTTCGCCAATCAAATACTTGAACTGTGTGTGTCCGCCATAAACCTCAATATATGGGTTTACGTTGTCGGCGGTTATGTCAATCCAGCTTTCAATAGTATATGTGCCCATACCGCTTGGTGCATACTCGAAGTAAATCGCATCCTCGGGGCTGTCAATTACAGCACAGTAAACGCCTGTTTCTCTGAAGGTAATGCAATCATAAATGCCTGAGCCTGTACCGCCAAGCTGGGTAAGGGTGTACATATTTATTACTATGTTTCTGTCGTCGTTGGTGGCAATATTGTTGTTGGGGTCATAGGCGTACTCGTTTGGAATATCGGAAAGAGTTACGCGATAGTCTCCGTCAAGACCGTCTATTCTTGCAACGCCCTTATCGTCAAACTTTGCCGTGTGCACGCTAAAGCCGTCGCTCCAATAAGCGAACATTTCCATTCTTGGCTTATAGGAAACGCCGTTTGCCATAAGGGTAACGGTAAAGTCGTCGGTTGGGTCGTCGTTCATAACAGGCGGAACAAAGCCGCCCTCTCCCTCGGTGCCGCCCCCGTTGCCACTACCGCCGGGGGTATTGCCATAATTATATTCTCCATTACAAGCAACCATGGAAAAAAGCATTATGGCAACGAGAAGAAATGAAATAATTTTCTTAAGGTTTTTCATTTTTGCTCCCTTCCTTGGTTATCTTTTTAATTGAGATTTTTTCTTGATTCTTAGCTTTCTTACAAATACATCGGCTACAAACAGCACAATTGCTGCAAAGAGCAATGGAATTGTGTAGCTAACCTTGTAGGTTGTCAGGTTGTCCTTGTTGTTTTCCATATTCGGAAGCCCGTCAACCGCCACCTCGCCATTATCACGCATAAACTCATAAAGAGTAAACCTGTCAAAGGTTGCAAATGCGTTATATTCCGGCAGATAAGGGATATCAAAGGATGTGGTGGTTACATATGTCTTGTCGTCGTAGCCATATGTTGCCTCAATCCAATAGGTGCCAACCATATTGGTTGTCATTGCGTATGAGAATTTCTTTGAATCAAAGGAAAGACTTCTTGTAACAGTTCTGCCATCGGGGGTTGTGATGCGAAGAGTTGTGGTTGCAAGCGGATTTAATACGCTGGGTATTAAGTCAATGGTCGCATTGAACTCGTCGTATTTTACCTCAAGAGTAAACGGATGGTCTACCCTCTTTGCAGGCGTACTGCTAACAAGCATATTTGAAACAAATTTGCTCTTTGTGTCGTCGTCCCATTGTCTTGTCCAAACACCGCTTAAGCTACTTGTAAAGGTGGAAACCTTGCCGTTTCCGTGCATTCTGTATGCGTAAAGCGGAATTGTCTGCTGGGACTCATTATCTCTCTTGTAGGTTACGGTAAGTGCTAAGGTTGCATCATACTTTTCAAGGGAAACGATGTACTTTGACACGTTTGGAAATTCAAAGAAGCCCTGTGCCATTTCGTCGTCGTATTTGGAGATGTTTACTGTGCCCTCCTTTTCGATAACCGCATCGGCAATGTCCTCTGCTATTGTACCGAAAACTGCATCATAAACATCCTCGGGACGTCTGATTTCGTAGTAGTTTCCACCCTCTCCGGCATCTACAACTCTCTTAAGCACCAGGCTACCGCCGTCTCCGTCAGCCGGGAAGTAGGTGTTGATTGCGGAAACGGTTGCGCCCTGCTTATAAAGGTCGCCTGCAATCTTTACAGCATCATACTCGTTTGTAAAGCTAAAGCCGTCGGAAATAATCATTACGTGGTTTTCCTCGTACTTTAAGTCAACAATTCTGTTAAGGGCATCGTCAAGAGCAAGACCAAGGTCTGTGCCGTGCTCTGTTGTAAGGCTGTTGATTCTGTTAATGTAATCCTCCTTACATTCCTTAACCGGCTTTGGCTGTAAAACATCTATCTCGCCCGAGAAGATTACTACGCTTACATAATCCTCGTCGTCAAGAACGGAAAGCAAGTTGATTGCAGAGCTTTTTGCAGTTGAAAACTTCGATGCCATAAACATACTGTGGGAAACGTCAAGGACAATGGTATAGAACCTTCCTGCCCTATTGGCGCTACCGTAGTTTACAGGCAAAAGCTCGGCAAACTTAACAAAGGTTGGGTCGTCTCTGTTGTCCTGTATTCCAAGGTTGCCCATTGTAATAAGGCTCTTTCCGTACTGGGAAACAACCATATCAAGGGAGTCGATAAAGGCATTGGAGTTTCTTATGTTTCTTATATCTACATTGGAAAGGACTATTTCGTCGTAAAGGGCAAGCTCCTCAATCATAAACGGTGCTTTATCGCTTGAGGCGTTAACTACATATGAGCTGACCTCTGCCTTGTCGCCATAAAGTGATGTGATAAGGTCAACCTCAGAGCTAAGTCCTGTGATAAGAAGGATTTTTTGCTTACCTGCAATTTCCTGTGAGAAGGAGCGTGTGTTGTTATGCTCCGAAAGGTCGCCCTCGGCTATAATCTTAACCTGATATTCAAAGGTGCCCTCCTCGGTTGGGAGCGCCATTGTAACTGTGTTAAGACCCGCATCTGCCCTGAAAACGGTATAGCTGTATCTTTCAAACTCTACCGGCTCAGCACCCTCTTCTGTCTCAACCCTTGGGCGTCTGTACAGCTCAAGCATAATCTCGGTATCCTTTGATGCCTGAACTAAGAATTTTGCGTCATTTTTGCTGCCAACATAGGTAGACTCGCACTGCTCGGTTTCCATAAGCTGAACCTCTACCTCACCCTCCTTAACGGAGTTATCAAGGAAGATTGCATCAATCCTTACGCCGTTTTCGGTAAGGCGCTCAACGGTTGAAGCAAGGGAGCCTGTGGAGTTGTTTGCAGTATCGTTACCATCTGTAATAAGGATGATACGCTTCAACGCCTCGCCATCAAACAAAGCCTCTGTAAAGTTAAGGGCCCCCACAATGTCAGTGGAGCTTATATCAACCTTTGCGTCCTTAACGCTGTTTACAACTCTGCCGGGAGAGGTAATAATTGAGCAGTTTCTACCAAAGCAAACAATACCAAGGTTGGTGTTTACAGGTAGATTTTCCTCAATTTCCTTAATGTGCTCATCAATCTTGTCAAGATTTTCGCTTGACGAGTATGAAACGTCGGCAACAACATAGATTGTTGTCTTTGTCAAAACGCTGGTTGAGGCAAGACCTGCCACAGCAAGCGCAACAAGAACGATTATTACGATATGTGTTACAACGGAAACAGTCCAGGTAACTGCCCTGTTGTCCTTGTTTCTGATTATGAAGAATGGCAAAAGCACACAAAGAGCCAACGGAATAACCAGAAGAAGCAGGTAGGGATTATCGAAGCTGATATTTGTCATAGCAATATACCCCCCAATCTGCCAGGAATAGCACAAGCAAGATAACAAACAGGACAATTATAGGGTCAAATTCTCCATCTATGCTTGCATATGTTCGCTCACCGGACAGGGAGAAATCCTGCTCCTGTACTGTGGGCTTGCTCTCCTCAGGGTGTGCGCCCGAGTAGATATATCTTGTAGCTTCCTCGCCTGAGAGGGACATACCTATTTCATAGGTGCCTACCTCGTCAAGCTTTATTGTTGCCATAGTGCCGGAGGTATCAAGGAAGATATCCTTGCCTGACGGGGATGTAGCCTTCAGGTTGGTTACATTTGAAACTATGTTAACAATTGCGTCCTCGCCAACGGTATAGCTTGTTTCATCTATAACGTCCGGGAAGGAGTATTCAAGCAGGTTACGCATAAGAATAACAAAGTCTGTTGTAAGGGCAATATCGGACCTGTTAAGGCTGAAGCCGAATACAACCTGTCTGTTACCAAGACCGTTGGAGCCTGCAAAAACAAGTGGATTTGAGTTGTAGGAATAGAGGGTGTAGAAGCTTAGATACATACCGCTGTATTTTACATAGTCGGTGATGTAAATATCGCTGTCTCCAACGCCCTCAAGAAGCTTTCTTACGCTGGATGCGGTGGACTTTGACTTGTCAATGGTGCCGCCATTTGGAATCTCCACCTTACCTCTTACGCCAAAGCCGGAGTTTTCAATGCTCTTGTCGGAGCCAATAAGCCATACTGCCCCGTTTGGCAGGGTGCTTGGTGTGTAGCCGTCAAAGATATAAAGACCGTATTCCTCGTTTATATCCTCGTAAACAGCGGGAGAAACCACCCTGATTTCAGAGTCAACCAGGGAGTCAATAACAGCCTCAAGGAAGAAGCCTGATTTACTTACAATTAGCACACTATAAGACTTATCGCTCTTAGGATTGTACCTGATTTGGCGGTTGTCGTCCATATAGCCGTCTTCATTTTCAATCTTAATCTCAAAGCTCTTCAGGCTTGGGCACGGGCACTCTATGGAAATAGGTGCTTCCTCTCCGCCCTTTACGCTGAACTCCTTTGTGGTAACAAGGGTGTCTTCAAGATAGATTGATACATTAAGGGTTGCGTCGCTTATGTGGGAAATAACCACGCCATCAACCTTTAGCTTTCCGCCTGTATGGGAATATTCAACCTGAGAGATGGAATAGTTTTCAGCACTGTCGTTGCCCACATCAATAAGCTCAATATTCTCGTGGGTTTCATAGCTCTTGTCGGTTACAAGGTAGACAAGGGCTGCTGTATTTGCATCAAAGGCACCCTGTGCAGTTGAAAGAAGGCTTGCCTTTTCAGCTGTGGTATGTGATGCATTTACCTGATAAAGCATTTCCTTAGCGGACTTTTTGTCCTTTACGTTTTCAAACACCTTTACTGTTTCGTCGGAAACCATAACAAGTGTATAGGAGCTGCCGCCGCTGGTGCCATCGATAACACCTGCAATTTCGTCCTGCGCCCACTCAAAGCGGGTCTTTTCGCCCTCCTGCATGTTCATACTGCCTGATGCATCAAGCACAAAGCAATAGTCGTTTGCGGCATTTGGGAGAGTGATTATAGGATGGGCAACCGCCAAGGACACAACAAGAACCATAAGAAGCTGTAAAATAAGGCTGATAAGGCCTGTTATACCGCTAAGTGGGTTTTTACGCTTCAAGAACCTGTCGCTAAGATGCCATAGGTAGTTTGAGTTTACGGTTTGCTCTGTAAATTGGCTTTGAATAATGTAAATTATGATGATTACCGGAATGCCAATAAGTCCAAGTAATCCTAAGGGGAACATAAATCTCATTTCAGTACCCCCAAATCTGTCATATCGCCGAAGAACACGTCAAAAAGACCACGATAGGCAGGAACCATAAGGTATCTTCCACCACGTGCTTCGCAATATTCCTTTGTCCTGTTAGTTACATACTTAAGGGCTTCCTTGTATGCATTAACACGGTCTTTATCTATTTTCTTACGGAAAAAGTTTGCTTGGTTTTCAGAGTCGAAAAGATGCATTTTTCCTCTTATCTGAGGATTTATCTCATCTCTTGAAAGAACCTGAACACAAAGCATATCTCTTTTCTGCTCGGCAAACCTGTCTATTGCCTGCTCGTAATTGTCATCAGTCAAAAAGTCGGAAATGAGGATTGAGTAGCCGTCTCCCATACCAACACGGGATGGCACAATAGCCTCGCTAATTCTAGCGTCGCCATCAAATTCAATCTCGTTAAGTCTGTTAATGGAGCTAAGGAATGCATCCTTACCTACCATACCGGAAATAACCTCATCTATCACATTTCCATGAATTGCGTATATGGAAACCTTGTCCATCTCGTTTATGGAAAGATATGCAAAGGTGGCAGCAAGCCTTACTGCTTGAATTGCCTTTTCCTCATCGGCATGAGCCATAGAACGGCTTGCGTCAATGTAAATCCTTGTGTGCATTTGTCTTTCGTCAAGATAAAGCTTTTGGTAAAGCTTGTCAAATCTTGCATAAACGTTCCAGTCAATCTTTGAAATATCGTCGCCTGCTTGGTAATCACGATAATCAGAAAATTCACAGGAGGAGCCAAAGGTCTTTGCCTTGTGGTTTCCACCGAACATACCGGCAATATTGTTTTCAAGTAATGTTTGCAGAGCCTCTATTTCAGCAAGAAGCGCTTCATCTATTACTATGTTTTTCATCGGTTAGCGACCTTTTCTAGTTTCCTTTATAATCATTGAAATTACGTTGTCAACTGTAAGCTTTTCGTTTACTGCTGTATAGTTAACCTTAATTCTGTGTCTGAGAACCGATGGTGCAAGAGCATCAATATCGTCAAGGGCAACATTGTATCTGCCCTCCATAAGCGCTCTTACCTTTGCAGCGGTAATAAGACCCTGTGCAGCACGTGGAGATGCACCATATTTTACGTACTTCTTTGTTACAGCACAGCTATCGTCAAGCTCCGGATGAGTATTTGATACAAGGTCGGTTGCATAATCAAGCACCTCGTCAATTACGGGAACGGTTGATGCAAGCCTTCTCATTTCAAGAATAATGTCGCCGTCAACTACTGTATCAGCAGTTTCAAGCATTGTCTTCTGTGTCATTCTTACAATATCGGCAAGCTCGCTCTTTGCAGGGAACTTAACGATAAGCTTGAACATAAAGCGGTCCATCTGCGCCTCGGGAAGTGGATATGTACCGTCCTGCTCAATTGGGTTCTCTGTTGCAAGAACAAAGAATGGCTCCTTAATTTCATAGGTCTGCTTTGCGATTGTAACCTTGTGCTCCTGCATTACCTCAAGCATAGCGGACTGGGTCTTTGGAGTTGCACGGTTAATTTCGTCAGCCAAAACAAGATTTGCAAAGATTGGACCCGGATTAAACTTGGTGTTAAGTCTGCCGTTCTCGTCCTTTTCAATTACGTTTGTACCTGTAACGTCAGATGGCATAAGGTCAGGGGTAAACTGGATTCTGGAAAATGGCAAGCCCAAAACTCTGCCAAGGGAACGAACAAGACGGGTTTTACCAACGCCCGGCACGCCCTCAAGAAGCACGTTACCGCCTGCAATAATCGCAATAATTACGTGGTTGATAATGTCCTCCTGTCCAACAACGTCCTTACGGATTTCCTCCTTGACCTTCTGTACCTTTTCACTAAACATTTTTACCCTTTCAATTTCAAGGGCTTGGTTTTCAACATTACTCATTTCTTTGTTCCTCTCATTCTTCATTTTCTTCAGGGAAGCCGTCCTGCAAAATTGAGAAATACTTTTCAAGGGCAGCCTTTTCCTCTTCGGTATATACGCCTGCCTCGGTTTTACCGAACATTATTGCGTAGTACCTGGACAAGATAGTTCCATATTCAACATATTCGCCTGTGTTAGGGTCAAATACCAAGTCGTCGCTACCAAAGGTAGTCCCGCCGCCGATGGCGCCGCCACCACCGCCACCGCTGCTATCGTCTCCGGAGTCAACCGAGGTTTCGATAAGAACAGGGCGCTCAAGCTTAGGTAGTGTATATCCAAACAAATCGCAAATTCTTGTTATTGCGTATTCGCCTGTGTCGGTGTTAGTCTTGTGCTGTGAAAGCGCTTTGAAGATTATGCTGTTGTATGCAAGCATTGTGTCGTCAAGGGATCTTTCCGTTTCTGTGTAACCAAGAGTGTCAATATTCTCGGCAAGAGTTGAAAGACCGCAGGTCTTTGTGTCAAGAGCATTATCGACCTCGTTTGCGTTTGCCAGCCTTACGAGTATCAAATAAAGCTCGTCCTCCTCACTAAGCCCCGACTTGGGCAGGGATGTAAGGATTTTAATTGATGTATCGTTGAGAAGTGCCTTGAGGAAGTTAACCTTGTCCTCCTCGGTTGGCTCTGTATCTGCTTGTGCCACGTAAATAAACAAGGCACGGAAGTCGGCAGCTGTGTCTGTGTACTTATCCCACTCGTCAAGTCTTGGCCAATCATAGTAGTTAAGCGCCTTGGCTAAAGCCCTTGTGGTTGCTGTATTGCAAGCCCAAAGCTCCGTCATCAGCTCAAGCGCACACGAGGAGTCGTCCGTCTGCTTAAGTATTGTTTCGATTGCAAGGTCAAGGCAAATATCTCTTTCCTTCTCTGTTTTGGAAAGCTTAAGACCTGTAATCAGGTCCACAACCGCAGCCTTAACATTTGTCTTATATGGCTCCTGCATTGTAGAGGCTTCTATGTAAGCAACCAGCTCATTAAGCGCAGCCTCCTGAAGCTGACCAAGCTCAAAGGGAACCTCGGGCTTCGGCGGCTCCTCTTCCTTTACGTGAGTAAAAATAAGAGAGGTAATAAGCATTGCCAATCCTAAAGTAAAGCAAACAATGTATACCCACAGCCATTTAAGGTCCAGACGCTTGCCCCTTGCGTTTTCAAGGGATAAATTTGCATCCTGCCTTTGCAGCTCATATATTGCGCCCTGACTATCCTTGTGAACAAGCATTGTTTGCACCTTTTCCTGAAGACCAAACTGCCTGTCAAGTGTTTTTGCCAAGGCCTTGTCGTTGACCTTAATTAAGAAGAATGCACCGACACCAGCAAGAGCAAGCACCAAAGCGCCTATAAGCCAAGGGAATGCACCACCAATGGGGCTTATTTCAAGCTTATTCAGAAGCAAAAGTACGCCTGCAACAAGAAAGCCTGCTCCACAGCCCACCAAGAGAGCCTTGATAATCCATACCACGAAAGCCTTATTCTTGAACCTTTCAAAAATTTTCATAGTATCTCCAATAATTAAAATTTAATATTAGTATTATAACAAATTAGCACACTAAAGTCAACAAATTTTTCCAAGCCGCTTTCTATATGCTGATTTTTTACATTTTGTTCATTTTTGATTGAGCTCAATTTACTTTCAAAATATCGGGGGGAGTGTCTGTAAAACGTAAAAAAGGACCTGTTTTCAAGGTCCTTAATTTTTATCATCCAAGCAAGGTGTCACTAACGAGCATTACACAAAATCCCACAAGTAAGGCTACAGTTGCCCCTTTTTCGTTACCATGTGCATGAGTTTCAGGTATCATTTCATCGCTTATCACATAAAGCATCGTTCCACCGGCAAAAGCAAGGGCAAAGGGTAAAATGGCAGAAGCAACGGAGACGGCAAAGTAACCAACGAATGTGCCAACCACCTCAATAAGACCTGTAAGGGCGGCTATCAAAAAGGTTTTTGCCGGTTTAACCCCTGTGGAAAGCATAGGCCCGATTATCACCATGCCCTCCGGTATGTTTTGTAATGCTATACCACCCGCAATTAGTAGCGCCTCTGTATTATTTCCCGTTCCAAAGCCAACACCGGCAGCAACCCCCTCCGGAAAATTATGTATAGCGATTGCTATAACAAAAAGCAAAACCTTGCTTAGTCTACTTGTGCTATGCGGCTCCTCTGCTCCGCCAGCAAGTCTGTGAAGGTGCGGAACAAGCCTATCCACCAGCATCATACAGCCCGCGCCCACAAATATTCCTACAACGGTAATCACTAGACCGTAATTTTCGCCGTGCTCAATCGCAGGCAAAATCAATCCAAAAACAGCCGCAGCCAGCATAACTCCCGCAGCAAAAGACAAAACTATGTCGGAAAATTTATGGGAAAAGCCCTTGAATATAAATCCGATTAATGCACCGATGACTGTTGCGCCACCCACTCCAAGGGCGGTTAACGCTACCATTTCCATACGTACTCCTCTAATTAAATTTATTTGTGCTAATGAAATTATACATTAAATTTTTCAAAAAGTAAACAGCTGAAAGAAAAAAGCAGACCATTTTTTAGTCTGCTTTTTAAATTTATTCCTCTTCGGGCAAAATTACGTTGAAAATAATATCTCCGGCGGTAGCTGACTTGTTTTCAATTGCAAATGTATCTCCGGTTGAGATTGACAAGCCTGTGTCATTCTTTGTCGTCTGGCGACCTGCAAGTGAAAATTCAACATCGCTTGAGTTAACAACCACGTCGCCGTTTTGACCCTCGTACTTGAAGTAGTAGGTTTGATTTGCCTTGAATGTGATTGTTGCACTTTCATAAACTACAATTGGGTCAAGCTCTGTGCCCTCAAACAGACTGAGGCGCATATTGATTGTATCCTTCTCTGTTGCCTGTCCAAGTCCCGATTTTTTGGTGGTTGTTGATATGGAAACTCTGATAACATCTCCTGCCTTTACTACCATGTAGCTAGCCCTTTTGCCTCTTGTGCTGTTTGCAAGCTCGTAGGTGGTTTTGTTGTAAAGACCGATATCGTTCAGCTCGCTATCGGAGCTTGCCATCAAAACGCCATCATTTGTTACAGTAAGCTCATAATAAACGCTTTCCTCAGGTAGAACCTGCTCCTCGTATACGGTGTCAAGCTCTGCCACGTGTGGGTTTTCCTGTGTGCCCGGCACGGTTTCAAAGGCAAGCGTTACCAAAATATCGCTGTCTGTGGTGTTTTCAATTTGGAAAAGTGTAACTGTAGTAGCCTCTGTGGAATCAATAAGCACTCTTATTTCTCCATCGGCGCTTGGTAGGTAGTCGCTGTTCTTGTAAATCACCTTCAAGCCTGCGTTGTTAATTACAAGATATCTTGCGGTTCCCTTTGTGGAAAAGTAGCTTTTTTGTCCTGCAGAAATTGTAACGGAAGTAGGCAAGCCTGTTTCTGCATTCTCACTTGGATACGGCTTTTCTAACGAGCCGTTTGGTGTGTTGTCGATAGCATCAAGCTGGAAGGTGCTTGTGCCTTGGCTAACTGTAATATTTGAATAGTTGTTATTTGAATACCAGTTTTCAGGAAGTGATGTGAATATGATTAGATATCTGCCCTCCAACGCCTGACAGGTTGCCTTGCCCTGTGCGTCGGTTGTAAGAGTAAACACCGCCTCATCATCCTGATTAAGCGTAAACTCAGCACCCTCAACAGGCGCACCAGCCTCGTCTAATACAGTAAAGGTAACGTCAACCTTTTTCTCCTCAAGTGTAATTCTGCAAACGTCACAAATTTTGTCATTATTTACGTCGGCGTGCTGACAAATCGCCTCGCCGCAGGTATCGCAGGTGCCATTTTCGTCCAGGTCTGTATGGGCTGTGCACGGCTCAGTACCGCCACCGTCGCAAGCGACAAGAGAAACAAGCACAAGAGCTACCGATAGCAAAAGCAAAAATAGTCTGAATTTTTTCATAGCTATGCTCCTTTAATCTTTTTAACACATGTATTTTATCATATTTCCCGTCGTATTGCAAGAAAAATCTAGATATCTTGATTTTTACTCTCGGTTGTGGTAATATAGCCCTGAGGTGATAATATGATAAAATGCTTTGATAATGGCGAGCTTTCCTCAAACGTATATGTTGTATGGGACAAGGACGAGGGTATGATAATTGACTGTGGCGCACCTATCTCTGACATTCTTGCCTTTACAGAGGAAAGGAACATCACGGTTAAATATATTGTTTTGACCCACGGACACTACGACCACGTTTGCAAAATGGCTGATTACATAAGAAGCTTCCCCTTAGCCAAGGTTGTTTGCCACGAGAACGAAATCAAGGTTTTATGCGACGCCCAGGCTAATGTTTCCTTGCTTTTGGGCGCACCCTGTGTCTATAATTACGATTATACCACGGTAAAAGAGGGGGACATTCTCTCTGTTGGAGAATTAAGCTTCAAGGTGCTCCTCACCCCCGGACATACTCCCGGCAGCATATGCCTGTTAGAGGAGGATAAACGGCTGCTTTTCACAGGAGATGTGCTGTTTGAAAACGGCTACGGCAGGACGGATTTTAAATATGGCGACCCCGAGGAGCTTATGCTCTCTCTGCGTAGGCTTCTTAAGCTGGACCCGCAAATAACCTTTTACTCCGGTCACGGCAGGAGTGCAAGGCTGGGCTTTTAACAAAAAAGAAACGGTTAGCGTGTTATCCTTAACGGAGAACACGCAGTCAAATCCGTCTACGAGAACCCCCAAAAAGTCTGCGACTTTTCGGGGAACCCCTATTCGACGGGTGAAATCCACCTTTGGTGGATGAAATCGCTTTCGCGATGAAATCCTGCTTCGCAGGGTTGTGTTTAGACGGATTTGATTTCATCCAAGGGCTTGTCCTTGGATTTCATCTGAACGAAGTGAAGATTTCATCGTTGCTGTGCAACGATTTCATTGAACCAACAGAAAAAGAGGAAACGTTTCGGCTATGAAACCGATTTGTTTCCTCTTTCTGCTTGCGTAGGGGTTCCCCAAAGCAAAGTATGAGCTTTGGGGGTTCACGTATATGGGTTTGGGCTTAGCCCATAATGCGTTTGACTGGTCAAGTGCGATGCTCGCATTCAGTGGGATTTTCAAATTCTCCGCTAAGAACATCACCCTTTTTCCGTTCCTTTTTTTGCTTAATTATGCCAATTGAAATGGCAAGTCTTTCGTTTTCGGCGTTGTTTTTCAAACGTACTGCGCTAAGGTCTTTTCAAGATGCTCCTTGGTCATTTTAACCACCCTTTGTGGGAATGTAATTTTCAGCTTGTCGGCAAAGGAGCACGCCCAGGCAATAAACATTGGGCTAAGCTGAACCTCAACCGTGCAATTAAGAAGCCCTTCTTCTGTTTTTGTAACCCTTACCCTTTCGCCAAATTCGTCAAAGATAACGTCAATCAGGCTTGGGTCTGCGATAAAGCTTACCCTTTCCACCTTTCCCGAATACATCTTCATTTGCTGAAGCTTGTAGGTGGCAAGGTCCATTTTCTCAATTTCCTTATTTGGTGTAATATACTGGTCCTCAAGCACCTTTACCCTATCCATACGGTCAACACGATAGTTTGTCAGGCTCTTGTGCTTGTCGTCGTAGCAAAGCAAATAGTATTGACCCCTGTTAAGAATGGTCGCCACAGGGTTTACCACGTACCATTTGTCCTTTGTCGAATCGTTTTTTTCCTTGCGGAAAACCTTGCTTCTGTTTATATCGTAGTCGAAATAGTAAAAGCCAATCTTTTTGTTCTCTGCCCTTGCGTCTACAATGGTCATAATCGAGTAGTAAATGCTTTCGTTTTTGCTTTTGATTGTGCTAAAGCGAGTAACATTTCGCTTAATCATCTCGCCACGCTTGCTGCCTGCCAGCTCCGCAATTTTGGAAAGAAGCTCCTCTGTTTTCTTTTCGGTAACAAAGCTTGCAGACTGCACAGCATCCATCAAGATTCTAATCTCAGGCAGGTTAAAGGAACGGTCGTCAACATAATATATGTTGCTCCTGCCCCTCTTTTTCTCAACACTATACCCATATTCAATCAGCAGGTCGATGTCGGTGTAAAGAATCTTTCTGTCCACCATAATGCCGTCTTGCCCCAGCTTATCAATAATCTCGTTTGTACTCATAGGATGCTCTTCGTCAGTATCACGCTTAAGCAGCTCCCACAGCTTTAATAGCTTGATTTTTCTGGAATTTTCAATATTCATAGCCACAGCTCCTTTACCTTTATATTCCAATTGTACCATATTCGGGTCAGCTTTTCAATAGCATACTGTTCTTTTTTCGGGACATTTGTGTTTTTGGTTGACACGCACTTCTCTATCTGCTAAAATAATTCCAGAAGCGCTACAGTAAAGGGAGATAGTATTTTATGAACGCTTTTGGACATAGGCCTCTTGCATTTGGTTGTCTTGGCTTTCTTGCTTCCCTAATTGTTCTTTTTTATGTAAATACCGTAGCTAAACTGGTATTTCTTTTGTTGTCCGCTGCCGGACTTATAGTGTGCATAATTTTGTTTTTCAAGAAAAGAGGTAAAAATCTGCAGGAGGTTGCAGTTTTTCTTACCCCTCTTTTGTCGTTTTTTGTCGTTTCGGCTCTGATTTCTGTTTTTGTTTTTACTCCTTTGGAAAATCAGGCAGGCTACTCGGATGAATACGTTCATAGTGTGGAAGGCTACGTTACTCAGGTAATAAAATCCGACACAGAGAAAAGTATTTACATAGTACAGCTGGAGGGTATAGACCAAAACGATGCTTCCTTCAAGGTGGCTTTGTATACAAAGGGCAAGCCTCTTGGCTACGGCAGCTATTTTGAGGCAAGCGGACAAATTTCCTCCTTTCGCAGCGTTGATAATCCCTACTTGGAGTATGGCGTAGTTCATTTTGTGGATGCAATTTCCTGTATTGCTGTGGATACGGAGCCAAACGCACCTTTTGGCTTCTTTTATGACCTGAACAAAAGCCTGTGTCAAAGGTTTGAAAATAACCTAAATAGCGACACGTCCGCCCTCTTTTCTGCACTTTTGTTGGGAAACAAGTCAGGGCTTAGAAGTGAAATTCTTAGTGACTTTTCAACTTTGGGCTTGTCCCACATTCTCGCCCTTAGCGGCTTGCATCTTACCATTTTAGTTGCTATAATTTCCTTTCTTCTGGACCTTTTCTCCGTGCCGAAAATGGCGCAGGGTGTTATTATCATTTTCGCAGTTGGTTTCTTTGTTGGGCTGACCGGATTTTCAAGCTCGATTTTAAGGGCGGGCATTATGCTGATTCTTTATTATATGATAAAGCTATTTGCCGGGGACCCGGACAGAATAACAAATCTTTTCGTTTCCGTTATGCTAATTTGCCTGTTTTCTCCCTTTGCGGTCTTCTCTGTGTCCTTGCGCCTGTCCTTTCTTGCCATGCTCGGCTGTATTGTAGGTGCAAGGCTAACACGCAAGGCAAGCATACTGAAGAGATTTAAGCTAAAGCCTCTTTACCACGGCGTCGTTACAATAATTGCAACGGTGATTATAATATTTTTCACTCTTCCTATTCTCTGTAATGATTTCGGAAAAATCGCCCTTCTTTCTCCCATAGCAAACCTTATTTTCGTGCCTGTTTTCAACCTGCTGATTTACCTTTCATTAATATTTATTCTATTCTGTCAGGTGCCGTGGCTTGGAGATTTGCTCTCGGATTTTTCAAATTGGGTAACGGACCTGCTTCTTCGCATAATTGATTGGGCGGCAGATATACCAAACACAATTTTGATAGTAAAAACGCCAATTCAGCTTGCAGGCACAGGAATAATCTTTCTTTCTATGGTGCTTTTGCTTGTTGTAAAAAGAGAGTTTTTCCACAAATCTCTGATAATTACGTTGATTGGCGCTGTGATTTTGGCGAGTGGCACTGCCCTTTCACAAATAAAGAAAGTTGATAATGTAGCAACCGTTGGCACTCTTGGCTACACAAGAAACGACATTTTGTACATTGAGGCAAACGATGAGCTGGTTTTCTTTGATATGACAACCGCACCCTATTTTTCCTTAGCCCATCAAGTGAAATACACGGCGTGGGACCTTGGGCATCAGGTGATAGACAGCTATGCAGTAACCTGCTATTACGAAAATACCAGCACATATTTAGGTCAGCTTTTTGACGAAATCGGCATTAAAAATCTTTATCTTGCAGAGCCGCTTGGCATTGAGGAAGAAAGAGCTTGTGAAGAGATTTATCAGCTTGCCACAGAAAACGGTGCAAGCGTATATACACTCGAGGACGGCACAAGCGTAAACGGAATGGAGCTTTCTCTTTGCTACGAAAAGGGGCTTTACGGCTCTGACACCAAGGCAACCGCCCTCAGCCTTGTATCCTGCGGCAAAAGAATAACCTATCTTGGTGCCTCTGCCCTTAGCGGCGACAGACGTGCTTATGAGATGTGCTTCTACTCCAATATAATTATTATGGGTAGCCACGGCCCGGGCTACAAGGATGTATATTCCTTTGAGGCGCCACAGCTGGAAAGCGTTATCTTTCTTGGCAAGTCGAGAGATTATTGCAGCCACAAGCTGTTTTCGACCCTTGCACCAATTGCCAACAGCGCACGTGAGCACACAGTAACAATAAAATACAAGGCTTGACTTTTTAACCTTCTGTTAGTAAAATATAGTTAGAACTTATTTTGGAGGATTATATGCAATCACTTCGTCAGCTTTATAAAATCGGTAGGGGTCCTTCCAGCTCTCATACTATGGGACCTGAAAAGGCTATTAAAATGATAAAAGAGGAGTTTTCCGAGGCGGACCGCTTTGAGGTTGTGCTTTTCGGCTCCCTTGCTCTTACAGGAAAGGGCCACGGCACGGACAGAATTATAGAGGAAACTCTGGCGCCTGTGCCCTGTAAAATTGTCTTTGATAAAAAATCTCCCTGTGATTTTCACCCTAACACAATGGATGTTACAGCCTATAAAAACGACACTCCCCTGGGCAAAAGACGTGTTTATAGTGTTGGCGGCGGCAGTGTGCTCTTCGAGGGAGAAAGCTCAAAAATCAGCGACGAGGTAGAGGTTTATCCACACAATTCCTACAAGGAAATTTCCGATTACTGTGCTAAAAACAACATAAGAATTTGGCAATATGTACAAGAGTTTGAGGGCAAGGAAATCTTTGATTATCTTGCAAAAATCTGGGAGACAATGAAAAACTCCATTCGCCTGGGGCTTACCACAACAGGGGTTTTGCCGGGTGGTCTTGATACCCACAGAAGGGCGCAAATTCTTTACAATCAACGTCATATTGATGAGTCCGCACAGACACAGGAAAACCGCCTTGTTTGCTCCTATGCATTTGCAGTAAGCGAGCAAAACGCATCCGGTGGTACTATTGTTACCGCACCTACCTGCGGCGCCTGCGGCGTTGTTCCGTCGGTGCTTATGTACTATCAGGAAAAGAAGGGCTTTGATGACACAAAGATTATTCACGCTCTTGCAACCGGTGGTATTATCGGCAACCTTATTAAGAAAAACGCATCTATAAGCGGTGCTGAATGCGGTTGTCAGGCTGAAATTGGCTCTGCCTGCTCAATGGCTGCAGGCGCACTTGCCGAGCTTTTCGATATGGGACTTGGTCAGATTGAATATGCCTCCGAGGTGGCAATGGAGCACCATCTTGGTCTTACCTGCGACCCAATCGGCGGACTTGTGCAAATTCCTTGCATTGAACGAAATGCAGTTGCCGCAATGCGTGCCATTAATGCGCTTTCCCTTGCAAATTTCCTTACAGATTCGAGAAAAATCAGCCTGGATATGGTTATTAAGGTTATGTACGAAACAGGCAAAAACCTTTTGAGCGATTATCGTGAGACCTCGTCGGGCGGACTTGCCAAGCATTATGCAAGACAAGACAATGAATAATCTGTTTATAGACAGGCTTTCTGCCATTGAGGCGCTTGCAGGTAAAAGCCTTACGGACACAGCGCTTATGCTATATCACAACGGTAAAATTGATATCGAGCTTGCCGAGGAGCTTGGAATTTATAACGATATAAGAGCGGCTCTGGTGAGCGGCAAGGCGGATTTTATAAGCATAAGTCAAGAGGAGCTTTTGGAAATTGGCAAAATTCTTGACGGAATTGAAAGCATTTTAAGGAGCGAAAAATGAAGAAAAATAAAGTCTTTAGCTATGCAATGATTTTGCTGGTTTATGCTTTTGCGCTCTTAGTTGGTGTGGCTATATATTTAAGCTTGTTTGATGAGCTTAAAATGTGGCTTGCCCTCTTAATTGCAGACACAGGTGCCACAGTTTTAGTGTTTATCTTTAGTCTTATTTTCAAAAACGCATCTGTTTACGACCCTTATTGGAGCGTTGCGCCAATATTTATTTTGGGGCTTTTGCTAATAGGTCAAGCACTAACACCCCTCAAGCTTGTTTTATTTATTATTGTTACAATTTGGGGCGTGCGCCTGACTGCTAACTGGGCATATTGCTTCGGGGATTTAACCTGTCAGGATTGGCGATATACAATGCTAAAGGAGCAAACAGGAAAATTCTACCCCGTAATTAATCTTGTGGGCATACATCTTGTGCCGACTCTTGTAGTTTATTCCTGCATTTTGCCTGCATGCTTTGTCATAACAAGTAATTCACTAAACGAGCATCCTATGGCATATGCTTTACTCGGCGTTTCGCTTCTTGCGGTAGCTTTACAGGGTACAGCCGACTACCAAATGCAAAGGTACAGAAAAAACAAGACCTCCAGATTTATCAGAGTAGGTCTTTGGAAATACTCTCGCCACCCTAACTACCTTGGCGAAATACTTATGTGGTGGGGCGTTGGCGGTGCCTGCGCTATTGCAAATCCGTCAATGTGGTTCTTGCTCCTTGGCGCACTTATTAACACCATGCTGTTCGCATTTGTCAGCATACCCATGGCAGAAAAAAGACAGGCAAAGAAGGAAGGCTTCCTTGAATATAAAAAGGAAACAAACTACCTTTTACCAATCAAAATTAAAAAATAAAAAAGGTGCAAAAATGCACCTTTTTTTATAGCTTAAACAGCTTTACCGATTTAATTGCCGTGCCGTCAGGGTACTCCTGCACCTGCCCTAGGGCGAAGAAGCCGTCCTTATCGTAAATTCTCAGAAATTCAGACACTGGGTAGGATGTTTTTATCTTTTTTTGATAAATTTCACAGCCGCTTCTAAAGAGCCTTGCGTAAAAATCAGGCAGGATTACCTTGTCTGCCTCCATAAACAGCTCCTCGGTTGGAATTAAGAGAGATTGCCTTTGTTCAAGGGTCATTTTCTCAAGCTGCTCTATGGTGTAGGCATTTTCGATTTCAAAGCCACCGGTTTTTGTCCTTCTTAGCTTGCTCATTACAGCGCCACAGCCAAGCGCCCTTCCGATATCGGCGCAAAGAGTCCTAATATAAGTTCCCTTCGAGCAGGCAACCTTAAGAGCGTAAAGTCCCTTTTCTTCATCTACCGCCTGCGGCTCGATTGAAAAGATTTCAATTTCTCTTGCTTGTCTTTCCACCACCTTGCCTTCTCTCGCCAGGTCAACCAGCTTTTGACCGTTTACCTTCAATGCGCTGTACATAGGCGGAATTTGCTCTATTTTACCCACAAATTTTTTGCAAGCCTCAAAAAGCTCCCCTTTGGTAGGGATGCTTGGCGAGGTGCTAAGCACCTTACCTGTTATGTCCTCTGTATCAGTTTCAATACCCAGCTTAATTTCTGCCTCGTAGCATTTGTTTTCGGAAAGCAAATATTCGGCAGCCTTGGCAGCACGTCCCACAAGCACAGGCAAAATTCCTGTGGCAAGAGGGTCAAGTGTGCCTGTGTGGCCCACCTTTTTTGTGCCGAAAAGACGTCTTATCTTAAAAACTATGTCGTGAGAGGTAACGCCCCCGTGCTTGTCCACAAGGATTACCCCACAAAGCTCATTTTCCATCAGCACCTTGCCTCGTATTCTTTGATAGACTTGCCAAAAAGCTCCTTAACCATATTAATGGCGGCTCTTGCGTTTTCCGCATAAAGGGTTGCACCTGCGGCACGGGTGTGTCCGCCACCGCCAATGCTTTGGCAAACGGCAGAAACATCAATATCTGTGTTTGCACGAGAGGACAACGAATATTTGCCCTTCTCCTTTGTTTCCTTAAGAGAAACTGCAACCAAAACTCCATCAACACTTCTTAGGTAGCTTACTATATCGCCTATATCGGAGTCGGAAATGCCGTTTTGCTCCTTCATTTCATTTGTGAAAAGCACGCAGGAAAGCTTACCGCCAAAGAATAGCTCCATATGCTCATATGTAAGCCTTTGGGCTTTTATTTCCTCGATAGTTTTGGAATCAAAAATAATTCTGTTTATTTCTGCGTGGTCAATACCGTGGCTAACCACCTGTGCGGCTGTATTCAAAGTGTCGGGCGTTGTGTTGGAAAACCTGAAGCAGCCCGTATCTCCACTCATTCCCGCATATACACATTCAAAGAAAACAAGGGGGAGAGTGTCGATAATTCCCATTTTTTCGGCTATATGATAAATGTTTTCTGCGTTTGATGCAAGAAAGCATTCATAGTAGTCAGAAAAGCGAGTGCACATCTTGTGGTGGTCAATTGTAAGCTCTACTCTGTCGGCTAGAAATTCAAGCTCGCCAAGCTGAGTTGGAGATGCAACATCAACCGCCACATATCTTTCATATTCCTTTTCCTTGTATTCAAGGCTGTTTTCGCCCGTGATAAATCCCAGCTTTTTTGCAGGAGCATCGCAGCAGGCAACAGTAACCACAGAGCCGCAAACCTCAAGGACGCACTTTAGTGCAAAGGCGCTTCCGAGCGTATCGGGGTCAGGATTTTTGTGGCACAGTATCAGGGTATTTTTCGGTTCCCTTAAAAGAGCAACCGCCCCGTTAATGTCAAGCCTGTTCATCATCGTCGTCCTTTATATCGAGAGTTTTCAGTATAGATGAAATATTTGCACCATATTCTGCCGAGCCATCGTATTCAAAAAACAGCTCCGGTGTGATTCTTAAATTAATTCTCTTTGCAAGCTCGGAGCGGAAAAAGCCGCTTGCGCTTTTAAGCCCCTTTAGCACCTCTGCCTTGTCTCCACCAAGCACGGAAAAGTAAATTTTCGCGAATTTCAAGTCGCCCGAAACCTGTGCGGCTGTAATTGAAACAAGGGCACCGGCAATCCTTGGGTCCTTAGTATCTCTTATAATTTGAGCCATTTCCTCCTTAACCGCATCGTTAATTCGGTCTCTTCTATATTTTCCCATATTTTCTCCTTAGAAGTTAATTACTCTTATAGTATACCATAATTAGTACAGGATTTCAAAGAATTTTTTGAAGTTTGGTTGAATTTATGGTTCTAAAATGCTACAATTAAATAAAGGCTTATTTTAGGAGGGCTTATGGGACCGTTTGAAATTATTATGATTATACTTGGCGCGCTTACCCCGATTTTAGTAGGTGTGCTTGTTTTCATAACTATAAAGAGTAAGGGACAGGCTGTGGACAGTGCAGTAATAAAAAGGGCTGTTGATGACAGCCTTGTGTCTATGACAAAAATTATAAACGACAATGTTGAGAGGACAAACAAGCACTATATTGAATCTGTGGAGACAAAGCTGAGCCAGCTTAAGGAAGAGATGGACAAGCTAAGCAAGTCCAGCTCCCAGAGTTATGTTGACCTTATAGAAAAGCTGCAGGCGTCCTTAACCGATATGACAAAGGCCGTGCGTGAGGAAAACGAAAAGGGCATTTCCAACCTGAACACAAAGTTTGACGAGTTTTCCAAGAGTATGTCAGAAAAGTATGCACTTATTGACAAGAGCGTAGAAAAGTCGCTGGTTGATTTACGTCGGGAGAACACAGAAAAGCTTGATTCCATTCAAAAGACCGTTGACGAAAAGTTGCAAAAGACTATTGACGACAGGCTTAAGACCTCCTTTGATAACGTGGTTACGCAAATCGGTAATGTTAACAATGCAATCGGCTCCTTGCGTGCCGTTGCAGACGACGTCGGCTCTCTTAAAAATATCCTTACAAATGTTAAAACCAAGGGTATTGTGGGTGAGGTTATTCTTGACAGCATTATTGGAGAAATTTTGTCTCCTGACCAGTACGACAAAAACGTTTCAACAAATAAAAGCTCTCCACGTGATATGGTTGAATTTGCTATCAAGATACCAAGCGGAGACAGCTTCATTTATCTACCTGTGGACTCAAAATTTCCTCTTGAATACTACAACAAGCTAAAGGACGCTGTTACAACCGGAGACAAAATTCTGGTTGAAGCCGCAAGAAAAGAGCTGGGTCGTCAAATCAAGAATGAGGCTAAGACAATAAAGAAATACATTGACGTACCAAACACCACGGACTTTGCTATTTTGTTCTTGCCTACTGAAAGCCTTTACATTGAGGCAATCGAAATGGGACTTTTTGAGGAATGCCAAAGAGAATATCACGTAAATATAGCAGGACCTACTACTCTTTCCGCTATTATCAACGCTCTTCGACTTGGCTTCAGCTCCCTCGAAATTCAAAAGCGAAGCGGTGAGGTGTTCAAGCTTCTCGGTGCAGTTAAAACGGAATTTAACAAGTTTGCAGATGCGCTTCTCTCTGCTCAATCTAAAATCGACAAGGTAAGCGACGACCTTGACGAGCTTGTAGGAAAAAGAACCAGGGCAATGCAACGAAAATTAAAGGAAATTGGCGAGCTTCCGGACGCCGAGGCAAAGGACGTCTTTGACGGAGAATAATAAAAAAGGGCTAGACAGCCCTTTTTATTTATATTATAACTTGATATTTTAAGGACTTTGTGATATCATTTACATATACTTGTTAGAAAAAGGGGGCTTTACTATGAGCAACATTGAAAATATAGCTAAAAGTATTTCAAAAACATATAACGAGGCAGGGTTCCCGCTTTTTGACAAGGGGCTTTGCTTGCCGGACAAAAACGAAATTATCGAAATTATTAAGGATATACAAAAGCTTTTCTTCCCTTCCTACTTTGCGTCCATATCAAAGAAGGACGCTCTTGGCTTTACAGAGGAGCTGGTTAGCTCAATTTATTACAGAATCAAAAAGCAAATTGAGCTTTCTCTAAAGTGCGAGGACAAGGGGGGAAAATCCAAGGAGATTGCTGACAAATTTATCTCCAGCCTGCCCGAGATACACAGCCTTTTGGTAAAGGATGTTTATGCTACACTTGAGGGGGACCCTGCCGCATCGAGCAAGGAGGAAATTATCTTTTCATACCCCGGCTTTTATGCCATTTTCGTATACAGGGTGGCACATTTGCTCTATCTTGAGGGAGTTATGTATATTCCTCGTATAATGACCGAGCATGCGCACTCCATGACCGGTATTGATATAAACCCGGGTGCTACTATTGGCGAGTATTTCTTTATCGACCACGGTACAGGCATTGTTATCGGAGAAACAACCAATATCGGAAACCATGTTAAGCTTTATCAGGGTGTAACCCTCGGTGCCCTTTCTCCAAGAAAGGGTCAAAGCCTTTCCGGCATTAAGCGTCATCCAACCGTGTGCGACAATGTTACTATTTACTCAGGCGCATCTATTTTAGGTGGAGAAACTGTTATCGGCGAGGGTGCCGTTATCGGTGGTAACTGCTTTATTACCGAGAGTGTTGAGGCAGGCTCACGTGTTAGCGTTAAAAAGCCTGAGCATATTGTTAAAAACTAAGAAACGGAAAAATATAAAATGGATTTGAAAATCAAGATTACCACCTCACAGGCTGACTACAAGGGCAAGTCTATTTTTGACCGTGCCGCTGACGAGCTTATGATTACCGAAAGCTTTTCAGAGGGTGCAGACGGAGAGGTTATTGAAACCACCCTTTATGGCAAATTATCGACACAGGGTGAATATTTTGTCCTCGAATACGACGAAGAGGGCGAGGGTATGGGCGGTGTCCACACTCAGGTTAAATTCAAGGGCAGCTCAATGAAGGAGCTTAGCATTGTGCGTACCGGCGCCATTGATGCCTTTATGTATTTTGAGGAGGGTAAGCGCCACGTTTGTGTGTATAACACAGGCATTATGCCCTTTGAAATTTGCATTTTTTCTAAAAGCGTTGACAATCAGCTGCTGGATAGTGGTGTTTTGGAGCTGGTTTATCTTATTGAGATTAAGGGCGCTTGCGCACAGAAAACTGTTTTCAAAATGGAAGTAGAAAAAATATGACCGAGCAGGAATTCAGAAACGAGCTAAAATGTCTTAACGGCGGCTATCTTTTCTATGGGGATGAGGACTATCTAAAATACTCCTACTCCAAGGAAGTGCAAAGGGCTGTGCTTGATGGCTCCTTTGACGATTTTAACCACATTGTCCTTTATGCCGAGGAGTTTACCCCTGCTGTGCTTGAGGATGCAATCTGCTCCCTGCCTATGATGGCTGAAAAAAAGCTGGTTGAGGTCCGCGGTGTAAACTTTAACGGACTTAAAAAGGACGAGCTTGAGGGGCTTGAGGTTGCGCTTTCACAGCTAAAAGAAAACGACCACACGGTTCTTATTATTCGCGCGGACAGCGAATATTTTAATACGGGCAGGCTACCAAAAAGCCCATCAGAGCTTTTTAAGATGGTAACTAAATATGTCTGTCCTGTAGAGCTTTCCTTCCCTACCGCCTCAAGGCTTAAGAGCTGGATTTTGCGCCATTTTTCCCAAGGAAAAATTGAGCTTGACCCTGCCCTTTGCGACAAGCTGGTTGAGGTGTGCGGACATAATATGTGGGCGCTTTCCAACGAAATTCACAAGCTTTGTGCCCACGCAAGCATTCTTGGCAAGACTGTAATTACCGCCGAGGACATTGAAAACATTTGCTGTCAAACCATTGAATACGGGGATTTTCAGCTGACAAATGCTCTGCTTGACAAAAACCGTGCACTTGTTTTTGAAACACTTTACAGGCAAAAGTCCTCCCACGAGCCTGCGCCTGCAATTCTTGCCTCTGTTATGCGTATGTATACGGAGCTGTTTTTGGTAAAAAGGCTCTTTGATATGGGTCAGGGCAAGGCGCAAATTTCCAAGTCCACAGGCATTCACGAGTTTAAGGTGGGCAGATATATTACCGCTGTAGCAAAGGAAAGCCCAAAAAGGCTTGAAAGGGCTGTGGAGCTTTGCAGAGAGGCTGACATAAAGTCAAAATCCTCATCCAACGTGGTTTCATATATTGCCGTTGAAAGGTTAATTTCCGAGCTTTGTGCTCTGTTTTGTAGATAAAATGAAGATTAAATACCCAATTATTGTTGAGGGCAAGTACGATAAAATCAAGCTGGACTCTCTATTTGAGGCAATGGTTATTACCACCGGTGGCTTTAAGGTCTTTAACGACAAGGAAAAGTCTCTGCTTTTTCGCAGGCTTGCTGAAAAATCTCCCCTTATTTTGCTGACGGATTCCGACGGCGGTGGACACCTTATCAGGTCCTACATAAAGAGGGTTGTAGCCTCTGACAGGCTGATAAATTTATACGTGCCTAAGATTGAGGGCAAAGAAAAAAGAAAGAACGCACCCTCGAAGGAAGGTATTTTAGGGGTCGAGGGCATAGACAGCGATGTGCTTACCCGTCTGCTTGAGCCATTTGCCGCTGATGCGCCAATTAAGGCAACGGGCGGAATAACAAAGGCGGATTTATACGAGCTTGGACTTAGCGGCAGGGCTGACAGCAAGGACGCCCGTGCCCGACTTTTAAGAAGCCTTAATTTGCCGGAAAGCATGACGGCGAACGCAATGCTAAGTGCGTTGAATATTCTCTATTCAAAGGATGAGCTTTTGGAAATAATAAAAAAATAGCGACACGTGTCGCTATTTTTTGTTTCCGTTAGCATCGAAGCTGCGTTTGAGAGCCTGCTCCACAGGTATAATGGAAAGGATTATGCTTATCACCTGTACCCAAACTATAACGGCGCAGGCAGCATCAAGCTGCTCCATAAAAAATATGTTAAATATAATCGGAACAGCAAAGGACAAAGGAAGGAGCACAGTACCTATAATAACCCAAAGCTTGCCCATCATTTTATGAGCAAAATCCCAGGTATCTTGACTTTTTGTTGAATATTCAGTACGATAGCCATAAATACTATTAATGGTTTTTGGCGGCTTTTTTATGAAGATAATGCCGAAAATCAGTATCATAAGCGGCACAAGCAGCATAACCGCAATTAAAAGCACCAAATATTCCACAGCGCACACTCCCTTCCTATTATATAAATATTGTATCATTTTTGCCCACCCTTGTAAAGGCGAAAAGAAAAATTAAATTTTTCCAAAAAATTATTGACAATCAAAACTCTCTATGCTATAATAATTCACGCATTGGGGATTTGTGTAAAGGTAGCACAGCAGACTCTGACTCTGTATGTCTGGGTTCGAATCCTAGATCCCCAGCCAAGTTGAACCTAATTTGAACCACTCGGTTTGAATTAGGTTTTTCTCTTTTTATTGACTAAATGCTTTTGTGGTATAACGGATTTTAAACAGGGTTTTTGCCCTGTTTTTTCTTTGCTTAAGTGTTTGCTTGAATGTGATAAAAGTCCTTTGAAAGTTGCTTTTATGCCGTGAAAGACGATTGACAAGAGTGGGGAGTGTGGTAGGCTATTTTCAGCCGAAAGGCAAACGAAACCCCTCGGGGTTGATGTCTTGGCTCTTTTACGCCTTACATCCACACTCCCGAGAGGCTCTTGTCAATTGTACCATGGAATAAATGCAACTTTTATTCCTTTCAAATATACATTTCTATTTTGTATCCGAAATCATTTGTATTAGAAAAGCAAAAGCCCTGACTCTTGTCAGGACTTATACTACTATTTGGGGTGTTGAAATAAATCTTTAATGTATCATCATACATTTCAATCTCTTTTATTAGTATTGATACAAATGCTTTAGCTTCTAATTTAAGAGTTTCCTTAAAGTATTCTCTAATATCGCTTTCTGTAAGTGCTATTTCTACTTTTGCATTTTCAATAAGAAGCTCTTTTTCTATATCCTCTAATTTGCTTTCAAGCTCGTGCAATCTTTTGTTAGTGGTATTTGAAATTATACCGTTTTCAATTGCTTTCATAATATTTTCAAGGGATTTTTCAATTTGCTTCTTTTCACTTAAAAGCATTGATAATACAGCATTTTCTCTTGAATTACTTTCTTGTGCTTTCAATATGCCATCAACAATTATATTCATAATTTCAGGCTTGTTCAACTCTGTTTCCAATATTGTAAGTATGAGTGTTTCAAACTCGTTTTTCTTTACAATTGATTTTGTACAGCCATTAGCTCTTTTTCTGCCAAAGCATTTGTAGTAATGACAGGTTTTGCCAGACCTTGCTGTGCCTGTTTCAGCTGTAACTGTACTACCACAGTAGCCACATTTTAATTTATGGCGGAGTAAATAGTCAATCTTTTCACTTTTTGTTCCGTATTTGTTTGCTACGATTTTCTTATGCACTCTATCAAATATATTTTGTGGTACAATTCTTGGGTACATATCGGTAAATACTTCATTTTTAAACCTATATATACCTGAGTATTTTTCGTTTTTAAGCATATTGTAAACGGTGTTTCTTAGAAATTCCTTGCCTTTGTAATATACACCTTTTTCTGTTAAGGCTTTAATTATATCTTTTACAGCAACGTCGTATGAATATTGCTCATAAATGTATCGTACAATTTCGGCTTCTTCTTCATTTATGACTACCTTTTTATTTACAATTTTGTAGCCATAAAGCAAGTTGCCACCTGTAAAATTGCCCTTTAATCTTGTTTCATTCATACCTCTTTTTACTTTTTGGCTAAGTTCAGCAGAGTAATATTCGGCATATCCTTCAAACATTGATTCCATAATGATTGCTTCAGGTGTATCAGGTAAATATTCTGTTGCTGATTTCAATCTTACACCATTATCTTTTAATGTTTTCTTGTGAATTGCTGTTTCATATTTGTTTCTTGAAAATCTGTCAAATTTGTAAACTAATACATAGTCCCAATTTCCGTTTGAACTGTCCTTTAGCATTTGCTGAAATGCAGGGCGATTGTCATTTGTTCCTGTCATTGCTCTGTCAATATATGTATTAACTATTACTATGTTGTTGCTTTTAGCATAGTCAGTACATACTCTGAGCTGACCTTCAATTGATTGCTCAGTTTGATTTTCACTTGAATAACGAGCATAAATTACAGCTGTTTTCAACTGATTTGATTGTGATTGATAACTTTTTTCCATTTTGATTTCTCCTTTAATTAAATTTTTTAATTTGTCTTTCGACAGGAAAAACCAAAAACGGAATTGACAGAGATGTCAACGGGACTAAAAAAATATTTTGCTCAAAATCCTATTATTTGATAGTCAAATCAAAATATTTTTCCCTTGACAGAAATGGCAATTTCGTTTACACCCACCGGGCGAAAGACAAATTAACACATAGTTTGTTAAGCATAAGCCTTAACCTCATTTCTTTGAATTTTTTATTAGCTCCGTTATTTTTTCTAACAGAGTTAAATATAGCTGACTTTCATTTTTCAAAAGCTCGGCTATGTTTTCTTTCCCAATAGCATCAACTTTAATTTCATTGTTCAATTTTGCACTCCTTTCTAAAAATTCTACTACTATTTTACAACTAAAAGCACTTCGATACAATATGACGGAATACTGCTTTAACTGTTGATTTTCCCAACTTTTTAGCCATATTCGGCTATTCACTTGTAAATATACAAGCACACGCCTAACTGTCAATACCCTTACAAAGCTCCGACTTTTCCCAACTCTTCATAGTTTACTTGTATCAAGACAAGCACACGTCTAATTCTCACACCCTTCTTTTTATTACTGATTTCCCCAACTGTCGCAATATACAGACACCATAACATTGACTTTTTAATAAAAATAGAGTAAATTTATATCAGGTGGTGAGGAAATGAAAAGCATTGAGGAAATACGACAAACCTTACGTAATATTCAAGTGTATTACAGAAACAAAGCTTTATTTGACAATTATTCAAATACCATTTGTAAATACGCATTTTATGATACGATAGAACTATACGAAAAGCACGTTGTAAATGCACCAAAACGACTACAAGATGTTTACAATGAGCTATACAGACAAGGCAAGGCACAAAAGGTAGTTGCTCTTGAATGGAAAGTAACAGAAAAATACATACAAATACTAAACAAACGATTGATAGTATATTTTCAAGGTGTATTGGTGTGATATTTATATCAAGACAAGCACACGTCTAAAAACGCAACACTTTGTTTTATTACTGATTACCCCAACTAAAAATGGGCTCGCCTGAGCAAAAAAGAAAACTCCCTTTCGAGAGTTAAAATTTGACAACAATGCTGTTTGGCAATAGCGAGAAAGTGGGTGTTTTCGCAAGCGGCTCAGCGCGAAACCCCACTTCGCTCGCCAACGCATTTGTCTTTTTATCTCGTGGGAGCTTTTTGGTTGAGTATTTAGTTTTTTGGTTCGCTTCGTTTCATTTTATAGGGCGTGTGCTTGTCTGCCGAGCGAAGCGAGGCACTTGTATAATACAAGCACACGCCCTGTTTACACGTTTTTTACTAACATTGACTCAATGTTTTCAAAACCTTACTCAACGCAAGTAAAATCTTCATTTTCCACCTTTATATTTCTTTTTTTGTTGAAAATATTTTTATGCTATGTTATAATTTAGTATATAGTTCATTTTAGAGGTAATATTGTGAATTTAATTAGTTTATTTAGTGGCTGTGGTGGTCTTGATTTAGGCTTTGAAAAAGCAGGATTCAACATTGTGGTAGCAAATGAATTCGACCCTACAATATGGGAAACATTTAAAGCCAACCATCCAAACACAAAGCTTATAGAAGGCGACATCCGTAAAATTAAAGAAGAAGATTTTCCAAATGAAATTGATGGAATAATTGGTGGACCACCTTGTCAATCTTGGTCTGAGGCTGGCTCTTTGCGTGGAATTAACGATTCAAGAGGTCAATTGTTCTACGATTACATAAGAATTTTAAAAGATAAAAAACCTAAATTTTTCCTTGCAGAAAATGTAAGTGGAATGTTAGCTAATAGACACTCGGATGCTGTTAAAAATATTGTAGCTACTTTTAAGGACTGTGGTTATAATGTTTCAATCACTTTAGTTAATGCTAAGGATTATGGAGTTGCACAAGAAAGAAAACGTGTGTTCTATATTGGTTTTAGAAACGACCTTAATATTGACTTTAAATTTCCTGTTGGTTCAACTGTTGATGATGACAAAAAAATCACTTTAAGAGATATTATTTGGGATTTGCAATATACGGCCGTACCAGCTGGTCCAAAGAACTATCACAATCCAGAGGCAATAAACAATAACGAGTATTTTACAGGTGCTTATTCTCCGATTTTTATGAGTAGAAACAGGGTGAAATCTTGGGATGAACAAGCTTTTACAGTACAAGCTTCAGGTCGCCAATGTCAGTTGCATCCACAGGCACCAAAAATGAAATTTATTGAGAAAAATAGACGTGAATTTGTAAAGGGTCAAGAACACCTTTATAGACGTATGACTATTCGTGAAATAGCAAGGGTACAGGGCTTTCCTGACACATTCAAATTCATATATTCATATACAGATGATGCCTACAAAATGATAGGAAATGCTGTTCCTGTAAATCTTGCCTATGAAATCGCAGTGGCTATCAAGAAAACATTAGAAAACGCATAGGAGAAAATTATGAGTAGTAAAAGTAACGACCAAGGTCGTGCATACGAATATATTTGTTTACTCACACTTAACGAAGAGATAAACAAAAAACGCAAAGCAGAAATTGAATATAATAGTGCTTATCAGGCAGCCGAGCATGCTTGGAATTTGGTTGATGAAGCTTTTCAATCCATACTTGCACAAAGTGCGAAGGCAGCCGTTGAAACAATTTTTGATATGGAGCCTATGATTATCGAAGAAAGCAACGATATTATTAAATTAAAAATACAAATTGATGCCAAGGGTGAAGAGGGCGATGTTAGAGATATTGTTATTTCTCGTGAAGATGTAAAATGGGAAATCGGTCTTAGCATTAAACATAATCATTTCGCTGTAAAGCATAGCCGACTTGGTGGAAGGTTAGATTTTGGCGATAGATGGTTTGGTATTCCTTGTTCACAAGAATACTGGAACGATATAAAGCCTATATTTGATTATTTAACTGAACAAAAAAGCCAAGGCAAAAAGTGGAGCGAACTACCAGCCAAAGAAAACGATGTTTACATTCCACTTTTACAAGCTTTCAAAAATGAAATTTTGCGTAGCAATAGTCAAAATTCAAACGTTCCTAAGAAAATGGTTGAATATTTACTTGGTGAATTTGATTTTTATAAAATTATTAGTATTGATAGCAGAAAAATCACTCAAATTCAAACCTATAATTTACACGGCACCTTGAATCAAGCAAGTCGAGTAATAAAACCTAAAATAGAGGTCCCTGTTGCTTGCTTACCTACAAGAATTGTAAGCTTGGATTTTAAACCTGATAGTAATAATACAGTTGAGCTTTATATGGATGGTGGTTGGCAATTTAGTTTCCGTATTCACAATGCCTCGACATTGGTTGAACCGAGCCTAAAATTTGACATTCAAATTATCGGTATGCCAACAGCTATAATTTCAATCAACTGTTCTTGGAAATAAAAAAAGAAAGACTAAGCAATCACAACTTAGTCTTTCTTTTTTCTTATGCGAACAATTTCTGTGTTTTCTGAATTACAGATATAACATTTCTGTTTGTTTTTTGTAAGAAAATCATAATCTCTGCTAAAACATTCGTGACATAGCAAATAGTCTTTTTTAGATATCGCTTTTCGCTTTTCATCAATACACGTTTTTATGTACCATTTAACAGGGTTCTCACCCAATATAAAATCTGGAGTCAACAATAATGAAGTCTTAACTTTTAAGAATCTGTCATCAGATATGTCCATTTCGATATAGTTATATTCCTTATATAAAAATATTACATATCTGCGTTCCCTTTCAATTTTCCAACTATCATCTTTAACTGACAAAATCCAATATTGCATTATTTGTTCTAAAAATTCATTTTTTTCATCAAATGTCATTTCAAATTTATCTATGATATCACAAAGTAGGTTTATTTCTTTTTTCGCCTCCTCTTTATCGTAAATAACATCAAAGGAAACAACTTGCGAAAAGTGTGGGAATTTTTCTCCTTCGTTTTCGGTAACATATATTGGAGATATTAATTCTGCTATTCTATCATCTTTGTAACCATAAATGCATTGACCATATTCATTATTCATATTCGTATTGGCGATGGTTTTGCTAAATGACGAGACATAATATGTTCTTGTCGCTGTAAAATCTATCTTTTTTGCCCAATCCTTAGTTACCCAGTCTGCATTAAGAAACAATTCGGGTATAACTTTCATTTCTCTGCCATCATTTAAATATTGGATTTTGCTCAACCATAATTGATGGTTACCAATACTCAGTTCTGCTACTTCTTGAGGAATATACTTACAAATATCTCCTTCATTATAATCATTTCGTGATTTTAATATATAATTACTAATCATAGTCATAAGAACGCCTTTTAATGGTCTAACAACAGGAGATTCGTTGTTCATTTTTACCATTTTAGCCACCCATTCAAACAATACAGTCAATTCTTCTCTTTTAAAAGCCCATAGAGGTGTCGTTTTTTTAGAATTAAAGTAGCTTATATCATTTAGCATTGTTAAAAAACTATGTGTTGTATAAAAAATATTTTCAGCACCACTATCATATTCTATTTGGTTTTTTATTATTTGCAATATCCTTTCTGCAAAGGACATCTCTTTTTCAATATAAAAATTATGACACGAAACATAGTATAGTTTTAGTGAGTCTATAAGCAGTTCATATGAATCAATGTTATGGTCAACATCAATCATTTTATACAACATAATATGCTCTCGTGTTGTTTTGTGAACAATTTCATATAAATATGTTTTCAAGGAACTGAGGTTAATTGCACCAGCATACACGTATAACGAATTAATCAAATAAACCTCGTATTCTGTAACTCTATGTAATCCTATTTGGGAATCTTGATTCAAGTCATAATGACATACCAAGGAAAGAAGAATTTCTTTGGTTTTATGATTTGGGTCTTTCAAAAAAGAATCCAAAGCAAGCCATATATTTTCTAATGAACACTCTCTTGCATTGGCTGGCCAATCATCCGGCTTAACTGGTTCTACAAATTCAAATCTCATAAAATATCCTCCTTTCGCATTACTTTATTTAATTATAGCAAAATTATGAATTAAAGTCAATTTTAAAAGAGTTGAATTTCGGTTCAAATTACAAACAAAATGCTCAGCCAATAAGTACCGATTCGAACGCTATGTTTGAGTCGGTCTTTTTTTGTTTTATAAGGCAGATATATTTGTATCTTTGCTCACACAGACAAGCCTTGCATTCTTGCACCATTTCAAAAGCAAAAAGTCAATATTTACAAGGCTTCAAGCACTATTTCAAGAGTGCAAATATAATCGACACTCTTAACCTGTTTTCATTAAAGATTGCATACTTAATAGACTAAATAACAATCGTATTTTGCACTCATTGTTACATACAATGCTGTATCATTATTAGTACACCTACCATTTGATAATTTTCATTAAATATGGTATAATTTATGTGTAAGATAAATTATTGAATTAAGGAGAATTATTATGGAAACCAAAAAGAATGTACTAATTTCAATCAATCACAAAGCATCTGACTATCTTTCATTAAATTTAAAGGCAGATGCAGGAATAGACGCTTGGCGAAAAGCCATTGAAATCTTTGATGATAGAATAAATGGTAGATTTATAAGTCAAGTAAGATTGTTAAAGCAAAATATTAAAGACAATGGTTTTTCGATTACAGCAATAATTTGTTTGTTGATAGAAACATTAGCACAGTTTGAAAATGGTTTAGATAATAGTCCTCGCAGCGGAGAAATATGTAAAAATTTTTTAATAAAACACTTCCCACAACATTTTGATAATGATACATCAACATTATTTTATAGGAAGATTCGTTGTGGCATATTACATCAAGCACAAACTCAAAACGGAAGTCGTATTTCTGTAGTTGAAAGCAGTAAAATTGTAGAAATCAAAAATAATGTTTTTACAGTGTATATTAACACTTTGTTCAATAAATTAGAAGAATACTATAATGAATACAAAACTAAATTAGCCAACCCATTGGAACTACAGTTACGAGAGAATTTTATCAGAAAAATGGACTATATCTGCAAACGAACAAGCTGAATAATATTTAATTGCCTTTCGGGTGGCATATTTTAGCATAGTCCTCGTATTTGTCAACAGATATTATTTGAAGCAAATATTGTTGAAAACTTAAATTACATATACATTACAAAGTCAAGTAGCGATACTTGGCTTTTTTTCTTTTTATACAATATTTCCCCACACAGGTGTCGATAATTAGCCTGTTGACAAATACATATTACTCAAAATGGCAAGAACTACATATCAGACTATGCTATGCCACTTTTGCCGAAAGGCAATATAATTAAATATGAAAAAGGAGATTGATATGAAGGTATTTGTATCAGGTTCAAAGAAAATGGAGTATCTTGATGAGGAAACGAAAAGAATACTCGACAAGCTTATTTCAAAAAAACACGACATTTTAATAGGCGACTGCATTGGTGTAGATTTAGAGGTGCAGGAATATCTTAAGGAGAAAAAGCACAGGAAAACATTTGTTTACTATGTAGGTGATTTTCCAAGAAATAATGCAGGTAGATTTAGAGTTGTTGCTGTTGATGGAAACGGAGCAAATAATGGCTACGAATACTATCAAAAGAAAGATATTAAAATGACAGAGGATGCAGATATGGGCTTCGTTATATGGGATGAAGAAAGTAAAGGCTCATACTCAAATATTGAAAGAATGGTTGCTTTACATAAAACGGTTGTAGTATATCTATACAAGAAAAATAAAATGTATAGACTTAGCGATTCCACTCATTTAAAAGAATTAAAGGATGTGATTTAATGAAGCTTAAACCTCTTAGAAAGCATTATAATGAAATATTTATATGCCTTTCGGGTTCTTATGGTAGCACAGAACTCGTAGTTGTCAACGCCTCCTACCAAAACGAAAAATATAGCTTAAAACCACAATTAAATATCACTAAAGAGTCAAGTAGAAATACTTGGCTTTTTTGTTACCAAAATGCAATATTTTTCGAGCCCACAGACTCAAAATGTCAGAGATGTTGACAACTACATATTACTTTAATTTTCTTGATTTTAATATCGTTCAGTGCTACCGGGAACTGCCGAAAGGCAAAAAAATATAAATAAGAGGTAAATAAAATGAAAAAAGAAATTAAGAATTTAGAATTTAAAAATTATTATCTTAGAGAATTTCAACTCTATGACGGTGAATGTGATATTACCTTCAACATTGTTGCTATTGACACCTCAAAGGAAGAAATCACAGTTGCAGTTACAAATCGTGGAAGAATTAGCGTAGTAACCTATGACTTACTTGAAAACGAAAACGGTTATTACTTTGAATATGGCATCTATTTTGAAAAAATAAATGTAAATGATTTTGAGGAGGTGTAATTAAAATGCTTAAAAAATACATAGCGAAAGGAGGTATAACCTTGAGAGTATATAAAGGAACTAAAGAAGATAAAGACGCTTTTGTTACAGAAGTCCTTTCTCCATTACTCGTAGCAGCCAATACAGGTTGGTATGGAGCTATATATATGGATGTTAAGGATAAAGGTGAATATGTGTGCCTGTTAGACGAAAATGGCGTTATCGGAGCAAAAATTGATGTTACAGCAGATAGCATCTCAGCAATTATTATTGATGTATTTAAAAAATTATAAAGGAGATTTAAAAATGATTAGTACAGGAAATGTTTCAGTAGTTATAGGCTCTTGGGGTTCATATAACGAATGTAACGAAAGAGCTTTAGGCTCAAAATGGCTTAACCTTGAAGATTACAACGATTGGGATGAAATAGTTGAAGAACTTGAAAAACAAGGCTTTGAGCTCGATGGTATTGAT
>JAFUJS010000021.1 GCA_017468115.1 Clostridia bacterium | reverse complement strand
TAACTACTACAGAATGCAGAACGAAATCCCATATACTTGGGGTACTGCTGTTAACGTACAGGCTATGGCTTTCGGTAACATGGGTGATGACTGTGGTACAGGTGTTGCATTTACTCGTGACCCTGCTACAGGTGAAAAGAAGCTTATGGGTGAATTCCTTACAAACGCACAGGGCGAGGACGTTGTTGCAGGTGTTCGTACTCCAATGCCAATCGCTATGATGGAGGAAAAGTTCCCAGAGGCTTACAAGCAGTTTGTTGAGGTTTGCGGTATTCTTGAAAACCACTACAGAGATATGCAGGATATGGAATTTACTGTTGAGCACGGTAAGCTCTATATGCTCCAGACAAGAAACGGTAAGAGAACTGCTACTGCAGCGCTCAAGATTGCTGTTGCTCTTGTAAATGAAGGTCTTAAGACTAAGGAAGAGGCGCTCTTGATGCTTGATCCTAAGCAGCTTGATGCTCTTCTCCACCCACAATTCGATGCTAAGGCACTTAAGGCTGCTAAGCCGGTTGCTTCTGCACTTCCAGCTTCTCCGGGTGCTGCTTGCGGTAAGATTGTATTTACTGCTGAGGACGCTGTTGAAGAGGGCAAGAAGGGCGAGAAGGTTGTTCTTGTTCGTCTTGAAACATCTCCAGAGGATATTGAGGGTATGCACTACGCTCAGGGTATCCTTACAGTACGTGGCGGTATGACATCTCACGCAGCCGTTGTTGCTCGTGGTATGGGTACTTGCTGTGTATCCGGCTGTGGCGAAATCGCTATGGACGAGGAAAACAAGAAGTTTACTCTTGCCGGTAGAACCTACGTTGAAGGCGACTACATCTCCCTCGACGGCTCAACAGGTAACATCTACGGCGAGGCTATTCCTACTGTACCTGCTACTATCGGTGGCGAGTTTGGTACAATCATGGCTTGGGCTGACGAATACAGACAGCTCCAGGTTAGAACAAATGCTGACACACCAAGAGACGCTATTCAGGCTAGAACCTTCGGTGCTGAGGGTATCGGTCTTTGCCGTACTGAGCATATGTTCTTCGAGCCAGACAGAATTTCCGCTATTCGTGAAATGATCTGCTCTGACACTGTTGAGGAAAGAGAGGCTGCTCTTGACAAACTTCTTCCAATGCAGCAAGGCGACTTCGAGAAGCTTTACGAGGCTCTTGAGGGACACCCTGTTACAATCCGTTTCCTTGACCCACCTCTACACGAGTTTGTTCCTACTGAGGAAAAGGATATTGAGCTTCTTGCTCAAACACAAAACAAGACTGTTGCTGACATTAAGAACATCATCGCTTCTCTCCATGAGTTCAACCCTATGATGGGTCACCGTGGATGCCGTCTAACAGTTACTTACCCAGAAATCGCTAAGATGCAGACAAGAGCTGTTATCCGTGCTGCTATCAATGTTTCTAAGAAGCACCCAGACTGGTCAATCGTTCCTGAAATCATGATTCCACTTGTAGGCGAGTACAAGGAGTTCATGTTCGTTAAGAAGATTGTTGTTGCTGTTGCTGACGAGGAAATCGCTAACGCAGGCGCTGACCTTAAGTATGAGGTTGGTACAATGATGGAAATTCCAAGAGCTTGTCTAACTGCTGACGAAATCGCTAAGGATGCTGAGTTCTTCTGCTTCGGTACAAACGACCTTACACAGATGACATTCGGCTTCTCCCGTGACGACGCTGCTAAGTTCCTTACAGCTTACTACGAGAGCAAGATTTACGAGAACGATCCATTCGCTAGAATCGACCAAAACGGTGTTGGTAAGCTTATGAGCATGGCTGTTGAAATGGGCCGTGACGTTCGTCCAACAATGCACATCGGTATCTGCGGCGAGCACGGTGGAGACCCAACATCTGTTGAGTTCTGCCATAACATCGGTCTTTCCTATGTTTCCTGCTCACCATTCAGAGTTCCAATTGCAAGACTTGCTGCTGCTCAGGCTGCTATTAAGAACCCTAGATAATTGTAGAAGCGGCTGAGCCGGTAGAAACCAAAGGCACACTTAATTATCTGATTTTCAAAAACCTGTAACTTAATAAAGGTATAAGGTAGAAAGCCTTGCGATTTTCGCAAGGCTTTCGTTTTTTATATGTGCCTTTTATTCACGACTACTCGCACTACCGTACAAAGTACGGCTCACGGCTTCCCAGTCGTGGATTTTCTCCACCCCTCAGCACTTCTAGGCTTCGTTTTGCACAAGAGCGGATAAAGCAAAGCCCCCAACCACCCCTATTTTTTGTTTGTGATGGGTCTTTTTTATTTTCGTATTGCTTTTAATATCTAATTGTGATAATATTTTCTTAGGACTATTTCCAAAGGAGAGTTTATTATGGATATTCAAAGAATAAATAGAGTTCAGCCTCTTATGGACAGGCGATTTGGTATGTTTATACACTGGGGCATTTATGCTGTGCCTGCAAGGGCTTCAAGGAGCGAGTGGATTCGCTCTGTTGACAAGGTTTCAAACGAGGAGTATCAGCCATATTTTGATGCCTTTGACCCTGTGGATTACGACCCGAAGAAGTGGGCTAAGCTGGCGAAGGCTGCAGGTATGAAATATGCTGTGCTTACTGCAAAGCACCACGACGGCTTTTGCCTTTTTGACAGCCAATATACCGACTACAAAGCGACTAACACCAAGGCAGGAAGAGACCTTGTTAAGGAGTATGTTGAGGCGTTTCGTGCCGAGGGCATTATGGTAGGTCTTTACTATTCTCTGCTTGACTGGCACCACCCTGACTACCCTGCCTATGGCGATGCCCATCACCCGATGCGAGACAATCCCGAGTACAAGCATCAGGGCGAGCATTTTGAGAGATATATTGAATATCTGCACGGACAGGTACGTGAGCTGATGACCAACTATGGCAAGATAGATATTCTCTGGTTTGACTTTCACTACGACGAAATGACCGGTGAAAAATGGGAAGCCTCAAGGCTTGTTAAAATGGTCCGTGAGATTAATCCCGACGTTATAATTGACGACCGTCTTGGCGGAGATATTAAGGTTGATGAGCCTGTTTACTACGCAGGGGACTTCGGCTCTCCCGAGCAGATGATTCCTGTGGGCGGTGTTAAGGACTACCGTGGCAACCCAATCCCTTGGGAAACCTGTATGACCCTTAACGACAACTGGGGCTACAGCTCCAGCGACACAAATTACAAGAGCGCGCAAAACGTTATACGCCAGCTTGTTGAATGCACAAGCAAGGGCGGAAACCTTATTCTTAATGTGGGACCTGATGCAAGAGGCAACATTCCAAAAAAGAGTGTGGAAATTCTTACAGAGGTTGGCAAGTGGATGGACAAAAACGGGGAAAGCATTTACGGCTGTGGCATATGCCAGATTCCAAAGCCCGAATGGGGACGCATTACCGAAAGCAAAACCCACATTTATCTTCACTTTACCGACATTAATATGGATACGGTTGCAATCGAGGGCTTAGGTAGCCGTGTCGGTATGCCTACCCGTCTTGACGACGGCTCCCTTATTTCAAGAAGCGACCCTTGGAATGTGGGCAGCTACGAGGGTGTTGACAACCTTTATATTCATCTTCCTCGCTTTGCTACCCTTGACCCTATTGATACAGTTATCAAGCTTCCAAAGATATAAAAAAGGCGGTTAATCCGCCTTTTTTTCTTCAATTTCGGACACGGGGTCCTGTTTTTTCGGCTTTTGGTCAAGGAGCAGCACCTTTCGCAGCACCCTTACCACCGGCTTGTAAATCACAATTGCTATTACTGTGTTTATGCTGTATTTAATCAGATTGAAGGGCAAAAATACAGGCAAAAGCATGCCGTTTACCACCTCTTGGGGTGTGCCGTTATAGTGAGGGGTTATAAGAAAGTTCCAAAGTATCATTGTCCCTGTTGTAACAAGTGTGCCAAGGACAAGACCGATAATTGCCATATAAAAGCGCCTGTTTTTCTTGTAAAGCAGGGACGGAATTATTGCGTAGGTTACGCTGGAGATTATATTCATAACCATTCCAATGGGTCCTGTGGTGCTTATTGTTACCATTTCAACAAAGGAAACAACAAGAGAGATAATTATTGTGGCGTAGGGACCCAATGCAAAGCCTGCCATAACTATTACCGAGTCCTTAAAGTCGAAGCCCAGAAATTCGTTAAATTTGATTGGTACAACCAAGCTTGTAAGCACCGATAAAACATATGCAAGGGCGCAGAAAACACCGATTGTGGTAATGCTTCTTGCCTTTTTTGATTTCATATATACTCCTTCTCGGGAAAACAAAAGCCCTCGCTAAAACGAGGGCATAGATACGCATAAGTCAGCATACTCTTCTTTCATCCAGACTGTACTGTCGGCTTTGGAATTTCACCAAATCAACCAAAAAGGCTCGTGGGCTATACCACCGGTAGGGAATTGCACCCTGCCCCGAAGATTATTTATTTTACTTTATTTTAGCACTACTTATATTATATGTCAAGTTTTATTTTGGTTATTTACAAAAGAGTGCCGATATGTTAAAATAAGTGTGTAACAATTTTCCCCACACATTAAATTCAGACACGAAAGGCGGGAGCATTTGCCGCTTTACTACGGCTTTATTCTCTCCCGTAAACCATAATATGAAAAAGAAAATTTGCTTAATACACACAGGCGGCACCATTGGTATGCTCCGTGGCGAGAGTGGCTACTCTCCTAAGGCGGGCTACTTTGGGGCTGTACTTGACACCATTGAGGACTTAAGGAACGAGGCTATGCCCGACTTTGACTTTTTCGAGATGGACCCCCTTCTTGACTCGTCCGATATGGCGGTTGGAGATTGGAACAGAATTGGCGAGGAAATTGCCTCAAGATACGATTTGTACGACGGCTTTGTAATCCTGCACGGCACGGACACTATGGCTTATACCGCCTCTGCCCTTTCCTTTATGCTGGAAAATCTGAGTAAGCCTGTTATTCTGACCGGCTCACAAATTCCTCTTTGCGAGGTAAGGAGCGACGGACGAGATAATCTGGTTACCTCGCTTTTAATTGCACAGGACGGAAAATTTGGCGAGGTGTGTCTGTATTTCGGTGGCAGGCTACTTCGTGGAAACCGTTCCACAAAGATGTCTGCTGACGGCCTTTTAGCCTTTGACTCTCCAAACTGCCCACGACTTTGCGAGGCAGGAATAAGCATCAGATATTTGCCTGTTCCGCCTGCTCCAAAGCCACAAGGGGACAAGCTTACCCTTTGTCGTCTGTTGGACGTGCCAATCGGAGTTTTGAAGGTGTTCCCCGGCATTCGCTTTCCCATTTTTGATAAGCTGATGACCGAAAAGCTAAAGGGCATCGTGCTTGAAACCTTTGGCGCAGGAAACATCCCAGGCGAGGGTAATGCCCTTTTGCCGATTATCGAGCGCGCCTTTAATGCCGGCTCGGTTATTACCGTTTCCTCTCAATGCCCACAGGGCACAGTTTCCCTTGGCACCTATGCCACCAGCTCTCCCCTTAAAAAAGCAGGTGCTGTAAGCGGCTTTGATATGACAACCGAGGCTTGCGTTGCCAAGCTCTACTATCTGTTTAGCAAGGGCTACTCCAAGGAAGAAATCAAGGCTCTAATGGAAGAAAATCTCCGTGGCGAGCTTACAAAATCATAAAAAATGCGACACAGGGTCGCATTTTTTGTTTTGATTAATTTGTCTTTAGCTTTTATTTTTTATATTTTTAGGACAGAGGACAGCTCCCCATTCCCTTCACTCCGCAAACCAAATTTTCAGCACCTTTCCATCGCTAGCTCGAATAGCAATACTACACTCCTCTCCAAGCGAAACCGTACCATCGTCATAGCAAGAACCGTTCCAAAAGGAAACTACATATAAATCCTCTTCCTTGTCATAAAATACCAGCTGTGGAGCATATCCTTCATCCACCTTGTCTTTGAAAAGAGAGTTGAAAATAGATGTTGCTACATCAACAGCAACATTTTTATCGGCAATCACTGTGCCATTGTAGCTCCCAAGATTATCATCCAAATTTTTATCGTGATATATGCCCTCTTCGTATTCGATCTCTTTCGGTTCTTCTCCTTTTTCACAAGACATAATAGAAAACATTATTAGCAAAATCACGAAAGCAACGGCAATCAGCCTTTTCATATATCATTCCTCCTTGTGATTGTGGGTGTATTTAGACGGGGGGATGGCGACCCTTTCACGTCTTCTCAGTATTTGTGCCACAGGGTCGCATTTTTTGTTTTGATTGATTTGTCTTTAGCTTTTATTTTTTATATTTTGCCAAGCTGGTGTTTACCTCTGTTACAATGAAATGGACAACTATATCCTCTGACTCATAGCCCTCCATTTCGGGCACGGCTATGTAGTAAAGACAGCTCTTATCGGTTGTTTCCCATTCCTTGCTGTATTCTAATGATATATACAGGTTATTGCCCGTTGTGCTAACGCTATGAAAGGTGTACAATGGCAGGTTTTTAACTGCATTTTCTACGTAAATCAGCAAATATTTACGTGTAGATCCATCCTTCGTGAGAAGTGGAATATTCAAGCCAGGGTGCTTTTCGTTCAGTTTCTCTATGTCCTGGTTGCCTCGCACATATATCATCGTGTTATTTGGCAAATCAAGCTCACAACTTTTTACATGATAGCCGTTGTAACCATCAGCATTTTTTATATCCACCTGAGACTTTGCTTGGATTTTTATTTCGCCCTCTATATTATGAGGCTCAGAAAATTCAGATCGCTTAATTATAAAGAAATACCAATAATAGACGAAGTCATCTGGCTCTGGCACCGGCTCCGTAGCGCCATCAAATCTCACCTCTTGATAGTAGTGATCTATAGTGGATCCTTCCTTACTGAGATTTATACCCTTAAATCCATATTCACCGGATTCTACTCGACCATAAAGACGGGTGTCCGCCTCTCTTACTATAACAAACTTGTTATTTGAAAGGTTTATTTCGTTTAATTGCTCTTGGGTTATGCTTGGAATCTTTTCTCTAATCTTTTCGTAGGTATCTAAAATTTTATAATACGACACCATTTCAGGGAATGCCTCTCCGACATAATCGCTTCCATCTATATTCAAGTCTAACTTTTTGTAAAAGCCCTCGTGTTCTATATTCCGTGCATATGCCACATTGACAACGTTTCCAATACTGTCGGCATCATCGTTGTCAGTAGCTAATCCACCGCCCACGCCTGTCTCCGTTTGACTGGATTCACTATCGTTGGGTGGCAAGGGCGTATTACAGGCACATAGGCATAAAGCCATTACAAGAGCGACTAGCATTAAAATCTTTTTCATAAAAAGTCCTCCTTTTGTTTCCCTCTAATTATATTAACACGCTTCAACCTTGTTCAGGTTAAGACGATGTAAATTATCCCTCTATTTACATATTAGACCAAATTTTTGATAAAAGGTTGATGGTATTTTGAAGATTTTCAAAAATTTTGATGATAAAAAAATGCGACACAGGGTCGCATTTTTATTGCTTTTCTCTTAATCTTGCAAGAAGGGTCTTGAAGGCTTCGGGTAGGTCTGCCTTAAAGGTAACCATTTCCCTTGTCCTTGGGTGCGGGAAGGAAAGCTCCCCTGCGTGCAGGGCTTGACCATCAAGCAGGCTCTTGTTTGCTTTTTCAAATTGGGTTTTGCCGCCGCCATAGACTATGTCCCCTATGATTGGGTGCCCAAGGCTGCTCATATGTACCCTTATTTGGTGGGTCCTTCCTGTTTCAAGCTCCATCTTGGCAAGGCAATATCCGGAAAACTCCTCTATTACCTCATAATTGGTTATTGCCTCCCTTGCGCCTGTGTGGGTTGGGGAAACAACTGCCATTTTCTTTCTGTCGGCAGGATGGCGTGCCATAAAGTTATGCACCCTGCCACAGCTCTCCTTTAGTCTGCCTGTCAGAATTGCATAATATACTCTTTTTATTTGGTGGTCCTTAAGAAGCGAGGACAAAAACACATGGCTCTCGTCATTCTTTGCCACAACCAAAAGACCGCTTGTGTCCTTGTCGATTCTATGGACAATACCGGGGCGAATTATGCCGTTTATGCCCGAAAGCCCGTCCCTGCAATGATACAAAAGGGCGTTTACAAGGGTGCCGCTTTCGTTGCCGGGCGCAGGGTGTACCACCATGCCCGACGGCTTATTTATTACTATAATATCCTCGTCCTCAAACACAATGTCAAGGGGGATATTTTCTGCCTCAACCGAAAGCTCCTTTGGCTCTCTTTCCTCAATGTCCACAAGGTCCTTGTCCCTTAGGCGATAGTTCTTTGCTTCAGCCCTGCCGTTTACAAGAACAAAGCCCTCGTCAATAAGCCCTTGCGCTGCAGAGCGAGTAATGTCCAGAGTCTCGGAAACATACACGTCAAGGCGTTTTTTCATATCATTTGGAGTTATTTCCATCTTCCTTCTCCTCACTTGGGGAGCTTTTTTTATTTTTCTTGTCCTTGATAATATCAAGCACAAGTGCCAAAACCACAACGCCTGCGCCAACGCAAACAAGCGCATCTGCCACGTTGAAAACATATTTCCATATGCCACAGAAGTCTATCATATCTACCACGTTATAGCGGAAAATGCGGTCAATCATATTGCCGATTCCACCGCTGATAATCATAGCAAGTCCCACTTTGAGCAGCATCCTTTCCTTGCAAAAGCGGAAAAGATAAACGCCAATACCTATTATGGCAATGGTGGAAACCACCATAAATATTACTCTGCCAACGCTATCGTCTGCCAAGCCGAATGCCATACCGTCGTTTTCCACGAAGGTAAGGTGCAAAAAGCCGGGTATTAGCGGTATTGAATCCCCAACCTGCATAAAGGCAACGACAAGCGCCTTTGTAAGCTGGTCAACACCGATACCCACAACGATAATGCCTATTAAAATCAGAATTTGTGTCATTATATCTCCTAAATTGCGTTATAAAGAATTCCCACACAGCTTGATGCCAAGCCCACTATCAAAACGAGCACTAAAAAGGACAGGTCAATAGGGCATCTTCTTACCCACTCAAACCTAAAAAGGAATCTCCTTATGGGGTTTAGAATCGGACCTATGATTCTTTCGATTACTGCGTAGAATTTTGACTCCCTTGCCGGTGGTATCCAGGAAAGGATTGCGCTAACCAGCATAAGCATGCTAAACGCATCCAGCAGGTGGTAAATTATTAAAAGAATTATTCTTAAAGCTTCCATTTTTTACACCGTAAAAAATTCCTCATCTCCGTCGCTATTGTCAAATACCTCTCCGCTGACGTCAACATCTCTTGGTGCGATTAGGAAGGAATCATTTGTTGCCTTTTTAATTGTCATTCCGAGAGCATATGCAGCTCCGCTAATAAAATCAATCATTCTGCGATAAAGAGTTTTTTCAACGCCCTCAAGATTCAGAAGAACAGTTCTTCCAAGAACCAAGTAGTCAACGGCAGAAAGCATCTGCTCAAATGTCTTTGGCTTGCAAATCTTAAGCTCCAGAGCGCCCTCAAGGGAAACGGCTGCCTCGACCTCGGCACCCTCTGTCTCGTCCTCGAAATTCTCGTCGTCCTCGTCGTAATCTCTCTTTTTCTTAAACCAATCAAAAAGTCCCATTTTAGTATTTCCTTTCTCCAAATATTTTGCTGCCCACCCTTACAAGATTAGCGCCTGCCTCTATTGCGTAGGTGTAGCTTTCACTCATACCCATTGATAAAATTGCGGTTTTGTCGTCCTTAAATAGTGTGTCAAAAAGCTCCTTTACAATGCCGAAATAATGTAGATATTCCTCACGGCTCTCGCATCTTGGCGCCATGGTCATAAGTCCACGCACACGCACGGAGCTATATTCCTTGGCTTTTTTGTAAAAGTCAGACACGTCCTCGGGCAAAATGCCACCCTTGGCTTGCTCCCTGCCACTATTTACCTCTATTAATATATCCATAACCTTGTGGATTTTTTCAGCTCTTTTATTAATTTCCTCTAAAAGTCCTATGCTATCGACAGAGTGGATTAGACTTACCTTGTCAATGATATATTTTACCTTGTTCTTTTGCAGAGTGCCGATAAAGTGCAGCTCTGCACTTTTGTCGTAGCCCTCGTACTTTTCAAGCAGCTCATTTACACGATTTTCCCCAATGACCCCACAGCCCTGAGAAATTAGGTAGTTTATATCCTCTACGCCTTGCATTTTTGTTGCGGCAAGGAGCGTTACCTGCCTTTGCCCTCTTAGGCTGTCTATATTATTTACTACCGCTTGGTAGCTCTTTTTTATTTGCTCTTTTCTTGTATCCATTTTCCCCTCTAAGATGCTAAGGGCTGTGGCTAGCGGCTCCTCTGTATCCACGTAGATTTTATGATAATCCTCGTGCTTTGAGAACCAGGTAAGCTGGCGCTTTGCATAATGCCTTGTTGATAGCTTCAGCTGCTTAACGGCTAAGTCCAGCGTGCACTCTCCCCTCAGGTATGGCAAAAGCTCCTTGTAGCCGATGGCGCTTGATGCGGTGTATTGCTTTTCCAAAAAGCTGTTTTCGTATAGCCACCTTGCCTCGCTAAGAAGCCCCTCGGCAAGCATAAGGTCTACACGCTTATCTATTTTGTTATATAGTGTTTCCCTGTCCCTGCAGGTTAAGAAAAATACCTCTTTCTCGTAGGGCGGCTTTTGCTCCTTGGAGCGCCTGTCCCACTCGCTTTTTGTAACCCCTGTGCATTTGTAAATTTCAAGGGCACGTATAACCCTTTTTAGGTTATTTGGGTGAATTGCCTCGGCGCTTTCCTTGTCTACCTCTGAAAGCATTTTGTGAACCGCCTCGTTGCCCCTTTCAAGAGCAACACCCTCTAGGTAGGACCTGTATTCCTCATCCTTTGCAGTTTCCGAAAAGGACGGAATTTCCAAAACGCTGTCAAGATAAAGACCTGTGCCGCCACAGAAAATCGGAGTTTTGCCACGGCTTATTATGTCCTCAATCGCTCTTTTTGCAAGAGCTTGATAGTCAGCGCAGGAAAACTGCTCGCTTGGGCTTTTTATGTCAATAAGATGGTGTGGCACCCCTGCCCTTTCCTCGTAGGTGGGCTTTGCCGTACCGATGTCCATATATTTGTATATTTGCATGGAGTCGCAAGAGATAATCTCGCCGTTAAGTCGCTTTGCCAGCTCTATACTAAGAGCTGTCTTACCCACAGCCGTAGGCCCAACAATTGCAATTACCTTCATATTGACTCCTTTCTTAGATTAATTTTTAATTGAACGGCACCTAGGTGCAGGCGTACCCGCTTTCTGTTGGTTGTAATAGACACAGAAAAGCAAGGCGCAAACGAGCTAACGTTTTCGGCTTAGCCCAACAGCATTGAAGGTGTGTTGGTTAGAAGAAAAGCCTTTAGGCTAGGCGTAAGGCTGTAAGCCTGCCGAAGGTGTAGTTGAGCCTACATCGAGGTTGGCGCATCAGCCGACAACAACGCATTAAGGCTTTTATTCAATCAACATGGCGTCGCCGAAGGAAAAGAACCTATACTCCCTCTCTACCGCCTCGTTGTAGGCACGCATAATATAGTCCTTACCTGCCAGGGCTGAAACCAGCATAAGCAGGGTGCTTTCGGGCAGGTGGAAGTTGGTGATTAATGTATCTACTGCCTTGAATTTATAGCCGGGGTAAATAAATATGCCGGTGTCTCCTGAAATCGGCTCCACTATGCCGTCGTCGGTCGTGGCGCTTTCAAGGGTGCGGGCAGAGGTGGTGCCAACGGCAATTATTCTGCCACCGTTCTTTCTTCTTTCATTGATTATATCGGCACTTTCCTTTGTAACCTCAATATACTCTGCGTGCATAATGTGGTCGGTAATCTTATCTGCCTTAACAGGACGGAAGGTGCCAAGACCCACGTGGAGCATAACGGGCACGATTTTTACGCCCTTTTCTTCAATCCTTTTAAGAAGCTCCTTAGTAAAGTGGAGTCCTGCGGTGGGTGCCGCAGAGCTGCCGTTTTCTCTTGAATATACGGTTTGATATCTTTCCTTGTCCTCAAGCTTTTTTGTAATGTAGGGTGGCAGGGGCATTGAGCCGATAATATTTAAGACCTCGAATATGCTTTGATATTTTTCCTTGTCGTAGGAAAACTCCACAATTCGGTTGCCGTCCTCTACTACCTCTAAAACGGTTGCTGTAAGTATGTCGCCATAGCTTATTTTGCCACCGATTTTTACCTTTTTGGCAGGGCGGAGCAAAACCTCCCACCTTTCAGAGGTGTGCTGCTTCAAAAGCAGAGTTTCAATTTTTGAGGGGGCGGACACAAAGGTGCCTTCTTCTCTTACCTTTTGCCCGTAAATTCTTGCAGGGATAACCCTTGAGTCGTTTATAACCAAAGTGTCATTTGGGTTTAGGTAGTCTATTATGTCGTAAAAATGCTTATGCTCGATTGTGCCGTCCTTGCGGAGCACCATAAGTCGGGAGTGGTCCCTTGGCTCTATTGGAGTTTGGGCAATACGCTCCTCGGGTAAATCGTAATAAAAATCACTTGTTTTAAGTGTGGTTTCTGTCAGCTTGTTCTTAATCATCTGAAATTCCTGTTATCAAAAGTTAAAAGGGTAACATAAAATGTTATTGGCAATACTGCCTTACATTATATTATATAATATCTCGAAAAATTTTTCAACTATTTTGGAGGTTTTAGTAGGTGAGCAGAAAAAGAAATTTGTTTAAGGGTAGCGCCTGTGCCATTGTTACCCCCTTTAAGAACGGAGAAATTGACTATGGCGCGCTTGATGGTCTTATTAATTTTCAAATCTCAAACGGCACAGATGCCATTGTGCTTCTTGGCACAACGGGCGAGGCTTCCACAGTAAACGAGGACGAAAGGGAGAAGGTAATTCCCTTTGCCAAGGAAAGGACCCGTGGCAAGGTGCCGCTTATTGTGGGCACGGGTACAAACTCCACAGAGGTAAGCGTAAGATACACCAAAATGGCAGAAAGGCTGGGGGCGGACGGGTGTCTTGTGGTAACGCCCTACTACAACAAGGCAACTGAGCAGGGACTCATCTCTCACTACAAAAATGTGGCGGGGAGTGTAGATATTCCCATAATTTTATACAATGTTCCCACAAGAACAGGGGTGTCAATTTCTAGGCGAGGTTATGAGTCCTTAGCATCTGTTGACAACATTGTGGGTGTTAAGGAGGCGTCCGGAAATATTACATATATGACGGAGCTGATTTCCACCTTTGGAAATGATTTTGATGTTTATTCCGGCTGTGATGAGCTGACCTTTACCACCCTTGCCCTTGGGGGAAAGGGCGTTATTTCCGTGGTTGCCAACATTATTCCAAGCCATATGCACCAGCTTTGTATGGAATTTTTAGAGGGGAATGTGGTAAAGAGCCGTGAGCTGCAGCTGCAAATCTCCCCGCTTATTAAGGAAATGTTTATGGAAGTAAACCCCGTACCTGTAAAAACTGCCCTTTCTCTCTTGGGTCTTTGCGAAAACGAGTTCAGGCTACCCCTTTCCGCCTCGTCAAGGACAGAGGAAATTTTGGCGGTGCTTTCGTCAACGTAAAAAAGGCTCAACCCGTTTTTGGGTTGAGCCTTTTATTTTATTTTTTGTTTCTCTTCTTATTTTCGCAGGTAATAACGATTTTGCGGTTTTCGTCATAGCCAACAGAGTGGGTAGAAACACCCTCAATGCCCTGAATTTCAGAGTGAATAATCATTCTCTCATATGGGTTCATTGGCTCAAGAAGAACGTTTCTTTGGTACTTAAGCGCCTTTTCTGCCATTCTTCTTGCAAGAGCACGGAGAGTTTCCTCTCTCTTCTCTCTGTAATTTTCGATGTCGATAATTACCTTAACGTATTCCTTGTGCTCGCCCTCGCTCTTGCGTGCTAGGCAAAGGTTTGAAAGGTACTGGAGTGCATCAAGCATCTCGCCACGGTGGCCGATAAGGCTATGCGCATCCTCGCCCTCGATTGTGATAAGTCTTGAAACAAAGCCCTTTTCGTTAAGAGTCAAGTCTCCCTTAACCTGGCAGTTAAAGCCGATGTCACGAACAAAGTCCTTAAGAAAGTTCATAGCAAGAGTCTTTTCCTCAACTGTTACGTTGATGCTCTCTTCCTTTTCTTCCTTTGTTTGTGTTGCCTTTGGCTCTTCCTTTCTTGGCTCTGCCTTAGGCTCAGCCTTTGGCTGCTGCTTTTGCTGTGGCTTTTTGTTTTCCTTTTTCTTTGGCGCCTCAGCCTTCTTTTCCTGCTTTGGCTGTGGCTGCTGCTTTGGTTGCTTTGGTTGCTTTGGCTCCTCTACACCGTCATCAACGATAACCTTGATTTCAGCAGGTACTCTGCCGATACCAAGAAAGCCCTTTTTGCCTTGATTTATAACCTCGATTGTAAGCTCGCCAAGTGCGTCATAAATGTCGTGCGCCTTTGCATATGCTTCCTCAACGGTTTTTGCTTGTATTGTAAATTCCTGTCTCATTATTCGTCTCCCTCGTCCTTTGCGCTGTTTGTAACGTCAATTTCACGGCGCTTTTTGTTTTTGCCCTTTGCGGCTTCCTTCATTTCCTTTTCTATATTCTTAATGTCCTCGTCGGTGTACCTTGGATAAGGCATTGCCTTTGACAAAATAAACTGCTGAAGAGTGTTAAGAATTGTTCTGAAAATCCAGTAAATACCGATAGCAGCCGGGAAGGTGAATGTAAAGAACATTGACATAAGCGGCATTGCGTAAAGCATAATCTTCATAGAATTCATGCCTGCAGCCTGCTGACCCTCTTGTGCCGGCTGATATGTCATTTTCTTGGAAAGGAACTGTGAAAGGTAGGTAAAGCCAAGGTTCAAAATCGGAATAAGGATAAGGAACCAATACCATTGACCAAAGGAGTCAAATGGGGTAACACCAAGGTCTGCGCCAAACATAGTAACGTCCGGCAAAAACTTGGAGTTGTTTTCCAAAAGATACTCAACCTCGCTGATTGCGGCATCTGCGTGCTCCTGTGTGAACAGCTCTGTCTCGCTCCAGTATGGTTGTCCTACCATTGCCTGTACCTTTTCGGTAATTGTCGCAAGGTCGTGTGTTCTTAGGTTTGTAGCGGTTCTGATTTGAATAGCTGTGCCGTTAAAGTCAAGTCCAAATGCGCTTGCAAGAATGTTACAAGTGTTCTGTGCAAAGCCGGAAATAAACTCAAGCGGTCTTCTTACAACCTCATAAAGTGGGAAGATTATGATAAGCTGAACAATCATTGGTAGGCATCCGCCAAGTGGGCTGTAGCCCTCCTTTTGGTAAAGACCCATAATCTCTTCCTGCATCTTCTTCATTGTAGCCTGGTCGGTTCTGCCGGCGTACTTTTTACGAATTATCGCCTCGTAGGGGCGAAGCTTTGCTTGCTTAATCATGTTCTTTTGTTGTCTGATGCCGAACACGAGGCACATAAAAATTTGCATAACAAATGCAAATAGGAGTAGGGCTAAAACATAGTTCTGTGTTAGCCAATAGCAGCCCTTCATTACATAAGCAAAGGGAGTAGCTAAAATATCCCAAAAGTTCATTTATTTGTTTCTCCTGTAATTTGTTGTTGCCTTTTGAATGTAAATTTCTCAGGCACCGGGTCATATCCGCCCTTGGAGTACGGGTTGCAGCGAAGCACCCTGTAGCCTGCCAAAAGGCTACCCCTTATAACCCCGAATTTTTCAATTGCCTCAATGGCATACTCGGAGCAGGTCGGTGTAAATCTACACGCCTTTGGTAAGTAGGGGGAAATGTATTTTTTATAACCCTTAAGCGGTAATGTAAATACTTTTCTAATTATTTTCATTATCAATAATTTTGAGCGACTTAAGCGCCCTTTCGATGTCCTGTGCCACCTGTGTGCTCTTCATTTCTATGATGGCCGGTCTTGCCACCAGCACAAGTAGGTAGCCCTTTTTTGTTGAAAAGCTCTTTTCTGTTTGTCTTAAGCCCTCACGTATAACACGCTTCACCCTGTTTCTGACTGTCGCCTTGCCGATTTTTTTGGAAACCGTAAGTCCGATTCTGTTGACAAATTGCTTCATAGGGTGGGCAAGCATAAGCCTTTTAGCCTTTAAGTCCTTCAGGGCATAGACGATAACTGATTTTGTAACAGCCTTGCCGCCCTTGGCATATGCCTTAGAGTATAAATGATTTTCAGTGATTGCTATATGCTTCATAACCGCTTCCTTCCTAAAATTTGCAGGCTAGCCCCTGCACTTTATCCTTCACGATTACTGTCCGGTGTTTTAGTTCTCCGGTAGAACGAAAAAACGGGACTGCTTTAATCCAAGCAGTCCCGAACTTAAAGCATGCAATTAACGATTAGTAAGTAAGTCTTGCTCTGCCTTTAGCGCGTCTTCTCTTCAAAACCTTTCTGCCGTCAGCGGTTCTCATTCTCTTTCTGAAGCCGTGCTCTTTCTTTCTTTGACGCTTCTTTGGTTGGTAAGTTCTTAACATAGTAGCACCTCCTTGGTTCAAATTGGAAGCCGTATTTACATACGCAATCTGATAGATAATTATATCTCTATTTTTTAAGACAAGTTATATTATACACAAAGGACCCTCGTTTGTCAAGTGTTTTTTTCTGCAAATGTCTTTTTTTAGCCCTTGCCGAGGTATTATCTTCTGCCCTTTTTAGTATTTTTGGCGGGGGAGTGTCTGTTTTTTGCTCCCTTTGTGCCCTTTTTAGGCTCTGGGTTTTTCTTTTTCGGAGCCTCTGTTTTTGCGCCCCTTTTGGCTTTTTGGGGTGGTTTTTTTGTATTTTTGCCCTGCTTTTCAAAATATTCGGAGCCTACTCTCAGGTCCGGCTTTACAAGGCAGTAGGACTCAAAGCCGATTAGGTCCTCTCGCCCTGCCTTAGTCAGCGCCTCTCTTACAAGGTTGCGGTTTTCGGGCTTTCGAAACTGCAAAAGCGCCCTTTGCATCAGCTTTTCTCGATAGTCGTCCGGCTGATAAACCCTTTTGCCATCAAGCGGGTTAATGCCTGTGTAGTACATAACCGTTGAGGCTGTACCCGGTGTGGGGTAAAAGTCCTGTACCTGCTCCGGATTCAAGCCCAGATCCTTAAGATACAGGGCAAGCTCTATTGCGTCATCAATTTTTGAGCCGGGGTGTGAGGACATAAGGTATGGAACCAAATATTGCTCCAGCCCACATTCCTTTGTAAGTCTGAAATATTTTTCTCTGAATTTGTCGTAAACGCTAACATCAGGCTTGCCCATATACCTTAGTACATTTGAGGAGCAATGCTCCGGCGCAACCTTTAATTGACCGCTTACGTGCTCACGGACAAGCTTTCTGAAAAATGCGTCACTCTTGTCGTAAATCATATAGTCAAAGCGAATGCCCGAGCGAATAAATACCTTTTTAACCCTTGGTAATTCTTGAATTCGGTTAAGCAGCTCTATATACTCGCTATGATCAACCTCAAGATTTTTACAGGGTGTTGGCACAAGGCATTTTCTGCTTGTGCACACTCCGTCCTTAAGCTGCTTTTTGCAGGCTGGGTATCTGAAGTTGGCAGTTGGTCCGCCAACGTCGTGTATGTAGCCCTTAAAGTCGCTCATTTCCGTAATGAGCCTTGCCTCCTCAACGCAGGACTCTATACTGCGTGAGCGCACCTGTCTGCCCTGATGAAAGGCAAGGGCGCAGAAGTTACATGCGCCAAAGCAGCCACGGTTGTGTGTTATGGAGAATTTAACCTCGTTAATGGCAGGCACTCCACCCTCTTTTTCGTACACAGAGTGGGGCATTCTCATATATGGAAGGGCATAAACCTTGTCCAGCTCCTCTCTTTCAAGAGGGAATGCGGGTGGGTTTTGCACCAGCTTTTTGTTGTCGTAATATTCTACTATTGCCTTGCCGGAAATAGCGTCTTGGTTCTTGTATTGAATACCGAAGGCACGGGCGTATTCTTCCTTGTCCTCCTTGATTTTGTTAAAGTCAAGCTCACAGCAAACCTCAAAGGGAACCTCGTCCTCTCTTTTACAGAGGTAGACACAGCCACGCTCCCCACGGATTTTCTTTACAGGCACGCCCTTGTCAAGAAGCCTTGCTATTCTTAGAATAATATTCTCGCCCATACCGTAGGTAAGAATGTCAGCACGAGAGTCAACAAGCACACTGCGTCTGATTTTGTTGTCCCAATAGTCGTAGTGGGCAAAGCGGCGAAGGGACGCCTCAAGTCCCCCAAGAATAATCGGTACATCGCCATACGCCTCTCTTATTCTGTTGGAATAAACTATTAGAGCTCTGTCGGGACGCTTGCCCATTTTCCCGCCGGGGGAATAGTAGTCGTAGGAGCGCTTTTTCTTGGAAACCGTGTAGTGGGCAACCATTGAGTCTATGTTGCCTGCGCTAACAAGAAAGCCTAAGCGTGGTCTGCCAAAGCGCTTAAAATCCTCACAGCTTTTATAGTCCGGCTGCGCCAAAACCGCAACCCTGAAGCCTGCGTTTTCAAGGACTCTTGTAATAATAGCCGTGCCAAAGGACGGGTGGTCCACATAGGCATCACCGCTGACATATACAAAGTCCGGCGCATCCCAGCCCAGCGCCTCGCACTCAGCCTTGGTAATAGGCAAAAAAGCCTTCCCCTTCATAGTTTTCTCCCTTCAATCATTGGAGCCGGCCCTAATTCAAGGCTTGCCCCTTGCGGTATGTTAATAATGCCACCCTTGAGGTGGCACTATTTTTTATTCCTCGTCGTCCAGCATTTCGATAAATGCGTCGAACACCTTTTCCATAAGGTCCTCGTCCTCAAGGTAAACCACACAGTCGTTTTCCTCGTCGATAAGGAACACCATAAGCTCGTCCTCTTCAACGCCCTCAATGGCTGTAACAGGCTCTAAAATTGCATAGTAGTTTGCTTCGTAGTCAACTACCGCAACCTGCTTAAATTCAATTTCCTTGCCGTCGTTGTCCTTGATGAAAACATTGTCCTCATCTTCGCCAAAGAGCTTATCTACAAATCTTTCGTTTTTCATAATTACTCCTTAATACTCAACTATTCCGTTTTCAAGAGTTGAAAACTTGGTGTATTGACCAAGCCAGCTCATTTGAACAGTGCCAAGTCCGCCATGACGGTTTTTAGCAACGATAACGTCAACCAAATTCGCCTTTTCCGGGTCGTTGCCATAATAGTCCCTTGACAAAAAGATAACCATATCTGCGTCCTGCTCGATAGAACCGGAATCACGAAGGTCGGAAAGCATAGGCTTTCTCTCCTTCTCCTTTTCAGTTCCACGGGAGAGCTGGGAGCAGGTGATAACAGGAACATTGAGCTCCTTTGCAAGAATCTTAAGTCCTCTTGAAATTTCTGCAATTTCGTTTACACGGCTACCGTCCCTGCGCTTATTTTCCGATTCCATAAGCTGAAGGTAGTCAACTACAACAAGACCGAGATTTTTGATTCTTCTCAGCTTTGCCTTCATAGCGGTAATAGAAACGTCGGTGGTATCGTCTATGTAAATGTTTGTTTCGGAAAGAATCGCTGTTGCGTTTGCAATCTTTTCCCAATCGGACGGCTCAAGAGCACCTGTACGGAGCTTTTGAGAGTCAACCATAGCCTCGCTGGCAATAATTCTTGAAACAAGCTGCTCGTTTGACATCTCGAGAGAGAACATACAAACAGCCTTCTTTGATTTCTTGGCAATATTTGTGCCAAGGTTCAAGCAAAACGAGGTTTTACCAACACCGGGACGGGCGCCAACGATAACAAGGTCGCCCTTACCGAAGCCAACCACAACCTTGTCAAGGTCGGAATAGCCTGTGGGAAGACCCAGAATGTCCTCCTTAGAGGCAGTTTGGAGCTGGTTCAGATGCTCGTAGGTTTTATAGATTACGTCCTTAATGTGGACAAAATCTCTCTTTTCGTTATTCTCGGCAATTTCAAAAATCCTCTGCTCGGCAGCGTCAACAATGTTTTCAACCTTGTCGCCCTCGCTATATGCGTCCTTCTGGATTTCCTCTGATGCCAAAATCAAACGGCGGAGCACGCTTTTGTCGTAAACAATCTTTGCGTAATCCTTCACGTTTGAGGTGGTTGGGGTGGTATCAATGAGAAGCTTAATGTAGGAGCGCGCCTCTGCCTCGTCATTATATACTCCACCGCTAACCAAATTTGCAAGAAGGGTAACTAAGTCAATGGGCTTGCTGTTGTATCTGAAGTCCATCATAACCTCGTAAATTCTTGCGTGGGTATCGTGATAAAAGTCGTCAGCCTTCAAAATTTGTGCAACAGCATCAAAGCATTTTTCGGGGTCAATGATAATTGAGCCTAAAACTGCCTGCTCCGCATCAATAGAATAAGGCATTTTTCTCTGTAATGCGTCCATCTTATTTCTCCACAACTGCCACTGTCAGCTTACCAACAACGTCGGGGTAAACCTTAACATCGAGCTTGTATGTGCCAAACGCCTTAATGGGTGCGTCAAGCACGATTTTTCTCTTGTCAACATCAAGCCCTGCCTGCGCCTTTATAGCCTCGCTAATATCCTTTGCGGTAACCGCACCGTAAAATCTACCGTCGCCTCCTGCCTCTGCGGCAATCTTGACGGTAACCTCGGAGATTTTGCCGGCAAGTGCCTGTGCCTCTGCCTTTTCAACCTCTTTTTTGTGCTTGTCGGAGCTTTCCTTGTTTTTAACGTCGTTTATAGCCTTTGCATCCGCAACGATAGCAAGCTTTCTTGGGAAAAGAAAGTTTCTTGCATAGCCCTCGGACACATCAATAATCTGATTTTTCTTGCCTTGGGATTTTACATCCTGTAAAAGTACTACCTTCATTTATTCCTCCAAATTAATGTATTCGTCAATAGCCTGCTTGAGCCTTAGAAGCACGTGTGCAACCTCGCTGTCCTTAACCTGTGCGCCTGCCTCGTCGTATCTGCCGCCGCCACCAAGCTTTTCAACAATAAGCTGAACGTTGATTGTGCCGTTTGAGCGCGCGGAAATGTGCACAAGATTGCCAATCTTTACAAGTGCAAAGCTTGCGCTTACGCTTTCAACGGTAAGAAGCTCGTCTGCAACCTTAGCGGCAAGAATCTTGTCAGAGGAATCTGTGCCGTTTGCGTTTACAACGATTGCAACGCAGTTACGGTAAATCTCAGCCTTTTCCCCCAGCCTTGCCTCTCTCTTATATTCGGCAATATTGGTCTTAAACAGCTCCTGAATGCTCTCGTAGGTTGCGCCATGGTCACGAAGGAACATAGACGCAGAGTGGGTCTTTGTGCCTGTACCCTTGACAAAGTGCTTTGTGTCAAGAATAATGCCGGCATAAAGCATATCTGCATCGGTTGGGGTCAAATAGTCAGCAGGGAGCGCATGCTCCAAAATCTCTGTAACAATTTCACTTGCGCTGGATGCAGATGGGTCGATATAGGTAAGCGCCGGCTCCTTCTCAAGCTTTTCAAATTCGCCGGTTTTTCTGTGGTGGTCAATAAAGATGATGTCGTCAACCTGCTTTGCCACATCCTTTGACTCAAACATCCTCGGATTATTAACGTCCACAACAATAAGAAGTGTGTCGGGTCTTACTAAATCAAGACCCTTTGATGCGTTTACAAAAACGCCCTTATAATGCTCGTCCTTCTCAAGGATTTTCATACATCTTTTAACGTTTGAATCCTTGAAGTTTGTAATAATATTAACCTTAACGCCACAGTACATAGCAAGGCGTGCAATGCCTGCTGATGCGCCAATGGCATCGTAGTCGGGGAATGCGTGACCCATAACAAGCACGTTAGAGGCACTGGCAATTCTATTGGCAAGCTCGTTTGCGATAACACGGGAACGAACCTTGGTTCTGTTTTGAAGCGTGTTTGTCTTTCCGCCGTAATAGGTGATTTGGTCGTCGATTCTGACAGCAGCCTGGTCGCCGCCACGCTGAAGTGCGGAGTCAAGCGCCTGGTGCGCCATCTTTTCCTTCTCCGCCATAGGTCCGTCAACTCTTGCAACACCGATAGAAAGGGTAACGGGAATACTGCCGGAGCCAACACGGATTTCTCTTACCTTGTCGAGTATTGAGAACTTTTCCTCAATGAAGCGATTTAGGTCAATGCCATTGAAAATGAACAGGTACTTGTCCTTCTCGTACTCACGAAGGAGTCCGCTGCAGGACTCACACCAATCCCTGAGCATTGCCTCAACCTTAGCGGCAATTTCACGATATCTTTCCTGCTCAAAGCGAAGAAGCTCGTCAAGATTATCTACGATAACGTACGCAACAACCTTTTCGTCGTCATCAATAAACTGCTCCAACCTTGCCTGCTCGGTAATATTACGCAGGGTCAAAAGATAATAGCGCTCATTTCCGCTATTAACGCCTGTTTCCTCAACAATGTAGGTCTCGCCACCTAGGACAATTCTTGCCTCCTCGTCGTTCTTTTGCGATTTTTCCTCACCTGCACGGTAGGAGAGCAGATTGTAGGCATTGTCTCCAAGCACGGACCTTTTGCCGACTGCCACAGCTGTATATGGGTTTGCCCAAATGATTTTGTGGTTGATGTCGCAAATGAGCGCAGGCTCACTAAGCGAGTTTATCTTGTCGTACATAATTCCGCTAAGCACAGGCTTGCCCTTTTCCTTGGTGCCCGAGGTAGAGGATGCAAAAAAGATAAACCAAATTACCATAATGGAAGCAAATATGCATGCGCCGCCAATGCCCAGGGGCACAGCCTTGCTTGGAAGCTTTACAACCATAATAATATCAGCTACTACAACTAAGATTGCAATAATTGGCAAAATAGATTTTATAATTATACTCTTGAAGTCAATTTTCCTTTTCATAAAACGACCTCCTTTTTAGCTTATTTCTTTATAATTATATTATATCTTAGCATATTTTTATTATTTTGTAAAGTAGTTTTGTGTATTTGTACTTGCAACCTTGGTTGTTTTGTGATATACTTTTAATGAAATTCAGTACAAAAAGCGAGGTACATGTATGAGAAAGCTGTTTATTACCATATGCAACATGGATACGGTTCCTTACTTGCCTGATGGTGTTACCACCATTGCCTTTGGCGCTCCTATTTACGAGCACACATATAGAAAAATTAACGACGCAGTTCACAGAATCGGCTTAAATGTAGAGGTGGTGCGGGCCTCTAACCACGACGAGGTTATGAACGCAAGCCACAAAATTACCCCTTCCTTTGAGGACATTGTTGTTTTCGCCTCTCCCCTTGCCTTTCTTGCAGGCTCCAAGGATATTGAGGGTGCTATTGACTATGTAATCAAAAGCGACGTGGGCTACGCCACCGTTGGTAGCTTAAGAAGCCTGTATCTTTCCGTTGGTCAGGGCAAGATGCTCACCGACTGTGAGGTTGGCTCCTGCTCCGACTTTGTTGCGGCTATGAACCAAAGCCCCGCAAAGACCTTCTCTGCGCATTTTCTTGACTCTGAAAAATCTGTTCCGCCATCAAAGCTGGACTATCTGAAGAAGTTGGAGGCATACAGGCACGAGCTTCTTGACTATCTTGTTATGAATGGCGTTGATATTGAGCTTCGTGATGGAGTTATAATCTCCCCAATGGCAGAAATTCAGCCCGGTGCAGTTATTAAGGCAGGCACAAGCATTGTTTCTGACTCCAAAATTATGGCAGGCTGTGTTATCGGTCCTAATGCCACTATTATAGGCTCCGAAATTGGCGAGGGCTGTATTATCGGCGCCTCAACCATTGAAAACTGCGACCTTGAAAGAGATGTTACCGTTGACTCCTACACAATAATCAAGGGCACACATATTCTTTCCGAGGCAAAGGTTGACAGCTCCTGTCTTATCAGCTCCTGTACTCTTAACCAGAATACACACATTTGCACAGGAAGCGTGCTGCACGATGCCAGCGTTGGCTCAAGAGCCGTTGTTGGCAGCGGAGTTGTTTGTGTTGACTTTAGCGACTCCAAGAAGGCAAGCTCCATTAAGATTGGGGACGACTCCTTAATTGGTAACAATGCCACACTAATCTCCCCTGTTACTATTGGCTCCAGCGCATTTATTGCGGCAGGCTCCACAATTACAGACGACGTGCCGCAGGGACACCTTGGCATTGCCCGTGAGTATCAGGTTAACCGCTCCGGCTGGGGCAGAAAGAAAAGACACAAGAATTTTTGAGGTTTTATGTCTATATTTGATTTGTTTAAGAAGATTGAGAAAAAAGAGGAAAGCGAGCCTATTTCTCATATAATCGTTGGTCTTGGAAACCCTGAGTCTAAGTACAACGCCACCCGACACAACGCAGGCTTTATGGCAATTGACTACCTGTGTCAGGAGCGTGGGCTTAAGTGCGACAGGCTAAAGTTCAAGGCGCTTATCGGCGAGGGTAAAATCGGCGGCAGGCGTGTGCTTCTTATGAAGCCCCAAACCTATATGAATCTTTCGGGCGAGGCAGTCTCTGAGGCTGTAAGCTTCTATAAAATCCCACCTGAAAATGTTATTGTTCTTTCCGACGATATTTCTCTTGATGTTGGCAGGCTTCGTATTCGCAAGGGCGGTAGTGCCGGCGGACACAATGGTCTTAAAAGCATAAATCAGCACCTTGGCACCGAGTCCTACCCCAGAATCAAGCTGGGTGTTGGGCAAAAGCCGAAGGAATACGACCAGGTTGCTTGGGTTCTTGGCAAAATGATGCCCGAGGACGAAAAGAAATTTGTCGAAATAATTAAGCTTGTCCCCTCTGCCCTTGACAAAATGGTTTCGGACGATATTGAGGGCGCAATGTGCGATTTTAACGGAATTATAAAATAATTTCCGATTGAGCAAATGCAAGCGCACCTTATTTCACGACAAATACACTAAAATTTTGAAATATTTCACGGAGCCACTTTGAAAAAAGTGGCACTCTGTGTTTGTTTTTTACATTTTTCTACAAAATTTAACAAGCTATGCCGATTAAAAAATCGGCCTTTTCCACTTTACAAGGAGGTTATATGGAGATAAGAGATTTAGCCGGTCTTATTAAGGACAGCAAGCAATATAAAAGTCTGATTGCACGCTACAAGGAGCTATCCAAGGAAAAAACACCGCTTCCCCTTTTGGTTGACGGTGTTTCTGACGGTGCGCTTTATTCCTTGGTTTTCTCTCTTTGTCAGGACATCAGGGCAAAAAGCAAAAAGCCCCTTCTTTTGCTGACAGGCGAGGAAAGGCGTGGGGCAAAGCTAAACGAGTTTTTGCAAAAATGCGGTCTTAAAAGTGAGTTTTACCCAAAAAGGGATTTTAACTTTTACGACCTGACCGCCTCACACGATTTGGAGCACGAAAGGCTAAAGGTCCTTTCGGGCGTTGCCTTCTCCTCTCTCGATGTGGTAATTGCCACACCCGACTCGGCACTACAATTAACAATGCCGAAAAAGGAGCTTGAAGGAAAGTCAATTTACGTAAATCTGGACACTCCCCTGGACATTTCCGGGTTTTCAAGACAGCTTTATGACCTTGGCTATGCTCAGGCGGAGGCTGTTGAGGGTGCAGGACAATATGCCATCCGTGGCGGAATTATAGATATTTTCCCAACCAAGTGTGAGTACACCCGTGGTGGCGAGAGCTTTAAGGAGCAGCTGCCTATTCGTATTGAGCTTTTCGGGGATGAAATCGACAGGCTTGTTACCTTTGACACCCAAAGCCAGCGTATGACTGATAAAATCGACTCCTTCATGATTACCCCCTCAAGGGAAATAATTATAACAGATAGCCAAAGGGACGAAATTAAGGCTATGCTTGAGGAGCTTTTGGTTGGCAACAGGGACGAGGCATCTGCCACCGAGCTAAAGAGGGAGCTTGCATCTCTTTCCACAAATGACTCCTCTTACCCATTCCTTGACAAGCTTATTTCCTACATTTATCCGGAGCACGCCTGCCTGCTTGACTATTTTGACAAAGACACGGCTATCATTGTTGCCGACTCCACAGGCGTCAGCGCTAAGGCAAAATCAAGCCAAGGCGAGGAAAACGAAATCGCAAAAAGCCTTATTGATAGCCGTCTTGTGCCCTCCGAATATGCGGATTTTAGCGCACCTGTGTCGCTAATTGACGATTTTATCAGAACCCATCAATCAATTTCCATTGACCCGTTTATTATGTCAAGGCTGGACAGACAGGGCGGAATTTACAATTTCAACACCAAGGGCGTTACTCTTGCAAACAGCTCCCTTGGCTCCCTTATTGATGAGCTTAAATATTTTGCAAAAAGCAAGTATAAGAGCATTCTTGTTTGTCAGACAGATGCGGAGGCAAAAAGCTCCGTCAGAATGCTGAACCAAGAGGACATCCCTGCCTTTTTGATTAATGATATTAAGGAAATGAAGGCGGGCACGGTTGGCGTTTTAAGCGGCGCCTTCCCTTACGGCTTTGAAATTCCCGAAAGCAAGCTTGCCCTTGTGGTCCTTTCCTCTAAGGCAAGGGGCGAGAAGAAAAAATCGCTTAAGCTAAAGAGCTTTGCTAAGAATGCGGGAGAAAAAATCCTTTCCTATAACGACCTTAATGTAGGCGACCTTATTGTGCACATTAAGCACGGAATCGGCAGATATCTTGGCATACAAAATCTGTACATTATGGGCGCCCACAGAGATTATATCGCCATTCAGTACGCAGGCGCAGAAAAGCTGTACCTGCCTGTTGACCAGCTTGATATGGTAGCGAAATATATCGGCTCCGGTGCCGGCAGTAAGGATGTTAAGCTGTCGAAAATGGGCGGTGCCGAGTGGAAAAGAGCCACAACCAAGGCAAAAACCGCCGCACGTGATATGGCAAAGCAGCTCATTGACCTTTACGCAAGGCGCACAAGGACCCCAGGCTATGCCTTTTTGCCCGACGACCTGATGGAAAGAGAGTTTGACTCATCCTTTGAGTTCGAGGAAACGGAAAGCCAGCTTATCGCAATCAGCGAAATAAAAAGTGATATGGAGCTCCCCTACCCTATGGACAGGGTGCTTTGCGGAGATGTGGGCTACGGCAAGACAGAGGTTGCCTTCCGTGGCGCTATGAAGGCTGTTGCCAACAACAAGCAGGTGGCAATTTTGGTGCCTACCACTATTCTTGCTATGCAGCACTACCAGACTGCTCTTGCCCGCTTTGCAGGCACGGGGGTTACTGTTGATATGCTCTCCCGCTTCAGAACCGGCAAGGAGCAACGAAAAATCCTTGAAAGGCTGAAAAACGGCGACCTTGATATTATCATTGGCACCCATAAGCTGCTTGGTAACAAGATTGCCTTTAAGGACCTTGGTCTTTTGATAGTTGACGAGGAGCAGCGCTTTGGCGTTGCCCAAAAGGAAAAGATAAAGGAAGCCTTTCCGCAGGTTGACTCCCTTACCCTTTCCGCCACCCCTATTCCACGTACCCTCAGTATGGCAATGGGCGGTATCAGAGACCTTTCCATTCTTGATGAGGCGCCCCTTGGCAGGGTTGGGGTTCAATCCTATGTTTTGGAGCACGACGACAACATTATAAACGATGCAATCAAGCGTGAGCTTCACCGTGGCGGACAGGTTTTCTATCTCCATAACAATGTTGACGACATTTATTACACCGCCGCAAAGCTTCAAAAGGACTTTCCCGATGCATCAATTGCCGTGGGACACGGACAAATGGACAAAGACAGCCTTGAGGAAATTTGGCACAGGCTTGTGCTTGGCGAGGTTGATATTTTAGTCAGCACCACTATTATCGAAACGGGAATTGATATCCCAAACGCAAACACGCTTATTATCGAAAACGCAGACAGAATGGGGCTTTCTCAGCTTCACCAAATCCGTGGCAGGGTGGGCAGGAGCCACCGCCGTGCCTACGCCTTCTTTACCTATCGCCGTGGCAAGGAGCTTTCTGATGTTGCAAAGTCCCGACTTAGCGCCATTCGTGATTTTTGTGAGTTTGGCGCAGGCTTCAAAATCGCTATGAAGGACTTGGAAATCCGTGGGGCAGGCAACCTGTTGGGCGCCGAGCAGCACGGACACCTTGATGCAGTTGGCTACGACCTTTATATAAGGCTTCTTAACGAGGCTGTTTTAGAGGAGCGAGGACAGCCCACAGCTGAGGACTTTGAAACGAAGATGGTTATTTCCGTGGACGCCTTTTTGCCCGAATACTATGTGGAGTCCTCTTCTCAGAGAATGGAGCTTTACAAGAAGATTGCCCACATTAAAACCGAGGAGGAGCTAAGGGACATAAGGGACGAAATAACCGACCGCTTCGGAAAACCGCCTAAGGAGGCGGAAAATCTGTTCTCCGTTGCTATTGTTAAGGCATATGCCCAGAATGGAAAATTTGCCAAGGTGGAGCAACTGCGCACAGAGGTCAGACTCTACCCAAGCGAGGTTAATCTGCCGCTGTTTGTGGAAATTTCTCAAATGGACAGGCAAAATGTTCAGATTTGCGGCATTAAAACCACTCCTTACATTTCTGTAAAAATTGCCCCGGGCGAGGATTTTTCAAGGCGCACCCTTGAGGTTATTAAATTTTATATACAAAAAAGTAACAACTAAAAGGTAGACTTTCCTCTCCCTTTGTGCTACAATCTAATGGAATACTAAATTAAAGGAATTTTTACTTTGAAAAAATTATCATTAAGAATTTTAATTCTTGCCCTTTGCTTGCTGCTTATGCTGCCTGTGGTTAGCTCCTGCAATCAAAATGAGGCAATTTATACTCTTGGCGCCCACTGTATTATGGCGGACGAGTATTATTATCTTCTCAGTATGTTCAAAAGACAGCTTATGGCTTCCTTCGAGGTGGAAAACGAAAGCGACCTTTCCTATGAGGTTGCCGACGGTATGACCCTGGGACAGTATTGGGAGACTGTGTATCGCCCCGGCTTTGAGCAATCTGTTTTAAGGCTGCTCTTCTCACAGGCGCTTTTCGAGGAATACGGACTTAGCGTAAGAGAGGAAAGCAAAAATAACTCCGATAACGTTTTGTCGGAGCTTATAAAATACTACGGCGGCTTTAACGAGAAGTATTTTGACAAGTATCTGGAAAACTACGGCTACGGCTTTAGTGCCGACACCATTCGCCGTGTTTACGATTTGCAGCTTAAGGAAAGCGCAGTTATGGACTACCTTTACGGTCTTGACTACTCAAAGGTAACCAAGGAGCAAAAGGATTCCTTCTACAAGGACAATTATATGCATTTTCAGGTGCTTGTTATAAACACCCTTTACAAAAAGCACGAGGATTCCTTGGGGAATGTGTCCTATATTAACCTTACCGAAGCGGAAATGAAATATAAAAAGCAGCTTGTAAACGAGCTGACAGAGCTTTTAGTCAGCAAAAATGAAAGCTACGACTACAAAATTATTGACCCAAGCCTTTCCTACGAGGAGCTTTGGGAAGAGTACTCCGACGATAAGGAATTTTCACAGGGCTGGTATATGCAGGAGCCTACCTCTACCCAAATGGCGACCTCAAGCACACTTGCAACCGCTCTTGTTTTAAGGGTTGGAGATTGCGGCGTGGTTGATGCAAAGAGATATTTTGACGGCGACGGAACAATCAAAACCGAAAACGGCGAGGAAGAAATTAAAGAGGGCGACTACTTTACCTACGGCTCTGCCTTTATCAAAAAGCTGTCCCTTGACAACGATGCATATCTAAGAGAGGAAAACAAGGATTTCTTTGACGAAAACACCTTCCTTGCAAACACCGCCGAGGATGCCTTTCTCAAAAAGCTGAACGAATACGAAAGCCAAAGCGGAATCACCGCCTACACATCCTCAGCCAAGGACAGCTACACCCTTGACGGAGTTATGGCAAACGAGCTTGACTACTATTATTTCTACGGCTCAAAGGAACAATAAAACAAAGAAATGCGACACAGGGTCGCATTTTTTTGTTTGTACGTATAAGAATTTTAAGAATCCAAGGGGTCAGGAGACAAGGAACCGTCCCCTGTCTCCACTCAACAGGCGGCACAGGAGTGCTGCAGGCACAAAGGCATAGTGATAAAAGTATTGACAAAACTGTAATTAGCTTTTTCATAAAATTACTCCTTTTTTATTCAATCTCATTCAAAGAAGCTACTCGCTCGTGGCGGCGGAGATTATTTCTCTTGCTGTAATAATTTCCGTTACGATTATGTGCACCTGTGCATTTTTCAGGTCTACGTTTTGCATTTTGTCCTGTGGCAGGCTAATGAAAAACAGCTTGCTTCCGCCCTTTTTCCATTCCTTGCAGTATGAAACCGATAAATATACGTTGTTTCCGCTTACCGTTACATTGGCAAAGGTGTATGTGGGCAATTCTGCAATAGACTCCTCTACATACATCATTAAGTTATATCCGCCCTCTCCCTCAGGCGGATAAGATGGTAGCTGTGCCTGTGGATACCTGCTGTTTATCTCATTAATTCCTGCTTTTCCCTTTACCAAAATTGCCGTATTATTGACAAGTCCTGTAACACATTTCATTGTGTTATAGTAGCTAAAGCTGTCAGAATGTTCATCCGTTAGCACAGATGAGTTTTTTATGTCAATGCTTCCTTCAAGAGCGAATTTATCTGATATACCATCTTCCCCTCTTGGCACTATTAGGTAGTGCCAATAATATTTATAGTGCTGTGGCTCCTGCGGACCTAAACCGGGCACAAAGACTTTTTTAAGCTCGTGCCAATGATGAGTTATGCTTGCTCCGTTTTCAGACAGGCTTAGCTCTCTGAAGCCATATTCCCCGGCTCTGTCTACTCCAGAATATGAGGTATACGCTTCACGCAAAATTACCAGATAATTTTTAGACAAATTTATCAGGTTCAATTCCTCTTGGGTAACATTTGCAATGTTCTCTTTGATTTTTTCATAAGTATCAAGCACCTGATAATATGAGCCGATTTTTGGAAAGGCGTTTCCTATATATTCTCTGTTTTCCAAGCTTAACTCATCGTACGTTTCTTCGGCTTCGATAGGGTTGGCAAACGCCACATTCAAGGGGTTTCCCAATGCCTCTATTCCATCTTGGCTATCGTCAGCCAAGCCGCCATTCAGGCTGGATGTTCCACCGCTCTCAACAGGCGGCACAGGAGTGCTGCAGGCACAAAGGCACAGCGCCAAAAGTATTGATAAAACTGTAATTAGTTTTTTCATAAAATCACTCCTTTCCAAATTGGATTATTGTAATAAAAGGTTGTCCAATGTGTCAATTAATTGCCGTTGTTGCCAAAGTGCACCTCCGCCTCGCAACCGCCCAGCCAATCCTTGTCCCAATCGGTAGGCAAGCTTTCTGCCTCGCAATTGATCACGGCAAGATTAGGGCATAGAGAAAAAACCCATTCTCCGCATTGCTCAACTCCCTTTGGTATGGTAATACTTTTTAGATTTTCGCAGCCTTCAAAGGCATATTTTTTGATTGCTTTCACATTTTTTCCTATGACAATAGTTTCTATAGTTTTATTATTACTGAATGCGCTTTTCATAATCTCTGTTACGGGTCGTCCATTGTAGGTGTCTGGTATTACTATATTTTTCACCCCATTGTCCCCATTAAACCTTACGGCATATGTCAAGTCTTGCAGAAGGTAAAAGTCAAGGCCCTCTGCACCTCTATTTTCTTCGCTTAATCTACCTGCATTTTCTGTCCTCCCGTCAGAGTATGTTATTATCACTTCTCCATCTATGATTTTACATTCTTCAATATCATCACTAGTGTTATTACACGAAATCAAGATAAATAACATAAGTAAAGCCAAAGCCAAGATTACATATTTTTTCATGCTCATTCCTCCTTAGTCCCTTTGTAGCCGTAGAAAACCTCGGCTTGACATCCATACAGCCAGTTCTCGCTCCACCCGTTCGGTGCAATCTCAGCCTCACAATATACCGTTTCAAGATTCACGCAATACTCAAATACTTTACCATCTATTATTTCGACACTATCAGGTATCGTTATTTCGGCAATCTTACTGTAAGCAAATGCTTCTCTCCCTATGTATTGAGTCCCCACAGGTATATTCAGCTCTGCAAGTGAAAAGCAGCCGCTAAATGTCAAAGGATTTATTTCCTTAATATTCTCTGAAAGAGTAACTGATTCTAGTCCTTCACACCAAAAGAAGGCGGAGTCTTCCAGTTCTATAACGCTGTTAGGTATTTCTATACTCTTCAAATTGCTACACAAACCAAACGCATGATAGCCGATGCGTGTTACAGTTTGCGGAATGACAACCTGCTCCAATGTTTTGTTTTCAGAAAACCCATTATCTGCAATTTTTGTAACAGGAATACCGTTGTAACTAGATGGTATGACTATTATTTTTTCACTTGTCGCAGCACCAATACTAACCTCATAAGTGCCATCGATTAGTGGATAATAACTAAGTCCGTCAGTTCCTTCGCTATTCAGGTCTACCCTTCCGAAGTTTCTGGACGAGCCATTACTATATTTAACCACAAGCTCTCCATTTACAATTTCAATCGAATCTATTGCCGCTTTCATTCCTTCAGAATCGCAGCATACAATTGTAAACGCCAACAGTATCACAAGAAAAACAAATGCAATTTTTTTCACGAGTACCCCTCCTTTTTCAACTGACAACTATGCTTATAGTTCCCTCTAAATAGTTTTTGATTATTCTTACTGTAACGTAATATGTATTTATATTCACACTATTTTCATCGTTCACCTTTATAGTGTAGCTCAATATTTCTGTTTCTGTACCCGTAGCCGTTTCATTGCTTTGAGCATTCAATGTTGTTTGAACAGAATGATTTACATTTTCCGCTGATGAATCAACCTTGTATTCATAACACCATATTTGGTAGGGTATCTCTGAAGAATTCAATGTATATAGATAGTTTATTTCAAATTTCACTGATGCATTTTCGAAAGCTACGCCGTTGATTGCAGTATTGTGCATTTCTTTAACCTGCCATCCACATTCATCGTTTTTGCATTTAAATATATGATGATTTCCACCATTGCAAATTGCTTCATATTCAGGTCGGCTGCAGCCACAAGAGAACACAAGTGCGGCGTAAATGAAATCTAACGGTTCTATAGATTTTGAAGTTCCCTCGATATTCATCGTTTCTGTTCCTTCAAAATAATTCAAATTTATTATTTCAAAGTAATATAACCCACTTGTTTCTATCTCTCCCTCAAACATTTGAACGTTGTTTACTTCCGAAAAAGTAGATACTACCTGGTTGTTATTTGCATTTCTCATTGACAAAGCAAAATTAGTCGTTTTTATGTCAGCTGAATCAATCATTTCGTAGTAATTTTTTTCGAATACGAGTGTCGCTTTGATTTTTTGTCCTGCGTTAAAATAGTAATTTCCTGTTTTTATGGTATCGATAGAGCTATCAACTCTAACAGAAAAAGATTTACTCAATATACTCGATGCTACTGCTGCCGGAATATTTAAAAGTCCTGCTCCTGTTTTTTCTCTTAGCACAACCTCTGCGTCTACATAACTATAGTTGCAATTAAAATAATCCCAGTCTGCATACCCATCATTCGTTGTGGATATGTTTGTTGTGCTTGCCGTATTCATAAGAATCGCCTTTACCATTGTCGGGTTGCCAACAAGGGAAGGATTCGCCTGCATCATTAGAGCTATGGTGCCGGTTACCATAGGAGCCGCAAAACTAGTGCCGCTTCCCACAGTATATTGCGTATTTTTGTTTAATCCGTTTTTAGTTAGCATAACTATATTTGTTCCAAAGGCGCATATATCCGGCTTATTAGGCAAATAATTTTCTTCATTGTAACAACTATCACCGCTAATTATATATTTGCCTGCAGAGTCAACATTTGCAGTCATATTCCCTACAGTTATCACATTATATGCAAGCCCCGGACTTGTTACATTGTTGTCCGCTGAATCATTACCAGAAGATTTAACTATGCTCACCCTGTATTGTGTTATTATGCAGTCTAGATACCGATCCATATAATCATAAACATGCTCCTTACCCGCTCTGAAACTCATGTTTATGACAGAAACGTTTTTACTAATACACCATCTTATCGATTTTTTTAAATACTTGTACTCATCATTTTCGTCATCGTCATTTTCTCTATAACATGAGTAAAAAATTTTCGCATTAGGCGCAATTCCACCATACACTGTTCCGCTTGGTATTGTTGTTTCATTTTCGGTTACTGAATAGTCTGACTCGGCAGAGTCGCCCCACAGAATGCTCAAAACACTTCTTGCATGTTCAGTCATAGAACCTCTAAGCACATTATCACTATCATTCCACAAGTCTTCATACGTGATTATATCTTCGCCTAGTACCTTGTTAAAAAAATGGGGAGCATATCTTGTAAAGCCTATTTCGTATTTACCGTTTGAATTTAATTCGATGTATTCAATAACTCCAATTTTTATGTTAGTACCATCATAATTTTCCAAGCCGTCAATCGGATTCATATGATAATTATATGAGTTATTTTCACTCACCTCTGTTTCGGTTGATGTTTCTATACTAACATCTTCTTCGGAGAATAACAATCCTATCGAATCCACCATGTTGAGCTTTTCAAGCTCATATATGTAGGATTTTGTTGTTTCTAGCTCGACAAATGCCAGCTGAATGTCTGGGCTGACATTGCGGCATCTTTCCATATCCAAGCGTTTTTCAAACTCTCTGTTTATAAATTGATTTATATTGTATCTTGCATTTCTCCACTCGGATATATATTGGGTTTGCTCTACGTTTGCTATAATTTCTTGTTGCCTGTCATCGCTTTCTAAAAAACGCTCTATTTGGTCATCCGACAGCCTTGAGCCTGCTTTGGTGTTTTTTATGTGCTTTTTCTTTGTATCAAAATTTGCTCTTGAGTTTGTGTCCTTGTCAAAGCTGTTTATCTCTGCCTTTAGTTCATCCAAACTGTTTTGTGTACGGCTATCAATAAACAGTTGCTCGTTCTCGACATTTATTTCTTCATTGTATGTTCTGGACAACGCTTCATAAACAACAAAATCATTATGAGAATTCAACCATATATACACAGGTATATATTCGTCGTCTTCTACGCTATCCATTTTTTCTTTCAGTTGCGCTGTAATTTTAGAATTTCCCTCTAATTCTTCAACTTGAGAAGCGCTTATGACTATCGCAACCTGTGAAATCAGCATTATGGCTATAATAAGGGTTGCAAGTATTTTTTTTCATAATCTTTATCCTTTCATATACAATCTTAATCTTTAGCTATTTTAAAATAATACTTGCCATTGGACCTTACCTCCATTAATATTTTATCGTATATGCGTATATGTGTCAAACGCACATTTTTTACCCTTCTATATATATAAACGCAAGTTTTTGGAAAAAGGTTTCAACTTTTTTGAAAAATTTACAAAAAATTTTTAGAAAAATAAAAAAATGCGACACAGGGTCGCATTTTTTGTTTTTGCTTGACAAATTCTAAAGGTTAATTTGCGGGCAGTCGAGGACGGTGTGCCCCCTACGGGTTTTGTCTGTGCTGTTTTTGCGGGCAGTCGGGGACGCCTGCCCCCTACGAAGTGAACTGCAAAAGGGCATCGAGGTTGCGGCGGGAGCAAGCCCCCGCCCTACGGGTTTTGGTTGTGCCATTTTAACGGGCAGTCGGGGACGGTCTGCCCCTGCATTTTATTTAGTGCGCCCCTTTGCTTTTATTTTTTCTCGGGGGTTATTCCGCTTGAGAGAAGGGCTATTGCCCTTTCGATTGCGTCCTTGGAGTCGTACCAGGGCTCGCTGTCGTAGCGGTAGTCAAATTTCTTTGTGAACCAGGTAATGTCGCCCTTTAGCTTTTCAAGGTAGGCGTTTTCTATATCGGAAACGTCCTTTGAAAGCTCCTGAAATTTCTTTTTGTTCAGCTTTGCTTGCGCCATTTCCATAAGGCGCTGGTAGTGTGGCAGGCAGAAATACTTTTGCGCCCTTAGCTTGCCCCTGAAATCCGGGTCTAGGGAGTATAGCAAAACGGCTGTTTCCAGCATTCTTTCAAAATTGAACTCAATTCTTTCGCAAATAAAGCAGCTGGAGCTTACTCCGCCGGCTGTCTTTACCGCCCTTTTGGCGGTTGTGCCAAGGATATTTGAAAAGAAATTGCCCTTCATTTTGTTTTTAATTTCGTCAATGTGGCTCTCCAGAATAAGAGCTAATGAAAGACGGTTATTTTGTAGAAGGAGTAAATCAAAATGGTGCTTACAAAAGCCCTTTTCGTTGGTTTGGATGCGGGTGGACGGCTCCATCATAGCAGGGCCAAGGGTTAATTCTACCTCTTTTCTTTCCAGCTTGTCGTAGATTTTGCAAAGAGGACAATCGCACTTTTGGCTATCACGGCACTCCTCAAACGCCTCGTTTACGGGAATGGTATAAATTTGTTCCATTAATGTTAACCTTTCTACTTGATTTAATTTTATTATAAGGTTATAATTTAATTATTGCAAGACTTTTTCTGAAAAAGGGGGGTATACGCATGAAAATCAAGGAGCTTACAAAAGACGGTATAACCTATGTACATATAGATAATATACCCACGCTTTGCCTATATAAAACCTTTGACTGCGGTCAAGCCTTTCGCTTTGACCCTGTTTCCTTCTTCGGGCACAAGCAGGAGTGGGGCGGCGTTGCCTTTGGCAGGTATGTGGTTTTTGCCCAGGACCGAGAGGATGAGCTGTATATTTATAACTCCGACGCCCTTGATTTTGAGAATATCTGGTGCATCTATCTTGATTTTTTGATTGATTACCAACGGGCAAACGAAAAAATCCTTGAGGCTGTACCCTCGGAGCATATGGAAAGGTGCGTTAAGTACGGAAGCGGCATAAGGCTGCTTTGCCAAAGCCTTTGGGAGTGTATGATTTCCTTTATTATTTCCCAAAACAATAATATTCCCCGAATAAAAAAGATTATTTCTGCTCTTTCGGAAAAATACGGTGAAAAAATAGAGTTTATGGGCGGCACCTACTATGCCTTTCCCGAGGCGGACGTGCTGGCAAAAGCCACGGTTGAGGAGCTTTTTCAGCTGAAAATGGGCTTTCGTGCCAAGTATGTGTACGATGCCTGCCGCTTTTATCTTAAGGAAACGGACAAAATTTTCTCCCTTGGGCTTTCTTCCCTTGAGGACGACATTGAAACCCTTTGTCAGGTCAAGGGCATAGGTCTTAAGGTGGCTTCCTGCATTTTGCTTTTCAGCTCCAAGAGAAGAGATGCCTTCCCCATTGACGTGCATATGAAGCGCACCCTTGAAAAATATTTCAAGGACGGCTTTGATGTTTGCGCCCTCGGGGAGCACGCAGGCCTTGCACAGCAGTATCTTTTCTATTACGAAAAATATAATAAAGCACTTGAATAAAGGGCGATTTTGTTATATAATTAAATTGTTAAAAAACTTTACGAGGTAAATGATATGAAAACAGTATGCTTTGGCGAAATTATGCTAAGACTTAACCCAAACGGCTACACAAGATTTGTTCAAACCGATACCTTTGGCGCTACATATGGCGGCGGCGAGGCTAATGTGGCTGTGTCCCTTGCTAACTACGGCATTGACGCATCCTACGTTACCAAGCTCCCTAAGCACGAAATCGGTCAGGCGGCAGTAAATTCTCTCAGAAGATACGGCGTTGACACAAGCGATATCGTAAGAGGCGGCGACAGGGTTGGTATTTACTACCTTGAAACAGGCGCATCTCAGCGTCCTTCAAAGGTTATTTATGATAGAGCCTACTCCTCTATTGCTATGGCAAAGAGAGAAGATTTTGATTGGGATAAAATCCTTGATGGCGCAAATTGGTTCCACTTTACAGGCATTACTCCGGCTCTTGGCGGAGAGCTTCCCGAAATTTGTATGGATGCGCTTACAGCCTGCAAGGCAAAGGGTATTACCACAAGCTGCGACCTTAACTACCGCAAAAACCTTTGGACAACCGAGGAAGCCGGCAGAGTTATGGGTCAGCTTATGAAGCTTGTTGACGTTTGCATCGCAAACGAGGAGGATGCTGAAAAGGTATTCGGCATCAAGGCTGAAAACACCGACGTTGATAAGGGCGTTGTTAACCACGACGGCTATAAGAGCGTTGCTAAGCAGCTGTCCGACACATTCGGCTTTAAGAGAGTTGCTATCACACTAAGAACCAGCATTTCCGCAAACGACAACATTTGGGCTGCTATGCTCTACGATAAGGCTGAGGGCGAGTATTACTTCTCTCGCTCCTACAACATTCACATTGTTGACCGTGTTGGCGGTGGCGACTCCTTTGGTGGCGGTCTTATCTACGCTTCACTTATGAACAAGTCCTCACAGGATGTTATCGAGTTTGCTGTTGCGGCATCCTGCCTGAAGCACACAATCCTTGGCGACTACAACCTTGTTTCCGTTAGCGAGGTTGAGGGTCTTATCAAGGGCGGCGGAAGCGGAAGAGTTCAGAGATAACCTGCAAAAAATATCGGTCTATGGCAAAAGCAATAGACCGATTTTTTATAGCAATCCTACGGGCAACGGGCAGTCGGGGACGGTTTGCCCCTACATCATATTTTTGATTTTAAGAGGTTTTTATGAAACGCTTTGACTATAAGGATAAGGTTGCCATAATCACGGGGGCTTCAAGCGGAATCGGCAAGGCCCTTGCAGGTGAGCTTATCAAAAGGTACAATTGCACAGTTTTTGCCATTGCTCGGAATGAGGAAAGGCTACGCCTTGCAAAAGAGGAGCTGGGGGACCTTTATGTGCCCTATCCTATGGATGCAACCAGCAAGGAGGGGTGGCAGGAGCTTAGAGATTTTTTGAAAAAATCAGACACTCCCCCAGATATTTTGATAAATTGCGCAGGAGTTTTACCTAAGTTTGAGCCTTTTTTGAAAAGCGGCTCCGAAAAGCTTTTAGAGGTAATAAGCATAAATCTTATGGCAGGCGTTTATGGCTGTGAGGCGTTTATGCCCATTATGAATGAAGGCTCCATAGTGATTAATATCGCAAGCTCCTCTGCCCTTTGTCCCTTTGGGCTTGTTAGCGCCTACTCTGCCTCCAAGGCGGCCTTTGAGCGCTTTTCCGAGGCTCTTGCCTGCGAAAGCACCCGTATTTCCGTTACCACAGCCTTGCCCGGCTTCGTAAAAACCGACATTATGAGGGGACAAAACCCCAGCCAAAGGGAAAAGAGCCTGATTGACAAATTCAGCGCCGATGCCGACAAGGTGGCAAAAAAGATACTTGCCAAGGCAAGAAAGAGGAAAAGAAGAACTGTTATCGGCTTTGATGCCAAGCTAATGGACTTTATGTATAAGCATTTTCCAAACAGCGCCCCGAAAATGATAAGCTCCTTCCTTAAAAAATCCGGTCTTGCGCTTTTTGCACAATAAATAAACCCCTGCGCACCTTTTGGCGCAGGGATTTTTTGTGCAATTTTGGCAAAAATTTTCTTTTTGCGTTTATTTTATTGAAATATAGTGTGCGCCCGTGTTAATATAATAGTATAGAAATAATCTTTTTTAAAGGAGAGATAAATATGAAAAAGAAAATACTCTTATTTCTTGTTTTAACTGTACTTGCAGTTTTAATGCTTGCAGTTTCTGTTAGCGCTGTTTCCTATACATATAACGACGCTGACGGTAACGAGCTTTATAGCTATGATTATGACACAAGCTCTTATATCATTTCAAACAAGGCTGGTGTCGGCTTTGCAAAAGAGGATGCGAACGGCAATGCACTAACCTGGTACATTACTGACAAGGTAGACGACGGCAGTGGCAATATCACTTATACCGTTGCCCCTGCGCTTACACTTCCTGTAGATGGCGACGAGACAAGTGTTGTTGCAGCACAATTAATGCTAGTGGCGCATATTCATACGCTTCTCCCGTTGAAACAAGCAATGTAGTAAGCGCAAACTTCCCTGACAACATGGGCATTAAAACACTTAGCTTCAGCACCTACGCAGGAAACGGCAAGCGTTCTTCCTCTACTATTCTTTTCTGCTATTTGCCAAACACACTAACAGCGCTTCCCTTCAACCTTGTTCAGGAGTCAAATGTTATTGTTGTAGACATTGACTTCGAAACGCCAGTTAAGGAAATTCCTCAAAACTTTGCACACGGTGCGTTTAATCTGACCTCTATAAAAATTCCTTCCAGCGTTGAAAAAATCAATGGTAATAGCGCACAAAACGGCGCCCCATTTTACAATTGCAAATCCTTGGAGAGTGTTACATTTGGTCCTGATTCTAAGCTAACCACCCTTCTAAACGACGTATTCAACGGCTGTTCCAGCCTTAAATCCATTGAACTTCCAAGCACAGTAACCAGCATGGGTGTGCGTATTTTTAGTAACACCACAAGCCTTGAAAGCGCACCTCTTCCCGATGACTTGGAAACTATCCCTGATGAAACATTTAGAAACTCCGGAATTATCAACTGGCCACTTAGTGAAAACACAAGCGTTTCCTCCTTTGGAAACTGGGCATTCTATGGCGCTGACAACCTAACCTCTGCATATATTCCTGCTGCCGTTTCCGACCTAAGCACAAGCTACCAGAGCTATGGTATTTTTGCCAACTGCACCAGCCTACAAACCGTAGTATTTGAAGAGGGCTCGCAGCTTACCGGTAAATTAGAGTACACCTTTAAAAACTGTTCTTCTCTTGAGTCTATTTCCTTTGATTTAGACTGTCCTCTTACCGAGATTGGCAACTCTGCCTTCCAAGGTTGTCTTGCTCTTAAGGAAATCATTCTTCCTCACAAGGTTGAGTATGTTCACAACCGTGCCTTCCAGGCTTCAACCGGTAGCGCAAAGGGTGCATTGGAAACAGTAAACTTAGGTCCTTCCTTCAAGGGTTTTATTAACGACGGCGGAGACACCTGGTTCTTCTATAACCAACCAAACCTAAAATCTATAACCTTCCCTGCTATAACCGCTGACGATGTTACTGCAGACTGGATTCAGCTTATTAACAGCTGTTCAACCCCTACAATTTATTATACCGGCACAGCTAAACAATGGACTGACGTTTTAGCAAAGGTTAATGAGGTTGCAAATAAAAACAACGGAACATTCCTTAGCATTACTGAGCCTGTTCTCGTCGACGTTTGCACAGCATTCTATAAGAGCGTTCACGACGGTGAGGAATCAGTAAAGTTTGCTGACGACATGTTTGTATCAACTGCAACCTTGCAGGTTGCCTGCACTCGCTGTGGCAACACAGAAACAATTGAAACAGTTGCACCATTGTTCCACTTCAATGGCTTCTCCTACGAGGAAGGCACAGATAGTGGCAAGGTAATGCAAGCGTTTGCTATTGACAAGAGCGTTTTAGACTTCTATACTGAAAGATTTGGCGCTATTAGCTACGGTCTTGTGGCTGCAGTTAACACCTACTATGTAGACAGCACACCGAACACAATCCACACAGGTACCCTCTTTGATGTAAACGAGGGTGTGCTAACCGCTAAGGAAAAGGTTGCACACGTTGACTTTACAGAAAGAAATTACGACCTGTTTGAAATGGGTGTAACAGGCCTTACAGGCAACAATGCGGGCACATCTATCTACCTTTGCGCTTACATTTTCGTTGACGGTCAGGTTTACTACCTAAACGACAACAGCGTTGACGAGGGCACAGTTAAAACAAGCTTTACCCTTGCTGACATAAAGACAAAGGTTGACGGCTAAAATTCAAAATAAAAAGCTCGGATTTTTCCGAGCTTTTTTGTTGTTAAAAATCTGCATTATATTCCTCGATGTCGCCCTCTTTTATCAGTCTGTTGATTTTTGCCAGTCTGAAGGGGTAAACAAATGGAGCTATGATAATACCGCCTACAATTCCTACGATAGCGAACAAAACGCCAGCCAAGAAGCCTAGGATTGCAAACAAAATCTTCATACCGATAAGCCAAATAAAGCCGTCTAAGTCCCAGGTAAAAATAAGTCCCGGAAAGCTGACTGTTTTTGTAATCATATACAGCACAAAGTCTCTTACAGGGCCCTCGTAGAACAGGGACGCAACGAATGCAAAAACAGCATAGGTAATAACACAGCTTACCGCAATGTCGGCAGCCAGCGAGCCAAAATAATTAACAGGACTTTGAATTACTGCTACAAGCAATATTGCCAAAAACACAGTAGCTATAATGCCACCCACAATTGCGCTGAGGTTTCTTTTGAACCTCATTGTATGTCGGTTGCTTTCCATAGTTGCTTGATAAGCGCGCTCCGCATTTTCGGCATCGATAGCCGCCTGCCTTTCTGCCCCTATTCTTGCCTGCTCCCTTGCCTCAACGCAGGAGCGACACAGCACACGTGGGCTTTCCTCGCCCAAATTGTCCTCTGTTACCGTTATTCCGCACTCAATGCAAAAGCCAATTGTTCTGGGTCCTGAGTGAATCTCCTCATAAACCACCCTTGAAACCTGCTCGCTTACAGCCTCTGTTACAATATCGCTGATTTTACTAACATCCTCGTCAGTAACCGCAGGCTGAACAGGCTCGTATGTTTCATATGCTTCATATGTAGCCTCTGCCACCTCGTCCTTTTCCTCGAAGTCAAGCAAGGTGCTGATTGACACGCCATAAAGCTCTGCAAGCTTTTTCAGCGTTGCAAGGTCAGGCTCTGATAAATCATTCTCCCACTTTGATATTGCTTGTGCGCTTATGTTCAAGCGCTCGCCCAGCTCCTGCTGAGTCATAAAGCTTCTTTTACGAAATTGAGAAAGCTGTTGTCCTAAAGTCATTTTAATCCTCCTTTGACCACTTGTCGAGTACAGAATACCACAGAGTCAGCCAAAATTCAATAAGCCAAAAGTTGAATATCTCTACTTTTAGTTGATTTTAATAAAATCAACTCTTTTTGGGGACTTTTTTCGGTTTTTTCCCGCTTGCCCCTTGCCTTCAAAAATAGGACCCTCTTTCGGAAAAATCAACTCTCGGTTGTTTTCGTACACAGGGTCCGTTTTTTTACATAAATAAGCAAAGCAGAATGGGCAAAAATACTGCAGGGAGCATATTTGCGATTTTTATTTTCGTTGCGCCCAGCATATTAAGTCCGAGAGCGCATACAATTAAGGAGCCGACAGCAGAGATTTCTGCAATGGAGCCTGCAAGAAATCCGCTAAGCGCCTGTGCGCCAAGGGTAATTGCGCCCTGATAAATAAGCACGGGCACAACTGAGGCAACAGTGCCCCAAAAGCCGTAGGTTGAGGAAAAAACAAAGGCTGTAACAAGGTCTAAAACGCTTTTCATATAAAGGGTGTTATGGTTGCCCTCAAGCCCGCTTTCGAGAGAGCCTGTTATGGAAAGTGCGCCAACAAGACAGGTAAGGGTTGTGGCAACAAGCGCCTTGGAAAAGCTTTTTTCCACCCTGCCCTCTTCTTCCTTTATGCCGTCCGATGCTTTCTTTTTAATGAATTTTCTTTCGACCCACTTGCCAAAGCGGTCAAGCAGCCCGTCAATATCAATAATTGTGCCGATTATTGTACCAAGCACCATGGAAATAAGCAGCACCATGGGCTTTTCCGATTTGAGGGCGCCGTCAATGCCAACCACCAGCACCACAACGGAAACCGCCTTCATAGCGGCGTTTGGCACCTGTCTGAGCCTTGGGCTTTTCTCCAAAGCACTTGAAAGGAGCCAGCCAAGCAATGCGCCGGCAATAATAGTGGCAACATTTACAAAGGTTCCTAAAAGTATCATTTATACCTCTTTTTCAATTATATCAGCCAAGCGGCAAAAGTCCTCTATGGAAAGCTTTTCTCCCCTTATATCGGGCGCAAAGCCCAGCTGACTGATTATTTCACTTATTCTTTCCTTAGATATAGAGCTAAAGTAAGACGACAAGGAATTAAGAAGGGTCTTTCTCCTTTGAGAAAAGGCGCCTGCTATCACCTTAAACAGCATTTTTTCATTATTTACATTATATATAGGCTTATCATAAAGCTCAATTCTCACAACGCTGGAGGTTACCTTTGGCGGCGGCAGGAAATTATCGGGGGCAACGTCAAAAAGCTTTACCGCCCTGCCATAGTAGGCAACGGATGCGCTGATTGCGCCATAATCTCCCTTTTTCTCGTTTGCGCAAAGGCGAAGCGCCACCTCCTTTTGTACCATAACGGTAATTGAGGTAATCAGGCTCTTACCGCCCTCATCTCTTGCGCCCTCTAAAAGCGCCATAATAATGGGTGTTGTAATATAGTATGGCAGGTTTGCGCACACGGAAACCGTACACTCCCCCAGCTCTTTTTCAAGAAGCTCCTTCAAATTAAGCTTCAAAAAGTCCTCGTTTATAACCTTGACATTGTCAAACTCTGAAAGGGTTTTATCAAGGATTGGAATTAGGGATTTGTCAATTTCAACCGCCACAACCCTGTCGTAGGCTTGACAAAGCTCGTAGGTAAGACAGCCAATGCCGGGGCCGATTTCCAAAACGCCACTCTTGCCCTCCGGGTTTACGCCTTTGTGATGGGTGTAGCTTTCCTCACAAATGCCCTCGGGTATTGCCTTGTTTATAAGAAAGTTTTGACCAAAGCCCTTTTTTGTGCCTGTGCCGTGCTGGGACATAAGACCCTTTACGACCCTGATATCGCATAAATTCATAAGCTTCCCCTTCCTTTCTCTTGACAAAGTTAAATCTTTATAGTAAAATAATTCTTGCGCTGGAGTAGCACAGTGGTAGTGCAGCTGATTCGTAATCAGCAGGTCGTGAGTTCAAATCTCATCTTCAGCTCCAACAAAACGGCAGGATTTTCCTGCCGTTTTTTAGTATAACATAAATATAAAATAAAATCAATAATAAAAATGGTGCGCTCCTTTTCGGCAGGAGATACGCCCCACCCTACGGTGGTTTGGACTCTTTGTTTTGCATGCACCTTGTGCACATTGATTAATGGAGCGAAGCGAAAATTCATGGCAAAGCCAATTAATGCAATACTATTGCAATTTATGATGGGTAGCATCAATTCATTAAAAAAGAACAGGCACTCGCCTGTTCTTTTTTCATTATTTTATTGTAGCTACAACTGTGTGGCACTTGCCGTCCTTGAAGTCGGGAACAAGGTTGCCCTCGATTGCCTTGCCGTCAACGACAAGGGCGATGGACTCTGCCTTGTACTTGCCCTGTGAGTTCTTAATTTCGATTTCGTAGGTAGCCCCACGGAACTGTCTTGTCATCTTAGCGCCTGTGAATGGTAGGTGTGGGTCGATAACAAGTCCCTTGTAGGTTGGTCTTGCGCCAACTAGGTAGTTCTCCATTGTGTTTGTGTACCAAGCAACAGAGCCTGTAATCCAGCTGTATTCCATTTGGAATGCGCTGTTTTTGTGCTCCGGACCAAAGTAGCAGTTTGAGAACATATATGGAAGACACTTATTCTTAATTTCTGCATTGTCGCCGATAATGTAGCCCGGTGCAATCTTCTTAAACAGCTCATATGCAAGGTCAGCCTTGCCGTACTTAAGAAGACCGAGAATCATCCAGATGTTTGTGTGTGAGTAGATAGTACCGTTTTCACAAATACCCGGCTCCATTGCGGAAATACGTCCGATTGTGGAATCAAACTCCTTGAAGGACGGGGTAAGAAGCATATAACCAACAGGTGTTGCCATATGCTCATCCATAGCCTTGATAAGGGTGTTTGCTCTTTCCTCGCTGGCTACGCCGGAAATGAGGGACCAGCATTGGGATTCCATAAACATCTTTGCGTACTTGTTTTCCTTTGAGCCAAGTGGCTTGCCCGCGTCGGTATAGCAGCGTCTGTACCACTCGCCATCCCAAGCATTGTCGTTAATTGCCTTCATAATAGCTTCTCTACGAGCAAGATAGCTTGCCTGCTTATCCTTTTCGCCAAGATGCTCTGCAAGCTCTGCCATTTCCAAAAGCGCCTGTGCGTAAGCGATGGAAAGCCATACGCTCTCGCCCTTGCCCTCCTTACCAACGCCTGTTAGCGAGTCGTTCCAGTCGCCAAACTTAATAAGGAGAAGGTCGTGTGCGCCCTTGTTGGACTCGAGGAAGTCAAGGGCTCTGTCCATATGTCCGTAAACGGTAGCCTCGCCCTGGTCTCTGAATGGAACTACCTCCTTAAGGAAGTCAACGTCCCCTGTTTCTCTTAGGTAAGCGGTGAGTGTGAACTCGAGCCAAAGGGCGGAGTCGGAGTATGCCTTTGTGTCAACAGGGTTCCAGCCACGAACAGCCATACCCGATGCGTATTGATTAGCAACTGCCTCACGAAGAATCTGTTTTGTTCTCTCGTTCTTGAAGGAAACTACGCCAAAGCCGTGCTGAACAATATCACGGTAGCCGTTATAGCCCCAACGGCACCAGGTTGCGCCGAAGTTTGTTGCGTGCTTGCCCCAGTAGTTGATAAGTCTGTCAAAGTGCTCATCCTCTGTTGTTAAGTGGTTCTTTGAATAAAGGTCCTTGTAGTATTTCTTTGTTGCCTCAAAATACTTGTCCTGGTCCTTAAGGTATTTGTCTGCGTATTTCTCGCTGTCAGCCTCGCACTCGCCTGCGCCAAGAAGAAGGCTGATGTCCTTTTCCTCGCCTACGTCAAGTGTGATATCGAAGCGAAGTGAGCAAATGGTTGCGTTTGCAGAGCCGATGGAGTTTTTGGAAACGCCCTCTCTTACAACCTCAGGAGATGCAATAGTGCCGTACTCGCCAACGAATACGTTCTGACAGCCCTCGCTGCCTGTAATCTTCTCATCAGCAACCATAAATGCTGTTAGGTAGTTGTGGGGAACTATAAATGGGTGCTTGGACATATAGAAGGTGTTCTTTGCCTCGTCAAAGCGTGTGCAACGATACATAGTATCGCCGTAGCTGTCAAAGCCCCACTTGAATCTGAACTGAATTTGGCTGTATGTAAATATGGAATAGGAGCGCTTGCCCTTACCCTCGTTCTTGAAGGAAAGCTTCCAAATTTCAACAGGGTCGTTGCCCTGTGGCACGAAAAGACGCATTTTTGAAACAGTATCGCAGGTCTTATTTTCAATCATTGTGTAACCAAGACCCTGCACGCACTTGTAGGACTGATATGGGTGGCACACAGGCTCCCAGTTAAGAGTCCAGAACTCCCCTGTTTCGTTGTCTCTTATAAAAACAAGTCTGTTGTAAAGGTGGTCCTTGCCGAAAACGTCGTAGTCGCAGATACGGCCTACACCTGTGTAGAGCTGAATGCCCTCGGTGCCGTTGATTTGGTAGTCAAAGCAGCCGATACCTGTTTGATGCACGTTTGCATAGCAGGAATCATTGAAAAGAAAGTTGTCAAATGGGCGTGGAGTGTTTGGTGCTGTAATTATAAATTCATCTCCACTTTGGTTAAAATAACCGTACTTGTATTCCATATTTATCTCCTTGTTTTGGTTTTACCAAAATTTTTATTAGTAAATGATTTGATCCGGGTGGATTTCCTCGCCGGTCATAAGCTTTTTGTAGTTATCTGTAATAACTCTTATGTGCTCCATTGTGGTGTCAAAGACAACTTTTGCCTCGCCCCACTCAATTTGACCGCCGCTGTTTTGTCCCTCCTGGTATTCAGCCAGGGCATAGCTTGCCAAGGTCTTGTAGTAGGTGTAGCGAAGAACCTTGCCGTCGTTTCTTTCGGCAATAAGCTCATAAACCATATTTTCCTCTGTCATATACCCTGCCCTTTCCTCGTCGGTCATGGTGTTAATGCGCCTTGGCATCGGGTAAAGCAAAAGAAGTGTGTATAGGTTTGCAAATTGGTTTTTCCCAAAGGAATCCTCTGACTCCTTGTCGTTGAAGACAAGTCCGCTATATTCTGTCGTAACAGAAAGGCGTGAGTTTGTTGTGTCATAATTTGTATAGAAGATTTCCTCGTAGTCCTTGGTTTTGATTGTAATCTTCTTCATACCGGGAGCGCCCGAGGTTTCATCCCTCTGCAAATACTCGTAGAAGCCTGCAAGAACCGTGTTTGTTGCGGTGTAGCTTTCCAAAAGATACTCGTTGTCCTCGTTAATGAAGGAAATATTATCGCTTTTGAGCCTTACTACCAGCTTTGATTCTCCCCCGAACACAGTAGAAACAGCATAAGAATAGCCGTCTATGGGCTTGCTGATTTCTATGGTGCTTGTGGTACCGTCGCTAAAGGTGGCATCAACAAGATATCTTGTCCTGCCCTCCTCAAGCCCATACTGTGAAAGGTCTGTGTCGCTTGTGATAACATCAACGACCTTGTCCCCCTCAAAGGTGGTATAAAGAATTGAAAAGACGTTTGTCAGATATTCGCTGTCTGCAAGGGCAGAAACAACGCTGCCGTTTTGCCTTCTTATAAGCACGAAAAATTCTGCTGTGTCCTTGTCCTTATCTCTTTCGTTAAGACCTATGCTGATAAGAGTTTTTATATCAATGGTGCCGTTTTGGTCAGCATCCTCATAGGTGGTGGTAAAGATATTGAAGGAATCAACGCCCATATAGGCGTTTGTTTCGTCGGTAAACTTTGAAAAGATAATCGCCTTCAAAAAGTCAACAGGCTTTGCAAACAGAAGCTCCTCAAAGGGGGTATAGCCCGAAACGCCTGCCTGCATTCTGTAAATTACATCTCGCCCCTCAACCACAGCATAGAAGACAGGGTTTGTCTCAGCAGCCTTGTCGCCTATTCTTACGGTTGCGTAGCGTAAAACACCCTCATCATCCTCGAAGGTGATTTTATATTTTGCTTGATATTTACCCTCGCTAACGCCATAGGTGTCCATTTGCTCCGGCGTTGCGTCCCTTATAGGGTCAAGGGTAATTGCTGTGCCTATGTAGGAGCGGAGTGAGGCAATAAGCCCGTCGTCAAGAGGCACGCTTTCAAGCCCCTCCAGCCTTAGGCTGTAATTGTTGTCTTCCTTGCTCCAAACACGCTTGAATTTAAGCTGTGAATCCTTAGTGGTTATCTCTATTGAGGTAATTCCGCTTGTGGAAATCTGCGGATACATAAGAAGCACGTTTGCATAGGTGCTCTCGCCCTCTGCGGGGATTGGGATTTGGTTTTCCTCGTCCCCCGGGTCCTCGGGCGTCTTATTTAAGGAAAGCACAACTGCAACAATAATTCCCGCCACCAGCAAGGCACCAAGCACAATTAAGGTAATAAGTCTTTGTCTTGCCGCCTTTGTCATCTGTGCTTTCTCCTTACGATTACGACAAACATAACGCCGATAATTAGGAGCGCAGGAATTATACTGATAAGTAGCATTGTTGTTTGTGCATCAACAGCAGAAATGTCCAGGCTGTAATCTGCAAACGCCTTTGTGTCAAGGTCTACGGGCGTTTGGGCTGCTGTTGTTTGAGTGATAAGTGATGAGATAACGTCTGCATTTGTCTGTCCGAACGCCTTAAGATAGTCGTCAACTATAAAGTTAGGACAGGTGCATACCACAAGGTATGAGGTGTACTCGTCCGTGCCGCCCTTAATGCCTGAGGAGTAGGAAACGCTCATTACATTAAAGGACTGCTTCTCTCCACCGTTTACCTGTGCGGTGTTTGAGGTAACAAACAGAGGCTGTGTCTTTCTCTCTCCAAGACCGGATGTAAAGCCCTGCTCAAATGTGGGGCTGATTGTAAGGTATGAGGAGTTTTTGAACACAGGTCTTACTGTGCTGTTTGCAACCAGATTCGGAATATATGCGCTTGCCGCATCGCTTGAGGCAACAACGCCACGGAAATAGTCGGGCTGACCAAGAACCATTGACTGTGAGTCCTTAACCATTCCCTCATTTATTGTAACTCCGCCCCAGCTTTCAAGGAAGCCGTAGAAGTTTGTCATTTCATTCTTCTTAACGTCGGGGTCGGTAAAGCACATTACAGAGCCTTCTCCATCAAGATATTTTTCCAAAAGGTCAGTTTCGCTCTCGGCAAAGTCGGCAGTTGGCTTATTGATTATAACCATACGGGCATTTTCGGGAATTTGCTCCCTTGCCACATATACCATTTCGTCAACCAGATATTCCCTTTCACAGCTGGAGCATTTGTAATACCTCTTGCCGTTTTTGGTATATTGGTTCACATATGAGCCGTCTGATGCCTTTTCGTTAATGTCGTAGGTTGGGCTGTGGTCCCTGCCGCACTCACACTTGAAAATGTTTTCAAGCAGGTCGATTGGGTAGATATCAAAGCCTGCGTCAACAAAAAGCTCCCAGAAGCTTTCTGTGCCCACGCCGATATTTTCGTAGTGGTTTGTAACTGCGTAAACAATTGGCTGTGTGTCGTAGGCAAGCCTAATCAGGTCAACGGCGAAAACATATTCTCCGTCGTAGCCGTAAAGCACCGAGGTGTCGGCTGTATCTGTGGAAAAGTATTCGCTGATTGTGCGGTATCTGGACGCCCCATAGGTGCCGTCCTGATTTACACGTGCGATAAATACGTTATTTTTAGAGGCTCTGCTTGTCCAGCCCTGCGCCTTGAAGAAGTCGTGGTCTAAAACAGGGTCCTTGTAAACAACTGTAATATTGTCAAGCCTTCTTGCCAGCTGCTCGGCAGTGGAATGCACGTAGGAGAAATACCAGTTTGTTTCCATGCTCTCCTTGGCATCTGCCTCTGAGGTGCAGAAAATAATATCAATTTTTGCGTCTTGGTTTATGTTACCTGCCAGCTCGACAAATTCCTCGGAGACGGTAAAGATACCCTCGTCGGTCATATCAATATACCACTCGTTATTGTCGGCTAAGGATGTAACAATTACATTAAGCACCACTATAAGTGCAATAATTACAGCGCAGAACGCAAGGGTAACTGAGCCGTATTTCAGCTTTCTCTTTTCGGCAAGAGTTTGAAGGAAGTTCATTTTCATATCGTTACCCCCTTAACCCAGCCTGCGCACCTGAAAAATGCGCTCGGTCAAAAACAGGAATATGCCTGTGATAGAGATATAGTACACAAGTGCGCCTATATCAAAAATGCCATAGGTGAAGTTTACAAATCTGCCATAGATTGAAAGCCAGCTAAGGACGGACCTGAGCCAGTCAATTTCAATATAGGAGTTGAACAGGTTGATTACCAAAAAGCCTGCCAGAATACCAAGAGTGATAATGAAGGAAACGGCAGAGTTTTCGCTAAGAGCAGAGGCAAAAATGCCAATGGCAATAAAGCAAATGCCCACAAGGATTATGGCAATTATGTTTCCTACTATAATTGAGCCGTTGGGCTGGCTTGCGCCCTGTGCAACGGTGGCAAAAATAGGAATTAGGTTTATCATTGAAAGTCCTAAATAAACAAGGAACATACAAACGGCTGCCAAAAATTTACCCAGCACAAGTGAGAAAATTGACACAGGCGAGGTAAACAAAAGCTGGTCTGTCTTTGCCCTTTTTTCTTCGCTGAAGGAGCGCATTGTAAGCACAGGCAGCAAAATTGCCAGAAGGAAAACCAAAAGCGTAAAATATGTACCTGTGTTGGAGGTTGGCTCCTCTTGATAATATGTAGTAAGGGCGAAAACAAAGGACGAAACGAAAAGAGCAACAGCCAAGAAAATATATCCCATAGGTGTTGTAAAATAGGATCTCATTTCCTTTTTGAAAATTGCTATCATTCCTCTTCTCCCTTCTTTGTTGAAATCAGCTTTACAAACAGGTCCTCAAGTGTGGTTTCAACACCCTCCATAGCCATAATCGGCCAGCCCTTGCTTGCCAGCTCCTTAAACATAATCTTTCTTATGTCCACAGAGCCTGAATATTCTACAATAAATGTGTATGTATCGGCATCACGAACACCGTCGCAGGTAACATTTCTTACGCTGTGAATTGAGCGAAGCAGGTTGTAAACCTCCTTCTGAGGTCCTGCAATCTTGACCTGAAAGCGGTTGTTCTCGCCAACGACCCTCTTAAGGTGCGGGGTGTCCTGGTCGGCAACGATTTTGCCCTCGTTTATAACGATAATTCTATTACAGAGGGCTTGTACCTCTGAAAGAATATGTGTTGAAAGTATAATTGTGTGGGTCTTTGCAAGTCCACGAATAAGGCTACGAAACTCGATAACCTGCTCCGGAGAAAGACCAACGGTAGGCTCGTCCAAAATAATGATTTTGGGGTTTCCGATAAGGGCGCTCGCAATGCCAACCCTTTGCTTATAGCCCTTAGAAAGTGTTCTTATAAGGCGGTTTTTTACGTCAAGGATTTTTACAACCTCGCACGCCTCTGTAAGGTGCTTCTTCTTGTTAAAGTCGCAGCCCTTAAGGTCAAAGACAAAGGAAAGATATTCCCAAACGGTCATATCCATATAAAGGGGCGGCTGCTCAGGCAAAAAGCCGATAAGCCTTTTTACATCCTCAGGCTCCTCAAAAACGTCCTTGCCGTCAACCAAAACCTTACCCGAGGTTGGGGAAAGGTAGCCTGTGATTATATTCATAGTTGTGGACTTGCCTGCACCGTTTGGTCCAAGAAAGCCAACAATTTCGCCTTCCTTAACGCTAAAGGAAATGTCGTCAACGGCAACCTTTGTGCCGAATTTACGAACTAGGTTTGTAATTTCAATCATCTTTTTCACCTATATGCCTTGCGAGAGTGATACGAACCGGTTTTGGAACGGACAAAACCCCCGTCTTCGGCGTTAAAATTTTTGAAGTGTTACTAATAATCTATAATTTTTCATTTTACAGTATACCATATTATATATTATAAATCAATAACAATATTTTGAAATTTTCTCTTTTCAGCTCTTGTTCACCTCTAAAACAAAAAAGAACGGTTGACCCGTTCTTTTTATTTAGAATTTTATGTCCTTCATTACGGTTGCCAGGTTGTCAGCAAGAAGCTGGCAGCCATAGGCATTTGGATGGATTTTATCTATGAAGCACTCGTCGATGTTCGGCACCAGCTCAAAGCCGTCTACCACGTAAATGCCCTCGTGCGCTCGTGCGCTTGTGCGGATTTGCTCCCTACACCACTCAAAGCGGACAAAGTCCACGTCGTTGTTTCTCCAAAGTGGTAAAACAACCAAAATCGGAGTATTGGGATAAAGCTCCTTTAGCTTTACAAAGAAGTCCCTTACCGCCTGTGCGTAATCGTAATTCTCCATCGGCTCGTAATAGTTTGTGCCAAGGAAAACCATTATTCTGTCGGGCATAAAGCCGTCAACGTACATCAGGTCCTGCGGCTCAAAGCGATAGCCGCCAATACCCTGTGCCAAAATATCATAGCCTGTTTTTCTTTGAAGAATATTTGCATAGGCTGCACCTGACATAAACGGTCCGTAGCCCTGTGTAATTGAGTCGCCGATAATAAGTAGTCTTTTGCCCCTTGTCTTTGCTGCCTTATAGGTGCCGTTGAGGGTAAAATTCTTTATACCAACCTCACAGTCAATAGGGAAATAAATTGTAACCCTCTTTTCCCCTTCCTTCAAGGTGTATGTAACCCTGCCCCTTTTGTCGCAAATCGGCCTTACCGCTGTTGCTATGCCGTCAACATAAAGGTCAAAGGTGCAATGGTCGCTTGAATAGCTTTTTGCAAGGTAGTCAAGGCTGATTTCGGTTGAGCTTGTAATAAGCTCGATTCTTATACAGCTTTGAAAATGGGCACGCCATCTCCAGCCCCAATCGTATTCAGGTCTTGCAAAGTAGTCAAGCTGCGCCTTGCTGTAATGATATGGAAACAGGTAGCCACGCTCCGTTTCATGATAGCAGGCACCCTTTATATGCTTGATTAATGATTTACTTGAAAGCTTCATAACAAATACCGTCCTTTCTCAATTATTTTACCACACTAATTCCCAAATTGCAACAAAAAATGCGACACAGGGTCGCATTTTTTAGTTTATCTTGAGTTTTTTAGCTGAAGTGCAAGCTTAACCTTTTCGCAAATGCCACGGGCATTTAGTGAGTAGTGCTCAAGCAGTGCCTTTGCAGGTCCGCTCTTACCGAACTCATCATTTACACCGTGTCTTACAACAGGAACAGGGCAAATTTCGGAAAGAGCCTCTGCCACGGCAGAGCCAAGTCCACCGATAATGTTGTGCTCCTCACTGGTTACGATAGCGCCTGTCTGCTGTGCCTCTGCAATAAGCATTTCAACGTCGATTGGCTTTACTGTGTGCATATTGATAACAGCGGCGGAAATACCCTCGGAAAACAACATTTCACGGGCAATCAAAGCCTCTTCAACCATCATACCGTTTGCAACGATGGTAACATCAATACCGTCAGCCATCTTAATAGCCTTGCCGATTTCAAACTTATAGTCGGGGTTATCGTTGATAATGGAGATTGGAAGTCTGCCAAATCTTAAATATGCAGGTCCGTTATACTTAATTACAGCCTCAACCGCCGCCTTTGCCTCAACTGCGTCAGATGGGTTTATAACAACCATACCGGGAATTGTTCTCATAAGAGCAATGTCCTCGTTGCATTGGTGTGTTGCACCGTCCTCGCCAACGCTGATGCCTGCGTGGGTTGCGCAAATCTTTACGTTAAGGTGTGGGTAGCCGATAGAGTTTCTAATCTGCTCAAAGCTTCTGCCTGCCGCAAACATTGCGAAGGTAGATACAAAAGGAATCTTGCCTGCTGTTGAAAGACCGGCAGCAACGCAAACCATATTGTTCTCTGAAATGCCGCAATCGAAAAATCTATCCGGATATTTTTTCTTGAAGATACAAGTCTTTGTAGCCTCTGCAAGGTCTGCGTCCAAAACTACAATATCCTTATAAACGCCGCCAAATTCGCACAGGGCGTTGCCATAGGCTTCTCTTGTTGCTATCTTATCTGCCATTACTCGTTACCTCCAAGAGAATTTTTGTATGCCACAAGCTCACTAAACGCAAGATTATACTGGTCCTCGTTTGGAGCCTTGCCATGCCAGCCTGCTTGATTTTCCATAAAGGAAACGCCCTTGCCCTTTATTGTGCTTGCCACAATAGCGGTAGGCTTGCCCTTTGTCTTTTTCGCACTGTCAAACGCGGAAAGGATTTCCTCATAGCTATGGCCGTCAATAGAGATTACATTCCAGCCAAATGCCTTTAGCTTGCTTGCGTAAGGCATAATGTTCATAACATCCTTAACCTTGCCGTCTATCTGCAAGCCGTTGTTGTCAATAATCAGGCAAAGGTTGTCAAGCTTGTAGTGTGAAGCAAAGGTAATTGCCTCCCAAACCTGACCCTCTTGGCTCTCTCCGTCGCCAATTATTGTATAGGTGCGGTAGTCCTTGCCATCAAGCTTTGCGGCAAGTGCCATACCACAGGCAACAGAAAGTCCCTGACCCAGGGAGCCTGTGGACATATCAACGCCCTTAATGCCCTTCATATCCGGGTGACCCTGAAGGAAGGTGCCGATTTGTCTGAAGCATTTAAGCTCACTCCTGTTAAAGTAGCCCTTTAGCGCAAGAGCCGCATAGTATGCAGGGCAGGAATGACCCTTGGAAAGAACGAACCTATCTCTGTTTTCGTCCTCAGGATTTTGTGGATTAACATTTAGCTCTGAAAAGTAAAGGCACGCCAAAATATCAGCAGATGAAAGTGCGCCACCCGGATGTCCACTTTTTGCGTTGTAAACAGCCTCAAGTGCGCCGAGCCTTATTTCAGTAGCAATTTTCTTAAGCTCAAGTATCTTGTTTTCGCTCACGGAATTTGTCCTCCGAACATAAAATATTAAACTGATTTATTGTATTTTATCATTAATATTATAATATGTCAACAGATATTTGCTTGATTTTTGCTACTAAAAATTGACTTTCTGCTCTTTTTTCACAAAAAGCTTGAATTTTTCAATCAGGTCTATTCTTCGAACAATAGAGCCGCGGTAGCTGTCCACCACCCATACGTAGGCGGTGTGCATTTGGATTATGCCGCCGCAAATATACATTACAATTTGCAGGGCATTCCAAATTATTGAGGCAATATTTATTTCGCCCACTAGACTGACGCCAAAGTAGCCAAAGATTATTGCCATCAGGACACGAATAACTATATCGGACGCCCCTCTGCCTCTGGAAAACTGGCTTTTGCTTTTTCCGAAGTCGAAGGGGTTTTCCACCCTTGCGCCGTCCGTGGTCAGCGACGAGGGGGTCAGCCTTTTGATTTTAAGGCGCACCGCCCTTAAAATCGCTTGTCTGTATTTTCTGTTCTTGCGCCTTTGCCCTTGCCTCGCAAAAAAGCCCTTGGTGCTGTCTATTTCTTCCTTTGTAAAGAGGTAGTAGGGCTCCTTTATTTTCAGCGTTCCTGCCCCGTCAAACACCGTGTCGTAGGCAATGCCCTCCTCCAAAAGAATTTGTGTGCGCAGGCTTTTTCTTGCGCCCTCCGTTTCAATTTGACAAAAGCTGTCCAGCCTGTCTATGTAGGGGGTTATTTCCTCCACAGTCCTTGCGTGAAGGGCGGTGGTTGACACCATTTTCTCGTCCTCATCCCCTCGCCTAAGACCAATACCACGGAAAACTCCGTTGATAAGAATGCCCACCAGCATTGAAAGAATACCTGTGCCGAGTATTTCAAGGACAGTTTTTCCTGTCCTTGAAATCATAAGCATGCTCCCTGCAATATACACAAGGGAGATTAGCACCACGGCTATGTAGCCTGCATTTTTGTAAAAGCCCTCCTCGAAACTGTTTCTTTTCATAGCTTACACCCTTCCTGTAAAGCTTGACTCAAGGGCGGTGGCTGTCGCCCTTGCCGTTTTTTCAATCAGCCGTCTTTCCTTTTCTCGTCTTATAAAGATTTGGCAAACAGAATCCCCAATTTCGCCAATTAAGGCAAGAAAGGAAAAGATAATCAGGTCGTTAAGTATACTGCTAAGAAGATAACAGCCTGCAAAAACCAAGGCAAAAAGCACAATTCTCGGTGGCATTTTCAAAAGCCCCACCACCTTCAAAAGCACTACGCCCAAAATAATCACGCCCCCGAAGGAAAGCCTTACAGCATCGGCTACCGAGGTTACATATTTATCTAAATTGATAAAGAAGTATACCAAAACGGGTCCTAGGGAAAGGGTGAAGGAAAGCAGGTATAAAAGTGGAAGCCTTAGCCTGTTCATTTACTCCACCTCGCTAGCCTTTAGGTCCTTGATTTTCTTGCTGATTTGTTCAAGCATGGCTTGGCTGTTTTCCAAAAGGAGCATCATTTTCTCTCCCCTGCCGGAGCCAACCCTCTTTTCGTCCCCCAAAAAGCCGATTGTGATAATTTTGGCAAGGCTCATGCTTTGCTCGCTAAGATAGTAAAGCTCCTTTTCAAGCACCTCGATTTTTTCCTTCAGCTCCTCTAGGTGCTGGCTTGTGTCCTCCATTTTTGAGCTACAGGCAATAAGCTGATTTGATTGCTCCAAAAACAGCTCTCTGCTTTTCTCGCCCTCGCCCCTTAGCTCTTCCTTTGTATTTTTTAGGGAGCTTAAGGATTTTTTAATTGAGCCAAGGGTTGTTATAAGTGCGCAGGCGCCGGTTAGCACGCCCACAAGCACGGGTGCGATTTTCTCAATCAAATAGTCCTTGACGTCCCAGCTCTCTGTGTCAAAATCAGACACTCCCTCGCCTGTTTCTTGGTTTTTCTCTTGTCCTGTAACGTCTTGCGCAAGAATGGAGAGCGCAAGCAAGCAGGCAAGCAAAAAAACGCAGGCAATTGTTGTTAATACCTTTTTCATTACTCGTCCTTTCTGTATTCCAGTATCATTTCTGTGTTTTCCCTCGGTGCAAGGCTAACGCTCCTTTTGAGGGGTGTGTAGCCTGAAATATGAGGGGCAATTATGTCAACTCGACAGCCTTTTCTTACATTGAAGGTCTTGCTCTGTCCAATCTCATCCCCCTGACAAGCGTATTTTATGCTTAGCGTCACTTGGTCTTGTCCTCGTGTGGCGTAGTATTTCACCTCAACAAGTCCTGCCCCTTTTGCATAAAGCACTCCGCTGTTATTATAGGGCACGTCCAGATCGAAAAGCTGCCTTGCAAAGTCGCAGCTCGACAGGTCGTATGCCACAGGCTCATCAAGAATGGTCTGCTCCTCTTGCGGTAGGCCGGGGTTCTGCTCTGCCACGTGCTGATAATACACAACCTTCCTTCCCTGTCGGCTAACTACCAAACAGTCACAGTTATCACCGTAGCCCGCAAAGCTTAGACTTACAATTCTGCCCTGCTTGTCCGTTGCTTGAGTGGGTAGCTGTACCTCTGTTGGCTCAAAGAACGGCACAAACTCAGGTATAGAGCTACACTCTCCTTCCATTGCCATAAATCTGAAGACCTCATCAATTTCCTCTCCGGTTGTGTAGTTCACTCTAATATGAAACTTATCTCTGCCCTCAGGCTCTAAGTAAGTATAAGGAAGGTCTCTTTTCATATTTCCCCATTTGGATTTTAACTTATTGGTACTATCGTAAAGTCCAACCTCAGCCTTTCTTGCGCCGTAGCCACCCTCGTAAAACGTAATGTATGAAAGACTCTTTCCTATCATGTCCCGGGTCATACTTGCCGGGCTGTCGACCATGCTGGAGAACGGTGCTATGTATGAGGTTTTGGTAGGAACACCTGTCACTCCATAGTACTCGCCCTTTGGCAAGCCGACAACATTAAAAAGGGCGCTTGCTTTGAGTTTTTTATGATCTAGTAGGTTTTTGCTTGTTAGCCTTACCAAAAGGCCATTGTCACCTGCGTTTACAACCTCATACTCGCTGTTAGCCGCATAATCGCCGATTATGCTTACCTCAATGCTTAGATTTTGCCAAAGGGCGCTTAGCTCCTCATCGGTAAGCGCTCCGTTTACGATAATGTAGCCGTAACCACTTCCCGAAAAGGAATTTACACTACCCTGTGTCGATAAAAGCTCTACCGAGTTTGAAAACAAAAGGCTGGAGCTGTCTGCAAGAAGCACAGATATTCCTGTTGTTTCTGCGCTTAATGAAGGCACAAAGGAAAGCTGGCTTTGCGCAAAGCCGTCAGGGAGCGCATAAGCATAGGCACCTGTTACCCCCGCCGGAATATAGCTGCCGTTTTCCAAAAGCGTTCTTACTCTTTCGGTGGGGCTTTTTTCTCTGTGCAGGGTTTTCCCCTTGATAATCAAGCTCTCAAGCCCTATTCCGCTACTGCTTGCAACAGAAGCTCGACCTTCTCCCGAGGCGGTTCTGATTGTACCTCTTATGTATCTTTCCTTGAAAAGTCGCCTTTGCTGGTTTTTAATGTCCATTAAATCACCTCGTAGTCAGCCCCCGCAACTCTGATGACAGGTATGCCCGAAACACTTTTTATGCTAAGCTCATACAGTCTTGAAGTCTGTGGCACAAATGTTCCCTCTTGGCAATCATCACCGGAGATTAAAGCACCCTCAGGCGCCAAAAAGCTTGCTTCCTCTGCTCCTGTTCTGAAGCTAACTATTGCAAAATAGCCCGTATCTATTTCCTCAGGCAGCTTAAAAGACAAGCTTGCCCTTAAGCCCAGGCTATATTCCTTACCACTTTCGATTAAGGGGTTTTCCTCACTGCTTTCCACATAGGCAAGTGCCTCTTCCTTTTTTGTCAGCTCCGTATCTATTTCCGATAGCGTTGCCTCCAGCTGAGTTGAAAGCTCATCAAGCTGTGCGGCTACTCTGTTTAGCTCCTCTTGCTTTGCAAGGAGAGAAATATCAAAGCCACTTTCCGAGGCAACAAGCTTTTTGCCCTCAAAAATATAAACGCAGCCTGCCGCAAGATCCACCTGCGAGGTGGCAACCTTGTCGTAGTCTATAAGTATTGCGCCCTTGGCTATTTCGCTGTCGACATAGGAGTCATCTACCGTGCCAAAATAAGTAAAGTCCGGCGTGTTTTTTTCCTCTAAAATAAACACGTCCCCCACAAAAAGCTGATTTTGCTGAATGTACTCCAGCATATCCTCTCTCGCTTCAACGGGTATCACCTTGCTCTTTCCTGAGGCTAAATTCAGTGCCCTTTGTGCAAGAAGTCCGCTATCGCTTGCAAGCTGACGGATATCTGCGTGGGCGGTGGTGCTACTGTTATGAGATGCCACCTGTGCCACTATACAAGAGCTGTGCGCCTGTGGATCAGCCTCGTGAACTGTGTGAGCTTTTTCAAGATTTGAAATAAGCCCTCTTAGCTCAGTGATTAAGCTTTGATGCGCAAGAGCTGATATGTCGTGAGAGCCGAGCGCCCCCTCAAGCTCCGAGTCCTTGCTCGCCTGCTTGGCAAGCTCTGCCCCCAGGTCGGCAAGGTGCAGGTTGATGCTTTTTCCAAGGCTGAATATAAAGTCGTAAAAGAATTTTTTGATTGTTGAGGCGCTTAGCCCCTGCTCCGAAGGGGAGCTTGGGAGCGAATATGGTGAACGAAGAAGCGCCTCATTAATTTCCTCGTCGGTTAACAGGAATTTTTCTTCCATTATCCTTCTCCTTTGTGTTTCTTTCCTTGGGTGTAGCAAAGATATACCGCTTCTATGCCGAAGTCGTCCTTGCCCCTTGACCTTAGTGTAAGGGTAAGATAGCTTACCCCTCTTTCAAAAAAGGGCACATACACAGCTCGGTCAAAGCTGCCCCCGAAGGCAAGGGAGCCAAGGTCAAGTTCCTCAAAATCGAGGGCGGTGTCCAGCCTTAGGACCTCCTTGCTTTTTCCACGCAGGGTTTCTATCTCAACTTCCACCTCGCCTGTGGTGCTTTTTGTGGGCTTTACGTACACTCCCCAAAGGTTTTTTCTAAAAATCGGCTCTCCAAGGCTGATTGGGCAGGACACAATTTCGCACTCAATCTCCCTTACCTCGTTAAGGGTAAATACAAGGCTGTCGCCCTTGAGCACAGCGCCCTCGCTTCCCAGCCAAAGGCTAAAGCCCTCTGTCTCTCTTTTTACCGTGTAGACGGTTTTTTCGTCGCAGGGCACGTACAGGTAGCCGTTTTCCCCTGTGAACCTTGCCTCGCATTTTAAGGTGCACGCCTGTGGGTCTACCTGAAGGACCTTGATTTGCTCTATGATTGCCCCTGCCTTCTTGCAAATATAGTAGTCCCCTTCAAAGACCCTTAATGCTCCGTTTTTGTCAAAAAGCTGGTCCTTGGGAATGGAATAAAGACCCTGTTCAAGGTACTTTATGCCCTCCGCCACCCTTCTTCTGTGGGGGCTGACCCTAGCCTCTGTGCCATTTTGGGGCTGGTCGCTTGCTACATATACGCTCCTGTCCGCCTCGTCGTGAGAAAAGGCAAGGGTTAATGCTTCCTCGCTAAAGCGCCTTTTGTGGGTGTCTGCCCCTTGACTTTCAAAAGTGGCAATTGTGCCGTCCTCTCTGCCCATATAGAGTTTGTTATAGGCTGACACAGCCACCCTCGCAGGGCAAGTGTCCCAAAGCCACCATTCGTATTCAAAGGCGGCGCTGCCAAGCCCCTTTCTTGTGCTTCTTTTTTGGCTGTCCGCCACAAGCACGTTGCCATCTATAAATAGGTAGAGCCTGCCCTGATGCTCCGCTGCCACAGCACCTTTAAGCTGCTCTCTTGAAAAGGTATTTAGAATATTATCTATTCTTGTGCCACGGTTGTATAGCTGGCTTACTATTTCGTCGTTTTCCCCTGTTTTAACGCCATAGACCCCACTAGAGGTAAGAACCACGGTGTCGCTGTCTACTGTCATACAGCACCATTGGGAAAGTGCGCCCACCTTGTCGGTGGACTTGTAGGCGCTTATGCTCTTTTCACTACCTCCCGGTAGCTTAATCTTGTAAAAGCCGTTTTCTGTAAACACCCCAAGGTAGCCGCCTGCCACAGGCACGATTGCGGAAATTTGCGCACCGCTTCCTATTTGCAATAGGTTTGCAGTTGGAATATACGCCATTCCCTTTTCGTAGTCGGTGTATCTAATCAGATTGTCGCCACAGACTAAAACTGCCACATCCTGTCCCGACTCGGTGGTGGTTACAACGCCTAATCGGATTTTTGAAAGGTCCCATTCCTCACTTTGTGAATGAAAGGTAATTTCAATGTTGTCTACCCCATTTGTGGGTGTTGGAGCATCAAAATCGAAGGTAAGCTGTCTTTTGCCCGTGATTCTTATGTACCAGGGCAGAGTATCGTAGGTGTAGTGGGTCTCGTCCTCGAATTTTATTGTAACCTCATCGCCCATCTCGTCATACAAGGGACCGCTGGGCTTTATGGTTGCGCCAAGGCTTGCGCTGTCAAGGTGGAAGCTTGCCACTACCACCATATTTTGCTCCTTTCCCTCACGGTTTACGCCTCGATATATTGAGGTGTTTTCGTTAACACCGTCTCCGTACGCTCTTACCCTGAGCCTTACCTCAACGTCAATGGGCTTACCCCACAAAATGTCCCCGTCAAGGCTGATAACAGGGCTTTTTTCCAGGGTGCGATAGGTGTCCTTGCCTAAGGCCCTGTTTTTTCTTTTCGTGGTAAGAAGGTTGGGCTTTTCTAGGTCCTTATACATATCTCCACTATATATATCGGTAATGCCCACCCTTGTTGTCGGCACGTAGCTTTTTTCTCCGTCTACCGCCAAGCTAAGCTCCCCATCGTAGGCAAGGGGCACCCCAACACCGAAAAGCCAAAGCCTGTTATCAATAATAACTCCTTGGGAGCGTTGGTCCTGTATAGAAAAGCCCTCATGTGCAATTTCCTTTATTTCCGAAAGGTCCTTGGCGCATTTATACAGCCTTGTGCCTGCATGGACGATTAATTCCTCTTGCCCGTTTTCCACAAAGGGGAAGATGCCGTTTATTTTCAGCTCTCCATCCTCGTCCTTCAGCTGTCCGATTACGTCCCAGCCGGGGCGCTTGCAGCTTGCGCCGTTTTTCAAAATAATATTTTTGAGAAAAGAGGCTCGGGTAAGGGAGCCGTTGTTTTCATTTTCAAGCCCCAGATTTAAGTCCAACTTAAGAATTTTTCTTTCCATAGCTTAAAAATGCTTGTATATGGTTTCCTTTGGCTCCCCACCGCCTAAAAGGTACTCATATTCAAAAACTCCTTTTTCAAATTCCTCTCTTGCTCTTTTAGCTTCCTCGGCATCCTCGTTTGAAAGAAGCTCGCTCTTTACAAAGTAAGGAAGCAATGCGGCAAGCCCGTCCCATAGCTCCAGCTCCTTGTCGTCAGAGGTCAGCTGGCTTATTCTCGGTATGCTTTCTCTGTACTTGATTTCATACTCACAGTAGCCGCCCTCAAAGACAAGGTCGGGGCAAAGCTCGAAGGGGATCATTACCCTTTCTCCGCCCACAAGCGCATAAACTGCCTCTACCACAAGAAGCCTTTGGTCGTTCAGGCTTAGCTTGACTCTGCCTCTGCTGTGCGGCTCTGTTTCCTTAAGAGAAATAAGCCGACACCTGATTTTGCCAAAGCCCCTTGCCTCAAGATATGTAATGCCCCTGTTGATTGCGCCCACAGAGGCAACGATAAATTCGGCAAGGCTTTTGTTTGATTTCAGCTGATAAATTATGTCCGTAAGGCTTTGCCCCTCGCTACCTGTCGGTAGCCTTGCCTCGGGGTACATAAGCATCAGGCTGTCAAGTTTTACTTGTCCTGCTTTCATTTTTCTCCTTTCCTGCGGCTAAAAATCCTCAAAGCGCTTTTTAGCCGTCCTTACCCTTGCGCCGTCCTTTAGCTTGTTGCCTGAGGTATCCCTCAGATAAACCGAGGCTTGGGTGTCCCCACCCATAGCCTTGATTATCATCGCCATCAGCACAGCCTCCTGATAGGTGGCTGTGCCGTTTGGCATTGAAGCCTTAATACTCTCGGGCAAAAGCTCCGTCGGGACGGCTCGACCCAGCATTTTTTCAAGAGTATCTAAAAAGGTGGGTGGCTCCACCCCCACCTCTTTTTTTGGTTTTTTCTCGTCCTCAACCTCGGCTGTGATTTGCTTTTTCATCTACCTTAAGAGTTGACCCGCTTTGTATTCCGCACTATTATTGTTGCACAGAAAAACCGGTACCAAACGGTACAGTTTTGACCCTTGCGAAATAAAAAAGCACAGCCAAAGCTGTGCATAAAAAAAGGTTCTTTACAAACAATATAAAATATGGTATAATAGCCTTGCCAAACAAACTTAATATTACAGCTATGGGTATTTTTTTATTTAGGGATAACTATACCCTTTTTTGCCTATACTATCAGCAAGTAATAACATTTGTGTAAAATGTAGTATCCCTGCTGATAGTATGTTTTCCCATGCTGTTTAGAGTTTGTTTGGCGACAATTGGGGTTCTGCGTTTTCGGTGCGCTCAACCTCGGTTGGCGCACTTTTTATTTTCTACATTTTTATTAAAAGGAGAGACACAAATGTTTTGTTCAAATTGTGGAACACAGCTTCCCGAAAACGCAAAATTTTGCCACGGCTGTGGTAGTGCTATAACAACTATACCGGTACAGCCTGTGCAAAGCGCGCCTGTTCAGCCTGCGCCCACGTATCAAGAGCCTGTTTATCAGCAGCCGATACCAAGGCAAGAGCCTCAACCAAGCCCGCAGCCGTCCCCATACGGCACCTACACCCATCCTTACGAAAGCCCATACAGCGATTACGATGATGATGACGATAACGACGGCTCAAAAAAGAAAAAGGTCTCCAAGGCGGGTATTATTATAGGAACAATTTTTACACTTTTATTTGCAGGTGTGTTTGTTTTCTGCCTCATCACCACGCTTAATGGAACAGATAAGACAGGTAACATCCTTCTTTTGGTTTCAGGTCTTGTTGAAGCCCTTTCCGCATTTATTATGTGGAAGGTTATCCGCTACAGAGAAAGATACATCTGCCCGGAATGCGGTACAAAGAGAGTTCATCACAGAGCATGGGATGGCACAAACGAAAAATACATGGAGTATTCAAACCACTCACGTATAACCTATACACACGTTTATATCGACACATACGAATGTCCTAAGTGCTACGAAACCCTTACAGAAAAGGTTAAAAAATCCGGCGGAAATCTTACCGAATACGAAGACACCGGAAGAATTGTGGACAACCGTGTTGACGTAAGGGAATTTTAATAAGAGGAGGAAATTACAATGAAAGAAAAAACATTTAGCAAAAAAAGCTTCAAAAAGAGTCAAGATATTGCTTCTTTATTCTTCCTTCTCATCCTTGCAATAGCAGTAGCATCCTTAATTTGCGCCTTTGCAGTTGGCGAGGGACTTTTGCCTAAGGATTTTAATCTCGATTTTAATTTCGGCGGAGGCGGTTCTATCTTTGATAATGCCGAAGCATTAGACGCAAGCGATTATTACGGCACATATTACGGCTTTAATGATTATACATTATATAAATTTGTGGTTAGCGAGGATGGTTGCACCCTTTCCCTTGATAACGGCATTAAAACCAGCTATTCAGAAACAACCTACGACAATTATAAGCTTCTTTCTGCAGACGTTGCTCAATCAATAATTGCAAACGAGGACTACGAGGGCAAGGATGCTATTATCGCCAAGACAAACGACGAAAGGGCTGTGACCTTCTGGCTTGACGGCTCAAGCTTTTATCTAAACGATAACGACACAAAGCTATCAAAGAAAAGAATTTATCTTGAAGAAAAGGTAAACGACCCACGAGACTACTATACCACATATACCTATAGCAGCAACACCTATGTAACCTTTAACCAAGACGGCACAGCAATATTTTCCTCTAATGGCGAGGTAGAAGAGTACATGTTTCGTTATGTAAACCGCGATTGGCTTAAAGTATTTTCGGAAAAGATTGCTTTCGACAAGGTTTTGTTGCTTTACCAAGAGGATTCGGATACTGTTCAAGTCTTTGAATATATTGATAAATATACGCTTCGTTACAGCTCAAAATTTGAATTCACAGGCACCGGATCAGCGTTTTTCCCATATGAGGAAGAGGAGCCAGATTACTCCGACCCTGACTACTCCGACCCTGACTACTCCGACCCGGATTATTCTGACCCTGACTACTCTGACCCTGACTACTCTGACCCTGACTACTCTGACCCGGATTATTCCGATCCGGATAGTGGTAGTGGAGACGGCACAGGCGACGACGGAGATGATTCCGGCAATAGCGGAGATAGCTCCGGAAGCACTGACGAGCCAATTACAGAGCTAAAAGCACAGCATCTTGATTTTTCAAGCACCTATGCTTGCGCATACGACTATTACGGCAATCCTCTTTACGAGGTTGAAATTGACGAGGACGGCACAATTTACATCACCGAAAGCGGCGTTTCGTACATGATAACCGAAAACATAGTTTACCTTTACTATGACGGAGATTATATGGCTGTTGGCGATGCTACCGACGTATTAAACGAATATGTGCCATATCTTGACTATGTTGATATTGTAAACCGCTTTGAATATGACCCATATTACGAAGAGTTTTATTGCTCTTATGGAGAAAATGACATTTATATCGGTCTTAATAACGATGGAAGTGTATCTTCGATCCGAATAATTGACCAATACGACTATTACAACAGGCTGTCGTTTGCTTTTTCATCCAACAACTAATTATAAAAAAGCATCTGCAAATTTTTGCAGATGCTTTTTATTTATAGATTTTTTATATTTTTAGTAATTGCTTCTACATTGAAGCCGCAGAGGTTATAAAGCTCCTCGGTGGTGCCGTGCTCCATAAAGCCCTTAACTGCGTGTAGCTTGATTTTTTTATTTTCAAGCCCACATCCGATTTTTTCCATAACGCAACCGTTTTCAAAGCTTTCCTCAAGCAGATATACCCAGCCTGCGTTTCTGGTAAGCTCCTTTATTTTTTCAAGGTTTATAGGGCAAATTCTAATTAGCTTGATAAGACCTATGTTTTGTCCCTCAAGCGCCTTAATTGCATCGCTTGCCACCTTGGTTACTCTGCCATAGGTTATAATTACACCATTGCACGTGTCTATATTTTCGGAATATTCAAATAAATCCTCATTATCCCTTACCATATTGAGAGCCGGCTCGTAGCAAAGCTCCGTGCCCTTTGGATATCTTATAATATCAAGGTAGTTATCCTCTATGGCTGTGTCAAGACACCACCTTAGCTCCTCGTATTTTTCGGGAGAGTAAATCCTAATATCTGGAATTGAGGAAAAGATAGAAACATCAAAAATGCCCTGGTGGGTTATGCCGTCCTGTGGCACAAGCCCTGCCCTGTCAAGCAAAAGTGTAAAAGGTAGGCGCTGAATTGCAACGTCGTGCAAAACCTGGTCATAAACCCTTTGCGCGAAGGTGGAATAAAGGCTGACAACAGGCTTCATTCCGCTTTGGCTAAGTCCTGCTGAAAATGTTATTGCATGCTCCTCGGCAATACCCACATCGAAAAATCTCTTTGGGTGCTCCTTCTCAAAGTGGCAAAGTCCTGTGCCCTCGCCCATTGCGGCTGTAATTGCACAAATTTTGTCGTCCTTCTTTGCGAGGGTAGCAAGGTGCTTGCCCATAACTGTTGAAAAGCTTTCCTCGCTTGTAGGCATCTTGCCCTTTTTCTTGTCGAAGGGGCCTGTTGCATGGTAAAGCTCGGGGTTTTTCTGGGCAGGGGCATAGCCAAAGCCCTTTTTGGTTGTAACGTGAACAACCACAGGTCCTCTTTTGCGCTTTGCCTCGTTAAGAAGCGCCACCACCTTGGCAACATTGTTGCCGTCTGCAGGACCTATGTAGCTAAGCCCTAAGTCCTCGAAAATGTTCTTCTTTACAAAGATGCGCTTAAAGCCGTTTTTCAGCCATCTTACAAACCTTGCAAGGGGCTTACCGATAAGAGGTATAACCACAAGACCCTTTTCAACTCCACGCTTAAAGCCGAAATATTTTTTACTTGTCCTTATCTTTGAAAAATGATTGTGCATACCGCCCACATTTTTAGAAATGGACATTTCGTTGTCGTTTATCAGAATAATGAGCCTTAGCTGCTTGTTATTGCAGTTATTAAGCGCCTCGTAAACCATACCGTTGGTAACGGAGCCGTCGCCGATTACCGCAACAGTGTAGCTATCGTCCCCCTTAATTCTGTTTGCCTCGGCAATACCGAGGGCGGCAGATATTGACGCACCGCTGTGCCCCTCATAAAACACATCGTGCCGGCTCTCCTGCCTGCTTGTAAAGCCTGAAAGTCCGCCAAGCTGACGAAGCGTGGAAAGCTCCTTATCTCTGCCTGTTAAAATCTTGTGGGCATAGCATTGATGCCCCACGTCAAAGATTATCTTATCCTTAGGGGAATTAAATACATAGTGTAGTGCAACGGTTGCCTCAATAATGCCAAGGTTAGATGCCAGGTGTCCGCCATTTTTCGACACGGCATCAATAATTTGTCCTCTTATCTCGCCACAAACAGCGCCCAGCTCCGAAACCTTTTTGCTCTTTAGGTCCTCTAGCCTGCTTTCCATCTATTTTCCCCCTTTCTTAAAATCTCAAATTATTTTAGCACAAGAATGTGCTTTTTTCAATTAAATAATTGCGTTATTTATTATTTCCTTGTAGTAGCTGTCCTCAAATTTCTTTACCACAAAGCGGCTTTGGCTCTTTTCGTTGGGAGTAAAGTAATTTCTTCCCTCTTTATCAAGTGAAAAGTCGCAGGAAACTGTGTTGTAGCCTGCCTTTTTTTCGTCTCCCAAAATTGTCATATAAACAAGCATTGGGTCCCAGGACTCTCTGCCCGGTCCGCCCGAATGAGCCTTAATTAGGTCAAACAAAATATCGGTGCTTGGCAGGTTGTCGCCTGTGATAAGGTTGTGTCCAACCTCCCAGCCAAGATATGTTACAGGGCAGGGACAGAAGTTTACAAAATTGTAGGCGTCGGTTGCAACCTCCTCGTAAGCGGAAAGGTTATATTCCTTGCCACCCTGCTCGTCCCATTTGCCGCCCATAATCCACATACGTGAAACCTTTTCGGCAAACAGCTCCATTCCTGTTTTTGGGGAAATGTCGTCAGCTCCGCTATGCAGTGCCCTTGAAACAGCACCCAAAAAGCCGATTTCCATAATCTCCACAGGCTCCTTTGCCTCTGCCAGCAGGCGTCTGTATAGCCTTACAGAGGTTTCAAAGTCCTCATTTTTCTTGTCCTCTGCCATAGGGGCAAGGATTTTTTGGTATGTAACGTGCTTTATCTTGTGCTTAAAGGCTGTGTCAACACCGATTGGCACCATAACGCCCTCGGTTTTCAAAAAGGCATACAGCGACGGCCCACTTTCCTCTACATAGGTGTTGATTTCTATGCCCAAAAGGTTGATTTCTCCCCTTTTGTGTGCTCTTGCCAAAAGGCGCACCGCCACGCAGTCGTCGCAGTCCTCGCCCCAGTCTGTTCCTAAAATCAAGTTACGCATTTATGCCTCTTTTCTAAGCTCACTTAGAGCTTTTTTTATTGTATTTTTAAGATTCGCCCTTGCGTTTTCAGGCTTTAGCGCCTCTTCAAGGTCAAAAGCCTGTCCGTTTATGCCATAGCACCTGTCAATGTATGGCTCAAGACCCCTTAGGTCGTCCCCCAAGGAGCCTGCCAGGGCTATTACATATTTATTATATTTCTTTGCAATTATCGACACGCCCACCGGTGTTTTTCCGTTTATGGACTGCCCGTCCAGCCTGCCCTCGCCCGTTACAACAAGGTCGCAATCACGAATATCTGCTTCAAGCCCCACCTTGTCAAGTATTAGCTGTGCACCGGGTCTTAGCTCCCCGTTAAGATAGGCAAGAAAGGCAAAGCCAAGTCCGCCTGCCGCCCCTGCGCCCTCTTTGTTTACGTCCGCCTTAGGCGAAAGCTCTTTTGTAAGCCTGCCATAATTTTCAAGCCACCTATCAAGAAGCAAAACCGTTTTTTCGTCTGCACCCTTTTGCGGGCCGTAGATACGGCTTGCGCCGTTTTTGCCGCAAAGGGGATTTTTAACGTCGCAGGCAACGCTGATTTTACATTCCTTTATCTGTGGGCACAGACCGCTTACGTCTATTGTGGAAAGGTCCTTAAGACCGATAGCGCCCCAAGGAATTTCCTCGCCCCTGCTGTCGTAAAGCTTTACGCCAAGGGCAGAAAGCATACCCACACCGCCATCGTTTGTACTGCTACCGCCGATGCCGATAATAAGCTCCCGACAGCCACGGCTTATGGCGTCAAGAATAAGCTGACCTACGCCATAGGTGGAGGTGTAAAGGGGGTTTCTTTCCTCTTTTTTAAGAAGTGGCAAGCCTGCTGCCGCCGACATTTCAATTACTGCTGTTTTGTCTGCCAAAACAGCATATTTACATTCTATTTCCCTGCCCAAGGGGTCCCTTGCCTTGGCACTAACCAGAGTTGAGCCATTTAAGGATGCAAGCGCCTCAACCGTGCCCTCGCCACCGTCTGCCACAGGGTATACAAGGGCGTTTATACTGCTGTCTGTTTCTAAAAAGCCCTCTTTAACCGCCTGCCCTGCCTCGTGGGAGGAAAGACAGCCCTTAAAGGAATCTATGGCAATAACCACCTTCATATAGCTACCCCCGTTTTTTACCAGCTTGTGCTCCATCTCTTCAGATATTCATGGGCTATGGCGCTTTCCTGCCCCTCAAAGCTTACTTTTTTTCCGCCCTCTATCTTTTTTTCAAGATAAGAAAGAAATTCGTCCTCGTCAAGGGGCAAATCTACCCACTCGCCCTTCCAGGATGAAAGGTAAGCTCCGTTTGATACAGTAAGGCTGTCAAGCCCGCATATTGCAGGAGAAATCAGCTTTTCTCCTGTTAAAATTGACGAGGCAAAATTTTCTAAAATGTTCAGGTGCCCGTTGTATTCCTCGTCGAAATACTCGCTTACCTGCTCTCCCTCGGTAAGAGTAAGCACACCCTTTTCAAGAATAATTGTGCCACGCTCGCCCTTAATTTCAAGCCTGTTTTTGCCGTTTTCTATGCCTGTTGAGGCAATAAATACGCCAACGGCGCCACCCTGATACTCTGCAAAAATCTCGGCATAGTCCTCTACCTCAATATTGTGGTAGGCGCCCTCACGGCAGAGTGCCTTAAGCCTTTTTGGCATACCGCACAGCCAGCACCAAAGGTCAAGATTGTGGGGGGCTTGGTTTATAAGCACGCCGCCGCCCTCGCCCTGCCAGCTGCCACGCCAGGTGGCTGACCGATAGTATTCCTCTGTCCTGTACCAGTTTGTAACCTCGTAATGAGAGTAGCTTATCTGTCCGATTCTTCCACCATCAATCAGCTCCTTTGCAAGCTTGAAGAGCTTGTTTGTCCTTTGGTTAAGCATAATGGCAAACAAAACGCCATTTTCCTTAGCCAAATTCCACAGCGGTAAAATACCCTTTGTGAAAACGCCTATGGGCTTTTCTGTCAGGGTGTGTATTTTTCTTTTTATGCTTTGCTCTGCCATTTTTGGATGGAAGTAGTGGGGGGTGGCGATAATTACCGCATCTACCCTGCCGCTATCAAGCATTTGTATATAGTCCTCGTATATAGGCACGTCCTTGTAAAGCTCGAAAAGCTCCTCTCGCCTTTTTTGGCTTATGTCGCAAAGGGCGCCAAGCTCCATGCCCTTAACCATACCGCCATAGATTGCGCCTGCATGGGCGGAGCCTATGTTTCCTACGCCTATAATTCCTACCCTTATGTTCAAAATCCTACCTCAACTTAAAAGGACTCGGTCATATTGATGCTTCTTACCTCTTTTACGTTCTTCTTGCCACGAGAGGTTTTGATTCTCTTTTCAAGCTCGCTGTAAAACAGGTCGTGGTCAAGCTCACTCAGGACAATTTCCTTGCCCAGCCAAGCGGACAGGTGCATTGCGTTTGAAAGGGTAAGACCGAAAATACCCTCTCTGCCGTCTGCCACCATTGGCTCGTCTCTTAAAATTGCGCCTGCAAAGGCATTGATAACGCCACAGTGCTGTGGATTCTTGCCGTCGGTTTCAACCTCGCTCTCGGTAAGCTCCATCCAGCCAAAGGGCTTTTCGTTGGTTCTTGAAAACTCCGGCTCGGTAATTTCGCTCTTCCACATTTTGAGCTTACCGCCCTCGCAAACAAGCTTACCCTTTTCAAGGGTAATTTCAAAGCGGTTTGTACCGGGGCAGTCGCCTGTGGTGGTTACAAAAATACCTGTTGCGCCGTTTTCGTACTCGCAATATGCGGTAACGTCGTCCTCAACCTCAATGTCGTGCCACTTGCCGAAGTGCAGCTTTGCCTCTATCTTGGTTGGCAAGCCGCAAATCCATTGCCAAAGGTCAAGGTTGTGTGGGCATTGGTTAAGAAGCACGCCACCGCCCTCGCCTGACCAGGTTGCTCTCCATCCGCCGGAGTTGTAGTATGCCTGGGGACGGTACCAGTCGGTAATAATCCAGCTTGTTCTTCTTATCTGTCCCATCTCGCCACTCTTTACAATCTCACGCATTTTGCGATAGATGCAGTTGGTTCTTTGGTTCATCATAAGACCGAATTTTACGTTATGCAAATCTGCCACAGCGTTCATTTCCAAAACCTGCTTTGTGTAAACGCCGGCAGGCTTTTCAACAAGCACGTGAAGTCCCTTTTCCATTGCCATAATTGCAAATTTCGGGTGGTCGTAGTGAGGCACGGCAACCAAAACAGCATCAATAAGTCCGCTGTCCATCATAGCCTCTGCATCCTCAAAGGTTGCAATTTGCGGGTGGTTTGCCTTAACCTCGTCAAGAAGCTCTGTTTTAAGGTCGCAAACTGCGCTAAGCTCCACCTCGGGGCACTTGCCCTCCATAATATTGTTTAGGTGCATACCACCTATATTTCCTATACCGATTATACCAAATCTAACCTTTTTCATTACACAATCCTCTTTAGATATTCATAGCTTTTCTTGAGGCACTCAAAGGGGCACTCCCCATAGCAGTCGTCCTGCTCAACAAGCAGGTATTTTGTGCCTGCATCGTAGCAGGAGGAAACAATTCTTTCAAAGTTAAGGTTGCCCTGTCCCACAGGAGCCATATGCTGCTTATCTCCTGCGATAATAAAGTCCTTTGCGTGCACGCATTCAACCCTGCCCTTTAATTTTGCAATAAGCTCCGCAGGGTCCATACCGCCATACTGCACCCAATAGGTGTCAAGCGTAATACCAAGCTCGGACACATCGAAGTCCTTAGTGATAAGGTCAAGGATTAACTCCCCGTCAATTCTGCCCATTTCCCAATGGTGGTTGTGGACAAAGAGCTTTGCGCCAAGCTCCTTCATTTTCTGTGCAGGCGCCTTGTATTGCCTTATAAACTCGTCAATGTCCTCTCTTGTAATGCCGTTTTCCTTAAAGTTCTTGGCTGTTGGAATAATGCCAAGACCGATATAATCACAGCCAAATGCCTTGTGTCTTTCTACTGCAGCCACGGTGTTGTTTTTAATTTCCTCGCCGCTGTAATGGGTAAGCACGCACCTTAGGTCGTTTGCCAAAAGCTGCTCCTTAATCCACTCCGGCTCGTAGTCGCAAACACCGGAAAGCTGTACGCAGGTGTAGCCTATATCACGAACTCTTTTCAGGCACTCGCTAAGACCCTGTAGGTCCTTTGCCTTGTCTCTTAATGTGTAAAATTGTGCTCCGATTTCCATTAGTATTCTACTCCTAATCTATCAAGTATTTGCTTTAGCGCATAAACGCCTGCATCAAACGCCTCGTCCTCAGTGGCGTAGCGCTTTTCTTCTGACATGCTTTCTCCGTTTTCAAGGTCCTTAAGTCCGCAGAACTCTGTCAGGTGCGGCTCAAGGGTCATTACCTCTCCGCCCATTTTTATGTAGCTGTCAATTATAAATTCAAGGTTGCCAATGCCCTCGCCTGCAGGCACAACCTGTCCGCTTGCAAGTGCATCCTTTATGTGTAGGTAATCAACATAGGGGTTAAGGGTCTGCCATGCCGCCTTGGTGTCCTGTCCGCATTGCACAAGGTTTGCAGGGTCGAATACCGCCCTTAGCTGTGGGATTGTCCTTTGTATCTGCTCACAGCAGTCTGTGGTGTCGCCATAAATGCCCTTTTCGTTCTCGTGGCAAAGGGTAATGCCCTCCGGGGTCAGCGCCACAAGCTCACAAAGGCGAGCCTTTACCCTGTCCCAATCCTTTGAATAGAAGCTGAACATTCTTATCTTTTCCGCCCCTAGGATTTTTGCAAAGTCGCACAGCTTCTTAAAGGACTCTGTCTGCACGTCCCAATCCTTGTCGGTGTCTGCCTTGCCCACAGGGGAGCCGATGGACCAAACGCCAATGCCTGCCATATCAAGCTTTGCTTTAACCTCTCTTACCTCGTCGTAGGAAAGGTCCTTTATGTTCTTGCCATTTACCCCACGGATTTCCAAAAGGGAAATGTTGTTTCTTTTAAGCGCCGAAATTTGTCCGTCCAGATTCGGGCACGCCTCGTCTGCAAAGGCGCAAAGTCTTACTTTTGCCATATGTACCTCCAAGAAAGCTGTGGCTTTATGCCTAAAAGGCATATTCCTGCCTATATTATAATACACTCCCCAAATTAATTCAATGGTTTTTTCGTTTTTTAAGAGTAAAACTCTTAAGTAATTAATTTTTCTCCCCCTCCTTGCCCTTCATTCCCCTTCCCAAAGCAAAAAAGTGCGACACAGGGTCGCACTTTTTTGTTTGTGAATATAAGAATTTTAAGAATCCGATGTGTCAGGGGACGAGGAACCGTCCCCTGTCTCTCTGCCTGTCTTTATGGTTTCTCTTGATATTTGAGTACCATTAAGGGTGTATATATGAGTTTTGCTACCGACTGTCTTTTCTATACGTATACCGTCTTGGTTATACTTGTACGTATATGTATTACCAAGCAATGTAGCGCTTGATAGCTGTCTGCCCTTTTGCCATGTGAAATTGTATGTATTGCCGTTGTTATATAC
>JAFUJS010000020.1 GCA_017468115.1 Clostridia bacterium | reverse complement strand
TCGGTCACCGCTACGACTCGTCCCCCGGAAGAGTCGCTTAACGCTGCGTTCGAATCCCTCTATTTCATTTAACAACGAAATAAAAAAGGTAGCACTCGTGTTTGAGTACTACCTTTTTTATTTGGCGCAGAGAGAGGGATTCGAACCCTCGTGGGATTGCTCCCAAACTGATTTCGAGTCAGCCCCGTTATGACCACTTCGATATCTCTGCATATTTATTTGCCAAGTTAGTATAACACAAAAAAGCGCTCATTTCAATAGTTTTTATTGACAATTAGAGCGGTATGTGGTAAAATAATTCCATAATAAACTGCCACCGGGTAGCATTCGTATGTGTCGTTAGGTCTTAGAAGACACTTATGGGTGCTTTTTTTAATGAGGTAACAATGAAGCTAAAAAATCCCTTTCGCACTCTAAATAAATTTGAAATAACACTTTGGGTAGTGTCCCTTGTTGTAGTAACAGCATCCTTTCTTATTCCTGCCGAGAAGGACTATCTAACATTAATAGCCTCGCTAATCGGCGTAACAGCATTGATTTTCGTTGCTAAGGGTCTTGTTATAGGGCAAATACTTTGCATTGTCTTTGCCGTCTTTTATGGCATTATCTCCTTCGCCTTCCAATATTATGGCGAGGTTATTACATACCTCGGTATGAGCGCCCCAATGGCTCTAATGGCGGTTATCTCCTGGGCAAAAAACCCATACAAGGGTACAGAAACCGTGGCTGTCAGCAGGGTAAACAAAAAGCAAATAATTATAATGACCATTCTTGCAATAGGCGTTACTGCCGTTATGTATTTTGTCCTATGGGCGTTTAACACAGCAAACCTGATTATCAGCACCATCTCCGTTACAACCAGCTTTGTTGCCGTCTACTTGACCTATCTGCGCAGCCCCTATTACGCACTGGGCTATTGCGCAAACGACATCATTCTTATAATTCTGTGGGTGCTTGCCTCGATAGAGGACCCCGCAAACATTCCAATGATAGCCTGCTTCGTTATGTTTCTGATAAACGACCTTTATGGCTTTATAAATTGGAAGCGTATGGAAAAATCACAAGGAGAAAACAAATGATAGATATTGATAAGGCATTAGTCAAGCGCCACTCCGTGCGCCGCTATCTTGATAAGCCCATAGATGAGGAAGCACTCCTTTTATTAAAAGAATTTATTGACAAGGTAAGCCTAGAAAGCGGCATTACCTTTCAGCTTATCACAAACGAGCCAAAGGCATTCACAGGACCCCTTGCCCACTACGGCAAGTTTGAAAACTGCTCCAACTACATTATAATTAAGGGTCCCAAGGGCAGAGAGGTGGATGTTGGCTACTTTGGAGAAAAGATAGTTATCTTTGCACAGCAAATAGGGCTAAACACCTGCTGGGTTGCCCTGACCTACTCAAGGGGCAAGCTTGACTTAAAGCTTGATAAGGGCGAAAAATTCTACCTCTTGATTTCCATCGGCTACGGCAGAAACAGAGGCGTGCCAAGAAAAACAAAGCCAATGGAAGCGCTTTCAAGGGTAAACGGGGAAGCACCCGAATGGTTCAAAAACGGCATGGACTACGCAATGCGTGCCCCAACCGCCATGAATCAGCAAAAATTTCTAATCACTCTAAACGACGACGGCACAGTTTCCTTAAAATCCTACCTTGCCCCCTGCCACAAAATCGACCTTGGCATAGTCAAATACCACTTTGAGCTGGGCGCAAAAATCCCTATAAAGTATGTCTAAAAAATATTTCAAAAAATTAACGCCGAAGACGGGAGAATTAGCCACTTGAAATCTGGTTCATCCCATTTCCGTCAGGCATAAAAAAGGCTGACACGTGTCAGCCTTTTTTTTATTTAGTTAAATCTTTTGATTTGACCAAGGGTCTTTTCAACAAGAGCAGAAATTTCAACCCTTTCACGGCCAAAGATTTGTGTTCTTAATACACCGTGTGTAGGCTCGGTCCACTCCTTGCCAATAGCATCAATGCCGTACATCATACCAATCACAGAGCCAATGGTAGCGCCGTTGCAGTCTGTGTCAAAGCCTGCCTCAACAGCCATACAAATTGACTTGCCATAGTCCCCACCGCCATAAAGCAAGGAGGCAACAACGATAAGCGCATTAGAAATAGTATGGCACCAATCGTGGGAATTTTTGTAGCTGTATCTTTCATTAATTTTTTTGAAGGCATCATCCTTGGTAGCGCCGTTTTTGTAGTCCTCGATAAGCTCCATCACCTGCTCATAAAGACGGGATGTTGCGGGAATCTCGGAAAGACCGCCATAAATAACGCCCAAAACGTCCTCGCATTTGTGGGCAGTAGAGAGCATTGCAGAAATAAACATCTCTCCGTAAATACCGTTCTTAATATGGGAAATAGAAGCATCTGACCAAGCCATCTTGGCAGCAACCTCCGGCTTGTCGGTTACATAGCCATAGTAATCTCCACGGATTTGTGCACCAATCCATTCTCTGTAAGGGTTTCTTACAATAGCAGTATATGGTGGCATATATCCGCCTACGTAGTTTTTGTATGCAACACGCTCGGCTGTGCAATATGCATTCTTTCCCTGGTATTTTATCCAAACATACAAAACATTCTCAGGTGTAAAGTCAAAGCCGAACTCGGAGAGCATAGCCTGTGCCATAACCGTGTAGTTTGTATCGTCATCCGGTGGAACGCTGTCCCCGATAACATCAATCAAGGAATCTCTGTTTTTAATCCAAAGCCCGTCAACAGCCTTCAACGCCTCGTCGTCAAGCTCGGATTTTCTTAAATATCTGGACAAGGGATAGTTATCAGAGCACTTGCAGACACCGACAATAGCAGGGGTCCAAGCGCCCTCAACAGGCTTTCCAAGTAAGCAGCCGCAAATACGACCGTACCAAGCGCCCTCAATCTTCTTTTCAAGCGGAACACTGGGGGTAGATACCGGCTTCAGACTTAAATTTCTCAAAGCACGGATGGACTCAAGGTCTGACGGCTCATTGTATTTATAGCCCTCAACGGTAGGCAAATTATGTACCAAATCAGCAATAACAGATGCAAATTCCTCTTTTACCTCTCCCTTGGGAAGCTTAGAAACAGCATCGAAAACATCCTTGTAAGGCTCTACATCAAGCCCCTCCTCAAGGCATTGTCTGTACTCGGTTTGAAGCTCTGAGGCGTAGTCCTCCCAAACGTGAAATTTATAGGGTGTTGGCTTGAATTTCATAAAAATCTCCTTGGCATTTTTTCTTATTCTACCACACAAAAAAGCTTAATGCAATAAAAAAATCGAGCAAAGCTCGATAATTTTATAAATATAACCCACCGAGCCGTGTAATCAACAGGTGAACCCGGAAAAATCCAGGGTGGTGCCCTCATAATATCTTTGTTGCTTCCAACGTCCTTAAATCCCCGTCCGACAAAAAGTCCATTAAGAGAGAGAAGTAAGGGAGGCCTGCATCCCGACATAGAATGTTGGGCTCCAATTATAACGTGTAGGTTCCAATGTGTTGATTATCACGCACTCCGCAGGTTTTAACAACGATAAACTGCGTATTTCGGTGTTGCTCCTCGTGTGCGACCTTGACTATCACAAGATAGCCATCGTCCGCATACTGTGGTACGCCTTGTACTCCTTGTTTCTGATTTCCAAAACAAGTTTTAAGGTCGATAAACTGCGCATTTCGGCATTGTTCCTCGTATGCGACCTTGACATACGTAGGTATGCCTGCGCCCTCGCACTGAGGCTCCTTAGTTAGTATACGCAGAATTGCTCGAAAAAATTAGCCCTGGGGGTTAATTTTTTTATCAAGGACAGGGAGCACCTTGTCAAGCTCCTTGCCTTCAACAGGGGCATAAAGGTCTTCCTTTTTGCTTGTTTTAATTCTTTTCAGCACGTAGTATTCGGTTGGCGCAACGGCAATATAGCTTTGCCCGTCAACTGTGCACTCCTCTAAAATTTCATAAACAGACTCTGTTCCGTCCTCGTTTAGAAGAGTAATAAAGCTTTTTTCGTCCTTCATAAAATCCCCTCTTTCTAAGTTAATTTTATCACAATTATCGACACGTGTCAAGGCTTTTTATTACTGCTCAGCCTTGTTGTCTCCAAAGCACTTAACAACAATAGTTTCCTTTGACTTATATGCTTCCTCAACAAGCCTGTCAAAGTCAAGCCTTTTTTCCTGTTCAATAACCTTATCAAGCTCAGGCCTTGTCCTTGGGTGTCTTGGAGTAAATACAGTGCAGCAGTCCTCATATGGCAGAACCGAGGTGTCATAAGCACCGATTTTTCTGGAAATTGAAATGATTTCTTCCTTGTCCATACCTATAAGAGGTCTGTACACGGGAATATCAGCAAGAGCATTTGTTACATTAATTGCCTTCATTGTCTGGCTTGCAACCTGACCAAGGCTTTCGCCTGTAATAATAGCCTCGCAATCGTAATCCTTAGCGATTTTCAAGGAAATTGCCATCATATAGCGGCGGAGCAAAAGTGTAAAATATTCTTCCTCGCAGTTATCACGAAGCAGCTCCTGTATTTCGGTAAGAGATACAACGTGCACTCTCATTCTCATTGTGTAGTTAGTAAGGATTTTTGCCAAGGACAAAACCTTTTCCTTAGCTCTCTCAGAGGTGTAGGGGTAGCTTTCAAAGTGAATAGCCTCAAGCTGAACGCCACGCTTTGCCATCATAAAGCCTGCAACAGGGGAGTCAATACCGCCGGAAAGGAGCAAAAGACCTCTTCCCGAGGAGCCGTAGGGTATACCGCCGGCACCCTTTTCCTGTCCTGCGTGTATAAATGCCTCGTGCTCACGGATTTCAACCCTCACAATAACGTCGGGGTTATGAACATCAACCTTAATTCCACGTACCGTTTCAAGAATTGCGCCGCCAACCAAGCCCGAAATTTCGGGAGATTTTAGGGGGAAGCGCTTATCGGAGCGCTTTGATTCAACCTTAAAGGTTTTAGCGCCCTTAATTCTTTGTGGTATATGCTCTTTAACCGTATCAAGAATAACGTCCATATTCTTTTCGCAGGTGATAGCCTTAGACACACCAACAAAGCCGAAAACGTGCTTTGCCTGATACATCATTTCATCAATTTTTTCACAGCTTTCCTCATCTTGTGGCACAACATAAACCGTGCTTTGGGAATAGAAAACATTAAAATTACCGACACGTCTCGCCCTTTGTCTTAATTGCTTAAGCATTTTGGCTTCAAAGTCGGAGCGATTGGCACCCTTCAGAATAACCTCGCCATATTTACATAAAATAACTTCCTTCATCGTGTATGTCCGTTTCCTAAAATAACATATTTTTCGCTTGTCAAGGCACTAAGACCCATAGGTCCTCTTACGTGCAGCTTCTGTGTAGAAATGCCAATTTCAGCGCCCAAGCCAAACTCGCCACCATCGGTAAAGCGGGTAGATGCGTTTACATAAAGGGCGCAGGAGTCAATAGCCTTTACAAAGTAGTCGGCATTTTCCATATCTTCAGTAATAATAGCCTCGCTGTGTCCTGTGGAGTATTTTCTTATATGGCAAACCGCCTCATAAACGTCCTCAACCACCTTACAGCTAATAATGTAATCGTCGTATTCGGTGTTAAAATCCTCGTCTGTTGCAGGTGTTGCGCCATCAAGAATCTTGCAAGTCTGTTCACAGCCACGAAATTCCACGTTATACTTGCGTGTTGCTTCATAAAACATAGGCAAAAATTCCTCTGCCACAGCCCTGTTAACAAGCAGAGTTTCAATGGCATTACAAACAGATGGGCGAGAGCACTTTGCATTAATCGCCACGTCAAGCGCCTTTTTAAGGTCAGCGCTCTTATCTACATAAAGGTGGCAGTTTCCCGCACCTGTTTCAATAACAGGAACCTTGGAGTTTTCCACCACGTTTTTAATAAGCCCCTTGCCGCCACGTGGAATCAAAACGTCAATATAGCCACGCATTGACATAAGCACATTTGCGCTTTCTCTTGTTGTGTTCTCAATCAAACAAACGCAGTTTTCGTCAAAGCCACATTCCTTTATCGCCCCACGAATAGCCTTAACCATAGCCTTGTTGGAATAAATCGCTTCCTTACCGCCACGAAGCACGGCAGCATTACCGCTCTTTAGGCAGAGTGTTGCCGCATCAGGCGTAACATTTGGTCTTGCCTCATAAATCATACCGACAACACCAAGTGGCACACGTCTTTTCTCAATTTTAAGACCGTTTGGACGTGTAAAATGCACCGACTCACTAAGTGGGTCGTCAAGATTTACAATCTCCAAAATCGCATCGCTGATTTTGTTAATTCTTTCCACGTTCAGCATAAGGCGGTCAAGCATAGCCCTGCTAATGCCGTTTGCCTCTGCGTTTTCTAGGTCAATTTTGTTTGCCTCTATAATTTCGTCAGCGCTGTTTCTTATAGCCTCTGAAATTTTGGTAAGCAAATTATTTCTCTCTGCCTCGCTGGCAAGGGCAATCCCAAGGGATGCTTCCTTAGCGCTAAGACAAAGGTTTTTTATTTCATCATAAAGCTCCATATTATTTCCTCTTTGCAAAGTATGTTCCTATATGCTTGCCATCTAAAATATCGTAAAGACGATATGGGTCCTCGCCATTAATGATAATCATAGGAATGCCGTTTTCGGTAGCAATTTTTGCCGCCTGTATTTTTGTTGCCATGCCGCCTGTGCCACGGCTTGTACCTGCACCGCCTGCATAAGACATAATATCATCGGTGATTTCATCAACCCTGTCAATAAGCACAGCGTCGCTGAATTTTCTTGGGTCCTTGTTGTAAAGACCGTCAATATCGCTCAGGTTGATAATAATATCAGCATCACAGGCAATACCAACATAGGCAGAAAGGGTGTCGTTTCCTCCAAACTTGATTCCGTCGCAGGAAACAGAGTCATTCTCGTTAACGATAGGCACACAGCCCATTTTGAGAAGAGTGTTAAATGTGTTTTTAACAAGCTCAAGCCTGTGTGGGTCGTCCACAACATCCTTAGTCATAAGAATTTGGGCAACTGTGTGAGAGTATAGTGCGAAAAAGCTTTCATAAATCTTCATAAGCTGGCTTTGACCAACCGCCGCACACGCCTGCTTTTCCTCAACCGTCTTGGGATACTCGCTGAGCGCAAGCTTGGCATAGCCCGCACCGACAGCACCGGAGCTTACAACGATAACCTCGTGTCCGGAATTCTTAAAATCTGAAATAGTACGCACCAGTGCCTCAATCCTTCTTAGGTTAAGAGAGCCGTTTTGATAGGTAAGGGTAGAGGTGCCTATTTTTATAACAATTCTTTTGCATCCACTAATCATAATAAAGTCTCCAAAAAAATCAAAAATTCACTTGAATAAATCCTTGCAATAATATATAATAAAACTGTAAGTATTTATATTATTATAGCCTCTTACAAATAAAATTGCAAGGGGTTTGGAAAGGAAAAGAGTATGAAGGAAAAGATTTATGTAGAAATTGCAGGCATCAGGCTCGGTATAGTTACCGAGGAGGGTGGAGATTATGTAAAGTATATTGCAGGCATAGTTGAAGGCGATATTGGCGCAATGATTAAATCTCAAAGAAATTGCTCGCTTATTGAGGCGGCGCTTTTTTCCGCTATGAATTATTGCAGCCGTGGGGAGCAGGATGCAAAAAAGGTTAAAAATCTTGAAACACAGGTTGCCCTCTATCAGGCTAATGTAAACAGACTTAAAAAGGAAAATGAGGAGCTTCGCTCTAAGCTGGCAGGAGTTTAATGGACAAAAAAATAGAAATTTTGGCACCTGCAGGGGACAAAAGCGCATTTGTTGGCGCAATTTCCTCGGGGGCAGATGCAATTTACCTTGGCACACAGGCGTTTAATGCACGTCTTAGGGCAGAAAACTTCACTACCGAAAATATGCCCGAGGTGCTTCGCCTTGCCCACGCACACGGTGTTAAGGTTTATGTTACCATAAACACCGCCGTTTACGACAGAGAGCTGGGCGCTCTTCTTGATGAGGTTGTGGCTCTTTGGAATATGGGTACTGATGCCTTTATTGTGGCAGACCTGGGCGTTATGTCCCTTATTAAAAAGCACCTGCCCGAAATAGAGCTTCACGCAAGCACACAATGCACCGTTCACAATCTTGACGGTGCAGATTTTTTAGCTGACACTCAAGGCGTATCAAGGGTTGTTTTAGCACGTGAGCTTGATAACGACAACATAAAATACATATCCCAAAACGCAAGGGCAGAAACCGAGATTTTTGTTCACGGTGCCCATTGTATGTCTGTGTCGGGTCAATGCCTGCTTAGCTTTGCTATGGGTGGCAGAAGCGGCAATAGGGGCGAGTGCGCTCAGCCCTGTCGCCTACCATACCAAATCGGTAATACTAAGGGCTACCCACTAAGCCTTAAGGATATGTCCCTATGCCGACAAATTCCAAAAATTTTGGAAAGCGGCGCCGCCTCATTGAAGATTGAGGGCAGGATGAAGGGGCAGGACTACGTGGGCGGCACGGTCGCTGTATGGAGAAGGCTGGTTGACGAAAAAAGGAATGCCACAAACGGGGAATTATCTACACTAGGTGCGCTTTTTTCACGTCAAGGCTTTACGGACGGCTACTTTAACGGAAAAATAGATAAAACCATGCTGGGCGTTCGCACAGATGAGAATAAGCAGGAAAGCAGTTTGCTTGAAAAGAGGGAATACACTATAAAGCCTGTGCCCGTTTCGCTTAATGCGGAGCTGAGAATAGGAAGCCCTGCAAGGCTGGAGCTTACAGCAAACAACAAAAGCGTTGTCGTATATGGCGACGTGGTGGAAAATGCTATTAATGCCCCTATGTCCAAGGACGATATTATAAAAAGCCTCTCAAAGCTTGGGGGCACACCCTTTACCCTTGAGTCAATTGAGGTTGTAAAGGACGATGGTATTATGGTCCGTGTTTCCGCACTTAATAAGCTAAGACGAGATGCCATTGACAAATATTTTGATAAAGCAGACAAGGTAATAGTACCTGCCCTTGAAAAGGAAGAAATCAAGCATCCGAAAAGAATAAAAACAGCGCTGTTTTCAAGCTCGTCCCAAATCCCCGAAAACAAGGATTACTTCGATATTACGTTTTTGTACCTTGACAGATACAAGACAGGCGACTCGGTAAACGGAATTGCAATGCCACCTGTTATTTTCGACAGCCAATGGCAGGAAATTGAAGGCAAGCTAAGCGCTGCCAAGGCTGACGGAATAGAATATGCTTTGGTTACAAACATAGGTCAAATCACAAGGCTCAAAAAGCACGGCTTTAAGCTTATATTTGATTATCGCTTTAATGTGTTTAACCGACCCTGTGTCGATTATTTGCAATGCTGTGGTGCAGAAAACATAGTAATGTCTCCGGAGCTTACTCTGCCGCAGCTGCGTGATTTTGGCGGCTTTATGGTGGTGGCTTATGGCAAAATACCTGTTATGACAACCCATAAGTGTGTAATAAGGGATACAGAGGGCTGTCAAAGCGGTAAAGCGTACCTGAAGGACAGACAGGGCGCTAAAATGTTTTGTGAATGTGCATTCGGGCACACAAACATCATTTACAATAGTGTACCGATTTATATGGCGGACAAGCAGGGAGATATTTCCCACCTGTCCTGGCACTTCATTTTTTCTGATGAGTCAAAAAATGAGTGCTATGATATAATCGAGGCATACAGAAAAAAAGCGCCCACAAACAAGGCGCTAAGACGTATAAAGTAGGAGCAGGATGAAGTTAGTATTAGCATCAAAATCCCCAAGACGCAAGGAAATCTTGTCTATGGTAACAACCGATTTTTCCATAAGAGTGTCAGATGCAGACGAAAGCTATGATGATAAGCTAGACCTGTTTTCGGTGCCTAAGCTTCTTGCACAGCGCAAGGCTTTAGCTACACAGGGTGGGGAAAATGAGATAATTATTGGCTGTGATACGGTGGTTATTTACGGCGGCGAGCTTATGGGTAAGCCCAAGGACAGAGTGGACGCCATAAGAATGCTATGGGCGCTTTCCGGCACCACCCACGCAGTAGTAAGCGGCATTTGTATTCACTCAAAAGAAAAAACAATTAGTGAGGCGGTTACAACCTATGTAACCTTCAGAAGCCTTACCGAGGGCGAAATTTGCAGCTACGTTGACAAATTTAATCCAACAGACAAGGCAGGCGCTTACGGAATCCAAGAGGCGGCTGGTGCCTTTGTTGAGAGGATAGAGGGCGATTTTTACAATGTTGTGGGCTTACCGCTTTGCCGTCTTTGTCAGCTTTTAAGAGAAGAATTTAACATAGAATTTTAAGGAGAAGCAGCTTTGACTAAGCTTGAAAAGAAGCTAAAAATTGATGCAATAGTAAAGGCACTAAAAAAGGTTTACCCCGTGGCGCTTTGCTCCCTTGAATTTGAGGGGCAGGGCTGGAAGCTGCTGGTTATGGGCAGGCTAAGCGCACAATGCACCGACGAAAGGGTAAACATAGTTTGCAAGGAGCTTTTTGGTCGCTTTCCAACCTGTAAGGCGCTGGCAGACGCACCTCTTTTTGAAATTGAGGAAATAATAAAGCCCTGCGGTCTTTACAGAATGAAAGCGAAGAATATTAAGGACTCAATGATAAGGCTTTACTACCAATACGGTGGCGTTGTTCCCGACACAATGGAAGCGCTGCTTGAGTTTGAGGGAGTTGGCAGAAAAATTGCCAATTTACTCCTTGGCGACCTTTATCACAAGCCGGCTATTGTGGCTGATACCCATTGTATGAGAATTTGCGGCCGCTTTGGTATGTATCCCGAGGGGCTTAAGGACCCACTTAAAACCGAAAGGATTTTAAGTCAGCTCATAGACCCTGAGGAGCAAAGCGATTTTTGCCACAGAATGGTGCTTTTCGGCAGGGAATATTGCAAGGCGCAAAGCCCAAAATGCGACACGTGTCCCATCAAAACCATCTGCAAGGACCAGATTAAGGTAAAAAAGCTTTCTCACGATTATCTTGACCGGTGCCTTGACCTTGTTTGGCAGGTTTTTTCTGAATTTGAGGTGCCTGTTTTCCCCAAGGAGGGTGGAGTCGAATATAAGCGCATTATTGAAGAAACTCGAAAAAATAAAAACATCACCTTCTACGGTGCCCTTGATAATGGCAGGGTGGTGGGTGTTCTTGGTATGCGTGAAAACAACCATATCGGCTATTTTTACGTAGACAGCGCCTACCACAAAAGAGGCATTGGTAGACGCCTATTTAATATAATGAAGGAAGATTACAAAAATAAAACCTTTACGGTAAATGCCGCTCCCTATGGCATACCAATTTATACTCGCTTAGGCTTTGTTGCCACCGACAAGGAGCAAAATGTAAAGGGAGTTATCTTCACACCTATGAAATACGAGGAATAAAAAAGGAGCAAAATTGCTCCTTTTTTGTTTTATTATTCCTCAGCCTCTGTTTTCTTAGCCTGTCTTTCCAGCTGTCTTTGGGCACGCTTTTCAGCGCGCTCACGAACAATCTCCTTGTGGATTGCATCAACTGCAAAATAAACCTTTGAAACAACATCCTTCTTCTTTGTGTAGCAAACGAATGAGTCGTTGGAGATGGAAACATAGATGCATGGGGCAGACCTTACATACAAATAATCATACTCGGTATGAATGCTGTAGAGACCTGCTGACGGGCGGTGAATTTTGTAATCCTCGCCATTATAGTGTCCCTCAACGGTAACACCGTTTTCTCTTGAATGCTTAAGCTTAGCACTGCCGAGATAAATAAACTTTTTCATATGTGGAAGAGAATAAACATCAACATCATCCTCAAAGGAGTAAGTGCCGTCAAGCACCTCTTTTTTAACATTTTCTCTTTCCCACTCGTACCAGTCGGGGATATGTGAGAACTCTGTTTCGCCCTCGGTAGCGTGTAGCTGACCAAGCTCATCCATCTCCCATTCCTTGCCGCAATGGTTGCACCAAAGCTTTGTGCCCTTGGACTCCATTTCAAATTCGGTCAAGCAATGCGGGCATTGGTAAAGAGCCTTGTTAAGACCCTCGGCACGGTACTTTTCGGTAATTTTGATATTATTATCTCTCTGATAAGCGTGCTCATCGTGCTGAAGTGATTTTCTTACAGCCTCCAAAATTTCCTCAGGGGACATTCTCTCAACATCCTCACGGGAAAGCAGATAGGTCATAACAGATGTTGTCTTAACCTTTCTCTTTCTTCTCCAATCCCAGAACGGGGAGCGTAGGTAGTTGCCCTTGTGAACCATAGTAACAACAGGTGCGCCAAGCTTTTTGATAAGAGCACCGTACTCATCTGTGATAAATGAGGTTGTACCGATATCTGTATATCTTGCCTCAGGGTAGAGAATCATAACATTCTTGTACTCGTCAAGAACAGTTTTGCACTCGTTTATAAGATTGGGGTCAGTTGTAAACTTTCTCTTTGGAATACAGCCAACCTGGTGCATAAGCCAAGCACGAATAGGCTTTGGCTGACCGTGGTGTCCCTCAAAGGTAGCAATAGCATTGAACTTGTCGGGATATGTAGCGATAGAGTTAATTGCAAAATCGGTAAAGGTCTGATGGTTGGAAAGGAGCAAATACGGACCCTTTACATTTTCCATACCAACCTTTTCAATTTTTTCAAGCCTTCCCATAGCGAGAAAGCCGCTTAAGCAACGTGCGAGCCAAGAAAAGAATTTGTTGGGATTTTTTGGTGGCTTAGGCTCAAATGCCTTGACGCCCTTTTTGTAATTAATCTTATTCAGTTCCATAATAGCTCCTTATTTAATCGAGCCATCACTATTGAATAGTGGAAGCTCCTCAAGATAGGTAACATCGTCTCTGTCTATGGCATCGCCCTCTGCCAAAATGCACATTTTGCCTGCAACCGTTCCGCCTGCCTGCAAAACGAGCTGAACAAGGGAATTTATGCTTTCACCTGTGGAAATAACATCATCAATGATAAGAATTTTCTTACCCCTCATAAGCTCAGCATCCTTGCCGTCCAAATAAAGGGTTTGCTCCTTGCTGGTGGTAATAGACTTAACAGTACAGGAAATAATATCTCTCATGTAAAGCTTAGGTCCCTTTCTTGCCAGCATATACTTCTGGTTGCCGTTAAGGCGAGCCATCTCGTGAATTAGCGGAATACCCTTAGCCTCAGCCGTAATCATATAATCAAATTCGGGAGCCCTTTCAAGCAAAGCCTTAGCACAGGCAGTTGTAAGCTCAGGGTCGCCGAAAATAACAAATGCGCCAATGTAAAGGTCGTCAGTGACCTTGCAAAGTGGTAGAGCCCTTTTAAGCCCTGCAATAGTCATTTCGTAGTACATAATATTACCTTATTTCTTTTCGATTTTTGTTTTTCCGCCCATGTATGGCTGCAGCGCCTTCGGAATATTGATGGAGCCGTCAGCGTTCATATTGTTTTCAAGGAAAGCAATAAGCATACGAGGTGGAGCAACAACAGTATTATTAAGTGTATGTGCGAAGTATTTGCCGTCCTTTGAGTTAACTTTGATTCTGAGCCTGCGTGCCTGAGCATCGCCAAGGTTAGAGCAGGAGCCAACCTCAAAGTATTTACCCTGTCTTGGGGACCAAGCCTCAACGTCAATGCTCTTAACCTTAAGGTCAGCAAGGTCGCCGGAGCAGCATTCAAGAGTTCTTACAGGAATATCAAGGGACCTGAAGAGGTCAACTGTGTTCTGCCATAGCTTGTCAAACCACATTGGGCTGTCCTCAGGCTTACAAACAACAATCATTTCCTGCTTTTCAAACTGGTGAATTCTATAAACACCACGCTCCTCAATACCGTGGGCACCCTTTTCCTTACGGAAGCAGGGTGAGTAGGATGTGAGTGTTTGCGGTAGGCTTTCCTCAGGAATAATTTGGTCAATAAACTTACCAATCATAGAATGCTCACTTGTACCGATAAGATAAAGGTCCTCGCCCTCAATCTTGTACATCATAGCATCCATTTCAGCAAAGGACATTACACCTGTAACAACCTCGCTTCTAATCATAAACGGTGGGATGCAGTAGGTAAAGCCCCTGTCAATCATAAAATCTCTTGCATAAGAGATAATAGAGGAGTGTAGACGAGCAATATCGCCCATTAGGTAGTAAAAGCCGTTACCTGCAACACGTCTTGCGCTTTCCAGGTCAAGACCGCCAAGGCTCTCCATAATTTCTGCGTGGTATGGGATTTCAAAGTCGGGAACCACAGGCTCACCATATCTTTGCACCTCAACATTTTCGCTGTCATCCTTACCGATTGGAACAGATGGGTCGATAATGTTAGGGATAACCATCATAATGTTTTTAATTTTTTCGGCATACTCAACCTCAAGCACCTCAAGCTCCTTAAGACGCTCAGCCTGCTCGCTAACCTGCTTTTTAACAGCCTCAGCCTCTTCACGCTTGCCCTGACCCATAAGCATACCAATCTCTTTAGATAGCTTGTTTCTGCCACCTCTTAGTGTGTCAGCCTCCAGCTTAAATGCACGGTAGGTCTTATCAAGCTCAATAACCTCGTCAACGAGAGGGAGCTTGGAGTCCTGAAACTTGTTTTTAATATTCTGTCTTACAATATCAGGATTTTCTCTTAGAAATTTCAAATCAATCATTAACTCTGCCTCCAATATGTCCAAAAAATGAACAAATTATATGGAAATTATACCACTAAAAACATTATATGTCAAGTAATAAATATATTAGGCACGCATATATTATAGTGATAACAAAGTAAAAGGAGAATAAATCATGGCAGAAAATACAGGTCTTTTGTCCATTGGCACAGACACAAGCCACACAAGTGAGGTAAGCGAGGAGTTTTCCCTGCCTGACTATGTGGCAGAGATTAGAAGGGTCCTTTCCGTTGTGGCAGAGGCGCTACCTGAGGGCAGGTATATTGAGGACAAGGGGGACAATTCCAGCTTAGAGCTAAACGGCAGCGTTACATATTCGGTTATTTATTTGGACGATGAGGGAAAGCTTTTTGCAATTCCGTTAAACAGCAGCTATCAGACAAGGCTACCGATTTCCCTGGGCACAAAAAGCCTTTCCTACAATACCACGGTTGAAAGCGTTTCCTGCCGAGTAATGGCAAAAAGAAAGCTAAGCCTAAAATCAAGGCTAAAGACCAGGGTGCTTTCCTTTGTTGACGCAAGGCTCCCAGAAAATGTTGGCGGCTCCAGCGCTGACCAGCTGTTTATTGAGAGGGACAATATCACCGCTAAGGCGATGAGCATAATTCCATGCACCCTTGACGGCATTAGAATCAGCGACAGGCTTGAAACTCCCCAGGGCAAGGAAATAACACCCCTTTGGTGTGATGCCAAGGCTATGGTTTATGAGGCAAGGGCGCAGGCAGGCACCGTATCGGTAAGGGCAGAGGCGTTGGTAAAGTGCCTTGTCAGCTCTGAGGGAGAGCTATCGGTAATAGAGAAAAGGCTTCCTCTGAATGAAATAATTGAGGCAGAGGGCGCAGAGAGCGACGATATGGTAAGGGTAGAGGCAAGGTGCGTATCTCTTTCCATATCAAACGAGGAGTCGGATAAGTCAAACCAGCTGTTCTTTGACCTTACCTGCGAGCTTTTCGGAGAGGTAATAAAATCGCTGCACACAACCCTTACTAAGGATGCCTATTCCACCAAAAATGAAATGGAGCTAAGCTACAAGGACATACCGATTTACAGAGGCGTAAAGGCAACAAACGCATCAATCACCCTAAGCCAAGCAATCAAAAAGGAAAATGAGCAGGCGGAGAGGGTAATAGAGATTTTTGCCAACCCTGTGTATGAAAAAACAGAAATCAAGGGCACAAAGGCATATGTATGCGGCAGGGTAAATGTAAGTGTGCTTTTGGAATGTGCGCTAAACGAGGCAGGAGAAAGAGAGTACACAGCTCAAGCCTACGAAATCCCCTTCAGACAGGAAATTGAGGTGGGCAGAGCAAGCGGCGAGGCGGTTCCGTTTGTAAGCCTGATTGTAAGTAACCAAAACGGAAAGGCGGAGGGAGACAGCATCTATACCTCAATGGAGCTATATACCTCCTTGGCGCTATACGACAAATCAACGGAAAGAGCTTTGGAAAGGTGTCAGGTAAGACACGACAAGGAAATTGTAAGGGACAATTCTCAAATCAGGGTATATTTCCCTAAGGACGGGGACACTCTTTGGGAGATTGCCAAGGCGTACCACACCACCAAGGGAAAAATTATGGCAGAAAACGGTCTTTCTGGCGAGGAAATCCCCTCGGGCGGAATAATAGTATAATAAAAAACCTAAGTAAGTGAGATATTCTTAGCGGAGAATTTACAGCTTACCAAAAGCGCAAGCATCGCATTTGTCCGGTCAAACGCGCCTCGGGGTTCCCCAAAAATTCGTAGAATTTTAGGGGTTCGCGAGAATGGGCTAAGCCCAAACCCCTATTATGAGCAGAGCGAATAACAAGGTTCTGCGCAGCAGGTTCTTATAAAAAACAAAAAGAGCAAACATGCAAGACGAAAAATCTTGTATGTCTGCTCTTTTTCTGTTAGTGATGTTTTTGCTGACGCAAAAATGATGTTATGCTACGCATAATGATATTGCTCGCAGTGATGTGATGTTTGCCCACTGTGCCGAAGGCACAACATCATTCACGCAGTGAACATCACTGCCGAAGGCAACATCACTTGCCCCTAAGGGCAAACATCGTTTAGCGTGAATGCCCCGCTTGGAGCATCACGCTATAGTTGGGATTTTTTAATAGCTTAGTCCTTATAGCCGTTAAGCGCCTTTTTAACATAAATACCTGTGTACGAATGTGGGCACTGTGCAACCTCCTCGGGTGTGCCAGTTGCCACAACGGTTCCGCCATTATCTCCGCCCTCAGGACCCATATCAATAATGTAGTCAGCGGTTTTGATAACGTCCAGATTATGCTCAATAACCACCACGCTGTTTCCGGCGTCCACAAGCCTTTGAAGCACGGAAATAAGCTTCTTTACATCGTCTGCGTGCAAGCCTGTTGTTGGCTCGTCAAGAATATAAATTGTCTTGCCGGTTGAGCGCTTGGAAAGCTCCGTTGCCAGCTTAACCCTCTGCGCCTCGCCACCTGAAAGGGTGGTAGAGGATTGACCGATTTTAACATAGCCAAGTCCTACGTCGCAAATGGTTTGCAGCTTTTTGGAAATAGAAGGAATTTCGCTAAAGAAGGCTGCACCCTCCTCGGCGGTCATTTCCAAAACATCGGAAATATTCTTGCCCTTGTATTTTACCTCTAGGGTATCTCTGTTGTAGCGCTTGCCCTTACAAACATCGCACTTAACGTAAACGTCGGGCAAAAAGTGCATTTCTATCTTCTTAACGCCGTCGCCCTCGCATGCCTCACAGCGTCCGCCCTTTACGTTAAAGGAGAAGCGACCTGAGGAATATGAGCGCATTTTTGCGTCGGGAGTTTTAGCAAATAAATCACGAATTTCTGTAAAAAGACCCGTATACGTGGCTGGATTTGACCTTGGAGTACGTCCGATTGGGGACTGGTCAATGGCAATAACCTTGTCAAGCGCCTCATAGCCCTCAATCCTGTCGTGCTTTCCCGGATAGGTAATGGCACGGTTCAATTTCTTCGATAGGCTTTGCAAAATTATTTTGTTAACCAGCGAGGATTTTCCGGAGCCGGAAACACCGGTTACAGCCACAAAGCAGCCCAGCGGAAGCTCCACATCAATGTTTTTAAGGTTGTTTTCTCTTGCACCGATAACCTTAAGAAAGCTGCCGTTGCCGCTACGTCTTGTCTTTGGAATTTCAATTGTTTTTCTGCCGGAAAGGTAAGCGCCTGTAATGGAGCTTTCGTTTTCCATAATCTCCTTCGGTGTACCGCAGGCAACAACCTGTCCGCCGTGCACGCCTGCCCCCGGACCAATATCAATGATATAGTCGGAGGAAAGCATAGTTTCCTCATCGTGCTCAACCACTATAACGCTGTTTCCCACATCACGCAGGCTCTTTAGCGTATTTATGAGCTTTGAGTTATCTCTTTGGTGCAGACCAATGCTCGGCTCGTCAAGAATATAAAGCACACCCACCAAGGATGAGCCGATTTGTGTGGCAAGCCTGATTCTTTGCGCCTCTCCGCCGGAAAGGGTTGAGGACTTTCTTGCAAGAGTAAGATATTCAAGACCAACGCTTTTCATAAAGCCCAGCCTTGCACGGATTTCCTTAAGAATTTCCTTTGCAATCTGTGCCTTGCCACCCTCATAATTCAGGTTGTTTACAAAGTCAAGTGCATCACTTACGGACATTCTGCAAAACTCATCAATGTTCTTGCCGCCAACTCTTACAGAAAGCGCCTGCTCATTAAGTCGCTGACCCTTGCACACAGGGCAGGGCACCTCCTCAATAAACTGCTCGTAGTATTCGGTATCAAACATAGCCATGCGGCTTTCCATAGTCTTGATAATGCCCTCAAACTTAACAGTTTGCCTCTTGTGCTGCTTTGCAAAATATCTGTCAATGGTATAATATTCGTCCCCTGTGCCGTAAAGCAGGGCGTCAAGCTGCTCCTTGGTAAATTCCTTTACAGGCTGATAGATAGAAAAGCCAACTCGCTCTCCCACCGCCATAAGAAGGGGACCTGTCCAGCTTTCAGGGTCCACGGTCTTAAAGCCGTTTACCTGTATTGCACCCTCGGCAAGGGACAAGGACCTGTCGGGAATTATCTTGTCGGGGGAAATGTTTCTCATTTCTCCAATGCCAAGACAATGAGGACAAGCGCCAAAGGGGTTGTTAAAGGAGAAGGAGCGAGGCTCCAGCTCTCCAAAGCTGATTCCGTGCTCCTCACAGGCGTAGTTGGTAGAAAACTCATACTCAACTCCCTCGCCCTCACGGGGAACAGTAACTATATTAACCTTGCCCTCGCTGGCTCTTAATGCGTTTTCCACCGAGTCAGCAAGCCTTGGGCGTAGCCCTTCCTTCATAACCAAACGGTCAATAACAATATTAATGCTGTGCTTCTTTGTAAGCTCCAGCTCAATGTCCTCATTAAGGTCGTAGGTTGTGCCGTCAATTCTAAGCCTTGCGTAGCCGTTTTTACGTGCGTCGGCAATAACCTTCTCGTGGCGACCCTTCTTGCCACGCACCACAGGAGAAAGCACCATAAAGCGCTCCCCGTCGGAAAGCTCCATAATTTTATCAATAATCTGGTCAACGCTTTGCTGCTTGATTTCCTTGCCGCAAACAGGGCAATGCACAACGCCAAGCCTTGCGTAAAGAAGCCTTAGGTAGTCGTAAATCTCGGTAACGGTACCAACAGTTGACCTTGGGTTTTTAGAGGTGGTCTTTTGGTCGATGGAGATAGCAGGAGAAAGACCCTCAATGGAGTCCACGTCGGGCTTGTCCAGCTGACCCAAAAACTGTCTTGCATAAGAGGACAGCGACTCAACAAAGCGCCGATGACCCTCTGCAAAAATTGTATCAAAGGCAAGGGAAGACTTACCCGAGCCGGAAAGACCTGTCAAAATAACAAGCTTATCACGGGGAATGGTAACGTCAATGTTCTTCAGGTTATTGACCCTAGCCCCTTTAATTTCGATTTTATCCTTCATTACTTTTCCTTATTTCGTAATTTTTAGTTCCTTTATTCTGTCACGAAGGAAGGCTGCACGCTCAAATTCCAGCTTTGCAGAGGCAGAGCGCATTTCCTTTGTAAGCTCAATAATAAGCTTTTCCTTCTCGGCAGGGGACATCTTGCCACGCTTTTTGCCCTCAGCCCTTTTGCCAAGGTCAATAACATCGTGAATGCCCTTAATAATTGTCTTTGGTATAATGCCGTGCTTTTCGTTGTATTCACTTTGGATTTTACGGCGGCGGTTCGTTTCATCTATGGCATTCTTCATAGATTTTGTCATAGTGTCCGCATACATAATAACCTTGCCCTGTGCATTTCTTGCCGCACGACCGATAGTCTGAATAAGAGAGGTTTCCGAGCGGAAAATTCCTTCCTTATCAGCATCTAAAATAGCGACTAAGGAAACCTCGGGGATATCAAGTCCCTCACGGAGCAGGTTAATGCCCACAAGCACGTCAAACTCTCCAACCCTAAGCCCACGGATAATTTCCATACGCTCAATTGTGTCAACGTTGTGGTGTATATATTTTGCGCTGATTTTATTGGCACGCAAAAATTCCGTCAGGTCCTCTGCCATTTTTGTGGTAAGGGTGGTAACAAGCACACGCTCGCCCCTTTCACAGCACAGCTTAATTTCGCCCACCACATCATCAACCTGTGTGGAAATCGGGCGCACCTCAACCTCAGGGTCAACAAGACCTGTTGGACGTATTAGCTGCTCGGCTAAGGACGTGGAATTTTGCTTCTCATATTCTCCGGGTGTGGCTGAAACGAAAATAGTTTGGTTCAGCTTAGAAATAAACTCCCCGAAATTAAGGGGTCTGTTGTCGTATGCTGACGGCAGTCGGAAGCCATATTCAACAAGGTTTGTTTTTCTTGCCAGGTCCCCACCGCTCATGCCACGCACCTGAGGCACGCTGACATGGCTCTCGTCAATAAACATAACATAGTCGCTTGGGAAATAGTCAAGAAGAGTGTAAGGCGTTGAGCCTGCAGGTCTGCCCGACAGAATACGTGAATAGTTTTCAACGCCGGAGCAAAAGCCGATTTCTCTCAGCATCTCAATATCGTACTTGGTTCTTTCCTCAATTCGTTGAGCCTCCAAGAGCTTGTTTTGGGATTTGAAGAAGTTGACCCTTTCCAGCATTTCCTCATAGATTTGCTCAAGGGCGGCTTCCTTTTTGTCGTTTGAAACCACATAGTGGTTTGCAGGGAAAATAACCGTGTAGGAAAGCTGGCGCAAAACCTCCCCTGTCAGGGTGTTAATCTCGCAAATTCGCTCAATCTCGTCGCCAAAAAATTCAACCCTTATGGCCTTGTCGCTTGACGAGGCAGGGAAAATTTCAACCACGTCTCCACGGATTCTGAACTTATTACGAACAAAATTGACATCATTTCGCTCATAGTTCATAGAAACAAGCTGTCGCACAAGCTGGTCCCTTGTAAGCTCGGCGCCTTCTCTAAGACCAATCTGCATTTTAAGGTATTCCTGTGGGTCGCCAAGAGAGTAAATACAGGAAACGCTGGCAACGATAATAACATCTCGCCTCTCAAACAGGGCAGATGTTGCGCTATGCCTCAGCTTATCAATCTCGTCATTTATCATTGCGTCCTTTTCAATGTACATATCCTTGCCGGGAATATAAGCCTCGGGCTGATAGTAATCGTAGTAGGACACAAAATACTCAACAGCATTGTCGGGAAAAAGCTCTCTCATCTCGGAGCAAACCTGTGCCGCCAGAGTTTTGTTAGGCTCTAAGATAATAGCGGGACGGTTTACGTTTTTGATAACATTAGCCATAGTAAAGGTCTTACCCGAGCCGGTAACACCAAGCAATGTCTGCATCTTTTCGCCACGCAAAACACCATCGGTCAGCTTTTTAATTGCCTCGGGCTGGTCGCCTGTTGGCTCATAATTGCTTTTAAGTACAAATTCAGCCATTTTCGTCCCCCATATCTTAAATTCTGTCAATATATTTTATCACACAATATTATAAAAGTAAATAGCAAATATATTCCATAAGGGAAGAAAAAATCACATCTCAAAAACAACAAAATAAGAATTTTTTGTAAATTTTTCAAAAAATTTGAAACCTTTTTCTAAAAACTTGCGTCTGTATATATAGAAGGGCAAAAAATGTGCGTTTGACACATATGCGCATATATGATAAAATATAGACGGAGGTAAGGACCAATGGCACGGTAAGCATTTTCAAAGGAAAACAGGAATAGTGAAAAAAGGAGAATATTATGAAAACAGCTACACATAAGTCGTTAAAGCTATTTGCTTTTGTAATGTCTGTTCTTGTTTTGATAGTGTCCTTGCCAATGTATGCCTTCGCCGATTTGGTAGACATAAGTAGCACAGAGTCAAGTGTTACCGAGACAGCGGAAAACAAAAGCGAAGTTTTTGTTGTTTGCGAGGAAGAGGACTTGCGAGAAGAAAACATAAAGCATTTTAAGCTTTCCGACGGAACAACAAAGGCGGTAGTATATACCCAGCCCGTTCACTACAAGGACAGCGAGGGAAAATTTGTTGATATAGATAACGCCTTGACACTTAGCGGAAATGAATATTCCGCAAAGAATAAATTTGAAATTAAATTT
>JAFUJS010000019.1 GCA_017468115.1 Clostridia bacterium | reverse complement strand
TTGACCAGTGAAGAAGATAATATCGACGTACACTGCGGATACATTGTGGAGAACGGCACTTACCTCGTTTACAATGCCGAAGGCTTGTATGCATGGGGTGAAGCAGCGCGAGCCGTCATCTCCACAGGTACTGAAGACACGGATAACGACTGGTATGCCGAATATACCACAGACATGCCTAACCTTATTCTGGCAGCCGACATCACATTAACGGGAGCAAACAACTGGACTCCTTTGGGATATCGTGTTGAGGGTAACAGTAAAGACACTTACTATCCATACATAGGTACCATTGATGGCAACGGGCATACCATCACCGGGCTGAATATAAACAGCACAGGAGATTGCATTGCTTTTGTGGGCAGTCTTGGCCCAAATAGCGAGGTGAAGAACCTCACATTCAAGGATGCCACTATTGTCGGCGGAGAACATGTGGCAACTGTGGCAGCCGATTGCGGCGGTAATGTGACGAATTGCCATGTAACGGGCAGCTCCTCTGTTTCAGGGAATATTCAAGCAGCAGGTGTGATAGCTTCAAATGGTGGTGGTATCATATCAGGTTGTACCAATGCAGCGGCTGTTACTGTTAATGTTAATGATGTAAATTGGGGATCAGGTGGTGTCGTAGGAATCAATGGATCTAATGGGATTGTGATAGGATGTTTCAATAGTGGCGATATTACCGCTTCGGGTTCAAGTAATACACAAAATTGTGGTGGTGTCGTGGGGCTCAATAATCATAATGCGTCCATTATAATAGCCTGCGGAAACACGGGCAAAGTGGAGGCATCAGTAAAAGGAGTTGGCGGCATTGCAGGTGGCAACTCTAGCGTTCCGGTATATGCGTGCTGGACGAAAGAAACCACCGAGCTTAGCAATGGAGAGGTATCCAATAAGGATGGAGTGGGAGTAGATAACAACAATAAAAGTGTGCTAAAAGCGTGCTACTCCTTTGCCGACGCCTCGGCAGTAGCAGATGCCATCACAGCAATGAATGCCGCCATTGATGAGTATAATGCCTCGGCAGCCGAGGGCAGGAAATGTACTTATAAATGGCAAGTCGGCACCGATGGGTATCCTACGCTGGTAGAAATCGATTAAACCCCTACGGAATAACCGAAACAACAACTAAATAAAAAGAGCCTGCGACGCACCAAGCACGCACAGACTTGAAAAACAGTATGGCGGTGGGCAGAGATGTTCACCGCTTTTAATAAGACTCGCACCAGCATCTATTTTGTCAAGATAACACAAAACGAAAGACACCCATCGTGAAAAAGTCAATAGATGGTAGACACTAAAAAAGAGAAATAATTAAGCTGCCTGTTCAATGCGGAATTGGACAGGTGGCTTTCCTTTTAGTTTGCGAATAGGTTTTATGTAATTGTAGTAATAAATAGTTTGGTCGATGACAGAATAAAGGTTATCAGCCTTCCAAAACTTTCTTGATTTGAGTATATCTTTGAATTTTCCGAAAAAAGATTCGATAACAGCATTAATAAATTATTGAACTTTTGCCTAATAGATGCTATAATTTTAATATACCAAGAAAGTATCTAAGGAGTGCATATGTCGTATTTAGGCTATAAAACCAGAGGCGGCGCAAAGCCACAGGGAAAGCCCAGAGTGCTTTTTGCCTGCTATCAACAGGATTTCGACCTGTATTTTGATACAATCTCAAACGAGCTGTTCAAAATCAGCGACTGTACCATTTACTACGTAAGTGATTATAAGGCAGTACCAAAATCCGAGGATGAGCTGGATTTGGATTTTTCACTTATGAATCTTGTGGTTTTTCCGATTACAGAGGGCTTTTTGCTAAAGCCATCCTTTGCACGTGATACAATTCTCCCATTTGTAGAGAATAAGCATATACCAATTCTTCCAATCTTTTGCGAGGAAACCACAGACAAAACCCTTTCTCTTTATAGTAAATATTTTGGCAATGCTCAATATCTTGACAAAAAATCTAAGGACGAAACTGCAATCAGCTACGAGGATAAGCTGAAAAGATTTGTTTCCTCTGTCTTGGTTGGGGACGAAACTGCAAAGAAAATAAGAGAGTCCTTTGACGGCTATATTTTCTTAAGCTATCGTAAGAAGGATAGAAAGTACGCCAAGGAGCTGATGCAGCTCATACATAAAAACGAAAATTGCCGTGATATGGCAATTTGGTACGATGAGTTTTTGGTGCCGGGCGAAAGCTTTAGCGACTCTATTTCCACAGCCCTTGGAAAAAGTAAAATGTTTGCGCTGGTGGTAACTCCAAACCTTGTAAATGAGCAAAACTATATTTCCACCGTTGAGTTCCCAATGGCGAAAAAATCAAAGAAAAACATTCTCCCTGCGGAGCTTGTAAAAACAGATGCCAAGCTGCTTAAGCAGCAATACGATGGTATTCCCCCAAAGATTGACCCAAGAGACAAGAGTGCCTTTGATACGGCAATTGAAAAGGCGTTAGAGGGTGTAGAGCGAATGAGCAAGGCAGGCGTGCCTGACCACGACTACTTAATAGGTCTTGCTTATATGGGCGGAGTTGACGTTGAGGTTGATACACAAAGGGCGATTACCTTGATTGAGTCTGCCGCCAATGCCGGAGTCTATGAGGCTATTTTGAAAATGGCAGACATTTACAGTAACGGCGAGGGTGTTAAGCGTGATTATCAGCTTGCCATAAAATGGCTTGAAAAGGCAGTAAAGAGGGCAAAGCAAATTTACAAAGCAAAAAAGGATGCGGACAGCCTGTTTGACTATGCCGATTCCTGTATGCGCTTGGGCGCCTGCCAAAACTCCATGGGAAAAACCGGCAAGGCTATTGCCACCTGCAAGGAGGGCATAAAGGCTTGCCAGCAGGCAATTGGCAAGTTTAAGGGGTCGAATAGCGAAATGGCGCTTGCCAGCAGTATTTTGCTTGGCAGACTTATTGATTCCCTTGGCAGGATTTATATGAAGTCAGGAAAGCTAAAGGACGCAAGAGCCTGCTATACTGACAGCCTTAAGATAAGAGAGAAAAACAGAAAAATTCTATCTTTTGACGGTGCAAACGACCTGTCCGACTATTATAACCTTTATGAAATTGCAAATAGCCACGCCAGCCTTGGCGAAATCGCCATAGGACAGGGCAGGCTAAACGATGCGCAAGCAAGCTACCAGGATGCTATCGGCTATTACCTTGATGCAATAAAGATTAAGGGAGAGGACGATGTGCGCAACAGCCTTTCCATTGCATATAACAAGGTGGCATCAATATGGCGTGCCGCAGGAGAGTTCAGAGTTGCCGAGAGCTACTTCAAAAAGAGCATTGAGGTTGCGGAGGATAGCGTTAGAGAATTTGGCTCGATTGCTGCCCTTGAAAATCTGGCAATATCAAACAACGACCTTGGTGAGCTTTACAATTACCAAGGCAGGAGCGTACAGGGCAGACCCTATTTTGAAAAAGCCCTTAGAATTTTTGAAAAGCTGGCACGTGAAACTGCCACCCCTTATGCAAAAAGAGAGCTTGCAACCGCATACAACAATATGGGCGCAACCTATCAGGACGAGGGAAGACAAAAGGAAAGCGAGAGTTGTTATCTTAAAAATATGGAAATATGCGAGGCTCTTGTTAAAGAGGTTGGCACAATTGAGGACCAAAGAAGCCTGGGCATCTCCTACAACAACATAGCAAGCTTGTATTCTGAGCTTGGCAAGCAGGAACTTTCCCTTCAATACCACAAGAAAAGCATTCAGATAAGGGAAAAGGTAAGAAAGGAAACAGATGCTCTATGGGGCAAAAGGGATTTAACCCTTGCTTACAATAATGTTGCTTGCCTATACAAGGAAAAGGGAGACTCTAAAAACGCATACCCATACTTTGTGAAGGCTCTTGAGGGCTACGAGGAGTTGGCGAGAATTACAGATACCTTTGAGGATAAGCAAGAGCTTGGTAGCACCTACGTGGTTGTAGGCAGCCTGCTTGAGGAAATGGAAAAATATCAAGAGGCACTCAGCTACTATAAGAAGGCAAGCGCCTTCCTTGAAAAGCTAGGCGCAAAGGCTCCGCAGGAGCAGGTTTACATGGCACTTGCCCTTGCACTTGGCGGTATATATTACCTGACAGGAGACAGGGCAATGCTACCAAAGCTGGAAAACGCATACAAAAAGCTCGTTTCCATAAATCCATACAATCAGGATTACCACAGAAACCTCTACACAGTAAGACAGCAAATGTAAAAAAAGACGGACACGTGTCCGTCTTTTTTAGTCAAATTAATGGTTTTGGTGTAACTATAAGTCCTGTTAGATAATCGAGAGAAACATTGTAATATTTCGCAAGGGTGATTAAGTGATGCAAAGGTATTTCTTGCAAGCCACTTTCATATCTTGCGTATTGCTGACGCTTTATGCCCAATATGGTTGCGATTTCTTCTTGGGTCTTGTCGCTATCCTCTCGCATATCCTTTAATCTATAATTTTGCATAGAGACCTCTACTTTCTGATGCGGTCAAGAGGTTCTGGAAATTGAATAAGACCTACAATATAATCTACTGTAACATTATAAAATCTTGCAAGTTTAATAACATGGTGAAGAGGAATTTCTTGTGCACCGCTTTCATATCTTGCATACTGTTGTTGCTTCATGCCAAGGAGCAGAGCAATGTCCGCTTGGCTTTTGTCCTTATCTTCACGCAAATCTCGCAAGCGTTGATAGTAGTACATTTTCTCCCTCCAATTATATATTTCTGAAAAAATTATATAATACAACTTTTGGATTGTACTTGAATTACAACTTAAAAGTTGTTAAAATATAGTGTGTACAATCAAGTTGTAACAACGCCATAAAGGAGAAAATTATGTCAGATTGCATCAGAGAATTATTTAGAGAGCTTTATTTCGGAAAGATTGAAAATCAAGCAATTATCGAAAAAAGTGCAGAAATCTACGAGGTTGAAAAAAAGCTTTTTGCAGGAAAAATAGACAGAGAGCTTTTCGGAGAGTATGACGACCTTGTTACAGAGCTTTGCCAAATGTATAGTGAGGAGTATTTTGTAAAGGGCTTTAAGATAGGTGCAAGGCTTACCAAGGAAGCGTTAGAAAAATGAATACTCCTGCTACCAAAATGGGATTAATAAGAGCCTCCCTTGTGAAAGGGAGGTGGCGTTTTCGTAAGAAAATGTCGGAGGGATTGCAAATAGATACAAAACAATCCCTCAGTCAGCTTTGCTGACAGCTCATCAACTCCCTTCGGTTGCTTGCATGCTTTCCACTAACGAAAACAAGTTTTCGAGTGACAATGTTTGTATTATAGCCTATTTTGGATTATGAAAAAGAAAAAAGACGGACACGTGTCCGTCTTTTTATTTTAAGCTATCAATATAATCACAAGCAGCCAAAGCAGCGGTTGCGCCGTCTGCAGCTGCGGTAACTACCTGACGAATTCTTTTTTGTCTGCAATCTCCGGCAACATAAATGCCTTGCACATCAACAGAGCAGGTTTCGTCTGCCAGTGCGTAGCCATACTTGTTTAGAGGAATGATATTTCTTGCAAATTCGTTTTGCGGTACAAGACCAATTGCAACAAACATACCGTCAATGATAAGCTCGCTCTTTCCTTGGTTGTTTTCAATAACGATAGAGGAAAGCTCGTTCTCGCCCTTTAGCTCCTTAACAAGTGAGCCGCAGATAACCTCAATGTTTTCACGCTTATAAATAAGCTCTTGGAGCTTCTTTTCGCCTGTCAGAGTGTCGAGGTTTTGTACAACATATACCTTCTTGCAAAGCTCGGAAAGCATAAGCGCCTCTTGGAGCGCAGAGTTTCCGCCGCCGATAACCGCAACGGTTTTGCCCTCATAAAAGGCACCATCACAAACGGCACAGAAGGAAATACCCTGACCGATAAAATCAACCTCACGCTCAAGACCAAGAAGTCTGTGCTTTGCGCCGGTAGCAATAATAACCGACTTACTCTCAAAGCTGCCGCTGTCGGTTACAACAACCTTAGTTGCGCCGTCAATAATCTCAGTTACCTCGGCAACCTCAATTTCAGCGCCCTGCTCCATAGCCTGTGTAAGGAGCTTGTCAGCAAACTCATTACCGGAAAGCTCAATAAATCCGGGTATATTTTCAACCTTTGGAGAGTGGGTTATCTGTCCGCCAAAGGCTTCCTTTTCGATAACCAACACAGTTTTATTCGCCCTACGAGCATATAGGGCGGCGGTAAGCCCCGCAGGGCCACCGCCGATCACTATAATATCAAACATAAATTAAGCACCCAAGTATTTCTTAATATCGGAAACACCTGTGAACTTAGCAGCCTCGCCACCATTAACTACAACAAGTGTAGGTGCCTGCTTAATACCAAAGGATGTAGCAAGCTCGGCATTTTCGTTAGCGAGTAGCTTTTCGTACTTAACGCCAGCCTTATCAAGCAAAGCGCAAGCAACCTTACAGTTTGGACATGTAGCGGTTGTAAAGAGGTAAATTGCATCGCTGCCTGCACTTTCGCAGCACTCGCAAGACTTTTCTTCAACCGGCTTGCCATCTCTCTTAAGAGTGGACTTGGAAATATCATATACAAGTCTGTCCTTGTACTCCTGAGCCTTACCGTCGTTCCAGTTCTGAACAGGACGATAGTAGCCTGTGATACGGCTGTAAACCTCTGTTACAGAGTTACACTCAGGGCATCTGTAATCCTCACCGGAGATATAGCCGTGAGTCTTACATACAGAGTATGTTGGGGACATTGTGTAGTATGGTAGACGATAGTTTTCAGCAATCTTTCTAACAAGGTTAGCAGCAGCCTTCCAGTCAGGAAGCTTCTCGCCAAGGAATGCGTGGAATACTGTACCTGATGTGTAAAGGGTCTGGAGCTCGTCCTGAATATCAAGAGCAGTAAAGATATCCTCTGTGTAGCCAACAGGAAGGTGTGAGCTGTTGGTGTAGTAAGGAGTCTTTGTTGCGTCGTCCTTAGCGGCAGTAATGATATCAGGGTAATGCTTAACGTCGTGCTTAGCAAGACGGAAGGATGTGGACTCAGCAGGAGTAGCCTCAAGGTTGTAGAGGTCGCCATACTTTTCCTGATAGTCGGAAAGGCGCTCTCTCATATGGTTGAGTACGTCCTTTGTAAACTCTTGAGCCTCCTCTTCGGTAAGGTTCTTCTTAACCCAATTTGCATTGAGACAAGCCTCATTCATACCAACAAGACCGATTGTGGAGAAGTGGTTATTGAATGTGCCCAGATATCTCTTTGTGTATGGGTAAAGACCATTATCAAGAAGTCTTGTAATAACAGTTCTCTTAACCTTAAGTGAACGGGCAGAGATGTCCATGAGTCTGTCAAGACGAGCATAGAAATCAGCCTCATCCTTAGCAAGGTAAGCAATTCTTGGCATATTGATTGTAACAACACCAACGGAACCGGTAGACTCACCGCTACCGAAGAAGCCACCGGACTTCTTTCTAAGCTCACGAAGGTCAAGTCTCAGACGACAGCACATTGAACGAACATCGCTTGGCTCCATATCACTGTTGATATAGTTGGAGAAGTAAGGAGTACCATACTTAGCGGTCATTTCAAACAGGAGCTTGTTGTTTTCTGTTTCGCTCCAGTCAAAGTCTCTTGTGATAGAGTAGGTTGGGATTGGGTATTGGAAGCCACGACCGTTAGCATCACCCTCGATCATAATCTCGATAAATGCCTTGTTGATCATGTCCATTTCAGCCTTACAATCCTTATACTTGAAGTCAAGCTCCTTACCACCTACGATACAGTTAAGCTCAGCAAGGTCGTTTGGAACAGTCCAGTCAAGTGTAATGTTTGTAAATGGAGATTGTGTACCCCAACGAGAAGGAGTATTAACACCGTAAATAAAGGATTGGATGCACTGCTTAACCTCTTTGTAGGAAAGATTGTCAACCTTTACAAATGGTGCAAGATATGTGTCAAAGGATGAGAATGCCTGTGCGCCTGCCCACTCGTTCTGCATAATGCCGAGGAAGTTAACCATCTGGTTGCAGAGTGTGGAGAGGTGAGATGCAGGAGCAGATGTAATCTTACCTGTAACTCCGCCAAGACCCTCTTGAATAAGCTGCTTTAGGGACCAACCGGCACAGTAGCCTGTGAGCATGGAAAGGTCGTGAATGTGAATATCAGCATTTCTGTGCGCCTGAGCGATTTCATCATCGTAAACCTCAGATAGCCAGTAGTTAGCTGTTACAGCGCCGGAGTTGGAAAGAATAAGACCACCAACAGAGTAGGTAACTGTGGAGTTTTCCTTAACTCTCCAGTCGTTAATGTTAAGATAGTTGTCAATGATTGCCTTGTAGTCAACCATTGTTGCGTTGATGTTACGGATTTTTTCTCTTTGACGACGGTAAATGATGTATGCCTTGGAAACATCATCGTAGCCGGCTTTAATGAGAACAGACTCAACGCTATCCTGAATATGCTCAACTGAAATTTTGCCATTTTCAATCTTTGGCTCAAAGTCAGCAGTAACCTTCAAAGCAAGAAAGTCGATAACATCCTGGTTGTATTGCTTTTGGCAAGCATCAAATGCTTGTGCTATGGCATCGCTGATTTTCTTGATATTAAAATCAACAATTTTGCCATCACGCTTGATTACGTTGTACATAGTTTTTTCTCCTTTTTTTATTCATATTTTAATAATAAGCTAATTAAACCGGAGCGTTTTTTGCGAATAAAAAGCCGACTCCGGATTGAGTTGGCTTGAGTTGCACGCTCGGGACAGTATGCCTGACGGGCATATTTTGTGTGTCAGCGTGATTATTCTATCATAGATATTGTGCTTTGTCAATACCATTTTTCACAATATCTTGTGTTTTTGACTAAATTCCCCTAATTTCGGCATTTGGCACAAAAGCTCTTACATTTTTTGCCATTTTTTCTAATATTTCTTTGTCGTAGCCGTGTAAATTACCCTCAATTAGGTTGCCGGAATCAACGAAATTCTGCAGAAAATAAGGCTCTGAGCCTTGTATCCATTGACCTATTTTCTCAATATCATCAATTTGGTGAAATTCACTAACAATAGTTGTGCGAAATTCATAAGGAACCACACTGCTTTTCAAAAGCTCTACACTTTTTTCAATCGGAGTAATATCAAAATCCTTAACACCCACAGTAACCCCATATTTTTCCTTGCAGTTTTTTATGTCCATTGCCACGTAGTCAACAAGCCCTGCCTCTATAAGAGCCTTTAGCTTTTCGGGGAAGGAGCCGTTTGTGTCCAGCTTAACAAGATAGCCAAGTGATTTTACCTCTTTAAGAAAATTTCCAAGGTCGTCCCTTAAAAGCGGCTCTCCGCCTGTTACGCAAACACCCTCTAAAATCCCTTGGCGCTTTTTAAGGTATGAAAGCACCTCGCTGTCGCTGATTTGGTAGGAATTATCTATTTCGGTAACGAGGGATGCGTTATGGCAAAAGGGACAACGCAGGTTACACCCTGCCAAAAAGAGGGTACAAGCCACCTTGCCCGGAAAGTCAAGAAGTGTTAATTTTTGAAAGCCGTTAAAAACCATAATTCACCTCGCAAAAAAGTTACTATACTAAGTATAGCACAAAGACACCGAAATTCAAATATTAATCTTGAAAAAATGCTAAATATGTGTTACAGTATTTGTCGAAAAGGAAGTGATTTTATGAAAATATGCGACCTGCATAATCATTCTATATATTCAGACGGTAGCATAACCCCATACCAGCTGGTAAAATATGCAAAGGAAAAGGGGCTTTGTGCCGTAGCATTGACCGACCACAACACGGTTGACGGTCTTGCCGAAATGAAAATGGCAGGGAAGGAGCTTGGGCTAGAGGCTGTTTTAGGCTCGGAGCTGACAACAGAATACAAGGGCAAGGAAATTCATTTGCTTGCTTTATTAATAAAGGAAGAAAGCCTTCCAAAAATGGAGGATTTTCTTAAGGAAAGACTAAGGCTGAAGGACGAAAGCAACAGGGACCTTTCAAAAAGGCTCACAGAGGGCGGCTACCCTGTTGATTTGGACCAGTTAAAGAAAAAATACGGCAAAAACATAAACCGTGCCCACTTTGCAAGGGCGCTTATTGACTTGGGCGTAGTAAGCACCACTAAGGAGGCATTTGACACCCTGCTTAAAGAGGGCGGAGAATTTTATAAATCAATTCCAAGGCCTGACGTGTGTGAGGCAATCCGCCTTGTCAGAGGGTGGCAGGCAGTGCCTGTTATTGCCCATCCTCTCCTTAGCCTTTCAAGACAGCTTTTAGAGGAGCTGCTACCAAAGGCAAAGGCAGCGGGGCTTGCGGGTCTTGAGGTCTACTATCCCGATTTTACAAAAGAGGAAACCGAATACCTGGAGGCGCTTTGCGACAAATACGACCTAATAAAAAGCGGCGGCAGCGACTTCCACGGAGATATAAAAACCCACTCCGACCTTGCCACCGCCACCACCCCTTACGAAAACTACGAAAAGCTAAAAAATGCACGATAAAAATCGTGCATTTTTACATTAGTTGACAAATGGTTTTTATAGTGATAAAATAAAAGTAGAAGACTTTTTTATGGAGGCTGACATGAGAAGGAGACTATTTTTTGCTTCATTATTAATAATAACCATAGTGCTTCTTAGCGGCTGTGGACTTTTGCTAGGTGATTCTTCCTGCGAGGAGCACATTGATGAAAACGAGGATTTTGTGTGCGACAGATGTGAGGAGGAGATACCTTGCCGGCACACCTTTGAAGAAGAGTATTCCTACGACAGCTATTTTCATTGGTACGCCTCCACCTGTGGGCATACAGAAGAAAAATCAGGCTATGACTCCCATTATTATGACAGCTACGAGATAATAAAGGAGCCTACCTGTGCCGAGGGTGGAAGCCAACGCGGTGTTTGCGCCTGCGGCTATGTAAACGACATTTATCTGTCCCCCCTTACCCATCCCGAGGATATGAACACCTATGAGTATGATGAATACTTCCATTGGCACCCAACCACCTGCGGACACGAGAATTACAGCCACAGGAAAAACGGGCACACCTGGAACGAGGGCACAGTAACAAAGGCAGGCACCTGCCTTGAAAAAGAGGAGATTACCAAAGCCTGCTATTGCGGTGCTACAAAGCTGGAATACGGAAATTATGGGGGCCACCTAATAGCCACCGAATTTACAGCCACCGAGGACGGCCACTACTACGAATATCTTTGCGGACACACGCAGTACCAAATTGTATATAGCCACAGGCTAAAGGGCAGATACAATTTTAAGGAGCCAACCTGCACAGAGGACGGAGAGAGCAGAAGAGAATGCTTTGATTGCTCCTATTATTCAAGTCGGGTGGAGCCTGCCACAGGCCACAGCTTTGAGACGGTGTACGAATACACAGCCACACACCATTGGCTACCCTCTACTTGCGGACACGAGGAGGAAACCTCTGACTACGGGGAGCACTCGTTTGCCAAGGACTTGTCCTGCAAATGTGGCTACAAAAAGGTGCCAAACGACGGCATTGCCTACGAATTTATAAACAACTATACACAGTATCGTGTTGTAGGGCTTGAAAACGAGGCATTAACCGAAATAGTTATTCCAAATGAGCTTTTTGGCTTGCCTGTAACAGAAATTAAGAACAGCGCCTTTGAGGGCAACACAAGCATAACAAGCCTGAGCCTTGGTAAAAATGTAGCAACCATAGGCGACAACGCCTTTTTCGGCTGTGCATCTCTTGAAAGCATCACGGTAAACGAGGAAAACGAGACCTATCGTTCAGAGGAGAACACCCTCATTTCAAGGAGCGACAGCACCCTGCTTTTGGCATCGAAAAATGCAAAAATACCCGAGGGAGTGTCTAAAATTGCCTCATATGCCTTCTATAATTTAACCATAGACGGCACATTTGTTGTACCCGCAAACGTAACAGAAATCGGCGCCAGTGCCTTTGAGGGGCTTAAGTGTGACAGAGCTGAAATAAGCTGTGCCGGCACCACAGGAGAATTTGCCTTTAGAAACTCCACCCTTACACAGCTTGCCCTAGGAAGCGAAATTACCGAAATTGGCAGAGGCTCATTTTATGGCTGTACAGGACTTGTAAAGCTTCAGCTTCCCGGCACGATTCAAACAATTAAGGACAGCGCCTTTTATGGCTGCGCAGGCATAGACGAAATCAAATTTAACGGTAATGTAAACGTAGGGTCAAATGCCTTTTATGGCTGTACAGGCGCAAAAGCCCTTAGCCTTGTGGGCGGTACAATTGATGAAAACGCCTTCTTTGGCTGCACCGGCATAACAACCCTTAGCGTGCCAAGCGGAATTACAGCAGAGCTTGGTGCCTTTGCGGGACTTAGTAATCTTGAGGAGCTTACAGTTGTATACCTAAGCACCGTAAAGATTGACGGCGTCGGTGCAACTCACATTGGCGCATTCTTTGGAGAGGACAGCTACGAGGGCAGCTATTCTGCCTTTGGCTACTGCATTCCAAGCACACTTAAAAAGCTGAGCGTAACAGGCAAAACCGAATTATATGAAAATGCCTTTGCCAGCTGTCGTAGCCTCGTTGAGGTGGAAATAAGTCAGGCAACAAGGCTGGCTAAAAAGATGTTTACAAGCTGCTCCGCCCTGGAGACTCTGTACCTACCGTTCCTTGGCAGAACCTATTACAATGACGAAAGATACACCTTTGAGGATTTGATGGGCACAGGCACAAACGTAAAGCATCTTACAATCGGTGGTACATACGACATTGCCGAGCGTGCATTTTTCGACTACACAAGCCTTCAAACCATCAATTTGCCTGATACCTTGGTTAAAATTGGCAAAATGGCATTTTATAAATGCACAGGCTTAACAGAGCTTGAAATACCTGCTTCGCTTCGATTTATAGAGCAGGATGCCTTTGATTTTACCGACATTGAAAGGGTCTACATAACCGACATTGCCGCTTGGTGCGACATTTCCTTATATTCTTATTCGGAATCCTTGACATACTGCGGAGCTACCCTTTATCTAAACGGTAGCGAAATAGCAGGAGACATTGTAATCCCGAACGGACCCACAAGGGTGGGTGCAGGCGCATTCTACGGCTGTGAAAAAATCACATCCGTATCCATTCCGTCAAGCGTAGATATAATAGAATCGTTGGCATTCGAGGGCTGTACAGGCTTAGAAAAGGTAAGCCTCAGCTACGGCTTAGACGAGATTTGCTCAAACGCATTTACCGAAACAAAAATTAGAGAGCTTGTAATACCAAACAGTGTAAGAATAATCGGCTATATGGCATTTTCGGATTGCCGAGAGCTGGTAAAGGCTACACTTGGTATAAGCGTAGCAAATGTCGGCGCTCTTGCATTTGACAGATGCTATCGCCTGACCGAGGTATATAAGCTTTCCTCATACTCCATAGACGTCCTTCCCGGCTTTGGCTACGATGGCATAGAGCTCTATGCCTCTGTAATTCACACCGGCTCCTCGGAGGCAAGCGTGCTTTGTGAGGACGAAAACGGCTTTATCTTTGCATTGTTAGACGGAAAATATTATCTTGTAACAAATCACGAAATAGAGGGAGAGGTAACCCTGCCCGAGACCATAAACGGCAACACCTACGATATAAGAAGCTACGCCTTTTATGGAAAAAATATCACATCCGTTCAGCTACCGGATGGCATAAGGGTGCTTGGCGACCTCGCCTTTGCGGACACTTGTATTACAGAAATTAACCTGAACAAGGTTGAAACCGTGGGGGCAAGCTGCTTCTATGCCTCTGCTATCGAAAGCCTTGTTATAACCGAAGCGGTTACAAGCATTGGCGGCGGAGCCTTCAGCAGCTGCACAGCCCTTACTGATGTGGATTGGCAAACAACAGGGGAAATAGAGTTGGGTAGTGGGCTGTTTGAAAGCAGCAGGGCGCTTGAAAAAATAGTAGTGCCCTCTGTGGTTACTGTGGTTCCTGCCAAAACCTTCTTTGATTGCACAGCACTCAGTGATGTAACATTAAGTCCAAGCACTACACGTATAAATTATCTTGCCTTTAGCCTGTGTACTCAGCTAAATGAAATATCACTTCCAAGCACACTTACATATCTTGAAAGCTCTGTGTTCTCAGGGGCGGGACTTACAACAATTTCCCTGCCGGTGGGTGTTTACAGCATATCCGACGGCTGCTTTGAGGACTGTGCAAGCCTGGAGTCCGTTTACTATAGCTCGGCAGTTCTTGATATTTCAGGCAGCGGCTTCAAAAACGCAACCGCCCTTACCACGATTAATATGTCCAAAATAAGAAGAGTCGACTCGGAGGGCTTCTATGGCTGTAAAAACCTTAAAATAACATTGTCAAGCATTCTTTTATCAATAGGTGACAGGGCATATTATGAATGTATATACACAGACTCCACTCTGACGGTTCCTTCAACGGTATACGCCATTGGCACAGAGGCGTTTTCAAGCTGGCGCCATCTTGAAAAAATTATTTTCGAGGGCGACTCCGTATCCTACTTGGGAGACGGGGCATTTAAGGACCTTTTCAACATTAAATCCATAACCATTCCGACAGTAAAGGAAAGCATGGGAGAGGGCATTTTTGCAGGCTGCTACGGTCTTGAAAGCATAACAGTTCCCTTTGTCGGCGCAAACAAGAACGGAACAAAGGAAGAAAGCGAAAGAGAAACAACCATAGCTTACCTGTTCGGACAAGAGGCATATGATAACTGCTACCTGGTGGAAATTCCTTATATGCTAAACAAGACCACCTGTGTTACGATAAATGCGTACCTGCCGTCATCACTTAAAAAGGTGGTTATAACAGAGCAGGTGGCAATAGGAAAATACGCCTTCTATGGCTCATCTCTTAACACAATCATTCTTCCGTCCACCCTTGAATCAATTGGAGAATATGCCTTTTCTTGGTGCGAATCGTTAGCGTCTATAACGATTCCGGGCTCCACAAATAAAATCGCCCCCTTTGCGTTCTATAAATGCACGCTTCTTGGAAGGATTTATTTTGAGAAGCCGACAAGCTGGTTCATGCTGAATGAAACCATCTGGCAGCTAAAGGACCTGACGGACCCGGCTGCAGCTAAGGACTATTTCGTGGTTACCGATTGCGACAGCGAGTGGCAACGAAACGAAGAAAATGATTGACAAAGTGTTTTTTCGTATGTTAAAATAAGAGTGAGGAAAATATCCACCCGAAAGGAGCATACATATGAAAGAAAAAATTATCACAATCAGCCGTGAATTTGGTAGCGGTGGAAAGTACATCGGCATTTTAGTTGCTAAAAAGCTGGGCATTCCATTCTACGACAAGGACATTATTGAGAAAATCGCAGAGGAATCCGGCTGTGTTGACGAATTTATCAAGCGTGTTTCCGAATACGCACCGTCCAAGTCTATCTTTGCATATTCCTTTATAGGCAGGGGCGCCTCGGGCGAGAGCATTGAGGACAAGATTTTTGCAATCCAGCAAAAGGTTATTAAGGAGCTGGCAGAGAAGGGACCATGCGTTATCGTTGGCCGTAGTGCGGACTATATTCTCAGAGATATGGACACACTAAACGTATTCATTTACGCCGATGAGGCGCAAAAGGTTAAGCGTACAATGAGCTTCAAGGGCGTTACCAAAAAGGAAGCCGAAAAGCTTATTAAGGAAACCGATAAAAGGCGTAGCATCAACTACAAGTACTATACAGGACAAAACTGGGGCGAGCGTCAGAATTACACAGTTATGCTCAACAGTACAATCCTGGGTGTAGAAAAAACAGCAGATATTATCGCTGAAATCTACAATAAAGAAATTCAATAACCACAAAATGCCCTCGGCTCCACGCCAAGGGCATTTTTTTACGCAAAACCAAAAACAAGCGGGGGAGTGTCTGTTTTTGCATTTCAGACAGAAAAACAACGACCGAACCGTGGAGATGGTACTTTTATTGATAATTGTTAACAAAATTGGGTATTATTTTATATTTTTGTACCTTTGTTGACAAGTGTGCTATTTCGTGTTATACTTATTATAACTGTAAATATTATATAGGAAAGGGAGCCTAAAATGTGGAAGGTCAGTGTTGTAGTGCCAATTTACAATGCAGAAGAGTATCTTGTAAGATGCCTTGATAGCATTGCAAATCAGACTCTTTCGGATATTGAGGTTATCTGTGTAAATGATGGCTCAAGCGATAGCTCGCTTGAAATCATTAATAGCTATGTTAACAACGACCCCAGGTTTAAGCTGCTTGACAAGAAAAACAGCGGCTACGGCGATACTATGAACAGAGGCTTTGATATGGCACAGGGCGAGTATCTTAGCATTGTTGAGGCTGACGATTTTATTGAGCCAAATATGCTGGAGCACCTGTATAGCTGTGCCAAGGAAAACGACCTTGATGTATGTAAGGCAGGCTTTTTCTACTACTACTCACAGCCACAAAATAGGGACATAGAATGTAAGCTCCCAAGGGCGTTTGCAAAAAAAGGCACCTTTTGCCCAAGCAGGGACATAAGGGGGCTTAAGAATCAAATCAAATTCTTCGGAATAAAGCCAACCATTTGGTCGGCAATCTACAAAAGAGAATTTTTAAGGTCAAGCGGTATTGAATTTACCAAAACCCCGGGCGCATCCTTTCAGGACACCGCCTTTAATTTCAAGGTATGGGCGCTTGCAAAAAGGGTAAGGCTTGTTGACGGCTGCTTCCTTCATTACAGGCAGGACAACGCCTCATCCTCGGTAAACTCCACAAGCAAGGTTTTCTGTATTTGCGATGAAATGAGGGAAATTGACCGCTTTCTTGACAGCCACGGGGAGCTTTCTTACCTAAAGCCTGTTATGGGCGCTGTCAAGTATGACACATATATCTGGAATTACGAGCGACTTTGCTGCGACCCTGCAAGGGAGTTTCTTCTTGTCGCAGCCAAGGAGCTAAAGAAGGAAATCGAGACAGGATACCTTACAAAAAAAGCATTGCCACCCCACAAGTGGAGCAAGCTTTCCTTTATCGTAGATGACCCTGAGGGATACCACACCGTGCGACAAGAGGAAAAGAAGAACGAGGTAATCGTTTTAGAGGGCGAGGGCGGTGGTAGCCCAATTAAAAGAGCAATCAAAAGCCTAAAGACAAATGGCTTAGGATATACCCTAAAAAAGCTTTTTCCAAAAGCGAGAGGGAAAAAAAGCAAGAAAAAGGAGACAAGCAAAAAATGAAAATGGCAATTATAGTAGGCGGGGCAAACGGCATTGGCTCTGCAGTTGCAAGACAGCTTATTAAAAGAGACTACTATCTGTTGATTCTTGACAAGGCTGTACCAAGCGAGACAGAGCTTCCAAAGGACCACTACACCTATGTTGAGTGCAATTTGCGTGAGCCAAACGAGGACCTTTACAAGGAGCTGGCGGCTGACCCTGAGGTTGAGGTGCTTATGATTACCGCAGGCTACGGCAGGGTTGCGGATTTTGAGTATATTCACACAGCTGAAATTCAAAATATGATGCAGGTAAACACAGTCTCCACAATAAAGATTATCCGCCATTTTTACGAGAGAATTAAGAGCGAGGCTCCCTTCTTTACAGGAATTATGGGCTCAATCGCTGGTCTTGTAAGCTCCCCTGCATTTTCTGTATATGCAGCCTCAAAGGCGGCAATCTGTCGCTTTGTTGAAAGCGTGAATGTTGAGCTTGAGGTGGCAGGGGTAAATAACAGAATCCTTAATGTTTCCCCGGGCACAGTAAAGGGCACGAAATTCCACGGTGCTGACAACAATCCTGAGCTTACAGAGGCGCTTTCCTGTCAGATTACAGACAAGCTTTTATCAAGCTGTGAGCTGTTTATCCCCGAGTATGACGAAATCTATGGCGGTGTTATAGAAAGATATAAGGTAGACCCCCATAAATACGGTGTTGAGAGCTACGAGTACAAGAAAAATGCCGGACGCATAGCAAACAAAAAGGGCGTGCGTATCGGCTACCTTTCAGGCACCTTTGACCTGTTTCACGTTGGACACCTTAATCTTATCAAAAAGGCAAAGCAGTATTGCGACTACCTAATCGTTGGCGTTCACCCCGATGCAAGCCACAAGGGCAAGCAAACCTTCATTCCATTTGAAGAGAGAATGGCTGTGGTTGGCGGCTGTAAGTACGTTGACCGTGTGGTTGCCTGCTGCCGTGAGGATAGCGACGCTTGGGACAGACACCACTATGATGTACTGTTTGTCGGCAGCGACTACAAGGGAACGGAGCGCTTTAGAAAATACGAGGAATATTTCGCCGACAAGGGCGTAGAAATAATGTACTTTGACTATACTCAGGGTACAAGCAGTACACAAATCAGAGAAAAAATCGTTAAGGACGCACTTGCGGACTTAAACACAAAAAAAGGAGAGGCAAATTCATGATACTTCAAAGCATACTGTTTCCAAATGTAGAAACATGTGCCGTTAAGGCAATGTATTTTGAAGCGAACAAGCTATCAGGCTTTATCGGAGAGGGCTTTTGCTCTGTAGAAAAGGGCGCATCCCTTTCTGCTTTAACCTATTTCAATAGTTTTTCTATTGGAAAGTGGAGAAAATACACAACCCTTAATAACCTAAAGCTCCACCTTATCTTAGATGGAGAGTTTTCCGTTGAGGTTAAGCACCTTCGCAGAATAAATAACACACTTAAGGATACCATTGTTGCACAGGCTTATGCGTCAACAAACGGTGCTGAGGACGTATATGTAGACGTGCCTGTAAACAACGATGTTGGTATATATTACTTCCAGCTTACCGCCATTGGTAAGGACGGCAGGCTTCTTGGGGGCGCATACGAAACCGATGTTGACGAGGCGCTGTTGCCTGAGGTGAAAATCGCAATAGATATATGCACCTTCAGACGTGAGGCATTTGTTGCCCACAATATGGACATACTTAACAGATACATTTTGGAAAATCCGGAATGTGAAATGAAGGACCGCCTTGAGGTGTTTATCAGCGATAACGGAAAAACACTGAAAATTGACGACCTTCAAACAGAAAAGATACACATTTTCCCTAACAAGAATCTTGGTGGGGCAGGCGGCTTTACACGCTCTATGATAGAGATTATGAAGGCTCGTGAGCAAAAGGGCATTACCCACATTATGATGATGGATGATGACGTAAGACTCAACCCCGACTCAATCCTCAGAACCTACAGAATGCTAAGGCTCCTTAAGGACGAGGAAAGAGATGCCTTCATAGGCGGACATATGCTTAAAATCGACTCCCAGCATATTCAGTCAGAGGCTGCAGACCATTGGGATATTGCAAAGCACCACCCGGTAAAGTACAACTACAATCTTGAAAAGCCGGAGATGCTTGTTAAAAACGAGATTGAGGACAGCGTAAACCACTTTGGCTGGTGGTACTGCTGTATGCCGATAAATGTTCCAAGCGAAAACAACCTACCCCTTCCTATCTTCATTAAGAGGGACGATATTGAGTACGGTCTACGTAACGGCACAAAGTTTATTACATTAAACGGTATTTGCGTATGGCACGAGCCGTTTGAGTACAAGTATGCAACCTATCTTGAGTATTACTACTTCAGAAATATGTGCATAATCAACTCTCGCCATCGTCTCAGCTTCACAGCAGAGCGCCTTATTGAGGAGGTTAAGGTTAGAATCAAGGACTTCCTTTTAAGGTACAGGTACCGTGATGCAGAGCTTAGCCTGATTGGTATCCAGCACTATCTAAACGGCATTGATTGGTTCAAATCCCTTGATGGAGAGGGACTCAATGCGGAGATTATGAAGCTGGGCTACAAGAAGGTGCCCGTTGACCAAATTGACGGCTTTGTGTTTACCCACGGCGTATACGAGGCAAATTTGAGAAAGCCACAGCCAAACGAAAAGGAAATGAAAAAGCGTAGATGGAGCTTAAACGGCTGGCTCAAAAAGCCAATATTTGATAACGTGGTTGTGCCGGCATATCAGCCTGCATCCCACCTGTTTTACCGTGCGAAGAGAGTTATTAACTACGAGGAGGCCTCAAATACCGCCTTCGTTACAGAAAAGAGCTTTAGCTCCCTGTTCTACATTATAAAGCTGTATCGCAAGACAGTTAAGCTCATTAAGAAAAAGTACAAGAAGGTTACAGCGGAGTATCGTGACAGATACGACGAGCTGACAAATATCAAGTTCTGGAACAGCTATCTGTTTGAAAACGGAGTTGTGCCAAAAATCAGCTCACCTCTTGACAAGGTTAAGCGCCCAAAAAGCACCAAGGAGCAAAAAAAGGTGCTTAATGCCTCAAGATGGCTAAGATTCATTCAGGGCTGCCTTTTCTGGCTCCCAATGAAGAAAAATCGTATTATGTTCTATGTTCACGATCGTAAGGGCTTTACCTGTAACCCAAGATATATTGCAGAGGAGCTTGTAAGACAGTATGGCGATCGTGCCGAAATTATCTGGGCTACCTCTCATCCCGACACCTGCGATGACATTAAGGCACTTGGCATTAATGTTATTCACAGCGGCTCATCAAAGCAATTTTTCAAGTACCTGCGTACAAGGTTCTTTATAACAAATGACTCCTTCCCGGTGTGGGCACTCCACAAGCCAAATCAGCTTTGGATGAACACATGGCACGCAGGTATGAACTATAAGCACATCGGCTACGATTATCTGATGCCAATGAGCAAGGTTTATTCAAAAACCTTCAGAATCAAAAACCGTCAGCCAAACTTCTACCTCTCAGGCAGTAAATTCTTTACCGAGGACACCTCTGTATCCTTCAGATACAACAAAAAGGTGTTTGTGCCAACAGGTCTTCCAAGAAACGACATTTTCTTCCAGGACCGTCCTGATATAGTAGAGAAGGTGCGTAAATTCTATGGCATTGAGGACGGGGTAAAAACTGTTCTTTTCGCCCCAACCTTCCGTGTTGGTATGAAGTCCAGCACCTTCGGTATGGACTTCAAGAAGATTTGCGATGCGCTTTCAAGGCGCTTTGGCGGCAAGTGGGTGCTTCTGTTCAGAAACCACAACTTTGTAAAGGCGAAAAACAAATATCCAGGAGCAATCGACGTTTCTGGCTACCACGATATGCAGGAGCTTATGTATATGACAGACGTGCTAATCAGCGATTATTCGTCCTGCCTATACGATTTCTGCTTTACAGGCAAGCCTGCCTTTGTCTATGCAACAGACATTGAAAACTATATGAAGAATGAGCGCTCCTTTGCTTACCCAATCGAAAAGTGGCCATTCCCAATTACAGACTCAAACGAATCACTTGTTGACAGGATTGAGTCCTTTGACGAGGCTGACTATAAGTCAAGGGTTGAGGAGCATCTTAAGGACGGCGGTGCCTACGACAACGGTACAGCGTCCAAGCAGGCAGTTGATATAATCAAGAAATACTGCTTCTGAGGAAAATAATTCCCAAAATTAGTAAGAGGTTCAAAATGAAAAGGTATGATTATTTAATCGTTGGCGCAGGACTCTTTGGCTGTGTATTTGCCTATGAGGCAAAAAAGCGTGGCAAAAGCTGTCTTGTGATTGACAAAAGGAGCCACACAGGCGGAAATATTTACTGTGAGAAAATAGAGGACATTAATGTGCACAAGTATGGTGCCCACATTTTCCACACCTCAGACAAGGCTGTTTGGGAGTATGTAAATCAGTTTGCCGAGTTTAATAACTATATAAACTCCCCCGTGGCAATTTACAAGGACGAGCTTTATAATTTGCCCTTCAATATGAACACCTTTTCTAAAATGTGGGGTGTTAAGACCCCTGCCGAGGCTAAGGCAAAGATAGAGGAGCAAATAAAGGAGCTTAATATTACCGAGCCGAAAAATCTGGAGGAGCAGGCGCTTTCCTTAGTTGGCACGGATGTATACGAAAAGCTGATTAAGGGCTACACCGAAAAGCAATGGCAGCGCCCCTGCTGTGAGCTTCCTGCCTTTATTATAAAAAGGCTGCCTCTGCGCTTTACCTACGACAACAACTACTTCAACGACAGATATCAGGGCATACCGGTTGGCGGCTACAATCAGATTATTGACGGTCTGCTTGAGGGCACAGAGGTTATGCTTGATACCGACTACTTTGACTTTATCAAAAATACAGACCTTACCTTTGGTAAAACTGTATTCACAGGTCAAATAGACAGGTTCTTTGACTACAAGCTGGGCGTTTTGGAATACCGTAGCGTAAGATTTGAAACCGAAACCTTAGATATGGAAAACTATCAGGGTAACGCAGTTGTAAACTATACCGAGGCAAGCGTACCATACACAAGAGTTATTGAGCACAAGCACTTTGAGTTTGGTAAGCAGCCGAAAACCGTTGTTTCCAAGGAGTATTCCAGTGAGTGGACTATGGGGGACGAGCCATACTACCCAATCAACAACGACAAAAATAACGAGCTTTATCTTAAGTATAAGGCTCTTGCCGACAACACCCCAAATGTAATCTTTGGCGGCAGACTCGGACAGTACAAGTATTACGATATGGACAAGGTAATTATTTCTGCTCTCGAGGCAGTTAGAAAAGAGTTTGACGAATGATAACAGTAAGCGATTTATCCTTTAACTTTGGCGGACAGCTTCTTTTTAAGGATGTTAACCTAAAATTCACGCCGGGCAACTGCTATGGCGTAATCGGCGCAAACGGGGCAGGAAAGAGTACCTTTCTCCGTATTCTTTGCAAGGAGCTGGAGCCGACCAAGGGCGAGGTTTATATTCCCGACACAGTAAGAATGTCGGTTCTTAAGCAGAACCACTTTGAGTTTGACGAATACTCGGTTCTTGACACCATCATTATGGGTAATGAAAGGCTTTATTCCATAATGAAGGAAAAGGACGCCATCTATATGAAGGAGGACTTTACCGACGAGGACGGTATTCGTGCCTCCGAATTAGAGGGCGAGTTTGCGGAGCTGAACGGCTGGGAGGCTGAAAGCGATGCATCAAGGCTTATTCAAGGTCTTGGACTTAGCGAGGATTTGCTCTACGAGCAAATGGTAAACCTTAAGGAGGGACAAAAGGTTAAGGTGCTTTTGGCGCAGGCGCTTTTTGGCAACCCTGACATTATTTTGCTTGACGAGCCTACAAACGGTCTTGACCTGGAGGCAACTATGTGGCTTGAGGACTTCTTGTCCGACTACTTCGGCACAGTTTTGGTTGTTTCCCACGACAGGCACTTTTTAAACGACGTTTGCACAAACATCGTTGATATAGACTATTCGGGCATTAAAATGTACGTTGGTAACTATGCGTTCTGGTATGAATCCAGCCAGCTTATCCAGCGTATGATTAAGCAACAAAACAAGAAAAATGAGGAGAAGATTAGGGAGCTTCAAAGCTTTATTTCCCGCTTCTCGGCAAATAAATCAAAATCAAGACAGGCAACCTCAAGAAGAAAGCTTCTTGACAAGCTGACTATTGAGGAGCTTCCCGCATCCTCAAGGCGCTACCCGTTTATCGGCTTTGATATGGACAGAGAGGCAGGCAAGGATATTCTTACCGTGTCCGACCTTTCAAAATCAAGCGGGGGAGTGTCGCTATTTAAGAATATTTCCTTCACAGTTGCCAAGGGAGATAAAATTGCCCTTATTGGCAACGAAATGGCAATTACCGCCCTCTTTAAGATTCTTATGGAGGAGGACGAGGCGGACAAGGGTAGCTTCAAGTGGGGCATTAGTATAACTAAATCCTACTTCCCAAAGGACAACATTGACTACTTCAGCGGCTGCCACGACTCAATCCTTGACTGGATGAGAAGATATTCCAAGGACCAGACAGAAACCTATCTTCGTGGCTTCCTTGGCAGAATGCTTTTCTCCGGCGACTCTATCTTTAAGGAGGTTAGCGTTTTGTCAGGTGGAGAAAAGGCAAGATGTATGTTCTCACGTATGATGCTTTTCGGCTCCAACTTCTTGCTTCTTGACCAGCCAACAAACCACTTAGACCTTGAGTCAATTACTGCCGTAAACAACGGACTTGCCGACTTTAAGGGCAACATACTCTTCTATTCCCACGACTACGAAACCGTAAACACCGTTGCAAACCGTATCATCGAAATCAACGAGGACGGCATTTACGATTACAGTGGAACATACGAGGAGTATTTGGAGTACAAAAAATCCAAAGGACTTAATTAAGGCGCAGGTAAGCTGCGAAATACTGCGTTACTTTCAAAGCAAAAGGAGAGCCTACGATGGACTATTTACAAAAGAATATTGCCATTGTGGGGGCTGGACCTGCCGGAATGATGGCAGGCATATATGCATCACTCGGTGGTGCTAAGGTGACAATATTTGAAAAAAACGACAGGGTTGGCAAAAAGCTTGCCATAACAGGCAAGGGCAGGTGCAATGTTACAAACGATTGCGACCGAGAGGAATTTCTTAAAAACGTAATCTCCAATCCTAAGTTTTTATACGCATCAATCAGCAATTTTTCCACCGAGGACACAAAGGCCTTTTTCGAGGGTCTTGGGGTGGAATTAAAGACCGAAAGGGGCAGGCGTGTTTTCCCTGCTTCCGACAAGGCACAGGACATAGTTATGGCTCTTAAGGGGGCTTGTGTGGACTATGGCTGTCAAATCAAAAACGAAAAGGTAATATCAATAATAACCAAGGAAAACAAGATATCCGGCATAAAAACATCCCGAGGAGTGTACGATTTTGATGGTGTAGTTGTGGCAACAGGCGGCGCCTCATACCCACAAACAGGCTCTGACGGAGATGGCTATCGCTTTGCCCGTGAAAACGGCATAGAGGTAACGGAGCTTATCCCGTCCCTTGTCCCCTTGGAAACCTATGAGGACACAAGCGAGATAATGGGCGTGTCCCTTAAAAATGTAACCCTGAAAATCAAGGACAATGGCTCCGGCAAAATTATCTTTGAGGAAATGGGCGAGATGCTCTTTACCCATTTTGGCATAAGCGGACCACTTGTTTTGTCTGCATCCTGCCATATGGAAAAGATAACCAAGGGCAAATATACAGCCCTTGTGGACTTTAAGCCGGCGCTTGATTACAAGACCCTTGACACAAGGATTTTGTCAGATTTTTCAAAGCAATTAAACAAGGATTTTCAAAACGCCTTAGGCATGCTTTTGCCCTCGAAAATCATACCCTTTATGGTTGAAAAGAGTGGTATTTCCCCTACTACAAAGGTAAATGCTATAACCAAGGAGCAAAGACAAGCGCTCCTTGAGGTATTAAAGGCGCTACCCCTTGAAATTAAATGCTTCCGTCCAATTAGGGAAGCTATTGTAACAAGAGGCGGGGTCAGCGTTAAGGAAATCGCACCCTCAACCATGGAGTCAAAGAAGATAAAAGGACTTTACTTCGCAGGCGAGGTACTGGACGTAGATGCCTACACAGGCGGCTACAATCTGCAAATCGCATTTTCCACCGGTGCTCTGGCAGGCACAAGCGTGGCACAAGACGAGGAATAGGTATGAATTGAACCGTTGGTTCATGAATTGGCATAAAGAGCCATGAATTAAGCCTTTGGCTTATGAAGAATGAGGTTAAAATGAAAGAAAATATTTTAATTGATTTGTCAAAGCAGTTTGCAGTCGAAATAATTTACCTATGCAAAGAAATAAGCGAAAAAAGAAACGGAAAAATACTTTCGGGGCAGCTTTTGCGAAGCGGAACAAGCATTGGGGCTAACTTGCATGAGGGAAATTTTGCAAGCAGCAAGGCGGACTTTATAAATAAATTTCAAATAGCACTAAAGGAGTGCTACGAAACGGAATACTGGTTAGATATTCTCAATGAGACGAAGTATATAACTAACGAAGAATACGAGCCACTTTACGCTTTGTGCTGTAAGCTTCGGAAAATTATATCTGCATCAATTAACACAGCAAAAGGAAAATAAAAAATAATGCACGAAGTGCAATTCATTGAGTTGCTTTGTACGAAAATTCATGCAAGCCTGCTTGCAATTCATTAGCGCAGCTCAATTCATTGTACTTCTATATTTCGGAGGATTTATAATGAATATCGCACTTGACGGACCAAGCGGTGCAGGCAAAAGCACAGTTGCCAAGGCACTTGCAAAAAGACTTGGCATTATTTATGTTGACACAGGGGCGCTTTATCGTACCATCGGACTTTATGTAAAGAGCAAGGGTATTGATAAGGACGACGAGAAAGGGGTTATTGCCTGCCTTGACCAAATCAACCTGAATATGGAATTTATAAACGGAGAGCAAATTATAACCTTAAACGGAGTAAACGTAGGGGACACAATCCGCACAGGCGAGATTGCAATGTACGCATCAAGAGTGTCCGCAATTCCTGAGGTAAGAGCCTTCCTTTTAGAAACACAAAGAAAAATAGCAAGAGAAAACAGCGTCGTAATGGACGGCAGAGATATCGGCACAGTTATCTTGCCAAATGCCGAGGTTAAAATCTTTATGACCGCATCAGCAGAGGCAAGGGCAATGCGCCGTTACAAGGAGCTTATCGCTAAGGGAGAGGACTGCACATTTGAAAGCGTGCTTGCAGACATTAACCTAAGAGATAAAAACGACTCCACAAGAAAGACAGCCCCTGCAATTCCCGCAGAGGACGCAGTATTTCTTGACAACTCCGACCTTGATATTGAGGGCACGGTAGACAAGGCGCTTAAAATTATTAATAAAAAGGTAAAATAATGAACAAGTTTTACACCAAAATCAAAAAAATGTTCGGTGGACTTGCAAAAAAGCTTTTTAGGGTCAAGGTGATAAATCCGGAAAACGAGCCGAAGGGCGTGCCCTTTATCGTTTGCTGTAACCACACCAGCGCCTTTGACGTTGTGGTTATTTCCTCGTGCCTTGAAAACCAGTTTAACTATATGGCAAAGAAGGAGCTTTTCAGAGTTCCCCTGCTTGCCCAGTTTATAAAGGCGATGGGGGCTGTGCCTGTTGACCGCAAAAGCGGAGACGTAGGTGCCGTTAAAAAATCTATTGAGATATTAAAGGACGGCAGCTGTATGGGCATTTTCCCACAGGGCACAAGAAGAAAGGGCGTCGACCCGAGAACAACTCCCTTGAAGGACGGGCTTGGTATGCTTGCCACACGTAGCGGCGTTGGCATTTTGCCTGTCTGCATAAGAACCAAGAAAAATAAGCTTAAAATGTTCCACAAGACAGAGCTTGTAATAGGCGAGTACATTCCACCCGAGGCGCTTGAGTTTAGTGAGCTTAGCACCAAGGAAAAATACAGCGAGATTACAAGGCTTGCCTTCAATAAGGTTTGCGATATGCACGACCAGGGTATGCTCCCACCCGTGAAAGCGAGGAAGCGCCTGAAATGATTACAGTTGCAAAAAACGCAGGCTTCTGCTTTGGGGTAAGGCGTGCCACCGACCTTGTTGAGGAGCTAATTAAAACAAAGGAAAAAAACCACATTGTGGGCACCCTTGGCAAGCTAATCCACAACGAGCAATATAACGACTTTCTATCAAAAAACGGTGTCTTGGAGCTAAGCCCCGAGGACATAGATCAAATGGCGCAAACAGCGAGGGACAAAAGGGCGGTTACAATAGTTATCCGCACCCACGGCATCGAGAGGGAAATACAAAAAAGGCTTGAGGACTATGCCAAGGAAATAGAGTCCTTTCAGGTTATAGACTCAACCTGTCCCTATGTAAAGAAAATTCATCAAATCGCTTGGGAGAACACCGAGGACGGCACTCCGCTTTTTGTAATAGGTCAAGCCGACCACCCCGAGGTTAAGTCAATAATGAGCTACGTAAGGGGTCAGGGTCGTGTTTTTCCCGATGCAGAAACGCTGGAGGCATACCTAAGCGCAGGAGAGTGCGCCGATAATTCCGTAATTATGGTGGCGCAAACCACACAAAAATTGACAGAATGGGAAAAATGTCAAAAAATTCTCAAAAAATACTGTACAAATGCAAAAATTTTTGATACAATATGTAGTGTTACCGAAAAAAGACAAACAGAGGCAAGCTATTTAAGCTCCGTATGCGATGCGATGCTTATAATCGGTGGTAAGGAAAGCTCAAACACCAAAAAGCTGGCACTTGTTTGCAAGCAAAATTGCGAGAGGTCCTTTCTCATTCAAACCAGCAAGGACATTCCCTTTCACTTACTCGGTGGCGCAAATAATATTGGAATAACTGCTGGCGCTTCCACACCAGACAGCTTAATTCAGGAGGTAAAAATTACAATGAGCGAAATCATGGAAACAGAAAACTTTGCTGCAATGCTAGAGGAAGAAATGGCAAAGAAGCAGAAAATATATGTAGGAGCAACAGTTAAGGGTATTGTAATGTCAATCGACAAGAACGAAATCAGACTTGATCTTGGCGACAAGCTTACAGGCGTTATCACAAGAGATCAGATTACTGATTCTAACGACGTGGCACTAAATACACTCTTTAACATTGGCGACGAGGTTGAGGCTACTGTTATGAGCAAGAGTGACTTCGAGGGCACAGCAATCCTCTCTAAGAAGAAGGTTGACGTTGTTAAGAACTGGAACAAGGTTGTTGAATATCAGGCAAGCGGTGAGGTTGTAAGCGCAAAGATTACAGCTACAACAAAGGGCGGCTTGGTTTGTGATATCGACGGTGTTAGAGTATTTATTCCTGCATCTATGACAGGCGTTAGCAAGGACGGCGATATGGGCGCACTTGTTAACACAGTTCAAGAGGTTAAGGTTGTTGAAATCAAAGAGGACAAGAAGAGTGCGATTGCTTCTATAAAGGCAGTTGTTCAGGCTAAGAAAAAGGCAGAAAAGGAAGCCTTCTGGGCAAGCGTTGAAGAGGGCGCAGTTTACGAGGGTCCTGTTAAGTCTATCACAAGCTACGGCGCATTTGTCGACCTTGGCGGTGTTGATGGTCTTGTACATATTACAGAGCTTTCCTGGAAGAGAATAAAGCATCCTTCCGAGGTAGTTAATGTTGGCGACGTTATTAAGGTATTTGTTAAGGCTGTTGACAAGGAAAACGGCAAAATCTCTCTTGGCTACAAGACAGACGACGAAAATCCTTGGAACATCTTCAAGTCCCAGTATGCAGTAGACGACGTTTGTGAGGTTAAGGTTGTTGGCACAACAACATTTGGCGCATTTGCTCAAATCGTTCCCGGTGTTGACGGACTTATCCACATCAGCCAAATCGCAGACCAGAAGATTGAAAACGTAGCAGACGTTATCAAGGTTGGCGACGTTGTTGAGGCAAAGATTGTTGGTATCGACGACGAAAAGCAAAAGGTTTCTCTCTCTGTAAGAGCGCTTCTCCCTGCTAAGGAAGAGGCGGCTGAGGATGCACCTGTGGAGGATGCACCTGCTGAGGACGAGGCTCCTGCTGACGCAGAATAATATAAAAAGGCTTGCACTTTGCAAGCCTTTTTTGTAACCAAAGCCAAAATTCGTCATAGTATTATATCAGAGGGCAAAAAAGCCCTCAATTCGACAGAAAAGGATACTCTCTTATGGAGAACGGTAATACTATGAATAACTGCCTATGCAACCTTTTCGATAACGAAATCGTTTGGATTGTAATCCTCGCCCTCGTTATCCTTTGTTGCTGCTGCAACTAATTACACAAAAAGAAAAAGCCCACACCGTGGGCTTTCTTTTTTTATTTTAGTGTAAGCTCCTCAGAGTGCAAAAAGTCATAAGCCTTAAGTGTGCTTGTAATATCAACATCAAGGCTGGCAGAGCAATTTTCGCACCTTACGGTTGCGTGGTCGTGATAAATATCGCACTTGTATTCTCCCTGTCCCTCGGGGCACCTGCAATGTATCTTGCCCTCAGCGCCAAGGTCGGAAATTACATAGGTAACAATATCTAAAATCTGCGGGTCAAAGTATTCCTCCTCGTTTGCCCTCAGTGCCTCCACAGACGCACCGTTGAGTGCCTCGGCAATCTCCTTGTTTGATATATCAACCGCTTCCTTTACCTTGTCCTCCTTGCCGATAAAGCAAATATCAATTCCACAGGTGGAGCAAGGAATAATAAACACATCGCTGCCAAAGAAAACATTTTTTGAAATGGTATAGTAATGTGGGCTTGAGCAGCCAAGGCAGGGAACAGTAAGGCGTAGCTTGTCCTCGGGCAGCTTTTCCACCTCAAGATGGCTGCCGCCGCAGCTGCATCTTAGCTTAAAAAGGTCGCCGCTCAAAGAAAATGCGCCCACTATTGATGTTGGCACACCGAAGCAGGATGGACACCTATATGCAAGAGTGGTTTGTTTTTGATTAAGAATCATATTTTTACCTCAAAATAAGAAAAAAACTTTCAATTTATATATTAAATATGTTATACTAAATTATAACCTAAAAAATGACAAATGTCAACAAGGAAAGGAGAGCATTATGGCTAGCTTGTACGACACCCACACAAACACAGTATATATCAGCACAAGAGAGCTATGTGCCTTTGTTTTCCGTGGTGGCAATATTGATACACACTTTACCCCGGGCAACAAAAACGGCGGTGGCACCGTTTCCTACAAGCTCCACACCGAAAAGCCCAATATTTCGGACGCATACACCCTTAACTCTATTCAGTATGGCGCAACAATCCAGCTTTATACCTTCCCCGAATCTATAAGGTATAAGGACGGCGGCTACTATGTTGAGGATGTATATAACGTGCCCTATCGTCTTGATTCCTTGGAGGCGGGCGAGCTGGAAATTGCAACAAAATGTGCAATGCTCTCGGCATATATTATCTCGGAAAAATATAAGCAGTCCACGGTTGATGTAATAGTAACCTTTTACAGCGAGAGTGGCGACGAGGAAAGAGAATACTCAAGCACCTTTACAAAAGAGGACCTAGAGCTTTTCTTTGAAAGCGTAATGGAGCAGTATGCCCCCTTTGCCATACTTATTAAGGAAAGAGGCACAAAAACCATAAGCCAGCTCTCAAACCTGCGCTTCCCCTTCAAGGGTGGCGCCCGTGAGGGTCAAAGAGACTTTATAGTAGAGGCATTCCGCTCAATCCGTGCCCATAAAAGGCTGGTGGTTGAGGCGCCCACAGGCACAGGTAAAACCATGGCGTCCCTTTACCCTGCGCTAAAATCCTTGGGAGAGGGCTATGGAGATAAGATTTTCTACTTTACAGGTAAGGGTACAACCGCCCTTGCCGCTCTTAACGCCATTGATTTAATGAGGGACCAAATTCCCAACCTAAGGGCAATTCATATTTCCTCAAAGGATAAGTGCTGTGTTTCCTTCGGACCCGGCACAAGAAGAAAGTGCGACCCTAAAAACTGTAAGGTGGCTGTCTCGTATTACGACAAGGTCAATAGTGCCATGTATGAGCTTCTTACAGAATACAAAACCTATACAAAGGATATAATTGACAAGGTAAGCAAGAAATATTCCATATGCCCCTACGAGCTTTCCTTGGAGCTTTCCGAGTGGTGCGAGCTTGTGGTTTGCGACTACAACTATCTGTTCGATTTGCAGGCATATTTCAGACGCTATTTTGAGTGTCCCACAGGGGCAGAGTATATTTTCCTCATAGACGAAAGCCATAACCTGCCCGACCGCGCAAGGGAAATGTACTCCATGTCGCTTAATCGAAGCGACTTTATAAAAATAGCGGAGCGATATGGGGGAAATAAGCAAATTGGCGACCCCTGTGTCGATATTTTAGGCAAATTCGAGGAATTTTACGCCCTTGCCATGAGCGAAAAAATGGAGCTTGACGGGAAAATATGCGGCTTTTATATCAATAACGAGCTGCCCTTTGATATCGGTGAGCATTTTTACGCATTTGTGGGCGGCTGCAAGAAGCTGTTCAAAAGAGATATTGAGGACGAGGAGCTTTATCAGCTCTATATGGACACAAAGAAATTCCTTGCGGTTTCGGAAATCTTTGACAAGCGCTTTACTATGTATATAGAGGCGGTAGATGAAGAGGTAAAAATTCGCTTAATGTGTCTTGACCCCTCGTTTATGCTGGATTTGTGTATGAAAAAGGGCATTTCCACAATCCTGTTTTCTGCAACCCTTACCCCTCTTGAGTATTTTTCCGATGTGCTTGGCTGTCCGAAAACAAGCACCCTGACGCTCAAATCCCCATTCGATAAGGAAAACCTTTGCCTAATTGGTGTAAATAACGTCAGCACTAGGTATGAGGACAGGCAAAAAAGCGCCCTTACCGTGGCAAACATTATAAGAGCTACAATTGAGGGCAGGGTGGGAAATTATATAGTATATTTTCCGTCCTATTCCTACCTTACCGACGTTAAGGATGTTTTCGTTAAAAAATACCCGAAAATAAATGTTACCTGCCAAAGCCGCAGTATGTCCGAAAGGGCAAAGCGTGAGTTTCTTGACAGCTTTGATTCAAAGCGTGAGGGCACGCTGGTTGGCTTTTGCGTTATGGGCGGCAGCTTTTCCGAGGGCATTGACCTGCGTGGAGAAAGGCTAATTGGCGCAATTATAGTAGGCGTTGGCTTGCCTACCATCAGCAGTGAGCTTAATATAATTAAGGAATACTTTGACAAAACCCGTGAAACAGGCTACGCCTATGCCTATACCTATCCCGGTATGATTAAGGTTTTACAGGCGGCAGGCAGAGTTATACGAAGCGAGGACGAAAAGGGCGTTGTTCTTTTGGTTGACGACCGCTTCTATACGCCCGAATATCGCCAGCTTATGCCTGAATATTGGAGCCACATTAAGTTTATTAGCTCTGCTAAGGACCTTCTTGGGGAAATTACGAATTTTTGGAAAAAATAATGTCAAGGTATTGTAAAATAAGCATTGTTGTGATATTATTAGTAAATAAATCTTTTAATCAAGGTGGCTTATATGAAGAAATATAGCGAAATGACAAGAGAAGAGCTTGAAGCCCTTAACAAGGAGCTGATGGCTAAATATAAGGAATATCAAGCAAAGGACCTAAACCTCAATATGGCAAGAGGTAAGCCCTGCGTTGAGCAGCTTAACCTTTCAATGGGTATGATGGACGTTTTGTCCAGCTCCGTTGACCTTACCTGTGAGGACGGAACCGACTGCCGTAACTACGGTGTGCTTGATGGCATTAAGGAGGCGCAGGAGCTTCTTGCCGATATGATGGAGGTTCCATCTGACCACATTATCATTTATGGTAACTCAAGCCTTAACGTAATGTACGACACAATTGCTCGCTCAATGACACACGGTGTTATGGGCTCAACCCCTTGGGCAAAGCTTGACAAGGTTAAATTCCTTTGTCCTGTTCCGGGCTACGACAGGCACTTTGCAATCACAGAATACTTTGGTATTGAAATGATTAACGTGCCTATGACAGAGGACGGACCTGATATGGACCTTATTGAAAGGCTTGTTGCCGAGGATGAGGCAATTAAGGGTATTTGGTGTGTGCCAAAGTATTCAAACCCACAGGGCTACTCCTACTCCGACCTTACAGTTCGTCGCTTTGCAAGGCTTAAGCCGGCGGCAAAGGACTTTAGAATTTACTGGGACAACGCATACACAATCCACCATCTTTATGATGATAAGCAGGACAATTTGGTAGAAATTCTTGCTGAATGTAAGCGTGCAGGCAACCCTGACCTTGTTTACAAGTTTGCTTCAACCTCAAAAATCTCATTCCCCGGCTCAGGTATTGCGGCACTTGCATCCTCACTTAATAACCTTCGTGATATTAAGGTTCAGCTTGCTATGCAAACCATCGGCCACGATAAGGTTAACCAGCTCCGCCATGTTCGCTATTTTGGCGACATTCACGGTATGATAGAGCATATGAGAAAGCATGCAGACATTCTTCGCCCTAAGTTTGAGGCTGTTCTTGGTATTTTGGAAAGAGAGCTTGGCGGGCTTGAAATCGGCACTTGGACAAAGCCAAAGGGCGGCTACTTTATCTCCTTTGACTCCTTAGAGGGCTGTGCAAAGGACATCGTTGCAAAATGCAAAAAGGCAGGCGTGGTTATGACAGGCGCAGGCGCAACCTACCCATATGGCAAGGACCCACACGATTCAAATATCAGAATCGCACCATCCTATCCTCCGCTTGCTGACCTAATTACCGCAACAGAACTTTTCTGCCTCTGCGTTAAGCTTTCCAGCGTTCAAAAGCTACTTAGCACAAAATAAAAAAAGGAGCTTGCAAGCTCCTTTTTTAATTAAAAAACAGACACAGGGTGTCTGTTTTTTCTTATTTTACTACCTTTACGGTGTATATTTCATTATACCTGCAAGCCTCGATGGCAGCCTTGTCAAATATCTCTCCCGCTACAATAACAGATACGGCAGGTGGGCAGGCAACACTAAGTGAGGCAAGGGTGCGACCCTCTGCGTCATCTATGGAAATTTCTTCTTTATCGCTAAGGATTGCATCCTTTATAGACATTTTCCTTTCAGATAAGCAGGGCGCAGGCATAGCCTTGGAAATTGGCTCCCTCTTGGGAATATCGCCAAGCACACAAGCAAGCTTATCAAGGTCCCCCTCGCCATTAGACGGGGTTACCATCAAAACAAGAAAGTCCTTGTCGCAAAACTCGCAAAGAATGTTGTTTTCGTGTAATATTTTTCCAAGCTCCGTGCCAAGATAGCCATATTCCTTTGCGGCAATAGTAATTTTAAGCCTTTCATTACCAACTAATGTGTATCCATAGGAGGAAATTTGCTCCTTTGTCTTACTCACCTTGCATATAAAGCCAGAAAGGTCGCTTCTGTATTCCCCTGCAAGGTAAGAGTTTAGCTTGTCAAGAGAGCACAGTGTAAGATATGATGGACTACTTGATGCAAAAAGAGCCATTGAATCCTTGGCATCCTTTGCCAAATGGGCGGCATTTTTTGAAATGTGGAGATAAGCACCACCTGTCAGAGCAGGGAGTGTCTTATGGGCAGAATCACAGCACATATCAGCGCCAAGATTTATAGGGTGCTCGCTTTTTTCTAAAAACCTCAGATAAGCGCCGTGGGCATTATCTACCAAAAGCATAACGCCATACCTGTGGCACACCTCTGAAAGCCCCTTAATATCAAGAGTGTTACCAAGATAATCAGGGGACGTTACATACACGCAAAATGGCATTTTATCTACACAGGTCAAGGCTTTTTCCAAATCCTGTGGTGTTAGCTCACAGCTAAGATAGGAGCTTTTGCCAAGCAGCCACTTGACCTCTAAATCAATCAGAGCACAGGCGGAAATAAAGGAGCTGTGGGCATTTCTTGCCGCAAGCACATAGCCGTCCTTGTCGCCACCTCTTGCGATAAGAAGCATAGAGCGAATAAGGTGGGATGAACCCTCGGTGGAGTAATAGGTTTTGAAGCTGTCAAACAGAGAAGAGGCGTTTTCCTCGCTCTTTCTAATAATTCCGCTTGCGTGGAAAAGAGAGTCAGCGCCAAAAACCTCGGTAATGTCCATCTGCTCAAAGCCCAAGGGCCCCTTGCCCTTGTGCCCGGGCATATGTAGTCTTGTTGTATCATTTTTTATGTATTGGTTTACAAAATCGCAAATAGGAGTGTTCATAAAACCCCCTCAAATTTTATTCGTTAAGTAGCTTGTCAACAGCAACCATAATGGCGCATTCCATACGCTTTCTGAACAGGCGACAGCCATATTCATAAACTCCACGCACACTGCCTGTTGCGTGGTATGCGTTTGCCGCACAGCCGCCGGAGCAGTATAGCTTTGCCCAGCAGTCCTTACAGTCGGGTCTTGCATAAACGTTACAGTCGGCAAATTCCTTCTGCGCCTCCTTGTTTGTAACACCCTGCCAAATATCGCCAAGCTTGTATTTTTCCTCGCCTACAAATTGGTGGCATGGGTACAAATCTCCCCAAGGAGTAACAGCCATATATTCGGTTCCTGAGCCACAGCCTGAAATCCTTTTATAGATACAGGGTCCGCCCTTTAGGTCAATCATATAGTGATAGAAGGTAAATTCCTTGCCCTCACGGCGCTTATTTATCATAAGCTCCGCAAGCTCCTCGTATTGCTTGCAAACAATAGGGAAGTCCTCCTCGGTTAGCTCCTCCTTGTCGCCCTTTGCGCAAACAACAGGCTCCATGCTAAGCTCGTTAAAGCCAAGGTCAAGCATAACCTTGATATCGTTTAGGAAATCGGGGTTTGCGTGTGTGAAGGTGCCACGCATATAGTAGCCCTTGCCACCACGGGCATCAACCAGCTCCTTAAACTTAGGCACAATCTTGTCCCAGCTACCGTTTCCTAGGTAGTCAACCCTATATCTGTCGTGAATTTCCTTGCGTCCGTCAAGAGAGAGCACCACGTTGCTCATCTCACGATTGGCAAAATCAATTACATCTTTATCAATTAAAACGCCGTTTGTGGTAAGAGTAAAGCGGAAATTCTTGTTGTGCTTTTTCTCAATCTTTCTTGCGTAAGCCACCAGGTCCTTAACCATTTGGAAGTTCATAAGCGGCTCTCCGCCAAAGAAGTCAACCTCAAGGTTGTGCCTTGTGCCGGAATTTTCAACAAGGAAATCAAGGGCGCGCTTGCCCACCTCTAGGGACATAACAGCACGCTCGCCGTGATACTTGCCCTGTGAGGCAAAGCAGTAGGAGCAGTTAAGATTGCAGGTGTGTGCAACGTGTAGGCAAAGCGCCTTTATAACGCCGGAGGTCTTTTCCTTCAGCTTGTTTGCCATAGGCTCAAAGGTGTCGGGGGTGAAAAGCTCGCCATTTTCCTTAAGGGCAGTAACCTGCTCATAGCAGGCAATGATGTCATCTTTTGTAATGCCGTCCTTGCCCTCATATTTCTCGCAAATTTGAGAAATAACCTGACCCTGTGTCTGTTTTTCGTAAATTTCGATAATATCGTAGGCAACATCGTCAACCACGTGAACTCCGCCGGAGCAGATATCCAAAACGATGTTATACCCACCTAATTTGTATTGATGTACCATAAATTCTCCGTATTTATCTATACAATAAAAGCGGACTGCCAAGGTAGTGCCTTAGCAGTCCAGATTTAATGTGCGTATTAATTACTTTCTGTCGCTATTCTCGCACGCTTGGTTAGCGATACCACAGCTTGTCTTGCAAGCAGATTGGCAAGAGGTTTGGCACTCGCCACAACCACCGTTCTTTGCGCTTTCACAAAGATTGCCGGTTTTGATTGTCTTAATGTGTTCCATAGTAAATCCTCCGAAATTATTTCGTTATAGAAAGTATATCACAACAAGCCTGTCCTGTCAATATAGAAAAGACGAAAAATGTAACAAAAAATTTATTGATTATAGGGGAAGAATGTGATATACTATGTAGGTAATTTCTAATTGTGAGGGCTGAAAATGGCTAAAAAGCGCAAGAACAGTAATTGGATATCGCCTAAAAAGCAAGCCGAGCTTGACAAAAAGCAGGAAGAGTCAATAAGAAAGCGCAATGTGCTTATTCTTGTGGCAGTTCTTTGCGCCGCAATAGGTATGTCGCTTTTATTTTTGGCGGTAGCCCTTAGTATGTAAGGAGAAAAGAAATGGCAAAAAATAACAACTACGTAACAGAAAAAACCAAGCAAGCCAAGGCGGAGCTTGAAAGGAAAAAGAAAAATCAGAAAATCCTTAAAATAGTCCTTCCAATTGTTATAGCAGTGTGTGTAATTGCATTGGTTGCAGGCATTGTGGCTATCGTTTTGGACAACACCCCTGACCTTACTGTAACTCATCACGCATCAATCGAAATTGAGGGCTACGGCACAGTTCACGTTGAGCTGTATGGTAACGAGGCGCCCGAAACCGTTGCAAACTTTGTAAAGCTCGCAAACGAGGGCTTTTATGACGGACTTACCTTCCATAGAATTATAGACGGCTTTATGGCACAGGGCGGCGGCTTCGACAAGGACGGCAACGAAAAGGATGCCGACACTATTTATGGCGAATTTAAGGACAACGGCTTTAACAACCTTATTCCTCACGAGGCAGGCACAATTTCCATGGCAAGAACCAACGTTTATAATAGCGCCTCCAGCCAATTCTTTATAGTTGACGAAACAAGCGAAAACAACTCCGTATCCCTAGACGGCAAATATGCAGCCTTCGGCAAGGTAACAAGCGGACTTGACATAATTAACAGACTCTGCGACGAAATCGAAACAGGCGCAAACGGCGCCGTTGACGTGGCAAAGAGACCTGTAATTAAGAGTATTTCCATCCACGAATCCCACTAAAATAAGCCCAATAGGCTTCGTATTTCGGTGTTGCTCCTCGGCACTGACCTTGACGTACAAGGGGTACGCCTGCGCCCAAGTGCCTGCGGTGCGCCTAGAAATACTCGCCTCTTGACCCTATTTGATTTAGCTAAGTTGCTCCTCGTTGGTGCCCTCGACTATCGGAAAGATAGCCTTCGTCCGCCAACTGCGTTGCGTAGGGGTTCCTCAAAGCGAAGCATGGCTCTGGGGGTTCGAGTGCACCTAGACAACACAATAAACTCAAAGGAAGACCTGCCCAGGTCTTCCTTTTTTTAATCTAATTTGTACTAAAAGTGCCAATTTTGGTTGACAAGCCCTTCCTTTTATATTATAATAATTCTGTATGTAATTTTTTAATATATTATAATGGAGATTTTAATGGAAAAGAGAATTCCACTTTCTACGCCAACCATGCATGGCGAAGAAATGTCTTATATTCAAGAGGCATTTGATAAAAATTGGATAGCGCCTCTTGGCTTTAACTGTGATAATTTTGAAAAGGAAATTAGTGAGTATTTGACCGGTGGCGATGGCTGTCTTGATGCCCTTGCGCTTTGCTCCGGCACAGCTGCCCTTCATCTTGCAATGAAGCTGGCAGGGGTTAAGCCAAACGATGTGGTGCTTTGCTCAGATATGACCTTTTCAGCAACCGTCAACCCTGTTTCCTACGAGGGTGGCAAGCAGGTATACATCGATTCCGAAAGAGAAAGCTGGAATATGGACCCTCGTGCCCTTGAGCTTGCCTTTGAAAAATATCCCGATGCCAAGGTGGTTGTGCTTGTGCACCTATATGGCGTTCCTGCTAAGATGGATGAAATTATGGCTATCTGTAAAAAGCACGGTGCAATACTTATTGAGGATGCGGCAGAGGCACTTAGCGCAGATTACAAGGGACAAAAATGCGGCACCTTTGGCGACTATAATGCAATTAGCTTTAACGGCAATAAGATAATTACAACATCCGGTGGCGGTATGCTCCTTACAAGCGTGCCGGGCGCCCGTGATTTTGCGTTTAAGCTTGCAACCCAGGCAAGGGAGCCGGCTCCGTGGTATCAGCACGAGCATATCGGCTACAACTACCGCATGTCAAATGTAGTTGCAGGCATTGGCAGAGGTCAGCTTTTGCACCTTGACGAGCATAGGGAGCTTAAAGAAAAAATTTATCGTCGCTATGAAGAGGGTCTTAAGGGCTTGCCGATTAAGCTCAACCCTTACCTTGAAGGTACAAAGCCAAATTTCTGGCTTACATGTATGACAATTGATGAGTGCGCCGGTAAAAACCCAATTGACCTACTAAATAAGCTCAACCAACTTAATATCGAAACAAGACCGATTTGGAAGCCGATGCATATGCAGCCTGTTTTCAAGGACTGCGACTTCGTTTACGTTGAGGACAAGCCTGTAAACGAGGAAATTTTCGCCCGTGGACTTTGCTTGCCAAGCGATATCAAAATGACCGAGGCAGAGCAGGATTACGTTATAAACGCAATTAGGGAGTTCTTTAACTGATGGAACAAATTTTAGATTTTCTTTTGGGCACCGTTTGGGGCTACATAATCATAGGCGTTGTGGGGGTTCTTGCCTTCGTTGGCATATCTGCCATCTGGTACAAAAGCTGCTTTAAGCGCTTTTACGACATTGTGCTCAGCGCCCTTGCTATTTTGCTGTTGTCCCCAATTCTGATAATCCTAACAGTCGTTGGTGCCATAAAAATGAAGGGCAACCCCTTCTTCACACAGCTCCGCCCAGGCAAAAACGGCAAAATCTTCAAGCTGATTAAATTCCGTTCAATGACCTGCGAGAAGGATAGTGAGGGCAATCTGCTCCCTGACGAAATGCGCCTTACAAGATATGGCAAGCTTCTTCGCTCCACGTCCTTGGACGAGCTGCCGGAGCTTATAAACATTTTCATTGGCAATATGTCAATCGTTGGTCCTCGACCACAGCTTGTTCGTGATATGGTGTTTATGAGCGATGAGCAAAACAAGAGGCACAGCGTTACTCCCGGTCTTACAGGTCTTGCCCAATGTAGCGGCAGAAACAATATGACTTGGGAAAAGAAATTTGAGTACGACCTTGAGTACATAGAAAAAATCACCCTTTGGGGCGACTTAAAAATCATATTTATGACCGTTTTCAAGGTTTTCAAAAGAGACGGCATTACCGAGGACGGCGAGGCAACAGCCACCGACCTTGGCGATTATCTCCTTGCCAAGGGCGAGGTATCAAAGGAAGAATACGACAAGCTCCAAAAGGAAGCTCTGGAGCTTATGAGGGTATAATGAGTTATCAAAAATTTTCAGTTTCTATGTGCGTCTACGGCAAGGACAACCCCGAGTGGTTCAGGCTTGCTGTCGATAGCATACTTAACCAAACCGTAAAGCCAAGCGAGGTTGTTTTGGTTGTTGACGGTCCAGTTCCGGCAGAGCTTGATTGCGTAATTAAGGAGTGCGAAAGCAATCCTGATTTCAAGATAATTCGCTTTGAAGAAAATCAAGGACACGGAAACGCAAGACGTGCAGGGCTTGAGGCTTGTACAAACGAGCTTGTGGCTATTATGGATGCAGACGATATTAGTGCATCAGACCGCTTTGAAAGGCAGCTTGCAATGTTTAACCAAAACAGCAGCCTTGCTGTTGTAGGCGGTAATATTACCGAATTTATAGACGAGCCTGGCAACATTGTGGGACAGAGAGTTGTTTTTCAAACCGATAAAGAAATAAAATGCGACATGAAAAAGCGTTGCCCTATGAATCTTGTAACTGTAATGTTCAAAAAATCAATGGTTAACGAGGTAGGCGGCTTTATCGACTGGTACTGCGAAGAGGATTATTATCTATGGCTTAGAATGGCTCTTGCAGATATGAGCTTTGCTAACGTTAACGAAAATTTGGTAAATGTACGTGTGGGCAAGGAAATGTACCAGCGCCGTGGCGGGTGGAAATATTTTAAGAGCGAGAGGGATCTCCAAAAATACATGAGAAAAAACAAAATAATCGGCTTTGGCACTTATTTTGTTAACGTAACAAAAAGATTTATCGTGCAGGTTTTGCTCCCCAACCGCCTACGTGGCTGGGTGTTCCAAAAGTTTGCAAGAAAGAAGGTAAAAAATGGCTAAGAAATATAAAATTGGTTACACAACAGGCGTTTATGATATGTTCCACATTGGCCACCTTAACATTATCAGAAAGGCCAAGGAGCAATGTGAATACCTGATAGTTGGTGTAACAACAGATAGACTTTCTCTTGAACGAAAGGGGAAGGCTCCTATAATCTGTCAGGAGGACAGAGTTGCCATCTTAGAGGCCATAAGATATGTTGACAAGGTAGTTATGCAGGACGATATGAACAAGCTGAGGCCTGTTATCGAAAACAAGGTAGATGCTGTGTTTGTTGGCTCTGATTGGAAGGGTACTCCTACTTGGAATGAATATGAAAAACAATTTAACGAGGTAGGATGTACGGTTGTTTATTTAGAGCATACCGATGGTATTTCGTCAACGATTTTAAGAGAAAGATTAAACAATGAATAATTACGAATTTATAAGAAACGATTTAGAGGATACCTATGGCGTTTTGAAGCTTCAAAACAAAATCCTTGAGATAATGGTTTACATAGATAAGTTTTGTACAGAGCACAACATAAAGTACTATCTTATGGGTGGCTCCGCCTTAGGCGCAATGCGTCACGGTGGATTTATTCCATGGGATGACGACTTGGATATATTTATGGACAGGGCAAACTATCTTAAGTTTATAGAGTGCTGCAAAACGGACCTAAATAAAGAAAAATATTATCTGCAGGTAGAGGACTCCTCGGAGCATCCTCATTATTTTTCAAAGCTCCGTATGAACGGAACCACGTGCATAGAAGCGGTTAATAAAAACAACAAGAAAAAGCATCAAGGTATTTTCGTAGATATAATGTGTCTTAACAACTCTGCAAAAAGCAAATTTGGCAAAAAGGTACAATACTATGCCGCAGGTCTTTTGAAGGCAAAGGCTATTTCAAAAACAGCCTACGAAACCGATAGCAAGAAGAAAAAAATAGAAATATTTATAGCGAAGTGCGTTGTATGGGGACCCTTCAAAAAGCTTCTTTTGCACTTGGTTAGAAGATATAATAAAAAACCAACAGAAGAGGTCACACATTTGTTTGGAAGGGCTAAGTTCAAAAACAGCTTTTACAAGACAGAACTTTTTGGAGAGGGACGCAGAGTTCCTTTTGAAAAGGTTCAGCTTGTTGCACCTCAGGGTGTGGAGGAATATCTTACTCTGCGCTATGGACCTAATTATATGGAAATGCCAAGCGAGGAAACAAAGGCAATTTATGCAACTCACGCAATGGTTTGGGACACTGAAAGGGATTATAGGGAATATTTCGAAAATGAAGAGGATTAGGGTATGAACTTAGAGGTTCTTGTAACAACGATGCATCAAAATGATACATCAAAATATGAGCAAATGAATCTTAAAAGTGATGCGATTATTGCAAACCAAGCAAATGATTGCTCTTTTGTGGAAGAAAAGAAGGGCGAACATATTGTAAAAATGATCACCACCAACACAAGAGGAACGAGCATTAACAGAAATATGGCAATAATGTACGCAACTGCAAACTATATTATGTTTGCTGACGACGATATGGTTCTAGTTGACGATTACGAACAGCTTGTAGAGGAAGAGTTCAAAAAATGCCCTACTGCAGATGCAATTAAATTTTATTGCGAAAGCACCAATCCACAGAGACAGCTTAGCTTTAAGAAACCAAAAGCACTCAAAAAGGCTACCAAACGAAATATAATGTCTGCGGGAGTAGTTGGCCTAGTTTTACGAAGAGACTTTTTAGAGAAGAATTGTATATACTTCCAAAAAAATATCGGTCCAGGCAATGACATATATTGTGGAGAGGACTCTGTTTTTTTGAGCGATATTTTGAGTGCAAAAGCTAAAATGTATGTTTCTCCAAAACTGGTCAGCTACATTAATCAAGGAGAGAGTTCTTGGAACGAGGGGTTAACCGAAAGACGTATATGTGCTATGGGTTATATATACTCCCGTGTATATGGTAGGGCGGCCATTTTGGCAATGTATAGACGTGCTTATCTCTTGAGAAAAAAAACAAAGAACTATTCTTTCTTGCAACTTATTCAACTAATGAAAAAGGGAATGAAGCAACAAAGAAATGATAAATAAAAGAGTCTTAATAATATCAAACAATGCCTTGTCGGACGGGAACTCAAACGGAAGAACACTCAAGAATTTCTTTTGCACAGATGACAAGGAAAAGCTTGCTCAGTTTTTTATTCAGCCTGACACGCCGGATTTTGATGTGTGCGAAAAATATTTTTGTGCAACCGATGGACAAGTTCTCAAGTCCTTTTTAAAGGGCAGGAGTGCAGGCTCTGTCATTGAGAAAAAAGAAGACAAGGAAAGTGGCATTCAAGCAAAAGCAAGCAAGAAAAAGAGAAGAACACCTTTTACAATGCTTCTAAGAAATTTTCTTTGGCAAAGAAAAAAATGGCGCACCGGCTTTTACAGATGGGTGGAGGAATATCAGCCTGAGCTGGTTTTGCTTCAAGCAGGTGATGCACCATTTATGTTTGATTTAGCTGTTGAAATATCTAAAAAATATGGTGCTCCGCTCGTTATATACAACAGCGAGGATTACTATTTTAAAGATTACAACTATTTCAGAAACAGTGGTGTTTGGGGGATGTTTTATCCCACCTTCAGAAGAACATTAAGAAAAGCGACCAAGAAAGCAATAGAGCATGCTTCCTTGTCTATATATATAAGCGAGGATTTGAAAAACACCTACGACAAGGAGTTTTCAAAACCAAGCGAATATGTTTATACAGCAACCGACGTGGTACCAAGTGAGAGCTGCCAAAAGGAGTCTGTTTTTTCCTATCTTGGCAACCTGGGACTTAATAGGCATCTGGGACTTATTGACATCGGTAATGCACTAAATCAAATAAACCCCGCCTACAAGCTTGACGTTTATGGAAAGCTTCCGAACGAGCAGGTGGGTAAGGTCTTTGAAAGTGCTGAAGGTATAAGCTATAAAGGGCTTATAAGCTACGAAGAAGTGAAAGAGGTAATAGGCAAAAGCATGCTTGTTTTTCACACCGAAAGCTTTGAGGACTTTTACGTTAAGGATATAAGACATGGATTTTCCACTAAAATTGCGGACAGCTTGGCAAGTGGTACACCACTTGTTGTATATGCGCCGGAAAGCATTTCATGCTCAAAGTACTTAAAGGAAAACGACTGTGCTCTTGTAGTTAGTAAAAAGGAAAGCCTGTTGGAAGAGCTTCGAAGAATGATTAATGATAAAGAAGCAAGAGAGGCTTATGTCCAAAAAGCGCTGAGCATAGTAGAAAAAAATCACAGAAGAGAAAACAACCAAAGGAAGGTGGAAAGCCTTCTTAACGGAATAAGAGGTAACTAATGAAAATTTTGCAGGTAAACTGTGTCTATAACAAGGGAAGCACAGGCAAGATAATGTATGATATTCATACAGGACTTATAGAAAACCAAATAGACTCAGTTATCTGCTACGGAAGAGGGGCTAAGACAACTGATAAAAACGTGTACAAAACCTGCGGTGAGCTATATTCAAAGCTCAACAATTTGATGGCACGTATAACAGGCTTAATGTACGGTGGTTGCTTCTTTTCAACAAACAAGTTAATCTCTATAATCAAGAAGGAAAAGCCTGACATTGTACATTTACATTGCATTAATGGATACTTTGTTAACATATACAGGCTCGTTTCCTGGCTTAACAAAAATAAAGTAAAAACCGTTCTTACTCTCCACGCAGAATTTATGCATACAGCCAACTGTGGCTATGCGCTTGAGTGTGAAAAATGGAAAAGCGGCTGTGGTAAATGCCCACGCCTAAAAAAGGAAACAAAATCAATTTTGTTTGATAGGACAGCAGATTCGTTTAAGAAAATGAAAAAAGCGTTTGAGGGCTTTGAAAACGTTATAGCTGTGTCTGTTTCTCCTTGGCTTATGGAGAGAGCGAAGCTTTCACCCATTATGGAAAAACTAGAGCACGCTGTGGTGCTGAATGGGCTTAACACAGAGGTGTTCCATACATACAATACAGATGACTTAAGAGAAAAGTATGGACTAACAGGCAAAAAAGTGGTCTTTCATGCAACATCGGGATTTAGCACAGATAAAAACCATATTAAAGGTGGATATTATCTAATTGAGCTTGCAAAGCTTTTGCCAAATGTGGAGTTTTTGATTGCAGGAAATAGGGAAAACATAGACGTGCCACCGAATGTAAGGTTGTTGGGTATGCTTTCAAATCAAGAGGAGCTGGCAAAGCATTATGCAATGGCGGATTTAACTGTTATTGCAAGTAAAAAGGAAACCTTTTCTATGATAACGGCAGAAAGTCTTTGCTGCGGTACGCCTGTGGTGGGCTTTAAGGCGGGCGGACCGGAATCTATAACCATCGAGGACTACAGCTCCCTTGTAGATTATGGTGATTTAGAGTCGCTTTGCAAGGCTACAAAGGATTTTTTAGACAAAGAGTTTGATAAAGAACAAATTAGCAACTTAGCGAAAGACAAGTATAGCAAAATAAATATGGCAAACAATTATTTAGAAATTTACAAAAAGCTTTATGAGAGGGAGGACAAAAAATGTTAATTTACTATCTACTTTTTGTGCTCCTGTTGGGCTCATATGTTCTACTATTCAAGTCAGGAATAACAAATGAAAAAAAAGCAAGAATAGCATATACCGTTATATTCTTCTTAGCGGTTGGGCTTTTGCTTGCTCTAAGACATCCATCTATGGGTGTAGATTTGAAATACTATGATGGAGGCGGCTACTGGCACGCCTACATAAAAATAGCAGGCTGGTCCTGGGAGGATGTCTTTACAAGAGACCTTTACAATTACGAAAGAGGCTACATAATCTTCAATAAGATTCTGTCAATCTTTTCTAAGGACCCACAAACACTGCTTGTTGCGTGTGGCTTAATAACAGCCCTTCCTACAGCAATCATAATTTACAGGGATTCCAAAAACACCCTGCTTTCATCTGTAATTTACCTTGGCTTGACATCATTTTTTATAGCGTTTTCAGGAATGAGACAAGCGGTTGCTATAGCGATAACTATGCTTGCTTACCTTATGATAAAGGACAAAAGGTGGGTTGCTTTTGTACTTTTAGTATTGCTTGCTTATACCTTCCACTCCTCAGCCATAGTATTCCTTGTGGCATATCCATTATACCATCTAAGGCATACGGACGCATTTAAGATTGGCTCGTTTGTAGCAATTCCATTTGTATACATCTTTAGAGTGCCGTTATTTACTGTATTAAGTACATTTTTTAAGGATAACGCAGAAATTGAGGACACCGGTGCACTTACCCTGTTCTTAGTTTTTGTTGTTCTTTACCTATTTCTTCTTGTTTTCTCAGACAAGGAAAACAAGCTTTCGTGCGGAACTACAAACATCTTCTGGGTTGCATGTATATGCCAGGCGTTTGGTGGCGTATACAACACCGCTATGCGTGTGGGCTATTACTTTATGGTGTATGCAATGATAGCTATTCCGGAGGTAATAGACACAAATGGATATAGACGAATTAGTCTTGACGATAGATATAAAAGGCTTATTAAGGTGGTTGTGTTCATCGCCTTTGTCGCTTTTGCTCTATACACCTTTGCGAAAGGCGGCGAAGAGTCCTGGTATATGACAAATCCATACAGTTTCTTCTGGCAGAAATAGGAGACATTCATGATAATAACGCATTATACGTTGATAAAAACAAAGAGATTGTAATGGCACAGGGGCAAAATGATAAAAAATAAAGTTTTCAAAAACGCAACATGGATTATTGCGTGCAAAGTAATTCAAGCAATTCTTGGTGTAATCATTTCTAGTTTAACAGCAAGATATTTGGGAGACTCTAATTTCGGAGTGATAAACTATGCAATTTCCATGGTTACCTTCTTTATTCCTGTTATGCAACTTGGTTTTTCCAATGTTATGGTACAAGAATTAGTGGAAAGACCTAATGAGGAAGGAAAAATACTTGGCACATCCCTATATTTTAATGTGATTTCTGCAATATGCTGCATTTTTGGCATAATTGGTTTTTCTTCCGTGATTAATGCCGGCCAAACTGAAAAAATAATAGTTTGTGGATTGTATAGTTTAGTTTTACTATCTCAAGCGTTAGAAATGGTACAGTACTGGTTCCAAGCAAAGTATATTTCAAGATATGTATCCATAATATCCCTTATTGCATATGGACTGACTACTGTATATAAAATATATCTTTTGGCAACGGGAAAAAATGTTTATTGGTTCGCTATTTCGAATGCTTTGGATTATATGATAATTGCCGTAGCTTCACTTGTGTTGTATAAGCGACTAGGCGGACAAAGGCTGTCCGTATCCTTTGCTGTGGCAAAAAGGATGTTTTCGAAAAGTAAGCATTACATAATATCAAGCATGATGGTAACGATTTTCGCACAAACTGACAAAATAATGATTAATGTTATGATCGGCGACAAGGAAACAGGGTGGTATTCAGCAGCGGTTGCTTGCGCAGGTATGACAAGCTTCGTTTTTTCCGCCATTATAGATTCTGCAAGACCGTCCATATTCACTAAGCTTAAGCAGAGTCAAGAATCATTTGATGAAAGCGTGATTTTGCTTTACAGTATAGTAATTTATTTAGCATTGGCGCAAAGTGTATTGATGACAATTTTTGCGGGACCTATTATTGGTATCCTTTATGGAGAGCAATTTGCGCCCGCTGTTACAACATTAAGAATAGTTGTGTGGTACACTACGTTTTCGTATTTGGGATCCGCGAGAGGCGTTTGGATACTTGCCAATAATCAGCAAAAAATTTTGTGGAAAATAAATATGTCGGGAGCTTTGATAAACGTTGTGTTAAATGCTATTCTGATTCCTGTTATGGGAATTAACGGTGCAGCAATTGCGTCATTTATTACACAGTTCTTTGCCAACTTCTTTATAGGTTTTATGATGAAGCCGCTAAGAAAAAATAATATGCTTATATTAAGAGCATTGAATCCGATTCAATTAATTAAAGCTACCAAAAGGCTTTTCAAAAAGGAAAAAGATGAGAAAACTAACTAATTTTGAATTGAAAGATATCGAGCTTGGAATAATGCTTGAAATACACAGGTTTTGTGTTGAAAACAAGCTTACATATTACCTTTGGGGTGGTACGCTTCTTGGGGCTATCAGACATGGGGGCTTTATTCCTTGGGATGACGATATTGATATAGCTATGCCACGCAAGGACTATATGTATTTTGTTCAGCATTTCGGCAGCGAACGATATGGTGTATATTCCTGCGAGAATAATGAAAAGTACCCATATACATTTGCCAAGGCGTTTGATAAAGCAACACTAAAAATAGAGCGGATTTGGGCACCAAAAGGGTACTCAATAGGTGTTGATGTTGACATTTTTCCTTTTGATGTCGTTGGTGATTATGACAAGGTTGCCTCTACGCTTAAGGAAAGGACAAGTCAACTGAAAAAATGGCGCAGGTCGATTTTTAAATATGTTAAAACGAAACATCCCCTCAAAATGGTAAAGAGGGGTGCGCTGGCGATTTGCAGTGGGCTTGGAAGAGCTTTTGGCATATATAACCCCAACAAGCATACCTTGAACATTACCAATCTTGGAAATAATATAGAGGGCGATTGCAAGGACCTTATGTCCTATGCAGATAGCAATTTGGATAAACCGTTTTTCCTTAAGGAAGAGTGGTGCAGGGAAACGGTGCTTCATAAATTCGAGGAATATGAGCTATATGTCATGAACGGATATCACGAGGCGTTAAGTGCGTATTTTGGAGACTATATGCAGCTTCCGCCGGAGGAAAAAAGGATAGCACATCATTCCTTTGAAGCATTTTGGAAGGAAGACGAACAAACTATAAAAAATTAAGGAGAAGTGTGTGTCTAAGCTTATATATTTAGGGTGCTATTCCTGTAATCAGGAAAGGGCTGCAAACCCGGCGGCGATGAACATGATGGATTACATTATATCCAGCATAAATAACGTAGGCAAAAGCCTTAGGGTTCTTTCGCATGCCTCGACGGCTGATGGCAGTTCAAAGGACCGAGAGACTATTCAGTTAAGTGGGGACACGGAGCTTGTTTACTTAAAGTATCTTGGAAAGACGGGCACAAGCCTACTTTCAAGGGCAATACGCAGAATGAAAGTAAAATGGCTCTTGTACAAGGAGCTTGGTGACCTGATAAATGATGGAGATACCGTTATAGTTTATCACAGCTTGAGCTACATAGATGCTTTAAGAAAGCTGCGTAGAAAAAAGAAGTTTAAGCTGATTTTACAGGTTTGTGAAATTTATTCCACAATTTTAGAAAACGAAAAAATGGAAAAGAAGGAGCTTGCCTTTATAAACGAAGCAGACAGCTACATATTTTCCTCTGATTTGCTTGAAAAACGTCTAAATAATGGAAAAAAGCCTTATGCAATCTGTTTAGGAAACTACACTCCCGAGCCAAAGCTGGGCACACCAAAGGATGATAAAATCCATATAACCTACGCAGGCACCTTTAATCTGGTTAAGGGTGGCGTGCTAGACGCTATAAGATGTGCCGAATTTCTTGACGAGGGATACCATCTACACCTGTTTGGCCACACTGAAAAAAGCCAAATGAAAATTATCATAAAGGAGCTTATGCAGGTGGGGGCTAAGACAAGGTGTGAAATAACCTACGAGGGCTTCTTTAGTGGAGATGAATTCAAAAAGCGCTTGCAGGAAAATCACATAGGCTTAAGCACTCAAAACATGGAAAAAGCGTTTAACGAAACATCCTTTCCATCAAAAATACTCACCTACATATCAAACGGATTAAGGGTTGTAAGCGGAAAAATTCCTGCAGTTTACACATCTGCCGTCGGTGGCGACGTTGCATACTACGACAAACGAGATGCCGAGGAAATGGCAAGGGCAATTCGCTCGGTTTGCTTAGATGACGATTACGATGGCAGGAAAATAGTAAGCAAGTTAGATGACGAGTTCAAAAAGGAGCTTGTTCGGTTAATATAAAACAGTTGAAAGAGGATAAAATTATGTCAAATTCAATTTTCAAGGGCAAGACCCTTATGATTACAGGAGGCACAGGCTCCTTTGGAAATGCGGTGCTTAATAGGTTTTTAAGGACCGATATTGGGGAGATTCGTGTTTTCTCACGTGACGAGAAAAAGCAGGACGATATGCGCCACGAGTTTCAGGCTAAAATGCCGGAGGTGGCTGATAAAATCAAATTTTATATTGGCGACGTGCGTGACCTTGCCAGCGTTAAGAACGCAATGCACGGCGTTGACTACATTTTCCATGCGGCAGCTCTCAAGCAGGTTCCTTCCTGTGAGTTTTTCCCTATGGAGGCTGTAAAAACCAACGTTATCGGTACAGATAATGTTTTGACCGCCGCTATTGACGAGGGAGTAAAGACAGTAATCTGCCTGTCCACCGACAAGGCTGCATACCCTGTAAATGCAATGGGCACCTCTAAGGCAATGATGGAGAAGGTTATCGTTGCGAAATCAAGAACAGTAAGTCCGGAAAAGACAAAGATTTGCTGCACCAGATACGGCAATGTTATGTGCTCCCGTGGCTCTGTAATCCCACTTTGGATTGATCAAATCAGACAAGGCAAGCCCATTACCGTAACAGACCCAACAATGACACGCTTTATTATGTCTCTTGAGGAGGCTGTGGACCTTGTACTGTTTGCCTTTGAGCACGGTACAAGCGGCGATATTCTTGTTCAAAAGGCGCCTGCCTGCACCATCGAAACACAGGCTAAGGCGGTAATGGAGCTATTTGACAAGGAAGGCAAGAGCGAGATTAAGGTTATCGGCATTCGCCACGGCGAGAAAATGTACGAAACTCTTCTTACAAACGAGGAGTGCGCAAATGCCATTGATATGGGCAACTTCTATCGTGTGCCCAGCGACAAGCGTGGACTTAACTACGACAAATATTTCAAGGAAGGCGATACCACAAGAAACACTCTTACCGAATTTAACTCTCACAACACAGAGCTTTTGACAGTGGAGCAGGTAAAGGCAAAGCTACTAACCCTTGATTACATAAGAGAAGAACTTAAAAAGGACGAGAAATAATGCTATCAACCTTTGAAAAGGGCGTTATATCAATCATAAAAACCGCCCTTACCGACTCGGAGCTAAGGCTTGAAGAGGGCTTTGACTTCGATAAGCTCTATGAGTTCGGCACAAGACAGCAAATTATTCCTATAATTTACTATGGACTTACCAAGGGCATAGGTGCCTCGGCTATTCCAAATCGCACAAAATTCCTTTTCTCAACCGCTAATTTGACCACCTTTAGCGAGAAGCAAATGAGCTGTATAGAAAAGGTGTTTGATGCCTTTGATGAAAACGGAATAGAGCACCTTAAAATGAAGGGTACAATCCTAAAAAGGCTCTACCCGTATCCGGAAATGCGACTTATGAGCGATGCCGACATATTTGTAAATATGGACAAATATGGAAGGATAGAGGAGATTTTGAAGGGTCTTGGCTTCACCTTTGACTTTGAAAGCAATCACGAGGTGGGCTGGAAAAAAGAGGACATTTGCATTGAGCTACACAAAAAGCTCATACCCTCATATAACGAGGATTTGTACGCCTACTTTGAAGACCCGTGGCAAAGGCTTATTCCGGTGGAAAAAAGCCAATATAAAATGAGTGACGAGGACACCTTTGTTTATATCTTTACGCACTTTGCCAAGCACTATCGTGACGGCGGCATTGGAATAAAGTTTATGACCGACTTTTACGTGTATTTAGAGACTTACAAGTCCTTGGATTTTGCCTATATTGAAGCGGAGCTTGAGAAAATGAAGCTTCTTGAATTTTGGCATAATACCAAAAATCTCATTGACGTGTGGTTTTACGGAAGAGAATGTGACAAGATTTCTGCCTTTATAACACATAAAATTTTCGAGTCGGATGCTTACGGCACAGAAAAAGCAAAGCTGGAGGCGCAGGCTGTAAAGGCGGCGCAGGGAAAAGGCGCAAAAAATGCCAAGAAAAGACAGCTTGGCAGGGTCCTTTTTCCAAAGTATGAGAATATGTGCATTATGTATCCGGTTGTAAAAAAAGCACCGATTCTTTTGCCCTTTATGTGGGTCTGGAGATTTTTTGAGGTGCTGTTTACAAGACGCAAAAACATCAAGAAGCAATTTGATAAAATTGACAATATTAACGACCAAGCAATCGAGAAATACGATGCTGAGTTAAGATACGTAGGATTACCTTATAACAACTAAAAAACACGACCCTGTGTACGATTTTAGGGAGAAAATATAAGATGAATATACTTGTAACAGGCGCAAAGGGCTTTGTTGGAAGAAACCTTGTTGAGGCATTAAAGTGCGTAAGAGACGGCAAGGACAAAACAAGGCAAGCTTGCGTTGCCAATGTATTTGAATATGATGTGGACACAGCTCCGGAGCTTCTTTTGGAGTATTGCAAGCGCGCCGACTTTGTTTTCAATCTTGCGGGGGTAAATCGCCCACAGAATGAAAGCGAGTTTATGGAGGGCAACTTCGGCTTTGCCAAGGTACTGCTTGATACTCTTAAGGAGTGTGGCAACACCTGTCCGGTTATGCTTTCCTCGTCTATTCAAGCCAGCCTAATTGGCAGATATGCACTTTCCGATTATGGCAGGAGCAAGCTGGCAGGAGAGGAGCTTTTCCTTGAGTACGGCAAGGAAACAGGCGCAAGCGTGCTGATTTACCGCTTTCCGAATTTGTTTGGAAAATGGTGCAGACCTAATTACAACTCCGCCGTTGCCACCTTTTGTAGTAACATAGCAAACGATTTGCCTATTCAGGTAAACGACAGAGCCATAGAGCTGGAGCTTTTGTACATTGACGACCTTGTTGACGAAATGATGCTTGCCCTAAGCGGCAAGGCGCACAGATGCGACTACGACGGGCTTACCCCCGTGCCAAGTGAAAGCGGCAAATATTGTTATGCGCCAATAACTCACAGGGTAACTCTTGGAGAGATAGTTGATTTACTTGAGGAGTTTAAAAATCAGCCAAGCACGCTTGTGGTTCCCGAAATACCGAAGGGCTCCTTTGAAAAGAAGCTTTACTCCACATTTTTGTCCTATTTGCCCAAGGAAAAGGTAGCCTTTTCTTTGAAGATGAATGTGGACGAAAGAGGTAGCTTTACAGAGCTTCTAAAGAGCAAAAAGTGCGGACAAGTGTCGATAAATATATCAAAACCGGGCATTACAAAGGGTCAGCATTGGCACAATACCAAGTGGGAATTTTTCATTGTAGTTTCCGGAAGGGGACTGATTGAGCAAAGGAAAATCGGAAGCGATGAAATCCTTCGCTTTGAGGTTAGCGGAGAGAATATTCAAGCGGTGCATATGCTTCCCGGCTACACACACAACATAATTAACTTATCACAAACACAGGACCTGGTTACAGTAATGTGGGCAAACGAAAGCTTTGACCCAAATAAGCCGGATACCTTTGGCGAGATGGTTTAAGGAGGAAATATGGAAATTAAGACAGATTATAGTAATGTAAGCTTCAAAAACGACGGCAGACTTAAGCTATTAATAATTGTAGGAACCAGACCGGAAATCATCCGTCTTTCCGCCGTAATAAGCAAATGCAGAAGCTATTTTGACTGCATTCTTGCCCACACAGGTCAAAACTACGACTACAACCTAAACGGCGTATTCTTCAAGGATTTGAAGCTTGATGACCCTGAGGTTTATATGGACGCAGTTGGGGACGACCTTGGCGCAACCGTCGGAAATATCATTAATTGCTCATATAAATTAATGAATCAAATTAAGCCCGACGCCCTCTTGATTTTAGGCGACACCAACTCCTGCCTTAGCGCAATTAGCGCAAAAAGACTACATATTCCAATCTTCCATATGGAGGCAGGAAACCGTTGTAAGGATGAGTGCTTGCCCGAGGAAACAAACAGAAGAATAGTAGACATTATTGCTGACGTAAATATGGCTTATTCCGAGCAGGCAAGAACCTACCTTCACGAGTGTGGCTTGCCAAAGGAAAGGACCTATGTAACAGGCTCTCCTATGGCTGAGGTGCTGCACCAAAACCTTGACGAAATACAAAGGTCTGACATTCTTTCAAGACTTGGTCTTGAAAAGAAAAAATATATGCTTCTTTCTGCTCACAGAGAGGAAAACATTGATACGGAGAAAAATTTCTTGTCCCTCTTTACAGCTATAAACAAGCTGGCAGAAAAGTACGATATGCCGATTCTTTATTCCTGCCATCCACGCTCAAGAAAAAGACTTGAGGCGGCAGGCTTTAAGCTTGATAAGAGAGTTATTATGCACGAGCCTCTGGGCTTCCACGACTACAACTGCCTGCAGATGAACGCATTTTGCGTTGTTTCCGACAGCGGCACGCTGCCTGAGGAAAGCAGCTTCTTTACAAGTGTAGGAAAGCCATTTCCGGCGGTATGCATAAGGACCTCAACAGAGCGTCCCGAGGCTCTTGACAAGGCGTGCTTTATCCTTGCGGGAATCGACGAAAAATCCTTGCTCCAGGCCGTAACAACAGCCATTGAAATGAACGAAAGAGGCGATATCGGTATGCCCGTGCCTGTATATGTAGACGAAAATGTTTCTACAAAGGTTGTTAAGATAATTCAATCCTACACAGGCGTAGTAAATAAGATGGTTTGGAGAAAATTCTAAGCAAAAATAAGAGCAGACGACAGGCATTTTCCTGTCGTCTTTTTTTGTCCGAAAAAATTGTAAACAATTTGTTAACTTTTTAATATTTGTGCACCCGTGTTTCTGAAAAAACAGCTCTAATTTGTGGTGAAAAAGTGGAAAAACGGAGTAAAAAATTGACCCAAAAATTCACAAAGTGAAGAAAATGTGAAAAGCCCCCGAAAATATATTGAACTGCTTTTGAATCTTTGGAAATTCATCCCAAAAGAGGAAAATAGTATGTTATACTGACCTCGACAGGCAGGGAGCTGACATAAACTGTTAGTGAAGCCTGTTAATCCGTATACTAAAACCCGAAAGGGTAATACCTGAAGAAAGGAGCGTAAATAGTTTAGGCGCAGGACCCATCCTGTAAGGCTCTTCAAACTAGTCTATTTCGGTTAGCTCTGGGACAGCTTAACTGACCAAAAAAGTATCAGTTAAGGTGTCGCAGGGCTGACCAAAAGTTTCAACGACTTGGGCAAAATAGATAAAATTTCAAGTGTCTTTTTTGAATGAAAAAACGAAAAATTGTGCATTTGGACGAAAAATGCAAACAAGTTGCCCTAAAAATTTGTTCCTATTGCAAAAAACGGAACCACGTGCTATAATATTAAAGTAAAGAATTACTTTTAAGGAGGATTTTTTTATGGATATGAACGAGATGATGAAGCCCTATAAAGAGAGATTGCTTATAGAGTCTATCATTAAGTCAGTAGTTACAGGCCTGTTCTTCGGCACTGCACTATCGCTGGTTTTCGCTGTAATTTTCGCATCTATCGGAAATAATAGCCTAGGCGCAGTTCTTACAACAATCGGTGTTGGCGTTGTATGTGCAGTTACCACAGGTGTTGTACTTTTCAAAAAGCGCTTTACACAAGGTATGCAGGCAGTTGCAAAGAGAATTGACGGTCTTGGCCTTGATGAGCGTGTAACAACAATGATTGAGTACCAGGCGGACAGATCTTATGTTGCTAAAGTACAGAGAGACGACACAAGAGAGCGTCTTGCAAGACTGGATATAAAGGATGTAAAGATTAAATTCCCGCTTGCAACCTTTATTCCTACAATCGCAATGATTATTGTAATTGCACTTTTGCTTTCTATCGTTGCAAACGCAGTAAGTGCGTACAATGAGTCAATCCCAACCGAAGAGGAAATTGCACTTGAGGAAAAGTTTGATGAGGTAATGGACCAAATTGAGGACATTATCGAAAACGCAGACATCAGCGAGGAGCAAAAGGAAAAGCTCGAAGAAATCATGAAGGAGTTCGAAGAGAAGTTTGAAAACGCTGAAACTCCTGAGGAAAAGCTAGAGGCTACCGAGGAAGCTCTTGATAAGCTCGACCAGTTCAAGGAGCAAGAGGAGCAGAAGAAGGAAGACCTTGAGGACATTATGAAGGATGAGGAAATCATCAAGGATGTTGTCGAGGAAATGGAAAAAGAAGCCAATGAGAACAACCAAGAGCTTGATAAGGAAAAGCTTGAGAAGTCTCTCGAGGATATAAAGGATCTTGCAGAAGCTCTTGAGAAGAACGACCACGAGAAGGTTGAAGAGGCTCTTGAGAATATGAAGGATAAGCTTGAAAATCCAAGCGACGTTAATAACGACGGTCAAATCGATGAAGAGGATAAGCAAATCATTGCTGACGCTATGCAAGAGGTTCTTGACAAGATTCAACAGGAATTTGAGGAAAAGCACCCTGAGGAAAGCACACCTGTTCTTGATGCTCTTGAAAAGTTCGAGCAAAACCTTGAAGAGGTTAAGGCTAACCCGGAGGACGACAAGCTTCTTGACAAAACCTTTGACGAGGCTCTTGACGATTTGTTCGACGCAATGGATAAGAACGAAAATCTTGACCAGGTTGTTGAGGACGTAAAGAGCGAGCTTGAGGAAATCAAGGATGAAATCAAGGGCGAGGACAAGAACGAAATCGACAACACAATGCAAGATATCGAGGATAAGCTTGATGACGCCGAGATGAAGGACGAAAAGGACGACGGCGACATGGACGAAATCAAAGAGGATATGAAGGAGCTTGAGGATAAGCTTGAGGATATCTACAATGATGAAAGCAAGTCCGACGAGGAAAAGGCTCAGGATGCTAACGACGCAATAAGAGAAGAGCAAAACAAGATTGACAAGGAAGTTAGCAACGAGAAGGAATCCATTGACCAAATTACTGATAATATGCAGAAGCCTGAAAACGAGAAAAACCTTGGTGAGCTTGGCGATGCTATTAAGGAAGAAATGAACAAGGATGATTCTGAGAGCAGCGACGACCCAATCGGCGATGCACTTGACGAAATCAAGGAAAGCATCACAAACCCAGAGGATATGAATGGGGACGGCGAAATAACAGAGGAAGATAAGCAGCAGGCTGCTGAGGACGTAATTGAGGACCTTAAGGATGCTATCAGCAACACACCTGACTCCTCTATGAAGGAAGCTCTTGAGGAGCTTATTAAGGACCTTGAAAACGCAGTTGAAAACAGCAAGAACGAGCCTGGCGAGGGTATGACCGATGAGGAAATGAAGGACATCTTCGACAAGGCTGAGGAAAGCATTAAGGACTCCATCAACGAAACACAGACCAAGGAAGAAATTTCCGAGGAGCTTGGTAATCTCCGTGAGGACCTTGTTGGCTCCGACCAAAAGGAAATCGAGGACATGTTTGACGCTGTTCAAGATGTTGTTGATAACGCAGATGTAAGCGAAAGCACCAAAAACGAAATGGACCAGGTTATGAACGACCTTGAAAGCAAGCTGGACGAAATGCTTCAGAACGGTGCTTCAAAGGAAGAAATCAACGCTGAAATCGGTGAGGCTAAGGACCAAATCAGCGACATGATTCAACAGGATCAGAAGCAATGGCAAGAGGATGTTGGAAACCTTGACGACGGCAAGAATGAGGAAAACAATAGCGAATACGAATATGTTGACCAAATTAAGGATGCTATCCAAAGCGGCGACCAGGAAAAGCTTGACCAAGCATTTGAGGACCTTAAGAATAACTATGAGAACCTTACAGGCGGTGCTCTCGAGGAAGAGCTTGATAATATGTCAGATGCGTTTCAAAACGCAGCAGACAGCACAGACAATGAACAGCTAAAGGACATCTTTGAGGACCTTGCAGGTTCATTTGAAAGTGCAGCAGATAAGGCTGACCCGGATACAGAGGGACTTCCACAAAATCCTGATGCAACCGGCGAGGAAAAGGACGAGGCAGCTAAGAGCGAGGCTGATAGTGCTCTTGATAAGGCACAGGGCTCACTCAGTGATAAGATGGAGGAAATGGAAAACTCCAGCCAAATGGGTAGCGACATCCTAGACGAGATGGAGCAGACACAGGGCGCTATTACAGGTCAGCAGCCACCTGAATCTAATGAAAACTCTGACAATAACGATCAGAACTCTGAGAACCAAAACCAAAGCGGCTCCAGCAGCTCTGAAAATCCGGAAGAGCCAAACGAAGAACAACAGCCAAACGATGACAGCAGTGATGGCGATAGCGATACCCAGGAGCCACAGCCACCTACTGAAAACGGAGGCGGCGGTAGCAGCGAAACCGAAATGGACGATGCACCATTCGTTCCCGGCTCAGGCAATGTAAGCCTTGAGACGCTTGTTAACAGCGGCGTATTCAAGGACGAATTTGACAAGATGTACGACAGAGACTTGACAGACGAGGAACGCGCATTTATTGAAAACTATTTCGCTTCCATTAATGGAACTAAAACAGGTAATTAATTAAAAAACAATTTAGTATACGGAGAAATATATTATGGGATTATTTGATAAGAAGAAAGATGAAAAGGCACAGGCAGCTGCACCAGCAGCTGCTCCTGCACAAAAGCCAGCACAGGCACCAGCAGCACAGGCAGCACCAAAGCCACAGGGCACAGCTCCTGCTCCGGCAGGCGCACCGAAGCCACAAGGCGCACCAAAGCCACAGGGCACAGCTCCTGCTCCGACAGGCGCACCGAAGCCACAGGCACCTGCTGCACCTCAACAGCCAATTGACCCTGCCGCTGCTAAGGAGCTAAAGCTTTTTGCTGAAAAGTGCGAAAAGATCTTTAACGAGGTTAAAAAGGATATTATCGGTCAAACAGAGGTAGTTCAATCCACAATTATCGCAATTATTGCCGGTGGTAACGTGCTTCTCGAGGGTGCTCCGGGTCTTGGTAAGACACGTCTTGTAAGATCTCTTGGTAACGTATTTGACCTTCCTTTCTCAAGAATTCAGTTCACACCTGACTTGATGCCGGCCGACGTAACTGGTACAAACATCATCTCCAAGGACGAAAATGGCAACTCTAAGTTCGAGTTCCAAAAGGGTCCTATCTTCAGTAACATCGTTTTGGCGGACGAAATTAACCGTGCTACCCCAAAGACACAGGCAGCTTTGCTTGAGGCCATGCAGGAGCACAAGGTTACAGTAATGGGTGTATCCCATAAGCTTTCCGAGCCATTCTTCGTTTTGGCTACACAGAACCCAATTGAGCAAGAAGGCACATACCCACTACCAGAGGCGCAGATGGACCGTTTCATGTTCAAGATTATAGTTCCAAACCCCACAGCAGAAGAGCTTGGACAAATTGTTACAATGACACAAAAGACCATGGATGAAACTGCTTCCGCAGCTTGTAACGGCGAGGAGCTTCTCCGCATGAGAGCGGTTGCAAAGACTATTCCGATTGCAAAAGAGGTTCTTGACTATGCCATGGTTATGATCGCTTCCACACATCCCGACAGCGTAGTAGCTACAGCTACAACCAAGAAGTTTATCCGTTGTGGCGCCAGCCCTCGTGCGGCTCAGGCACTTATTACAGCGGCTAAGGTTCGTGCTCTCATTAAGGGCAGATATAACGTATCTTACGACGATATCAACTCTTTGGCAGTGCCGGTTCTTCGTCACAGAATTAAGCTCGGCTTCGAGGCAGTTACCTCAAGAATGAGCGCTGACGACGTAGTTAACTCACTTGTAAGAGACCTTAACAATGCTGGCAACAGCTCAGCTTTATTTGGTAGAAAATAATTAATTAGGCGGTTTTTATGAAAAGGAAAATATTAGACGGTGCATTTCTTGACCGTCTGGATGCCGCCGCACTCTGCTTAAAAACTGCTATGACGGGCTTTTTTGGCGGAGGCCGAAAGGCCCGTTCATACGGTAATACTGTTGAATTTGCCGACTTCCGTGAGTACTTCCCGGGAGACGACATCAGACGTATTGACTGGAACGTATATGCACGTTTTGAAAAATACTTCATTAAATTATTCACAGATGAAAGACAGATGCACAACCAAATATTGGTTGACTGCTCGGCCTCTATGGCGTGTGGCAAGCCTGAAAAGGCAGCACAGGCGCTTAGAATAGCGGCAGCATTTGGATATCTTTCGGTTGCTTCAATGGATAGAGTTTCCTTTAAGATGATGGAAGGAAACAAGTCAAGGGACCTTGGCTTTACCATCACAAATAAGGACTCCTTCTACCGTGCCGCACAGGCAATGGAAACCACAGAGTTTGAGGGTGAGGTTGACCTTGAAAAGGCAATCGTAAACCTTGAAGCACCTGGATACGATGATGGTCTAACAATAATAATCTCCGATTTCTTAACAGAGAGCGATTGGAAAAAAGCAATTGACTTTCTTATGTATAAGCGCAGAGAGATTTTGATGATACAGGTTCTTTCACCGGATGAGCTGTATCCTGATCTTGACGGACGTCTTGATATGCTTGACTCCGAAAATGACGCAAATAATATGAGAGTCATTATGACAAGAAAAATGGTAGAGGCCTATCAAAAGGCTCTTGACGAGTATGAAAAGGAAATTATCGACTTTTGTGCATCAAGAGGCGTAACCTTCTTTACAGTATGCTCCGATGACCCGATTGAGAAGGTAATTTTTGGAAAGGGATACGAAACGGAAGTAATCAGATGAGTTTTCTTCAGCCTTTAGGATTTCTGGGACTGATCTCCATACCTATTATCGTCATAATTTACTTAATTAAGTCGAAATATGTACCGAAGACAGTGTCCAGTACGTTTATCTGGAAACGAAGCTTAAAGTATGTAAAGCGCAAAATTCCGATAAACTTTATAATGTCATTACTACTCGTTTTGCAGATTTTAGTGGCGCTGGCGGCAACGCTTGCGATAACAAAGCCTGTTATCAAGCCACCATCATCCGGTGAAACGATCGTAATTATAGATGCTTCCGCTAGTATGAACACTACGGACGGGGAAAGCAAAATGACCCGTTTCGAGGAAGCAAAGGAAAAGATTTACGAAAGAGCTGACGGTGTAAACGACAACTCTCGTATGTCTATTATCGTAGCAGAGCAGGGTGCTGTTGTGTACTGCAATAAGAATGAGGAAGGCGCAAACGTGCCTTTTAATAAAAAGGAAGATGTATACGAAGCTCTTGAAAGAATTTCGTGTACAAATGGCGAGAGCAATATTGATGCCGCACTTTTGGAGGCAGAGAGCTTTCTTGCCTCAAACGCAGGTGCTAAGGTAGTTATTTATACCGATAAACAGCACGTTATTGAAAGAAACAGCCGTGACATCATTGAGGTTGTGTCCTGTGCAAGAGAGAACGATTCAAACGCAGGTATTGTGTCTATGAAGGACTCTACTGCCGCAGGTCAGTACAGATTTGATGCGGTTATCAGAAACTTTGGTAAGCAATCTGACTTTACAGTCAGCCTATATTACCACGACGGACTTAGCGAAAGATTTGTTGAATCCAAGAAAATATCTATGGCAGATGAGGAGGAGCTTGAGGTTATCTTCACTCCTGTTCAAGACTTCCAGGCTGCAAACGGTAGAAACCAGCAGGTTATTTGGATTAGTAACGGATTTAAGAGCTATAAATATGCAAGAATTGAGATTAACACAGAGGACGGCTTGGCGGTTGATAACTCCTACACTCTCTTCTCAGAGAAGCAGGAGGACCCAAAGATTTTGTTTGTTAGCTCAAATATTGCAATAAACAACGGACAGGTGGACCCATCTCAGGTGTCTATGCTAAGAAGTGCGCTGAATGCACTTGGCTATAACATCAGCTCAGCTGATATGTATAAATCCCCTGACCTTGTACCTGACTCAAAGCTAAAGGGCTACGACCTCTATATCTATGAGGGTGTTATGCCTGATATCGTGCCAACGGACGGCTCTGTTTGGTTCCTAAACGTACCAATTGACAAGAACCCAACAGGCACAGATATTAAATTCAGCGGATATACCGAATCTCTTACATCAAACGGCTACAGCGTTGTTGAAACCAAGTTTGATGCAGAGGACGAAATTTCCCTGATTTTGAAAAACAATGTAAACTTTAAGGAGCCGATTAAGCTCACCCTCAACGGTGTTTCAATGGAAATTCCTGCATCGCTTAGCGCATACAGGACAATGACCGATCCTTTGCCTGATAACTTTACAGCCGTTTATTCCGTAAACGGAAGCCCTGTTATTATGGCAGGTAAGGTTGGAACTGTAAAGACAATTGTTACTGCATTTGACTTTGTAAACTCCAGCTTGCCGATTTTCGTATCGGACTTCCCGGTTCTTATTAACAATATGGTTGAGTATAGTATGTCAGCCCCATTGCCTAATCGTACATCCGAAATAGGACAGGATCTTATTTTCTCCGTACCTGCAGGCGCTAGCGAGGTAAACTACTATTCACAAAGCAATGAAGAGGACGCACCACTTGTTCTTGAGGCACAGTGGCAGTCCACCGACAAGAACGTTCCGGAAATCAAGCTTTCAAAGCTTGGAACCTACCAAATGGAGGTTATATATAAGGAAAACGGCATAGAAACAGGCAGAGAAACCTACACCCTTACAACTCACGTTCCGGAGGGAGAGGTAAGTATTTTCTCAATTGGTGATTCTCTTGACGTAGAAATTCCTGACTATGCAATTGAGCAAACCTTTAATATAGACATCCTTCCATGGGTGCTTTTGGTTCTTGTGGTTCTACTAATCGTGGAATGGGGGGTATATTACAGAGATGAACATTAATATAGTTACCCCATGGTTCTTCCTGATACTCATTCCTGCGCTTATTCTTGGAGTAATTCCATTCTTCAGACTACATAAAAAGCGCAGAATGTCGTCGAAGCACCTTATTCCATTTATTATTCACTTGGCACTTATCTTTGTGCTTACATCTATGCTTGCAGGCATTAAGATAACAGAAACAATTACTGCACCAACAGATAACTCTGTAGTTTTCGTAGTAGATATGTCAGACAGTAACTCTGTTATGATAGAGGAAATGGATGAAAGAATCCATGATATTATGAAGGTTGCAGACCTTGAAATCACAAGATTTGGTCTTGTTGTATTTGGTGGAGACTCCGGATATTCCGGCTCCATAAACCATGGTATTATTTCCACAACCGCCATTGGCGATTTAGCCTATATGGCTGAAAAGCCGACGGACGGCTCGCTTAGATATCTGAATCCTTCAAGCATCAATTATGATAGCGAGCAGGAGTATAACGGTAGTGACCTTTCTGCAGCACTCCTTACAGCTAAGGATATGATAGAAAAAACTGCCCTTGATACAAATAAGAGAGTTGTTCTTTTGTCAGACGGTAAGGAAACCACAGATGGTGGCGATGCGCTTGATGCTGCAAGAAGCCTTATCAATGCTAGTATCAAGGTTGACGGTATTTACCTTGATCTTGCTAAGAGCACAGAGCACAAAGAGGCACAAATTGTGTCCCTTTCCACAAACGGTAAGGTAAGCTATGGCGACGAAATTCAATTCCAGGCAACAGTAGAAAGCACATCTTATGTAAAAAATGCTACTGTTACTCTTTATAACGAGTCAGGTAAGCAGATTGCCACAGCAACCCAGGCTATTTCAAAGGGCACAACACTTGTTGACCTCGAATGTGATTCAAAGAAAGCAAATATAAGCGTTTCCACAGTTAACGTGGTTAAGGCTGAGCTTACAATCAATAACGATATCATTGAGCAGAATAATGTATTCTATTCCTGGTACACTGTTGACCCAATCGGAAGCATGCTTGTGGTTGAGGGCGATAAGACACAGCTTACACTTATCAACAAGCACATAGACCTTGAAAAAGAGGGCTATACAGTTGATTTCATTGAGCCACAGGAATTTCCTGATTCCTTGGAAAAGCTCCTTGTGTATGATGAAATCGTGCTTATGAACGTTGACTTTGAGGACACAAAAAATGGTATGCCTGCCCATGCGGCAAATAACATCATAAGATTTGTAGAGGAAAACGGACGTGGACTTCTATACACCTGTGGTGATAACGTATACGATTACAGCGGCAACCCTGAGGAGGACGGCTATAAGCATTCTCCAATCAGTGAGATTTTGCCTGTTGAGCTTAACGTAGATAATGAGAAGCAGACAGTTGCTCTCGTTCTTGCAATCGACCTTTCATCCTCGATGAAGGAGCTTACAAACACCAAGGACGACAAGGGCAAGGCGGTTTCCCGTTATCAGATAGTTGTAGAAAGTGCAAAGAAGGTTATTACAGAATCCGAATTTGCAGAAAACGACTATATCGGCGTTGTTGTATTCTGGCAGGACTACAAGGTTGCTCTCCCAATGCAGGAGTTTGGCAATCAGCAAAACAGAGAAAACATTGCAGACGTGCTTGAGGAGGAGCTAAACCGCACTTACTACTATTACTATGTAGACAAGGACGGCAATCCAACTGACCAGGTTATTAACATTAATAACGACGGCGGTAACCCGGGCACACCTGAAAACAAGTACTTCAAGGAAAACGGCTGGGACGCACCGGCACAGTATTACGACAGTAATATTCCAAAGGGCGGTCAAGATAAGTACAACGGCAACCAAATCAGAACCTATGGTACAGCCTACAAGGGTGCACTACAGGCAGCTGCCGATATGCTTTCCAAAACAGGAAACACAGTTACCCTTGAGGTAAAGCAAATTGTATTTATGTCCGATGGTGAGCCTAACGATAAGGCGCTTGGTTATACAAACACAGTTGAGCTTTTGGCAAGAAGTGGCACAGTTACCTCTACAATTGCTATCGGCTCTGACGAAGGTGGTATTTCCGAGCTTGATAGTATCGCTGCAACAGGTAAGGGTCAAGCCCTCATCGTAAACAGTGCAGAGGAGCTAACCGACGACCTTTCCAAGATTGCGGAAAGCATTCAGGGTAAATACTTCAACACAGCAATCCAAGCAACACCTGTTAGAGATGAAAGCTCAGTAATCCATATCGGTGTTGATGGCTACAATATTGTAACAGGCTATTATGGTACAACAATCAAAGAGGGCGCTACAAGAGCACTTTATGTTGACAACCTAAAGCCACTTTATGCAGAGTGGGATTACGGTAATGGTAGAGTTGCGGTATTTATGAGTAACTTCGGCTACAACGTAGATACAGCAGACTACTGGACAGAGGATTTGTTTAATACCGATTACGAAACAAACGAAGAGGTATATGATAATATCACTCTTGTTAAGAACATTCTCGTTGCCCCAATGCACAGAAGGGTCGATAATTCTGGTCTTGACTACACAATTTCCAGAGACGACAGCAGTGCAACAATCATTGTAAACACATACGCTCCGCTAAGAGAATATCAACCGGAAACCCTTGAGTCTGCTATGCAGCACAAGGAGGTTATCAAGGCGTTCTACCAAGAGGTTTTGGAGGACGGTACACTTGGTCCAGCTGTTGAATCTCAGCCATTTAAGCCTATTGCCAGCCGTAAATATTCCTTTACCTTTACCGAGGTAAACGGAAAGCCTATTAGTAACGATTCTGTTTACGTCGTTACACTTAAGATGCTTAAGGTTGACGAAATGACAACAGGTAGTGGTAACACGCTATACGTTCCAATTGGCGAGGGCTATGAGCTTTGTGACACCGTAAGCTTTGCGGTAGTTGGTAAGTATTCCAAGGAATACGATGTATTCAACGAAACAACTGCTATGAACGGTGAGCTTAAGATGACAAGTATCGCTGCTACCGGCTCCGGTGGACTTATCGAAACAGATAAGGACGTGGGCGACTTCTTTGCTGAAAAGCTTGAGAAGGATACAATCGTTGAGCATGATATAACAACACCAATTCTTATTATTGCGTTGCTACTGTTCTTGCTTGATATCGTATTCAGAAACTTCATAATCAAGCCAAAGAAGGACAAGGCGCAAATGACCGACGAGGAGCAGATAGAGTCCATGAGAGGAAGATAATTTCTCTTATAACAAAATCAATAAAACGGATACGCCTCGGCATATCCGTTTTTTATTAAAAGCCCGACCCCGTGTCGATAAAATTAAACAAAAAAGGCTGTTTTGAATGTTCAAAACAGCCTTTAAGTTATGAGTTTCTACGCTTAATTGCGTCGTTTTCTGCGTAAATTCTTAATTGATGGACATCATCCATTAACTGCTCGCTTGATACTGAGGATTTTGCAGCTAAAGCGGCAGATAATTGCTTGTTTAAGTCATTACTTGCTAAAACTGCGCGCTTTGTGCTTGACACCTCGTCAAGTATAATTTCCTGAGTGCGATTAATGGCGCTCAGCTGTGAGGAGAGAATAGTTGCACATTTCACCATTGAATCCTGTAAAAAGCTAAAGCCTCTGTTGATAGTACCGCAAATAGTTTGGGTCGCAGAGGTAATCATGTTAACAATTTGCTCAGTTTGTCTGGCTCTGTCAACTAAATGTAATGCCTCTTTAATGGAATCAGCGCGCCTGGTTTCAAGCATAAATATTACAAGGTCAAGATTTTGCCAGTCTCTTTCATCAAGAATCTTAGAGTAGTGAGGTACTAGAGAATTGTATATTTCCATACCGGTTTCGGTGTGTACTGCAATTTTTTGATTTTTAATCTCCAGCTCGCTATATAATCCTGTCTCAATATGCTTTTGCTTTTTTTGTTCTATGCTGTAATAAGCTTGCGAAATTCTTACTAGGTCTGTATCGCCTTCCAATACGCTATCAATGACGGATTCATCAATGTATTTACTCGAAAGCTCTGCGTATTTGTTACAGGAGTCTTTGTAGCTTCCATAATTACCTGCTACATTACTTGAAAGGAATCCGCATACGGCTAAGCCACATATGCCCATAAATCCTGCGGCAACGAGAATAAATGGTTCCTTTGCGTAAGAATAAGCAATGGACATACCAACAACTACTGCAATGGTTATGAGTAGTCCAACACACAATGCAAAAATAGACTTTACAAAATCCTCTTTACGGTATTTCATATGAAATTGCTCGTCATACATTTCTTTTCTTGTGTTTTTGTTTGCGTCCTTTTTTCCCTTCAAAACACTTTGATATTTTTCGGCTTGGTCATTCAACTCAACATTAAATTGATTGGTGGTATTGTTGAAATAAAATTCTTTTCGATCATACACCTCCTGAGCCGCATCTGCACTGTCTCTTTCTTGCGCAACCAAGGAAAGACCTGCACGCAAGGCGTATAGCTCATTCACTAAGCTACTTATGTTTTCTTGGCTGGCAGAGGTAGATTGAATCTCTTTGCCACAACCGGGACAAAATTTTGAAGTAACCTCACGGTCACAATGCTCACAATATCCCATATACCCTCCCGATATTTATAAATTGTCAATCTGTAAGTGAATTTTATAATTTTGTCCTATGACAGGACATAATTTTTCCAAACATAGTATATCATATATTTTGTCCTATGTCAAGACAAAATAGGAGGGAATATGGCGCGTATAATAGATGGAAACAAGATGAACATGATTGGGAAAAACGTCAAAAGGCTAAGAAAGGAAAGAAAAATTAATCAGCAAACCCTTTCAACCCTTTTAGAGCTTATGGGCGTATATGTTTGCAGAGGCTCGATTTCCAGAATTGAGGACCAGTCTCGCACAGTAACAGATATAGAATTATTTGCAATTGCTAAAGCACTAAGAGTGGACATAAATGACTTAATTGAAAAGGAAAATTTTGAAGAATAAAAGGCTGTTTTGAATGTCCAAAACAGCCTTTTTTATTACATCTTGCTTTCGTCGTAGATTGCACGGGCGCCGCCGATGAATTTCGGGCGCACTCTTGCGCATACAATGGGCGCTTGTCCGATTTTGTCAAGGGACAGGCGCACAGGCACAGCCACCTTTTTTAGGTGCATGCCGATTAAGGTGTTGCCAATATCAATACCGCAGTCAGCCTTAATTTCCTCAACAACCATTGGGTCCTCAAAGGAATTGTAGGCGCAGGTGGCAAGGGAGCCGCCCGCTTTCTTTTGCGGCACAACATTTACCTCGTCGGGGGCGCCGCTTTTGCGCTCAATAACAATAGCACGGTTAAGGTGCTCACAGCATTGCACCGCCATAAAAATTCCCCTCTGTGAAAGCACGGAATATATGCCCTCAAATATCTCTTTAGCCACATCTGTGTCTGAATTTGTGCCTATTTTAGCTCCAACAACCTCACTTGTTGAGCAGCCTACAACAAAAACATTGCCAGCCGTTAGCCCTGCAATTTCGCATAGCTCTGTGGTAGCCCTTATACATTGCTCCTTGATTGTCATAAAATCACATCCTTCTGTGGCTATTTTATCATTTATAATTAAAAATGTCAATATATTTATATATGTTCAAAATTTGTTCATAATTATAGTGTATACTTAAAAAGAAAAAATTGAAAAGAGGTATATATTATGGCAAAGAACCTTCAAAAGCTAAATAATCCTATTGGGGTTAAGGGTCCTGTTTTGACAATTGTAATGGACGGCGTTGGTATTGCACCAAGCACAGAGGCAAATGCAGTAAGCCTTGCATACACCCCAACACTTGATATGCTTATGAGCAAATATCCCTGCGTTAAGCTAAAGGCACACGGCACCGCTGTTGGTCTTCCCGGTGACGACGATATGGGTAACTCCGAGGTTGGACACAATGCGCTTGGCTCCGGTCAGGTTTTTGCACAGGGCGCAAAGCTGGTTTCTCAGTCTATTGAAAACGGCAAAATGTTTGCATCCGCCACATGGCAAAAGATTGTTTCCAATGTTAAATCAAACGGCAGCACTCTTCACTTTATGGGACTTTTCTCTGACGGAAATGTACACTCTCACATCAACCACCTTAAGGCTATGATTGACCAGGCTAAGGCTGAGGGCGTTTTTAAGGTTAGACTTCACATTCTTATTGACGGACGTGACGTTGGCGAAACAAGCGCGCTTGATTACATTTGCCCATTTGAGGAATATCTTGACACCCTTCGTGATAACAGCTTCGATATTAAGATTGCATCCGGCGGCGGACGTATGGTTATCACAATGGACAGATACGAGGCTAACTGGAAGATGGTTGAGCTTGGCTGGCAAACCCACGTTTTGGGACAGGGTAGACAGTTTAGCTCCGCAAAGGAAGCGGTTGAGACCTACCGTCAAGAATACAAGGTTATCGACCAAGACCTTCCACCATTTGTTATCGCAGAAAACGGTGAGCCTGTTGGCACAATCAACGATGGCGACAGCGTAATCTTTTACAACTTCAGAGGCGACCGTGCTATTGAAATCTCCAAGGCGTTTGACGACAAGGAGTTTACAAAGTTTGACAGAGTTCGCTACCCAAGCGTTGTTTACGCAGGTATGCTAGAGTATGATGGCGACCTTCACATTCCTTCAAACTACCTTGTAAACCCACCGGAAATTACAAATACAATGGGAGAATATCTTGCAGATACAGGCATTTCTCAGCTTGCAATCTCCGAAACACAAAAGTATGGACACGTTACCTACTTCTGGAACGGAAACAAGAGCGGCAAGTTCGACGAGGAGCTTGAAACCTACATCGAAATTCCATCTGATGTTGTTCCCTTTGAGCAAAGACCTTGGATGAAATGCGCTGAAATCACAGACAAGCTCATTGAGTGCCTTGAAAGCGGCAAGTACGCATGCCTAAGAGTTAACTTCCCAAATGGCGATATGGTTGGACACACAGGCAACATTCTTGCAACAAGATGCTCTATGGAGGCACTTGACCTTCAGCTCAAGAGAATTTTAGAGGTTGTTGATAAGCTACAGGGCGTTGCTCTTATTACAGCTGACCACGGTAATGCTGACGAAATGTACGAGCTTGACAAGAAGGGCACACCTAAGCAGAACAAGGACGGCTCCTATAAGGCTAAGACAAGCCACACACTTAACCCGGTTCCATTTATCATTTATGATAACTTCTATGGGGATAAGTATCAGGTTAAGGTAGACGAGGGCACATTTGGTCTTTCCAACGTTGCTGCAACTGCTGTAAACTTCCTTGGCTACAAGGCTCCAAGTATGTGGGACGAATCCGTAGTAAGCGTTGACTAATAAAAAAGAGGGCTGGCAAACTGTCAGCCCTTTAATATAAGGAATTTTATGGAAATATTATATAGTGACGAGCAAATTGTAATAGTAGACAAGCATTATGGCGTGTCCTCGCAGGATGGTAAGGACGGGTGCCTTCCCCAAATGCTAAGAGAAATTTTGGGTGGGGAAATATACCCTGTGCACCGCCTTGATACACAAACAACAGGCTTGATTGTATATGCAAGAACCAAAGAAAGCGCCGCATTTTTGTCAAAGGAAATTCTTAACAAAGAGGTAGTAAAAAAATATCTGTGTATCTGCCACGGAGAGCTTTCGGGTCGTGGCACAATGAGTGACTACCTGTTTCACGACAGGCTCAAAAACAAATCCTTTGTGGTTGACACCAAAAGAAGGGGCAGTAAGGAAGCCCTGCTTGACTATAGTGTATTAGAAAATAGGGACGGACTTAACCTTGTAGAGATAGCCCTGTATACGGGCAGGACACATCAAATCAGAGTACAGCTGGCAAGCCGAGGCTTTGCGCTTTATGGCGACGGCAAATATGGCGCTAAGGATAACGACAAAATTGCACTACACTCCTTTTATCTTTCCTTGACACATCCTAAAACCAAGGAAAAAATAGAACTGTATTCGAAGCCGAGCGGCAAGGTGTGGGAAAGCTTTGAATATATAAAAAAGTGGGACACGTGTCGATAAAGTCTACAAAAAATAACAAAAAAGCTTGGTTAAGACAAGGCTGAATATAAAGCAAACAGGAACAGTAGCTATGGATGTTATTATAACTCCGGCTACTGTTTTTTTGTTTACACCCTTACCCTCGGCAAGTGCAGTTCCGATTAAGGAAAAGGTCTTTACATTTCCTGTGCTTATCGGCATACCCAAAAGGGAGCATAGTACAAGTGTCAAAAAGCCACCGAGGTCCGACACAAGCCCTGTGTGAATGTCCAGCTTGATTGTGTTTTCCCCCAAGGACTGTATAATCCTTTTGCCGCAAATAAGAGAGCCTAAAAGCATAAAAAGCGCAACAAGCAAGATTACCACATATTTGTTGAAAAAGTGGGGAGGAGTGTACGACTTTACCATAAAAAGCAGCATAATTCCTACCAGCTTTTGCCCGTCCTGTGCGCCGTGCATTGCCGAAATTAGGGCGGTGGAGAGTATAAGCCACGCCTTGCTCCTAAAGCGATGCTTTTTAAGCAGTAAGGAAAAAAGCAAGGACACCAAAAATGCTAAAACGCAGGAAAGCACGGCATAAAGAATTATTTTGCCAAGTCCGCCTAAGATGCTTTTGTTGCCAAAAAGAAAGGATGCGCCAAAAAGAGAAGAAAGCATTGCGTGGCTTTCGCTTGAGGGCATACCAAGTCGGCTTGTTACCACACCAAACAGAATTGTGGTTATCATTGTGGAAAGTATGGCAATAAGCGCCCCACTCTCTGTTTTAAACTCCACTAACGAAAAAACCGTGTCTGCTACCTCGTGAGAAAAAACACAGAACAAAATAACGCTTGCAAAATTGCACACACCGCAAATAAGGCACGCCTGCCACATTTTAAGCGCCCTTGTGGATACTGCCGAGGAAATGGCATTTGGCGCATCTGTCGCCCCGTTTACCAAAACCACCCCAAGGATTAAAAAAATAACTAAAGCATAGGTCAAACTACTATCTATCTGCACAAAAACCTCACAAAAGAAAAAAGCTTCTCATAAAATATATTAAAAAGGAGAGAAAGATATGATAGCTACAAAAGACTATAACCGTGGCAGGGTGGTTGAATATGCAAGAAAATTCGCCCTGCAAAGAAACCCTATTTTTTACACCTTCGAGGGCATAGGAGGCAACTGCACTAATTTTGCCTCACAGTGCGTGCTTGCAGGGAGCTGCACAATGAATTTTACGCCCATTTATGGCTGGTATTATCTGTCGCTGAACCGACGCAGCGCATCATGGACCGGTGTTGATTTCTTCTATGACTTTTTTACCACCAATCAGGGCTTAGGACCCTTCGGAGAGGAGAGCACACTTGAGGGCGCAGAGGTGGGAGATTTGATACAGCTGCAAAACGAAGAGGACAATTTCTACCACACCCTTGTAATTACCGAAATCACAGAGGACGAAATCTTCATTTGCGCCAACTCGAACGATGCGCTGGACAGACCCCTTTCCTCGTATACTTATAAAAACCTGCGCGTTATTCACATTCTTGGGGTCAGGTACGACACAAGATACGCAATAGATTGCTTTGAGCCGCTTTATTCTCAAACCCCCATACCGCCCCCACCCAGCGATGAGCCTGCGCCACCTACCGATGAGCCGGCACCGCCTACCGACGAACCTGCGCCACCTGCCGATGAGCCTACGCCACCCACCGATGAGCCTGCCCCTGCCCAATAGAGCAAAATGGGGCTTTGTGCAAAATAAATAAAATTTTTAATTTTTTGCCAAAAATAAAAATAGATTTTTGTTAAAATGTGCACAAATCTATTTTTTGGCTCCTCGTTTTTGTTAAAAAAGTATAAATTAACTTGACAAAAACCCTAAATTGTTGTAATATATAATCGTGTATAAATCTCTAAATATATATAGATTTGTGTGCTTAAAACAATTTCGGAGGAAAAGAAATGAAGACAAAATGGCTTGCGGTACTATTAGTTGTGCTTTTACTTTTAATCGTACCCATCATTTCAGCCTGCTCCTGTAATAACACCGGTGACCCGGTAGATACAGGTACAGAAAGCGGAAACGGCGGTACAGGTGTACTTCCACCTAACGGTACTGACGTTGCGCTACCAACAGGTACAGCGGTTCCTGTTGTTAAGTATGTAAGAATTAGCGAGATTGGTAATGATTACGTTACCATCAAGTTCAATGCTCTTGGCGAGAATCTTACATATGACATCAGATACAGCGCAAAGGAAATTACTGAGGCAAACTTTGAAAAGGCTACCAAGATTGACGTAAACGTTCTTGGTGCAAGCGAGGTTAAGACAGCTAAGCTTGACGGCATTACAGCCGGTCCTGACGACAAGGTTTATATTGCAGTAAGAGTAAATAACGGCACTCACAACAGCGTTGTTGACTCTGTTCGTGCCGGCGGTATTGAGGTTATCGAGGTTGATACATCAAGAGTAGACTCTATCTATCTTGGTGAGGTTATCAAGGACGCAACACCACTCTTTGACGAGAACGATGTTGTTGGTGACCCATACAATGACGACATTTGGAGAATTCCGGAAAACGGCATTGACCGTTTCTACTATCCGGGCGGTTATGCTCACCACAACCACACAGTAGCTGAGGATGGGGGCCATGAAAGATTCGGTACAACAATTGCTCCAATAGTTGACCTTGAGTTCAATCACTATGTTGATTGTGTATACCTTTACTATTCAACATTCATTACTGAGGTAGACTACTACGGCAAGACAGAAAACGAGGCGGGTGTTTCATTTGATATTAGAAACGACGTTACTGTTCGTTGGTCTGAGCATGCAGCAGACTTCCAGACACCGGACGCTTGGGATGGCGAAATCTTCTTAACTGAGGAAGAGCTTACTGACCAAGCGTGGAACAAGATTGAAATCGGCGCAGAGGCAAGATACATTCAAATCGCCTTTGTTGACGGTGGCGCTCCAAAGGAGGTTCTCATTTACGGTTACCAAACCAGCGAGAACTCCGATTCTATAATTGGCGAAACAGTTCACAAGCTCCCACTTCTCGGCGAGATGATGGGTCAATGTGGCTTCGTTGCAGGCGGTGGCGGTAACTGTACAATTGAGCAGCTCTCCTGCACATACGTAGTTCGTGAATATCACAACGTTGGTTGGTCTTACTCTAACTCCTCCTTCCCAAATAAATCAACAAAGCTTGCTAACACAGTTGTTGGTAACTTTGATACAGCATACGCAGAATATTCCGCAGCAGACCTTCTTATCATTCCTTGCTTGCAGTGGAACGACGGCTCCAGCCCGGCAAGAAGATATGATTATGAGGAGGGTAAGCTTAGCACAACAATTGCAACTTGGGATGAAAAATACGACCCACAAAGCTACGCAGCGATTGCTGACCTGCTTTACCAGTACTCAGCACGTTATGGTAGCAGTAAGATGGGTTACCTTCTTGAAAACGCATTAATCCACTCTGACCTTCCGTCAGGTGGAACAATCGGCCGTGACCAAATCAAGTGGATTGAGGTTGGTAACGAGCCAAACGGTGAGGACTCCGCAGGTGCTACACCATATCAGCTTGCTGCACTTCAGTCTGCTGCATATGACGGACACCAGAGAACACTCCTTGCTGATGTATACAATCCTAACTCCTTCTCATACCCATTCGGCGGTAAGAATGCTGACCCTGATATGAAGATTGCTATGGCAGGTCTTGCAGGTATCGGTAACAGATATATCTCCAGTATGGTATATTGGATGAGAGCTAACAGAACAGACGGATGCATCGCTATGGATGCCTTCAACTTCCACACATACTTCGGTAAGACCTTTACAATGAACGGTCAAAACATCACAGTCGGCGTTTCTCCTGAGGAATGGGGACTTGCAGATGCTCTAAGAGGTATGCTTGAGTACAGAGATAAGTACTATCCTGACGTTGAGGTTTGGATTACTGAGTTCGGTTGGGATACAAACCAATCCTACGAAACACCTACAAGTGCACACGCATATGGTACATATGAGGACACACCACTTGGTAGAGTTGAAAGATCACGTGAAATTCAGGGTATGTGGCTAACTCGTGCTTACATTATTATGTCCGCCCTTGGTATGGACAAAGCAACAATGTACATGTGCGAGGACGTTGACACATACGAGGTAACAGCTTCCGGTAAGTATGGTACATGTGGTATTTACTACAGCGAGTACACAGAGGACGAGAAGAAGGTTTACATTGATGCAAATGGCGACAAGTGCATCGAGATCACCGTTACAGGCGAGGACGGCAAGGACACAACAAAGTGGGTGCTCCTTTCCGACAGAACAACTCCTGCTGCTGAAGGCTTAAAGGACCGTAGCATGATGGCTAAGGACGCATACTTTATGCTTTGGGCACTAAAGGAAACTCTCGGTCATATGAGATTTGAGAGAGAGCTTGCAACAGGTAGAGACGATGTTTGGGTATATCAATATGGTAACGAGGCAGGCGACTGCGGTTACGCATTCTGGTGCCCAACCTCCAACGATACAGTAGTTGAAAACTTCAAGATTTACGTTGGCGATGTTGAAAAGGCAACACTTGTTGAGGCTGTTTATAAGGATATCCTTCCAAGCCAGTGCGAGGAAAAGGGTAGAACCTTTACAGAGCTTGAGGTTGTTGATGGTTATGTTACTGTAACAGCAACTGAGGTTCCACGCTACATCGTAGTTGAATAATTAAATCAAAATTAAATCCCGAGGGTAATTCCTCGGGATTTTTTAGCACAAAAATCAAACGAGTGCCAAAAACTCTTCCTATTAATTAATATATGTAGCATAAAACAAGGCTTTTCGGCATAAAAATAGTGTTAAGCACTCAAAATAAAAGTTTGCTAAAAAATCACGAAATTTTCACATAAAACCCTTGACAAAACCACATTAAAGTGCTATATTATTCATAGAGATTAGCAATCGGGCAAAAAGAGTGCTAAAACAAAAGGAGGGCAAAATGGAATTCGATGTAAATGAGCTTAGTGATAGAAAAAAGCTAATACTAAAATCAATTATCGAGGCGCATATAAAGCTTGGTGAGCCTGTTGGCTCTAAGTACCTTATGCAAGAGGCAAATATTCCATATTCCTCTGCAACCATAAGAAACGAAATGGCGGAGCTTGAGGCGCTTGGCTTCCTAGAGCAGCCCCATACCTCAGCCGGCAGAGTCCCCTCTGAGCTGGGATATAGGTTCTATGTTGACTATCTTGTGGCTGAATACAACACAACCAGTAAGGAAGCAGGGGAGCTAAAAAAAATGCTCTCTGTAAAAATGTCGGAGATTGATAAGATTTTGGAGAATGCCACAAAGGTTGCCTCAGCAATGACAAACTACACAGCGCTTTCTCTAAGACCAAGACCGTCCAGCATTACCATAAAGAGGTACGAGGCGGTTTATCTTGACAAAAATTCCTTCCTTATTATTATGATAGCCTCTGGCGTAGACACAGTAAAGACAAAAAACATTAAGGCACCCTTTGAGGTAAACCAAAATGTTATTACCTGTCTTTCCAAGGTGCTCAATGAGTGTCTTTCGGGGCTTTTGCTAAACGACATAAACATTTCAGTAATTATGAATATGGAGTCCGGGCTTGAAGCACTTTCAGGCGAGGATAAAACCCTTTGCTCAAGCATAATTTCCATAACTGTAAAAAGCATTTATGAAACTATGAATGAAATGGGTGCAGACATAAAGTTCGAGGGAGTAAACAGGCTTTTAGAGTATCCTGAATATAAGGACCTTGACAAGCTCCAAAAGCTGATTTCCACAATCGAGCAAAAGGATGATATCATAAGGGCAGTCAGCACAATCGACCAAAGCGATGATGAAACAAAAATCTTCATCGGCTCTGAAAATATGGTTAAGATTATGGACGACTCAACCCTGATATATAAAAACCTAAAGCTAAATGGCAAGACAATCGGCGCAATCGGCATTATCGGTCCTTGCAGAATGGACTATTCAAAGGTTCTAAAGACCATCGACCAGCTGTCCGAGGAAATAAACCGCCTGTCTGACATTAAGGCTTTACCGGGCGAGGAAGGCGAAGAATAAAAATGGCAGAAAAGAAAAAGAAAACAGAAAAGACCGAGGACGTGGTTGAAAACAAGGAGCTTACCGAGGCGCTTGAGAAAATCAAGGTGCTGGAGGAAAAGCACAAGGAGGAAGAGGATAAATACCTAAGAGTCCTTGCTGAATACGACAACTTCCGTAAGCGCACAGCTAAGGAAAGGGATTCAATCTACTCGGATGCTTATATAGACTGCGTAAAGCAGCTTTTACCTGTAATTGATAACATCGACAGAGTTATCACCCTGGAGGGAGAGGCAAGCTTTATGGACGGACTTAAGCTTATAGTTAACTCAGTTCATCAAACTCTTGAAAAGATGGGTGTTACCGAAATTGAGGCAAAGACCTTTGACCCTAATCTTCACAATGCAGTAATGCATATTGACGATGAGGCTTATGGCGAGGGCGAAATTGTTGAGGTTTTCCAAAAGGGCTACATCCTTAAGGATAGAGTTATAAGATATGCAATGGTTAAGGTTGCAAACTAATTTAGTAAATTTTTAATTAATTCGGAGGAAAATTATTATGGGAAAAATTATCGGAATTGACTTGGGTACAACTAACTCATGTGTAGCAGTATTTGAGGGCGGCGAGCCTGTTGTAATACCAAATCCTGAAGGAGCAAGAACAACTCCATCAGTTGTAGCATTTACAAAGACAGGCGAAAGACTTGTTGGTCAGGTTGCAAAGCGCCAGGCTATTACAAACCCTGACAAAACAGTAAGCTCCATCAAGAGAGAAATGGGCTCTAACTACAAGGTAAATATTGACGGTAAGGGCTATACACCACAAGAAATCTCTGCTATGATTCTTCAAAAGCTAAAGGCTGATGCAGAGGCATACCTTGGCACAAGCGTAACAGAGGCAGTTATCACAGTTCCTGCTTACTTCAGCGATGCTCAAAGACAGGCAACAAAGGACGCAGGTAAGATTGCAGGCCTTGAGGTAAAGAGAATTATTAACGAGCCAACTGCTGCAGCACTTGCATTCGGTATGGACAAGGAAGAGAACCAGAAGATTATGGTATTTGACCTTGGCGGCGGTACATTCGACGTATCTATTCTTGAAATCTCCGACGGAGTATTCGAGGTTTTGGCAACAGCAGGTAACAATCGTCTCGGCGGCGACGACTTTGACGAGAGAATTATCAACTGGATTGCTGACCAGTTCAAGGCTGAAAACGGCATTGACCTTCGTCAGGATAAGATGGCGCTTCAAAGACTTAAGGAAGCAGCTGAGAAGGCAAAGATTGAGCTTTCAGGCGTTACAAGCTCCAACATCAACCTTCCATTTATCACAGCAGACGCAACAGGTCCTAAGCACTTTGATGCTAACCTTTCAAGAGCTAAGTTTGACGAGCTTACAGCTGACCTTGTTGAAAAGACAATGGTTCCAACAAAGCAGGCTCTTAAGGACGCAGGACTTTCCACATCCGAAATCGACAAGGTTTTGTTGGTTGGTGGTTCTTCCAGAATCCCGGCAGTTCAAGAGGCTCTTAAGAGATTTATCGGCAAGGAGCCATTCAAGGGCATTAACCCTGACGAGTGCGTAGCTATCGGTGCTGCAATTCAGGGCGGTGTTCTTGGCGGCGACGTTAAGGACCTTCTTCTCCTTGACGTAACACCACTTTCCTTGGGTATTGAAACTCTCGGTGGTGTTTGCACAAAGATTATCGAAAGAAATACAACAATTCCTGTAAAGAAATCACAGGTATTCTCGACAGCGGCAGACGGTCAGACCTCTGTACAAATTCACGTTTTGCAGGGTGAAAGAGAAATGGCAAGCGGCAACAAGACCCTTGGTATGTTCTCCCTTGACGGTATCGCTCCGGCTCCACGTGGCGTTCCACAAATCGAGGTTACATTTGATATCGACGCAAACGGTATTGTAAATGTTTCAGCAAAGGATAAGGGCACAGGCAAGGAGCAGCACATCACTATCACATCCTCAACAAATATGAGCGATGAGGATATTGACAGAGCAGTTAAGGAGGCTGAAAAGTTCGCAGAGGAGGACAAGAAGGCTAAAGAGGCTGTTGAAACAAAGAACCACGGCGAGCATATGGTATTCCAATGCGAAAAGACTCTTTCCGAGCTTGGCGATAAGCTTGACGCAGCTGATAAGGCAAGCGTACAAAGCGCAATCGACACTCTTAAGGAAACCTTGAAGGGTAATGATACAGAGGCTATCAAGAGAGATACAGAGGCTCTTGAAAAGGCATTCTACGCAGTAAGCGAGAAGCTTTACAAGGCATCCGGCGCACAAGGTGGCGAGGGTGCACAGGGCGGTGCAGGCGCTGATGGCGATACCTTTAATGGCGACTTTGAGGACAAAACAGGAAACTAAGATAAATACCCTTAGGACTGCCGATTTTTCGGCAGTCCTAATTGGGGTTTTAGATAGGTAGGACATATGGCAGACAAACAGGATTATTATGAAACCCTTGGCATAGATAAGGGCGCCGGTGCTGACGAAATCAAAAAGGCATATCGCCAAATGGCAAAGAAGTACCACCCGGATATGAACCCCGGAGATAGTGAGGCGGAAAAGAAGTTCAAAGAGGTTAACGAGGCATATGCCATTCTTTCCGACCCGGAAAAGAAGGCGCAGTACGACCAATTCGGACATGCAGCCTTTGAGCAGGGTGGCGGTGGCTACGGCGGAGGCGGCTTTGGCGGCTTTGACTTCGGTGGCTTCGATATGGGAGACATATTCTCGTCAATCTTTGGCGGTGGCAGGTCATCAGGCTCAAGCGCAAACGCACCACAGGACGGCGAGGACTTGGTTTATAAGCTGGAGCTGACCTTTGAGGAGGCTGTTTTCGGCTGTAAAAAGGAAATCAAGTATTCAAGAATTGAAAAATGTGGCGATTGCTCCGGAACAGGTGCCCATAACGGCACAGAAATGGAGAAATGCTCCGCCTGTCAGGGCAGAGGCTATGTATCAGTTCAGCAGAGAACAATGTTTGGCATTTCCCAAACAACCCGTCCCTGCTCCGAGTGTAACGGCAAGGGTAAGAAGATAAAGAAGCCTTGTGCCAACTGTAACGGCAAGGGCAGAATTAAGGTAAATAAAAAGCTTAATGTAAATATTCCCGCAGGCATTGACCACGGTCAGAGGGTACAGCTCTCCGGTCAGGGAAATGCAGGCATCAACGGTGGATATACAGGCGACCTTTATGTACAGGTTTCTGTGTCTCCGCATAAGATTTTTGAGCGTGATGGCTTTGATATTTATTGTGAGCTTCCAATCTCCTTCTCCGAGGCGGCTCTTGGCGCAACAGTAAAAATCCCAACCCTTGAGGGCGAGATGGATTATGAAATTCCCGAGGGCACACAGACAGGCACCGTTTTGACAATCAGACAAAAGGGCATTATTTCCCCGCGCTCCGGCAGAAAGGGCAACCTTTACGTTAAGGTGGTTGTTGAAACTCCAAAGAACCTAACTGACGAGCAAAAGAATTTACTTAGAAAATTTGGCGAAAGCTGTGGAGAGAAGAACCTTTCCAAGAAAACAAGCTTCTTTAAGAAGTTCAAAAAATGAGGACAGATATGGAAAATAATAAGTGGGTACAAATCAAGGTAAGCTCCAAGGTTGAGGACCTTGATAAATTAGTCGCTATTATGAGTATGATTTCAAATAGCCTGCAAATTGAGGACTATTCCGACCTTGAGGACAGAATCCTTGATGGCGTGTATGGAGATTTGATAGACGAAAGCGTTTTGAACGCAGATAAAACAGTATGCTCAGTATCGGCATATGTGCCGGCAAACACCCCCATTAATGATTGCCTGGGACTTCTTAATGAGCGCTTTAAGGCTGAATCATTGGAAAATGCAAAAATAGAGATTATCTCTCTTTGCGAGGAGGACTGGGCAGACTCCTGGAAGCAATACTATAAGCCAATTAAAATTGGCGAAAGACTTGTGGTTGTTCCAATGTGGGAAAGCTACGATGCTAAAAACGGAGAAATCATTGTAAAAATGGACCCGGGTATGGCATTTGGCACAGGCACACACGAAACCACAAGGCTTTGCGCAACCTTGCTTGAAAAATATGTTAACGAAAGTAGCGTAATGCTTGACGTGGGCTGTGGCAGCGGCATTTTGGCAATCTGCGCCTCAAAGCTGGGCGCTAAGGAATGCTACGCCTACGATATTGACCCTGTGGCTGTAAAGGTTGCAAGGGAAAATGTTAAGGACAATGAGGTTACAAACATTGAGTGTCAGGTTTCCGACCTATTAAAGGGCGTTAAGGCTGGCAAATACGATGTTATCACAGCCAACATTGTAGCCGATATCATCATAAGAATGCTACCGGACATCGGCAATTTTATGCACAAGGACACAACCCTTGTTATCTCAGGCATAATTGACGAAAGATGCGAGGACGTGTATAAATCCATTAACGAAAATGGCTTTGTAATAATTGACGAAATCCACGAAAATGGCTGGTGCGCAATCTCCCTTAAAACAAAATAAAAAAGCGACCCCGTGTCGCTTTTTTATTTTTTCTTAAAACTTTTCACAAATCTTCAAAAAAACGTCAGCCTTTTGTCAAAGTCTTGGTCTAATATGTAAATAGAGGGATAACTTACCTCACCTTAACCCGAACAAGGTTAAAAACACATAAAACACACGTAAACCATAATCAAAGAGGGAAACAAAAGGAGTGATTTTATGAAAAAACTAATTACAATTTTGTCAATGCTTTTAGCACTATGCCTTTGCGCCTGCAATACTCCCGTGCCGCCTGTTGAGAGTGGTACGCAAGAAGGCGGTTTGTCTCAGGACGAGGAAAAGCTACCCTTCGGTTCTATTGCAAGGCTGGTAAGCTGTGAGCCCATATATTTTGACACCTATTTGGAGCTTGATAACACCGATAAGGAATATATTGGCAACGCATTTCCCGAAACAGGGGAGTATTTCCAAATCTTAACAACCGTATCGGAAATGCAGGAAAATATTTCAGATATTACCTCTGATGCACAAATAAACATTGGCGTTGAAAATTATTTGGTAGTAATTCGTGAGGTAATTAACAAGTACGAATATGCTTCAAGAGAAATTGAATATGGCTTTAGCGACCTTTGCTTGACGGAGCAAGGGGCAACTATAAAGCAGCTATGGTATGAAAGAACATTATGCGCTATGCCGGATGTGGAGCTTAACGAACCAATGGACTATGAATACACATATCATTATCTACTAGTGCCAAAGAGGGAAATTAGTTATTTGGTTGAAACCAAGGGAATAACCTGTGGCAAAATAACTACCGAGGATGTATATGAATATGATAACTGGCAGGGCTGGGAATATAGTCAGGGCGATGAAAGCTTTTTCAGATATGATTATATTGACGGCAAGCAAGATATTTTAGACAAATCCGCATTTATCATAAGATACCAAAGTGAGCTGGAGCAGATAAGAGAAGAATACCCAAGCCTTGCTTTACCCGAAGCAATGAAGAACGAGGAGACAATAGTCGTGCTCTACTTGGAGGAAACTGACTTTGCACCTATACTCGACACCTTTAACGACGTAAGGAGCGACGAAAGCAATATATATCTTGATATGAAGCTGATACAAAGCCTAAAGCAGGATAAGGTCAGCAGAACATACTTCATTTATGTTCCCGATGATAAGCTAGAAAGCATAAATACTAAATATGTACAGCTTCATTTCTTAATAGATGAATATATAATTAAGGAAAAGCTGTAATGCTCTAAAACAAAATCCCAAGCCAATAGCGTGATGCTCCAAGCGGAGCATTGCCGCTAAACGATGCTTGCCCACCGTGAACCCCCAAAGCTCGACTGTGCTCGCTTCGGGAAAATTCGATGTGGCAAATGATGTTGCCTTCGGCAGTGATGTTCACTGCGTGAATGATGTTGTGCCTTCGGCACAGTGGGCAAACATCACATCATTGCGAGCATTTGCGAGCAATATCATTATGCGTAGCATAACATCATTTTTGCGTCAGCAAAAACATCACTAACAGAAAAAAAGAGCAGACATGCAAGATTTTTCGTCTTGCGTGTTTGCTCTTTTTGTTACGCTATTTGGCTTGGGATTTTTGATGCTTGGCTACCTTTTTCTTGACAAAAAATAGGCAGGGTGTTAATATTATAATATAAAGAATGTAAGGGGTAGTGAAATGCCAAGATTTTTTATAAGACAAAACCAGGTTGAGGAAAGAGACGGACAGAGCATTGTTCGCATTTTGGGCGACGATGCCCATCATATAGCAAGGGCACTCCGCATGGCGGTAGGCGAGAGGATAGAGGTGTGCGATATGCAAAAAAACCTTTACCAGTGTACGATTTTGGAGTTTTTTGACGACAAAGAGGTGCTTGCAAGAGTAGACTCACGCTCAAGCTGCGACACAGAGCCAAGCTATCAGGTTATACTATATCAAGCCCTTGCCAAGGGAGATAAGATGGAAACAATTATTCAAAAGGCTGTTGAATGCGGTGCTACCAAAATAGTCCCCTTCAAGTCCGAAAGATGCGTTGTTAAGATAGACAAAAAGGACGAGCCAAAGAAAATTGACCGCTGGCAAAAGATTGCCGAGGCAGGCGCAAAGCAAAGCGGCAGAGGAATTATTCCCGAGGTTGGCTCGGTTTTGACCTTTGACCAAATGGTCAGCGAGGCCGGCAAAAGCAGCCTGCCCCTTTTCTGCTACGAGGCAGAGGACGGCGCAACCATAAAAACCGCACTTAAGGTGGCTAAGGACAAATCCACCATCTCGCTCATTATCGGTAGCGAGGGCGGCTTTAGCGTAGACGAGGCAGATAAAATTAAAAATGCAGGCATAAAAAGCGTGGGTCTTGGCAAAAGAATACTAAGATGCGAGACCGCTTCCACCTTTGCTCTATCGTGTATTGTGTACGAAAATGAACTGTGATTTTTGGGCATTTTAACAACAAAAATAGCAAAATTCACAAAAAAATATTAAATTTCCTATTGAAAATTTTGTAAAAATAGTGTAATATAGATATACTAAGTGCACAAATTGCACAAAAACGACAATTTTGTTCGGAGGTAAATATGTCAAACAGATTGTTCCAGGGCGTAATTCATCAAATGCACGATGCGGTAGACAGAGTAATAGGCGTTATCGATGACGGTGGCGTTGTTGTCGCTTGTAGCGAGCTTTCGTTGATGGGAGAGGTTAGAGCTAAGGCTAAGGATGAGATGGCGTTTACAACAGAGAAAATCGTTGTAGATGGCTATACATACCAGCACATTGGTACCAATGCAAAGCCTGAGTTTATGGTTTTTGTTGAGGGCGAGGACAAGACAGCAGAGAAATATGCGTCAATCCTTACAATCACTCTTGCAAACATTAAGAGCTTCTACGATGAAAAGTGCGACAAAAGCTCATTTATCAAAAATATCATTATGGACAACATCCTTCCAAGCGACATTTACGCAAAGAGTAAGGAGCTTCATTTTGATGGTAACGAGCCACGTGCCGTATTGCTTGTAAGATTTTACACAAGGACAGAGCTTTTGCCCTTCGATATCATTCAAAATATGTTCCCTGACAAGTCCAAGGACTTTGTTATCAGCACAGGCGAGCAGGATATCGTTATCGTAAAGGATTTAGAGGGTGAGGCTACACCGCAGGATGTTGAGCAAATTGCCCAGAATATCGCTGACACAGTAAGCTCCGAGTTTTATTGCAAGGTTGGCATCGGTATCGGTACAATCGTTGAAAACGTAAAGGACCTTGCAAGGTCATATAAGGAATCACAGATTGCAATTGAGGTTGGCAAGGTGTTCGAGAGCGAGAAGGAAATTATCAGCTACGAAAACCTTGGCATCGGTCGTCTTATTTATCAGCTTCCAACCACTCTTTGCGAAATGTTCCTCTCTGAGGTATTTAAGCACGGCTCCCTTGACACTCTCGACAAGGAAACCCTTCAGACAATTCAGGTGTTCTTCGACAACAACCTTAATGTGTCCGAGACCTCAAGAAAGCTATTTGTTCACAGAAACACACTTGTATACAGACTTGAAAAGATAAGAAAGCTTACCGGTCTTGACCTTCGTCAATTTGACCACGCAATCACCTTCAAGGTTGCACTTATGGTTAAGCGCTACCTTACATCAAAGCCTGTTAAGTTCTAAGAAATTGACCTCCTTGTAAAACCAAAGCAAAAGGAGAAAAAATGAATAAGCAATTAAGTGTAAAATATGCACTATTTTATGGTGTAATCGCTGTTGCTGTTGCAATCTCGATGACCATCGGCATAATGATGCTTGTTTTCAATTTTGAAAAGGCAGAGCTTGAAAAGGAATTTCAAAAGGATTTGGAATCCGCTTATGAGGGCGCTGAGGAGCTAAGCTCCATAATTGAGTATTACAACACCTTGCCCGAGGAGCAACGCAATTACGATATGTATCTTAAGCTCTGTGAGCTTGAGAAATGGTATCGCACCTACTATGTAAAAGCAGACGAAATGGATAATGATACAATTACCCATATGGTTGCAAACGGCTTTATCGCCGGTGTGGGCGATAAGCATGGCGAATACTATACAGTTGACGACTTTTATGCATTAACAAGCCAGACACAGGGCAATACCGTTGGTATTGGCGTGTATGTCAGACTTGACCCCGAAACACAATGCATTAAGGTTTTGACCGTTATGAAGGACTCCCCCGCGCTTGAGGCAGGCGTTATGGCAGGCGACCTTATTGTAAAGGTAGACGGACAGAGCGTTACAGAGCTTGGCTACTACGAGGCTATTAACCGTGTTGCCGGCAAAGAGGGCACAAATGTTGAGCTTACCATTCAAAGGGCAGGCAATGAGCTTACTCTTGTTGCCACAAGACGCAAGGTAGAAACCGAAACAGTATATTACCACAAGTATGAGTCTGACCCAACCGTTGGCGTGGTTCGTGTTATTGAGTTTAATGAGTCAACAACAGAGCAGTTCAAGACGGCAGTAAACACCCTTCTTAATGATGAGGGCTGCACATCCTTGGTTTTTGATATGAGGTCAAATCCGGGCGGCACCCTTAATTCGGTAACACAAATGCTTGACTTCCTTCTTCCAAAGGGAGATGTGGTATATGTTACAAACAAGGACGGCGTTGTGCTTGAAAAGTACGTATCTGACGCAGAATGTATTGATGTTCCGATGGCAGTTTTGACAGACGGAAACACAGCCAGTGCGGCAGAGCTGTTTACCTGCGCCCTTCGTGATTACGATAAGGCAGTTGTTGTCGGTACAACCACCTATGGTAAGGGCTCCGTTCAAAGCCTGATTGAGCTTGAGGACGGCACAGGTCTTAGATTTACCACATATTTGTATAGTCCACCAAAGTCCGAAAATTATGATGGAGTTGGCATCGTTCCCGATGTTGAGGTGGAGCTTGACGAATCACTTTTGAACAAAAATTATTTTGAAATAACAGATGCAGAGGACAACCAGCTAAGGGCTGCTGTCGATGCACTTAAATAAGGAGAATTATTATGGCAGAGCAGAAGACAAAATATACCAAAGAAGGCTTTCAAAAATTAATTGACGAGCTTGAATATTTAAAGGTTACAAGAAGAGCCGAGGTTAAGGAAATGCTTAAGGAGGCAAGAGCCTTCGGCGACCTTTCCGAGAACAGTGAGTACGATGAGGCAAGAGACCAGCAGGCGAAGGTTGAAAGCCGTATTTTCGAGCTTGAGGAGCTTATTAAAAACGGTGTAGTTGTTGACGAGGGCGAGCTTAACAAGAATATTGTTAACATCGGCTCCACAGTTACAATCAAATACAAGGACGGCAAGGAAATTACCTACTATCTTGTAGGCTCCAACGAGGTTGATTCTCTCAACAGAAAAATCTCCGACCATTCTCCAATCGGTATGGCTCTAATCGGCCACAAGAAGGGCGACACAGTTACCATTATTAAGCCAAAGGGCGAGGAAGAGGCAACTATCGTTTCCCTTGAAAGAACAAAGAGATAATTTGAGGAAATAAAATGGCAGACGTTATAAATAATGAAGCAGCTGAGGCACTTGACCTAAGCGAGCAAATGATTATAAGAAGAGAAAAGCTAAAGGCTATGTGCGACGAGGGAAAGAACCCCTTTGAAATCACAAAGTTTGACGTTACACACGCAAGCGTTGAGGCGATTAAGCTTTTCGAACAAAAGGAAGCTACCCTTGCCGAGGGCGAGGAAATTGTAGTAAGAGTTGCCGGCAGAATGATGTCCCGCCGTATTATGGGTAAGGCATCCTTTGCACATCTTCTTGACGGAGAGGGCAAGATTCAGCTCTACGTTTCAAGAAACGATATTGGCGACGAGGACTATGCAGCCTTCAAGAAATGGGACATTGGCGATATTATCGGTATTGAGGGCGTGCTCTTCAGAACAAGAACAGGAGAAATCTCCGTTCACGCAAAGAGCGCTATTCTTCTTGCAAAGTCCCTTCATCCGCTACCGGAGAAATACCATGGTCTTACCAATCTTGAGCAAAGATACAGACAAAGATACGTTGACCTCATTGTAAACCCCGAGGTTAAGGACACCTTTGTAAAGCGCTCCCAAATCCTTAAGGAAATCAGAGCCTTTCTTGATAACAAGGGCTTTTTGGAGGTAGACACCCCGATTCTTGTTCCAATGGAAATCGGCGCTTCCGCAAGACCGTTCAAGACACACCACAACACCCTTGATATTGATATGACCCTTCGTATCGAAACCGAGCTTTACCTAAAGCGTCTTATCGTTGGCGGTATGAACAAGGTTTACGAGGTTGGTAGAATCTTCAGAAACGAGGGTATGGACACAAAGCACAACCCGGAATTTACTACTATCGAGCTTTACGAGGCATTTGCCGACTACAAGGATATGATGAACCTTGTTGAGGAAATGTACAAGATGCTTGCAGTTAAAATCTGTGGCTCTGAAAAGATTACCTTCCAGGGCGTAGAGATTGATATGGGCAAGTGGGAAAGACTTACCATGGCTGAGGCAGTAAAGAAGTATGCAGGCGTTGATTATAACGACTGGGCAGACGATAAAGCCGCAAGAGAGGTTGCAAAAGCTCTTCACGTTGAGGTTGCAGAGGATGCAACCAAGGGCAGAGTGCTTATTGAAATCTTTGACGCTTACGTTGAAGAAAAGCTTATTCAGCCAACATTTATCTACGATTATCCTGTTGAAAACAGCCCTCTTGCAAAGAGAAAGCCAACAAATCCCGCATTTACTGAAAGATTTGAGTACTTTATCAATGCAACCGAGTATGGTAACGCATTTAGTGAGCTAAATGACCCAATCGACCAAAAGGAGCGCTTTGAAAAGCAGGTAGCAGAAAAGCTTAAGGAGGAGCCGGACTCCAAGGCAGAGGTAGACTACGACTACATAGATGCCCTCGAATACGGCATGCCGCCAACAGGTGGCTTAGGCTTCGGCATCGACCGCCTGGTAATGCTCCTTACCGACAGCGCATCCATAAGAGACGTTTTGCTCTTCCCCACAATGAAGCCTTTGGCAGATAACTAAACCCACGAAGCCTTATACTACAAGGCTTTTGGGACTTTTGGTATTTCGAACCGTATGCCAAATATGCCAATCGTATGCCAAATTGCAGAAAAAATATCTGTAAATCGGCACACAATTTAATAAAAAATCAAGCCACAGGACCTCAAAATCCTGTGGTTCTTTTTTGTATACCAAACTCCCTCTTTCAAGCACTTGTGTGAAGCCCCACAAAGCCCATATTCAAACCTTCTTTAATAACGCAACGATTTATATTAAAAATATAATTGTTGCGATATTGAGCTCATATGAGCCCTGTCTGAAAATGTAAATCCCTCTCCCTCTGCAATCGCAGAAGAATTAAGTAGAGCTCCACTACACACATTTTAACTGTGTACTTACTCCACTAAACACAAACTACCCGTGTAAGAAGCCACACGGTATTTTTATACTTGAAATATTACTTTTATTTACATAGTCTAAGCACTTATATGGAGCTCATATGAGCCCGTTTTTTAAGCTTTCTTGTTGTAATTTGTTATTTGTAAGCTAAAGTGAAAACAAGTCCCAAACCCTATCCAATGAGCATTTATAAAAAATTTCGATTTTTTGTTGTTTTTTCCATAAAATATGTTATAATAATACTGCCTAACAAAACTAAATAATTAAATTTATGGTATTTTTCTCATGGGATAACTATACCTTTTTTCGTCATAATCATTTTTGGAATTTGGAAAAAACGTAAGCTCCACTAAATGATTATGGTGAGAAATCCCTTTCTTATTTAGTTTTGTTAGGCGACAATTGGAGTTTGCGTTTTTCGGAGCGCTAACTGCGGTTGGCGCTCTTTTTATTTTTTAATTGGAGCGTTTTGATACTTGCACTTCGATGTAGAAAATGGTTATAGGAGATAAATTTATGATTATTGAGAAAAAAGAAGAGATTAAAGAATTGTTAATCCGTTTGGAAAATCAAATAAGAAATGGCGATGAAAATGCGTGCATTAATGATACTAATCTTCATAGTTTGTTTTTATGGTCAAAATATCAAGAATATTTGTATAACATACTTTCACTTTTTAACCCTAAGGAGAAGGAAGAATATGAAAAGCTCGCGGGAGTTATTACATGTTTGAAGTTAGATGAATTTTGTGTTTGTGCAAAAAAGAAAATCAACGAAAGTAAGAACGAACTTGAAAGTTACATAAGTAGCATTAAAGAAAAATTAAATTGAAGGAGTTGGATATGAAAATGAAAAAAACATTATCAAAAATTTGGATTTTATTTATTTTCTGCTTATTCGTAATGGCGATGATAGCAACAAGTGCTATAACTGTGTCTGCTACAGAAACAGGTGAGGTTTATTCAGGTGCTTGTGGAACAGGCATTACGTGGGAGGTCAATACGGGAACAGGCACACTTGTTATTCGTGGAAATGGTGCAATTAACACGTATTCCAAAGGTTCGGCTCCGTGGTATAAATATCGTGATTCTATTACCAAAATAGAAGTAGCTAATTCTATAACCTCAATTTCAGCGAGTGCGTTTTACGGATGCAACTCATTAAAGGAATTGACAATTCCATTTGTAGGTGGAAGTCAAGCACCAGCAGCAGAGCAAGGAGCATCATGTTGTAGTGGATATGATAACAGGAAATATGTGCTTGGATATATTTTTGGATGGTACGAAGAGTCTACAAGTCTTTTGGTAACGGGAACTGTATATCAAGGATATGGCTATTATTCTGCACCTAATTCTATTGGTGTTACTGCTTCTTATGATACTACCGGTGACAGAGGATGCAACTCTTATTATTTAGTTAGTAATTATACTAGATATTATGCTGACTATTTCTATATCCCGAGTAGTTTAACAAAAGTAACTGTAACAGGCGGAAATACGATTGCCTATGGTGCTTTTCATAACTGTACTCAAATTAAGGAAATAGTCCTTCCAAGCACTACTACAAGCATTGGTGCTAATGCATTTCGAAACTGCACTAAACTAGAAGTTTTCTCTCTACCTTCTAGCTTAACCGCACTTGGCCATAGTAGCTTTTATAATTGTGATGCTTTAGTTGAAATAGAAATACCAAGTGGCATTTCTGTTGTTGGAATACAAGTTTTTTATGATTGCGATGCATTAACAAATATTAAATTTCATGCAAATATTACAAGCATTAATCGTAACTCTTTTTATAGCTGTGGAAAATTAAAAAGTATTCATTTACCTGAAAATCTAAAAACTATTGACGAAAGTGCCTTCTCAAACTGTTCGTCCCTTACGAATATCGTAATTCCTAATAATGTAACGACAATCGGTGAAAGTGCCTTCAAAGGTTGTTCAAACGTGTTAACGGTTACTATTGGTGATTCTGTAAGTTCAATAGGAGAAGAAGCTTTTTATAATTTATCTAAAATAGAGAAGCTAGTTGTTCCCAAAAGCGTAACAAGCATAGGAGCAGCCGCGTTTTACGGATGCAACTCATTAAAGGAATTGACAATTCCATTTGTAGGCGGAAGTCAAGCACCAGCAGCAGAGCAAGGAGCATCATATTGTAGTGGATATGATAACAGGAAATATGTGCTTGGATATATTTTTGGATGGTACGAAGAATCGGAACAGTACAATTCTAAATTGGTATATCAAGGATATGGCTATTATTCTGCGAAAACATCTTCTGGCACTACCGCATCTTATCCAACTGATGGTGAATACGGAAAGAACTCCTATTATTTAGTTAGCAATTATACTAGATATTATGCTGACTTTTTCTACATACCAAGTAGTTTAACAAAAGTAACAGTAACAGGTGGAGATACAATTGCTTATGGTGCTTTTCACAACTGTACTCAAATCAAAGAAATAATTCTTCCAAGCACCATTGAAGCTATAGGAGATAGGGCATTTCTAAACTGCGGAGTTATAAATAATTCTACAGATGATATGGTTATTTCCAATCATGTTTTATTAGCATATAAAGGAACAAGTAGCGTCGTGGAAATTCCTAGTGGAATAAAAGTGATTGGTCCTCGTGCATTTAAAGGCAATACAACACTGGGCTCTATAAAGCTTGCAGACACTACTTCTATTATTTGTAAATTAGCATTTAATGGATGCGAAAATGCGGTTATTTATGTTCCTCGTATAAGCGGTACTTTAACAATTGGCACAAATGCTTTTTTGTATACAGGAAGTGTAAGATATCTTGATAAGTATTCTTACACCAATGGAAATGATACATTTTATTACACTATAGAGAATGGAAAAGCGGTTATTGTAGGCTGCTCCACTACAAGTACCAATATTACCTTGCCTAATACACTCGGTGGATACGCCGTAACCTCCATTGGATATATGGGTATGGCAAATTGTACTACATTAAAAGGTGTTACAATTCCAAACAATATTGTAAAAATCGACCTATATGCTTTTTACGGATGTACAGGACTTGATACGGTAACTATACCTGAAACATGTTTGTATGTGGGGGAGAATGCATTTGAAGACTGTACTTCATTGACAACGGTTGTAATTGCCGAGGGAGTAACATATATTGGTGACCATTGCTTTAGTAATTGTGTAAAATTGTCTAAAATAGTTATTCCTGATTCTTGTACATATCTTGGTGAGTATTCCTTTTACAATTGTACATCTTTAGCGTCGGCAACAATAGGTATTACAGTACCAGCTATTAACAATTACACTTTTTATAACTGCAAAAAACTTAAAACTATCGTTATTGGTGTTGAAGTAGCAAGTATTGGTGATTATGCTTTTTACAATACTGCAATTGAAAGACTAACAACTCCATTAAGTTTGGAGCATATTGGAAGTTATGCTTTCGCAAGCTGTAATTCACTTGAAAGAGTAGCATTGAAAGCAGGACTTCTTACAATTGGAGAAGGAGCTTTCTATGGTGATGCTTCCCTTTCAACAATTAACTGGACTGCAAATATAAATAGCATTGGTGCGTATGCTTTTTATGGTTGTTCCTCTCTTGCAAGTGCAAGCATTCCTGCTGGCGTAAGCGAAATCAATGATTATACCTTTGCATATTGTTCATCTTTGGCAAGTATTACTTTTAAAGGAACTATTGTTTCAATAGGAACTGGTGCGTTTTATAGAGATTCTTTATCGGAGATTTCCTTTGCAGAAGGACTTACATCTATCAGCTCAGATGCATTTGCATATAATAAATTTACACAATTGCATTTACCTAGTTCACTTACATATATTGGTGAACAAGCTTTCGATGAGTGCAATATGCTTGCAACCATTTCTATGCCTGATAGCGTTTCAACTGTTGGGGCGTATGCATTTTCAAATAATTCGAGTAACTTGATAGTTACCATTCGTTATAACAGCGGAAAAGTTGCCGATAACATACTTTATAATACCGATGTATATAAAGTAATAATGGAAGAGGGTATAACCGAAATTGGTAATTATTCATTTGCATTGTGTCACAGTCTTAAGGAAATTACATTCTCAGAAACGCTTAAGTCAATTGGCGAGTATGCGTTTTATGACAATCGCGGATATGCAGAATTAACGCTTCCTAAGACAATTGAAACAATCGGCAGATATGCGTTTGCAAGAGGCTATCAGCTTGTTCAAATTAATGTTCCTGATAGTGTGAAAACAATAGGGGAATACGCTTTCTACAATTGTGAAGCAAAGAATCATGTTGACCCTCAGTTTACAATAAAATTCTATTATAATAGCGGAGTAATAGCAAGTAGTATTCTTAACGGACAACATATTCACCATATCATTCTTGATGATAATATCCACACAGTTGGAAATAACGCTTTTTCTAATTGTCTAAACCTACAAGACATTGATATGCCTGATACAATTTCTTCATTTGGAGCAAACGGTTTCTTAAATGATAAATTAATTGTAATGAATATTAGACGAGTTGATGGTTTAGTTGATAATGACGTTTATCGTGAAAAGCTTTCAGGCGTTGGAACAGTAAACATTGTTAGTACAAATATTGGCTCATATGCTTTTTATAAAAATCCAACTGTCACAAATGTTTATTTGACAGGAATGACAAGTATTGGGGAATATGCATTTTCTACAAACACTGGATTACAAACGGTGAAAATTGAAGGTAATGTTGTTATAAAGGAACATGCATTTTCTGAAAATAGTGCTTGTCAGATGGTAACAATAACAGGTAATACAGAAATAGGAAATTACGCATTTAGTAACAATATTCTTCTTACTAATGCAACTGTAAGTGGCACGTCTAATATTGGAAATTATGCTTTCTATAATTGTAACGCAATGACAACATTTACAATTGATGGAACAATTGAGCGTGTTGGTGATCGTGCCTTTGAGGGCTGCAAATCACTAAAAGCAATGACGTTGCCAAACACTGTCAATTATATTGGCGCATACGCATTCTACGACTGTAATAGTATGAAATCTATCAATATTCCAAATGGTATTGATAAGATTTTATCACATACTTTCTATGGATGTGCATCACTTGGTAGTATATTGGTTCCAAACTCTGTAAATGAAATTGAGGATTATGCATTCTATGGATGCGTTGTTGCAACGAATATTACTCTTTCTAATCAGTGTAAGACCATTGGTGAGGCAGCGTTTTATAACTGTAAGGCTTTAACGGCACTTGAAATTCCTGATTCAGTAGCCTCTATCGGTGCTTATGCTTTCCGTTCTTGCGACGGAATTACCGAGCTTGTATTTAGCGATAATGTTGATTTTCTTGGAGAATGTGCGTTCTATGATTGTAGCGGACTTCAAACTGTAAAGCTTGGCAAAAAAATCATCGAGCTTGGTGACAGATTGTTCTATGGTTGTGTTAATCTTGAAAGTCTTTACATTTATGCTCCACAATCTTATATTGACGCTTTGGCGTTCTATGGTGCAGACTTTGTAACCATTTATTGTGGATATGATGAATATATGATTAACTACTTTGACGAGAATGGTCTTTCTTATGTTATCCTTGATGATCTCGTCTATGAGTATAAGATTACATTCATAACAGAAGATGGCGAAATTATAAGTTCGGATACGTATCCGTCAGGAACTGTTCTTACACCACCTACTCCAACCAAACCATCTGATAATGTCTACAAGTATGTGTTTAATGGTTGGGATCAAGATATTACAACCGTTAGTGGAAATAAAACATATACAGCAAGCTTTACCCCTGTTTATGTAGAATATACAGTAATATTTAAGGATTATGATGGTAGAATAATAAGCTCTAATAATTACCACTATGGCGATAGCATAATCGTTCCAGAGAATCCAACAAGAGAAACAGACCTTGTTGGTACATATTCCTTCAAATCTTGGGACAACGAGGTTGTTAACTGTGCAGGAAATGTAACATATACTGCAATATATGAAGTTGTTTGTTTCGATTACACAGTAATTTTCAAGGATGAAGATGGCACGGTAATAAGTACAAATACTTATCACTATGGTGATACGGTAGCAATTCCAAAGACACCAATTAAAGAAGCAGACAACATCTATAATTACACATTTAAGGGTTGGGATAAAACAGTTGTTAACTGTGAAGGAGATGCAACCTATACAGCTGTTTATAATGCTACTTACATTGAATATACAATTGTGTTTAAGAATTATAACGGCAACACGATTAGTCAAAAAACTTACCACTATGGTGATAGTGTAAATGTTCCTGCAAATCCAACAAAAGCAACAGACAATACCTATACCTACACCTTTGCAGGTTGGGATAAAACAGTTGTTAATTGCGTAGGTGATGCAACATATACAGCAACCTATACACCCACGTATATTGAGTATACAGTTGTTTTTAAGGACTACGATGGTGATGTAATCAGCAGTAATAAATATCATTACGGAGATACCGTAGCCGTTCCAAGTAATCCAACAAGAGTATCAGATGTAATTGGTTCTTACACCTTCACAGGTTGGGATAAGGAAGTTGTAAATTGTGCAGGAGATACTACATATACTGCAATCTACGAGATTTCTTATATTGACTACATTGTTACATTTATAAACTACAATGGTAATGTATTGAGCACAGGCACCTATCATTATGGCGACAAAGTATATCTACCGGAGACACCCACTAAGTCAGCAGACAATACCTATACCTATACCTTTGCAGGTTGGGATAAGGAAGTTGTAAATTGTGATGGCGATGCTATATATACTGCAACATATACCCCTGTTTATATTGAATATATAATTGTATTTAAAGACTATGACGGAAAAACTATTAGTAGCAAGACATATCATTATGGTGATGCGATAACTATACCTGCTAATCCTACAAGAAATGAGGATGTAGTTGGTTCTTACACCTTCGCCGGTTGGGATAAGACAGTTGTAAATTGCGCAGGAGATACTACATATACTGCAACCTACAGCGTTGACTATACTGACTACAGTGTTGTATTCAAAAATTACAATGGCACTGTAATTAGTACAAACACCTATCATTATGGGGATACAGTATCCATTCCTTCTAACCCTACAAAGCCAGCTGACCAAACTTATACATACACCTTCAATGGATGGGATATGGCTGTTGTCAACTGTGACGGAAATGCAGTGTATACCGCTACCTACAATGCAAATTATATTAATTATACAGTAATCTTTAAGAATGATGATGGAACTGTATTAAGTGAAAAGACTTACCATTATGAAGATAAAGTAACAGTGCCTAATACTCCTATAAAGGCAGCAGATAAAACTTATACCTATACCTTTGCAGGTTGGGATAAGGAAGTTGTAAATTGTGATGGCGATGCTATATATACTGCAACATACAACTCAATTTATATTGACTACGCAGTAATCTTTAAAGACGAGGACGGAACCATATTAAGCGAGAAGACTTATCATTATGGTGACAAGGTAACTGTACCAGCAACGCCGACTAAGGTGTCAGATAATATCTATACCTACACTTTTAAGTCATGGAATAAGGCAGTTGTAAATTGTGCAGGTGATGCAACATATACAGCTACCTACACATCTACATACATTGATTACACAGTAATCTTTAAGGATGAAGATGGTACTATATTGAGCGAAAAGACCTATCATTTTGGTGACAAGGTAATTGAGCCTTCAACACCTACAAAGACAGCAGACAACACTTACACCTATGCCTTTGCAGGTTGGGATAAAGTGGTAGTTGCTTGTGATGGCAATAAGACTTATACAGCAACCTACATTTCTACATATGTTGAATATACTGTGGTATTTAAGGATTGGAATGGAGAAGTAATTAGCAGCGATGAGTATCACTATGGTCAGGCTATTACAAAACCGAATAATCCTACAAGAGAATCGGATGAAGCCTATACTTACACATTTACAGGTTGGGATAAGCCTGTAACTAATTGCACCGAAAGTGTGGTTTACACTGCTACATACAGTTCTAACTATATTGATTACGAAATCGTATTTAAGAACTACGACGGTAGCATTATCAGCAAAGATACCTACCACTACGGAGACTCAATAAATGTTCCAAATGATCCTACAAAGCCAGCAGACGATATTTACACATACGGCTTTGCAGGTTGGGATAGTGAAGTAACTGCTTGTTTGGGTAATAAAACTTACACTGCAACATTTAATCCTACGAATGTTGAATATACCGTAGTATTTAAGGATTGGAATGGAGAAGTAATCAGTAGCGAAATCTATAATTATGGTGATGCTGTTGCTGTTCCAGAAAATCCAACACGAAAAGCAGATAACACTTACATCTACGTATTTAAGGATTGGGGTAAGACGGTAACTGATTGCGTTGGTGACACCGAATACACAGCGGTTTATAAAGCTACATACATCGAGTACAACGTTAAGTTCCTTGATTGGGATGGAACTGTAATTGATACAGTACAATATCATTATGGTGATACCATTACAGCAATTGCAGACCCAGAAAGAGAAAGCGATGAAACATATACTTATACTTTCTCATCTTGGAACAAGCCTCTTGGAACTTGTACAGGTAACGTATCATTTACAGCTCAGTATGAATCAACATTTATTAATTATACAGTTGTATTCAAGGATTACGACGGCTCTGTAATAAGCAGAAAGACATATCACTTCGGTGATGCTATAACTATTCCGGCAGATCCGATAAGAATGTCTGATGATACATATTCATACACATTTAAGAACTGGGGTAACATTTCTATTTTTTGCAATGGTAATAAGGAATATACAGCGGTTTATGACGCCAAATATATCGATTATACCGTTGTTTTTAAGGATTATGACGGCAAGGAAATAAGCAACAAAACTTACCATTTTGGTGATAATGTAGTTGCGCCTGCAAATCCAACAAGAAAAGCTGACAATACCTATACCTATGCTTTTGCGGGTTGGGATAAAGAGGTTGTTCCGTGTGATGGTGATGCTACATATACAGCAACATATACTCCTACATTCATTGATTACACAGTTGAATTCAAGAATTATGATGGTGAGGTTATAAGTTCTGAAACGTATCATTATGGTGATGCCGTGACCGTTCCAACCGCTCCTGTAAGAGAAACAGATGAAATTGGTTCATACACCTTTAAGGGTTGGGACAAAACGGTAGTTGATTGTGAAGGTAATGCAACATATACCGCTACCTTTGAAACTACGTACACTGATTATACTGTAACATTCAAAAACGAGGATGGAACAGTGTTGAGCGAAATAACTTACCACTATGGTGATCAAGTAATTGCTCCTGAAACACCTACTAAGGCGGCAGACAAGACTTACACATATATGTTCAAGGATTGGGATGTAGAAGTTGTTGATTGCACAGGTAACGCAACATATACTGCTACATACGAATCTACCTATATCGATTATACAGTAATCTTTAAGGATGAGGATGGAACAGTATTAAGTGAAAATACTTACCACTATGGTGATCAAGTAATTGCTCCTAACACACCAATTAAGGCGGAGGATGATACGTACATCTTCACTTTTGCAGGTTGGGACAACGAGGTTGTTGCTTGTGAGGGTGACGCAACATATATGGCAACTTATAATTCGATAAACAAAAACATTGAAATATTCAATGACAGAGTTGCAGCACTTGACAGTACGATGTCTGAAGAGCTTTATGGAAAAATTTATGAAGCAATTCAAATTTATTGCACATTCAATGAGGAAGAAAAGCAGGAGGTAGAACATTCTTACCAAAAGTTGCTTGAAAGCATTGAGGCATATAATGCAGAAGCAGAGGTTGCTAACACTGAACACGAAAAGGCAACTGAAATTGCATTTGCACCATTAAGTTCTATGGGAATTACATTTATTGCAGCAATATATTTTCTGCTCAAGAGAAAATTCTTTATTTAAAGGAGGCATAAAATGAAAAAAATATTAATATCTTTGATTTTTATGATGATTGTGCTACTTTGCATTACTTCTTGTGGCGGAGAAGATTCAACTGGGACTGATAGCTCGACTGACTCTGGTAACCAAGGAATAGTAGATAATAATGAAAAGAGTATTTATGAAACACTAAATGAATTCTGTGAAAAAGAATATAGCAAGATAACACTTAATATTTCTACTGTATCCAAAGGAATAGAATTGAAATCAAATTATGTTTTGACAAAAACAAATGTCACATATTCTATAGAGGAATTGAATCAATTTCCTACAGATGGAAATTTTGAAAATATCTCTCCCGATTTCAAATCTAAGCACGAGGGCGTTGCTACAATTGAAAATGGAAAAGTGACGACCTTGAATGGTGATGCTGTAACAATACCAGAATATGATGAATTAAGTGGCAATTTCAAATTTGATAAAAATTACTTTACAGATGTTAAAGAAGAAGAGGGAAAATTTACTGCAACAGTAAGCTCTCCATCAGACTTTTTAAATCGTAATGAATCGTTAATTGATATGAAAATAACCATTCAATATAATCAAAATGGGTTTGAAAGCGTTGTTATCACATACGGAACCTCAAATTCATCAGTTAATATTTCATATATGTTTGAATAATACTAAACGGCCAGTCCTTTAATCAGGGCTGGCATTTTTGTTTGTCAATATTATATAAGTATCAACTTCTGGAATGATAGCACACCCACCCCAAGTTCCGTGTATCTGGTCGACATCGTCGATATGAGTTACAACTCCTGTACGATTGGTATAATGAGGCTCATCCTTCATAGATATAATTTTTATTGTGTCTCCAATGTTTACAGTTTTCATTTTGTTTCCTCCTCGATTCAATTATAAAAATTATATCGAGGATTTATTTGTTTGCGAATACATGGAAGATTTTGTTTGCAACAAATTTGCAATTATGAAATGCTTATTTGTGATATGTGATAACAGTTTCCTTCATTATTAATTAATATATATACTTGGTCGATATGAAAATGAAAAAAGCAAGCGGTTTTTTGCCGCTTGCTTCTTTGCTTTATTGTTCTTCGCCGAAGAGCAGAGTTGCTCCTGATTCATACAAAGATTCATTTACTTCAAATATGTCGTATATGCCTTGCTTCAAACATTCAGCCACAATAACGTCGGTAAGATTGTTTTTTGCAAAAGCATATCCTGCTGACTCCATAAGTTCAACAGCTTCTTCATAAGTTAATTTTGCGCCAATGCAGAGCTGCATAACAGTTCTTTTGGAAACACCTTTGTTTTTGCCACATTTGATTGCAGAAAATACATCGCGTTTTACTTGTGCAGCTTTGTATACTTCAGAATCTTTAGCGAAGGCATGCTTATCAATAAGCTTAAATAAAACTACTGCGAACGAAGGAGCTAGTGATTTAGGTGAGACAGTAATTAATTCGAAACGCTCTGAGGCCATACGGAGCTCTGGAGTTTCCGCAGGACGAGGAACATAAGTGGAGGCTACAGTTGCTCTGATGCTAGAATAAACATGAGGTTTGGTCATGATTGATTTCCAAGCACTGTACATAAAGCGGGTTTGATCTGCTACATGAGAAAGACCGCTACCTGTGTGTAAGTATTTATAATTACCAATACGAGCTATAACCGATTTCTTTGTTCTAGCACCAAATCCATTGGAGTCTAATTCATTCATTACTATGTGTAAGTTCTTTTGCCAAGATGTTTCGTTATCAAGATAAAACTTCATAACGATAAAATCTTCTTTATAAAACCATTTAATTGCCATAATATAATCTCCTCAATATAACTTGTTAAGTCAATTATATTATAAATTCGAACCGAAAACAAGTATAAAAAGAAAGTTTTAAAAATTTGTACCAAAACCCGCTGTATTTTGATATGAAACACGGCATAATTAAAGCATAGAAACAAACTAAAGAATCTTTTTGTGCTGAAAGGGAGATTAAAATTATGATTTATGCGTATTGTAGAGTATCAACAGTTCATCAAAAATTACAAAGACAGATAACAAACATATTAGCTGTCTTTCCTAAGGCTGTCATCATTAAAGAGTTTTACACAGGAACTACAATGAGCCGACCACGTTGGGAATGGCTTATGAGTAAAGTGCAACCAGGGGATACTATTGTATTTGACAGTGTTTCAAGAATGAGCCGTGATGAAGAAGAAGGCTTTAAGGATTACAAAAGATTGTATGAAATGGGAGTTATTCTAATATTCTTAAATGAACCACTTATAAATACATCTGTATTGGATAGCACTAGAAATAATTTATTGAAGGTGTCTATCAACACTGGTAACGTTGCAGTTGATGAATTCTTTCAAGGTAATATAAATCTTATTAATAATTTTTTATTAGCGCTTGCAGAGGAACAAATCAAAATAGCTTTTCAACAGGCTGAAAAAGAAGTTTCAGATTTGCACACTAGAATATCAGAAGGAATTAGAGAAGCAAAGAAAGCAGGAGTTAAAATAGGAATACCCAAAGGAATTAAACTTACTACCAAGAAAAGCATTGAGTGCAAAGAAATTATTAAAAAGCACTGTAAGGATTTTGGTGGAACTCTTGAAGACCCAGACGTTATTGTTTTGTGTGGTTGTTCACGAAATAGTTATTATAAATATAAGAAAGAAATTAAATTGGAAATATAAAAGAAAAGACCTCATTTCGAGGTCTTTTTTAGTTTTATAAATGTAGTTTCTCAACCGACCGTCTAGACTTGGTAAAAGAGTAAAATGTATTTACAATCAAGCAAGAAATGAAGGGGTAAAAAGTATTTGAAAATTTTGAATTTTATGATGTTAAATGTAGTTTCTCAACCGACCGAACCGAAGGGCGAAAAGTTTAAAATGTAAGTGCGAGGTTGAGAAAGAGAGGAGTATAAAAAAGTAATAAAAATAAATTTTGAAGGTGGAATTGGTAGTTTGCTGAGCGACCGGACGGACACATTAAATTGGTAAAATATACATGTAAGGAGAAAAAAATGAGTTGATATTCTAACTAAAAACATCAAACGATCTTTGAAAATTGAATAATCAGCGGAGGAGCGTGGAACTGACGAAATTCGTTGATAAAACTTATATATAAAATACATTATGGAGGTGAAAAGATGCAATTTGAAATCAGGGATTCGGTCAAGGCGATTGTGTCTTGCTGTACATCAAAAGGTATTTATTTAGAAATGGAAAACGGGGAAAATGCTTATGCGGTTTTCAATCGTCTTCCGGTTGGAACACAAGTATATTGCACTGTATTAAAAAAAGCAACTGAGCGTTGGTTTACACTCGTTGCTATAGATTCAGTTGTTTATAGAGAACTTCGTGTTGCTTGAAAAATTCCTTCCTTATTAATTAATATAGGAAACTTAATCAAGCTTAACGAACCCAAAACAATGCGAAGGAGGCGATTGAGGTGAAAATAAATATTGCGAAACCCACGGATGATAAGTTTACTTAGCGTTAAACATCTACTCATCCATTTACATAAACTTAATTTAACAAATAAACTTATATAGAAAGGAATTCAAATAATGAATGTATTAAATAAGAAACAACCTAAGGAAATTCAAAGAGAGGAGGTAAAGTAAAACATGTTGGATTGTATATCAACTGATAATGAGAAAGTCATCAAGACAATTAAGAAAATTATGGATGTAACAAATGTAGACGAATTGGCAAATTTAACGCCCGAAGATATTAGCATTGCGATTAGAAACAGAGATTATTATACTAAACCAGAAGATGAACAAGATTTTGTGCAGTGTATGGAATGTTTGGTCCCAGCAGTTCTTGAATCAACTGACATCTGCGAAGTGCCTTTGGAAGTGGGGTGGATTACTCTTGGAGCACAATTGGTAAGTTGCTTCTTTGACAAAGAATACTTCGAAGAACAAGTTATGAAGAATAGAGAGCCTCAGCCAAGTAAAGATCAATTAAAGTCATATTTGGGAAGGCTTAGTTTAGACGATATTGATAAATACACCTGTATTCTCATTAATTATAAACATAGCCATAGATTTTTCATGAGGAACTGTGATTTTACTGCAATGCGTGTGGAGTTTAATGAGATGTGCCGCAAGATTGATAACTCAGTGGTAAGTATGGAAAGTCCATACTATAGTGAGTTTGTTGAAGAAAGAGGCATTTGCTATTACGATCAATATCTAGATAAAGAAACGATTATAGATGTCATTTGTAAGTATATAAGCAAGAATGTGATTATGGCCGAAAACGTAGCTGAAACACTCTACAATTGTGGTGCAGAATCAGCATTTCAGTATCCAGCAATGGTGCTTAGCATACAACAGAAGAATCCAAACATCAAGGTTTTGATGTAATACAAACTATATAAATAATTATGGAGGTAAATTCTCAGATGAGTATTACAAATTGGCGCTATGATGAGGCGCAATATAAGGATCATCAATATGATTTTGCACTAATTCCAGAGGGAGACCACAGAGTTTGTATTGTTCAAGCCGAGCCAAAGGTGTTTAAGAATGGCAATGAAGGCTTTGAAATCGAACTTGAGGTTGAGGGATTCAATTCTAAACTGTGGTATTGTATGTCGTTTGATTATAATGACCCACAGAAAACAAACCAACGTATTGGAGCTTTCTTCAATTCATTTGGCATTACTAACTATGACCTATCTGCTTATAGACAGTGGACAGGCGCCCGTGGCATGGTGCATGTTAAACACAACATATGGGAAGGTAATACATATGCAAATGTCGTGTATTGCATTAATAAAGCCACACAGTTGAAACGCTTGGGAGAAACTTCCCAAGCGACAAGTCAAGCCTTGCAAACAGATTCAAGAAATGTCTTTGATGATTGCATCAATAATTCAACAGTTAATCCCAATAGACCGGTTATAATTCCGGTAGATTCTAGATTTATTTAAGGAGGTAGTGTAACAAATGATGAATTATTTAATTAAAACAATACCTAAAGAAACAAATGTGTTAGATTACACCCGTAGAACTTTGGAAAGATTCTTTTCTAAAAAGAAGGAAGAGAATTTGGTCTACGCATTAGTTCAAGCAAACTACAATGAGGAAGAAGGATGGTGGAGTACTCAGCTGGTTTCAGATGTATGTTTTCTTCCTGTTAATTATGCGGAAAAACATGCCGCTCCAGAAGTCTATAAACTATTAAAACAAGATTTAATTGATGGCGAAGATAGATATTTGGTTGATACTTACGAGCATACAGAAAACAGTTTTTGTTTTGAGTTTTACGCTTACAATGTTTCCTATGATCCCGATTGCAATTTCCATATATTACTTGGTGAAATAGATAGTTTGGCAATAGCACTAGTTGAAAATAACATAACAAATCCGTCAATTTTGACTATTAAATAATAAGGAGAAAAACAAATGAGAACCAATTATATCAAGACAACTGAAAAACTATCTGAATTTAAATTAGGAGATACACGTGAATATAAAGTTTATGGTGTTAATATATTCAGGTTAAGGAAAGCAAGAAGAGTTCCAACATATGCACCATTATTTACATTTTAATATGAAGGAAAAGAGGGGGCCTGACGGTTGAGTGTCTGGGCTCCCTCTTCGCACAAAGAAGATTTATATTATGATTTAATAGAGCAAATAAAGTTTACTGCTGAGTCGTGTCCTTCTTTGTAGATAAGCTCTGCAATGTGTCCGACAATATAATTATTCTTATCAAGATGTTTAAAGAAAATACCGGCTATTGTTTCAGGTGGAAGTATCTCAAAGAAGTTTCCTGAGTAGTCAGCAAAAAGTCTTGCACTCTGTTCAAATATATCATTGTAAAATTCAATATCAGATACTTTCTTAATTTTTTCATCAGCTGCCAAGCATTTGTTGTTAAGCTCTTGAATCACATCAAAGGCTCCGGCACCAGAAAGAAAACAATCATCAAGATTGAAATTAATTATTATTTCAAAAAATTCTTGGAGCTGTTCCTTTGAGAGCTTGAATAAATAGTCTTTGAGTAATTCTTTGTCTGGTGGGTTTTCAACTTTGAATTTATTTACTTGGGCTTCAAAATAATTTATATCAATAAAGTTCTTTATTAAAAGAATTGACAAATAACCAACCGTAAATGCAATACATAGTTCAAGTGATCTATCGTCTTGTCTTGTTGCGAAAATTTGCGTGCCCAAGGTTTCTCCTGCCTTAATAGTGTTTTCAAGAGCATGTGAAAAGCGTTCAGTATCATTGCCCGGCGGTACATAATAAGGGCTTAAGGAAATAGCAGCTGAAACAGCAGTCCAATCAAATTCTGTTGGATAAGTTTCAAGGTTGTGGATTTCATAAATTAAATCAATGGTTTCTGGGGTTAACATAAATGTCTCCTTTGTGTTAAATAAATTTTTTGAACAGCTTGCTCGGGGGTAATATTCGAGCTTTTCGGGTTGTTCATTTATTTTAGCAGTAAAATTTGAGGAGATTTTTGTTTTTAATAAAAGTTTAATAATTTTGAAAGGAGGTGTAAGTAATATGACAAATAAATTAGACAAGGTGTTTGAAAGTGATTTTGTCAGAGTGCCAAGACCACTTATAAGAAAGTTTAATTTAAATACAGCTGTTATGTTGTCAGAGATTTATTCTGAATATAAATACTGGGAAGCCAGAGATGGCTTGCTGAAAGGTGGCTGGTTCTTTAGTACAGTTGAAAACATTTTAAATAATACAGGTCTAAGTAGACACCAGCAGTTAATTGCTTGTAAAGAGCTTGAAGAATATGGCATTATTAAAGTTATGTATCATGGTATGCCAAGGAAGAGATATTTTAAATTTGATTCAACAATGTTTAATAAGCTAAGCTGTGATGTTCAGTTAAATTTGAGTAATGAGACTGAAGAGGAAAAGAGCAAGTCTGATAGCTTTGAACAAGTAAATAAGAAAAGAACATTTGCAGGGTATTCATTTTGAAATATGGAAGTGGTTTAAAATTTGAATGTATGAATGATTAGAATTGTTGATAAATAGTAGGTGAATTTATTAACATATATAGTTCGAATATTAAACATAAATAATAATAAAGAATAATAATAAAT
>JAFUJS010000032.1 GCA_017468115.1 Clostridia bacterium | reverse complement strand
TATCTCTTCTTTCAATTCTTTTGTGTAACTCTTGAATTTTTGTCCTTTTTTAGCCATAATTAAAAACCTCCTATGGTTTCATTATACCATAAGAGGTTTTTGCCTTTTTATTTTTTGTGAACTATTTGGGGTTCACTTCAATTGAGTGCCTTTTTTTATTAATTAAACACCTGAATAAGCGGCAAAGCCACAGTCGATTGGAAGAACCACGCCTGTTATGGCTGATGCGGATTTATCGTCGCAAAGGAAAAGGGTTGCGCCAAGAAGCTCTCCTGCGTCAACATAACGGTCCATTGGTGTGCCCTTTAGAATCTTTGCACTACGGGCAGTTGGTGTGCCGTCCTCGTTGAACAAGAGTGCTCTGTTTTGTGCGGAAACCAAAAAGCCCGGGGCAATTGCATTACAACGAATGCCTGTGCCTGCAAAGTGAGTTGCAAGCCACTGAGTAAAGTTGGAAATGCCTGCCTTGGCGGCTGAGTATGCCGGAATTTTTGTAAGCGGTGTATATGCGTTCATTGAGGAAATATTAAGAATACAGCCGCTTCCCTTTTCTACCATATCCTTGGCAAATGCCTGTGTAGGAAGAAGTGTGCCCTGAAAATTGAGCTTGAAAACAAAGTCAACACCCGATGGGTCAAGGTCGAAGAAGGATTTGCCACCCTCCTTTGCCTCGTGCTGATATTCATTATCTGTTGTTGCTCTTGGGTTGTTTCCGCCTGCGCCGTTTACCAAAATATCGCAGGTGCCAAGGTCCGACACTACTCTTTCGTGAACAGCCTTTAGCGCCTCGGGGTCCAGAACATTTGCCTCGTAGCCCTTGCAAATAAAGCCCTCCGAGCTAAGCTCCTCGGCAAGCTTATTTACTGCCTCGCCGTTTAAGTCGAGGGCGGCAACCTTAGCACCGGATTGTGCAAAGGCACGTGCCATAGCGCCACAGATAAGTCCACCGGCGCCTGTTACAACTACAACCTTTCCTGTGTAGTCTATGTTAAGTGGTAAATTAATCATTGCTTTTTCTCCTTTTCCTTTTCAAGAGTGTCCCATATGCCCAGCATATACATTATGCCAAGGGCACGGTCGTAAAGTCCATAGCCCGGGCGAACATTACCAGGTCCCTCGTCCCAAAGGTGTCTGCCGTGATCGGGACGGATATAGCCCTCAAAGCCACCCTCGTGATATGCCCTTAGTATATCTATAATTCCTGTATCGCCATCGCAGTCTCTGTGGCTTGCCTCGGTAAAATCGCCATTTTCAAAGTGCTTGACGTTTCTTATGTGTGCAAAAGCAATTCTCTTGCAATATTTGCGAACAATTTGAGCAACATTGTTGTCCGGATTTGCGTTTAAGCTTCCGGAGCAAAGGGTCAGACAGTTGTATTCGTCGTCTACCATCTCAAGGAAGCGACCTATGCTCTTTTCGTCAACCAAAAGCCTTGGTAAGCCAAATATATCCCACGGTGGATCGTCCATATGGATTGCCATTTTGATATCGCACTCACGACAGGTTGGCATAATTGCCTCAAGGAAATACTTAAGGTTTGCCCACAGCTTTTCGTGGTCAACACCCTCGTAGGCACGGAAAAGCTCGTCAAGCCTTGCCATACGCTCCGGCTCCCAGCCAGGGAAGGACATTCCGTATTTCTCGGTGAAATCAAGAATGTATTTTGCCATAGCATTGTAGTCGTCTTGAATCATATTCTTTTCGTAGAAAAGAGCTGTTGAGCCATCTCCAACGGGGTGGAAAAGATTGCTTCTTGTCCAGTCGAAGATTGGCATAAAGTTGTAGCAAATAACCTTTACTCCGAATTTTGAAAGGTTGCGAATACATTTTTTGTAGTTTTCGATATATTTGTCTCTTGTGGGTAAGCCTATTTTTATGTCGTCGTGAACATTTACCGACTCAACAACGTCCATATTAAAGCCGTACTCGTCAAGCTGGCGCTTAACCTCGGCTATCTCCTCTATTTCCCAAACCTCTCCGGGCATTTTGTTGTGGAGCGCCCAAACTATTCCCGTAACACCGGGAATTTGCTTGATATCGGATAGCTTGATTTTATCATTACCCTCGCCGTACCAGCGAAAGCACATTTGCATTGGCATAGCATTTCTCCTTGAAAAATTATTTACAAATAAATTATACAACACTTCACAGCTTTTGTCGATAGCTTTAGAAAAAATATACTATTTTTTCTATGCAAACAAGTTGAAAATGTAGCACCACATATGGTATAATTTGAGACGAGGTGATAAAATTGAAAATATTACTGCTCGCAAATCAAAAAAGGGAGAATTATCTTAAGGCTGTGCTTAGCCTTGGGGTTGATGCAACGATAAAATATTTGTCCGAGGTACAACACACAGACTACGACGGGCTGGTGCTTTGCGGAGGCAATGATATACACCCACAGCTTTATGGAGAGGAAATAGCAGGTGGCTATGGCTTTGACAGGGAAAGGGACAAAGCTGAAATGGCTGTTTTAAAGGCATATTTAGACACGGGTAAGCCTGTTTTGGGTATTTGCCGTGGGTTTCAGCTGCTTAATGTTGCCCTTGGCGGCACACTTGTGCAGGATATAAGCTCGGACATATCGCACCGTGGGGAAAATGGTGCTGACGCATATCATTTGGTACGTGCATCAGATGGCTCTGCCTTTTATAAGATGTACAAAAAGGCGTTTTCGGTAAATAGCAACCACCATCAGGCAATAAAGGCACTTGGTGAGGGGCTTGTGGCTACGCTTTGCTCTGACGACGGAATAATTGAGGGCTTTGAGCACAAGAGTCTTCCCTACCTTGGTGTGCAATTTCATCCCGAAAGAATGTGCCTTGAATATAAAAATGATTTTTCTGTTGATGGAATTAAAATATTTGAGCATTTTATAGAACTATGTAAAAAGGCGCAAGGCTGAGCCTTGCGCTTTTTTATGTCATTTTATCTATTTTGGCATAGTCTATAAATGAGGGCTTAGCCCTCATGAAAGGATTTTATATGGCAACTTTTACTAACCAAGCCCAGCTTACCTACAGGGACACAGTAACCAACTCAAATGTGGCGGTTGGCGAGATTTTAGATGTGCTTTCTGTAAGTAAAACTGCGGTTTCTAATGTTTATGGTGCAAATGACACCATAACCTATATTGTTAGCATTGTTAACACCGGCTCGGTAGCTATAAGTGGTCTTACCTTAACTGACGACCTTGGCGCTTATGAGTTTGGCACAGGCACTCTTGTTCCTCTCTCATATACTGACGGCACAATCCGTTACTATATAGACGGCGTTTTACAGCCCGCCCCTACGGTCAGCGGCGAAAACCAGCTTGTAGTAAATGGAATATCTGTTCCTGCAAACGGAAACGCAACTATTGTTTATGAGGTTTCGACAAATGCACTTGCTCCTTTGGCATCCGGCTCCTCTATTACAAATACAGCCACTGTATCCGGTACAGGAGTTGGACCTATTACTGACAGCGAGGTTGTTACTGTGATAAATGCCCCCATTCTTAGTATAACTAAGTCTATCAGCCCTGTTCCCGTTAATGATAACGGCACAGTAACCTACACCTTTGTAATTCAGAACACAGGAAACACACCTGTTGTAGCAACAGACAACTCCTTTATAACTGACCTATTCGACCCAATTTTAACAGATGTTACAGCTACCTTCAATGGTACAGCTTGGACAGAGGGCAACGAGTATAACTACAATCAGGCAACAGGTCTTTTTGAAAGCGTGGCAGGCAGCATAACTGTTCCCGCTGCGACCTACACGCAAGACACTACAAGCGGAGCTTGGAGTATAACTCCCGGCACAAGCACCCTTGTGGTTACGGGTACAATCTAACAAAAAACGCGACCCCGTGTCGTTTTTTACAAAAAAAGCAGGGCTTTTGCCCTGCTTTTTACTTTAGCATTACTGTTTGTCTTGACGGAATTTTTATATTCTCGCCCTGGCAAGACATCCATACATCAATAGCGCTCGGATTGAACACTATTTTGCCGTTTGCTGAATATTCAAGTCCACGGTATGCCTCTATATAGTCGTAAATTTCAATATTGGTTGCATACCAAATGTCGTCCCTGCCTGAGAGCATTTGGCATAGTCTTTCCATCCTTGCCCAGTCCTCATCTGTTCTGTACTCATAGGAATGTCCCCAAATGTAGAAGAGCCAGCCCTCAATTGTGGACCACCTTGCAAACGGATCATCCTCAACAAAGCTTTTTGCAAGGTCAAAGATTTTTTCGTCCGCCTGATGGCAGGTGGTGTCCATTTCAAGCCACTTATGGGACTCTGTAATAGTAAATTTATGATGTGCGCCAACGCCTCTTGAATACTTGATGCCGCAATCCTTTATAACTCTTAAAACGCTTGGTCCGTATGTGCCAAAGGGATATGCCATACCACGAACAACATAGCCTGTGTACTTCTCTAAAAGCTCCTTGTCGTCAATTATTTCCTTAACGAGCAATGTTTCAGGCAGTCTTTCAAGAAATGGGTGTGTAGAGGAATGCACTGCAACCTCGTGCCCCTTATAAACCTCGGGAATTTGCTCTAGTGCAACCTTTGAGGACTTTTCGTCAACCTTCTCGCTCATAAGACCACTATTTAGGTTAAAGGTGCCCTTTAAGCCATATTTGTTAAAAAGCTGAATAAGCGGAATATCTTGCTTCTCGCCATCATCGTAGCTGAAGGTAAGCGCCTTTGGCTTGCCGTCCTTAAAGAGCATTTTGTTGTTCATATTTTTCTCCTTAATCCGGGTTTCTTTCCCCTAAAAATACGTGATATTTGTCGTAGAACTCTTGGAATTTACCCTCATCAAGCGCTTCTCTGATTTTTTCCATAAGCTCATTATAGAAATAAAGATTGTGAAGCACGCAAAGACGCATGCCAAGTGCTTCCTTTGCCTTGATTAGGTGTCTTATATAGGCTCTTGAATAGCTACGGCAAGCAGGACAGCCACAGCCGCTATCAATGGGGCGAGGGTCGTCCATATACTTTTCGTTAACTATGTTCATTTTTCCGTTCCAAGTAAATAGGTTGCCGTGGCGTGCATTTCTTGATGGCATAACGCAGTCAAAGAAATCTACTCCACGATATACAGCCTCGATAATATTACACGGTGTGCCAACGCCCATCAGATATCTTGGCTTGTCCTTTGGCATATAGGGCTCAACCGCATCAATGATACGATACATATCCTCGGTTTTCTCGCCAACCGCAAGACCGCCGATTGCATAGCCGTCAAGGTCAAGCTTTGCAATTTCCTTCATATGCTCTATTCTTAGGTCCTCGTAGGTGCTACCCTGATTTATGCCAAAAAGCATTTGGTTTTTGTTTATTGTTTCCGGTAGGGAATTTAGCCTTTCCATCTCCGCCTTACAGCGTTCAAGCCACCTTACAGTTCTGTCGCAGGATGCCTTGGTATAATCGTAGGGTGCAGGGTTTTCAATACATTCGTCAAACGCCATTGCAATGGTTGATGCAAGGTTTGACTGAATCTGCATAGACTCCTCAGGGCCCATAAAAATGCGCTTACCGTCAATGTGAGAGGCGAAATATACACCCTCCTCCTTGATTTTACGAAGCTTTGCAAGGGAGAAAACCTGAAATCCACCACTATCGGTAAGCACGGGCCTGTCCCAGTTGAAAAACTTGTGTATGCCGCCAAGGTCGTGAATCAGCTTGTCGCCCGGGCGAATATGTAAATGGTAGGTATTTGACAGCTCCACCTGACATTTGAGCTCCTTTAGGTCGGTAGTTGAAACACCGCCCTTAATTGCGGCGCAGGTGCCAACATTCATAAATACAGGTGTTTCTATTGTTCCGTGGACGGTTTCAAGACGGGCACGTCTTGCCCTACCCTCCTGCTTTATAACTTCAAACATTATTTAATCCTTTCAAATTGCTTTTCTAGGAAGTGCTTTGTGATTTCAAATGCAATCGGTCTTCCGTGCGGGCAATATTTGATATTGTCAAGGGTTAAAACCCTGTCGCAAATCCACTTAATATGCTCACTATCATAAATTCTGCCTGCCTTGATGGCTGCCTTGCAGGATGTCTGATAAAGCGCCTTTTCAAAGCGCTCATATCTTGACCTGTCTGCCTCCGCCTCGCCACTTGCAAGCTTGCTTGCTAATGTTAAAAACGCATCGGTTGCTGCGGAAATTTCAATTTCTGCGGGGATTTCGTCAATTAGGACCTTGTTGCCCCTTATCTCATAGCCGAAGCCTGTTTTCTTTATTTCCTCCTGCCACTCGTTAAGTGCGCTTAGCTCCTCGCCGCTTACGATAACATCCAACGGTAAAAGAAGCATTTGCGAGGTCCTTTGCTCCATATTAAGCTTCGCCTTCAAATCCTCGAAAATTATTCTTTCGTGGGCGGCATGCTTGTCTATAAGATACATTATATCGCCAAGCTCCACAATCACATAAGAATTAAACGCCTCGCCTATAATTTTATAGTCGGGAACTATGGCTTTTTTAGACACAGGCTCGACAATTTCGTCTTTTTTCTCTATTGTAGGGGTAAGTTCGATTGGCTCTGCTTTTGGTAACGTTGGTTGCGCCTTTGCGGTTGGGAATTTAAGTGAAAAGGCATCCTCGGTGGCATAGGTATCTACCGGCAGGCTAACACTTGGCTCTACCTTTTTTTCCTCTTCCTTTTTTATAAGTGAGGAGTAGTCAATGGTGTTGTCCTGACGCAGTGTGCCTACATTTGTGTTGGTGTCAAAAACAATTCTTTGCGGCTTTGGTGCCTCGGCACTTCTGTCGGTAACAGGAAAAGGAGTGTTTACAAGCCCCTGTGCCCTTTGGCTAAGCTTTTCCTCCGGCTCCTTGTAAAGGCTTGGTCTTTCAATTTCACTTGTAAGCGCTGTTCTTACTGCGTAATATACAGCATCGAAAACCAGCTTCTCGTTGGAGAATTTAACCTCAAGCTTTGCCGGGTGAACATTTACGTCCACGGTGCTTGGGTCAATCTCAATATTAAGTATACAGAAGGGGAATTTATCGCTTGGTATGTAAGAAACAAATGCCTGCTCCAGCGCCGCCATTGCAGTTTTGCTCTTAACAAAGCGGGAGTTAATATAGAAATTTTCCATATTACGGTTTGCCCTTACAAGCTCGGGTGTGGAAATAAATCCACTCACCTTAATTCCGTTGTCTTCTCTTTCAACCTTAATTGATTTTTTAGCCACGTCCCTGCCCAAAATGGCATAAATTACGTCCTCTAGCTTGCCGTCTCCCGCGGTAACATACTTAACCTCGCCGTCAACTATGTACCTGAAGGAAATATCAGATCTTGACATAGCAACCTTTTCGACTATGGCTGAAATTGATGCTGCCTCTGTGGCATCCTTTTTAAGGAATTTCTTCCTCGCGGGAACATTATAGAACAGGTCCTCAACAATAACGGTTGTGCCCTCCGCACAGCCGGATTCCATATGATTTATTATGTTACCTGCGTGGGCTTCAAGGAAGGAGCCTAGTGCTTTGTCCCTTTGCCTCGACATAATTCTGAGCTTGGAAACAGAGGAAATGGCGGCAAGCGCCTCGCCCCTGAAGCCAAGAGTCATAATGCTTTCCAGGTCGGTGGCATTTTTGATTTTGCTTGTGGCGTGGCGAAGAATTGACACAGGCAAATCCTCGTGCTCAATACCGCAGCCGTTGTCAGCAATTCTTATAAAGGTGGTGCCACCCCTTTTAATTTCTATAACAATTTTGTCAGCCCCTGAGTCTATTGCATTCTCAAGCAGCTCCTTAACCACAGAGGAAGGACGGTCAACCACCTCGCCTGCGGCTATTAAATTGGCAACATCAAAGCCTAAAACATTGATTTTTCCCATTGTCCTTCTCCTTTTCTTGGTTAATTTATCCACACAGGGTGGGGCTTTTATTCGTTAAAGAGTCTTTTAAGCTCGAAAATAAAGTTCATAGCCTCGATTGGGGTTATGGTGTTAAGATCAAGCTTTTTAATTCTGTCAGCAGCCTCGTAAATTGCAATATCCTCAAAGCTCATTGAGGCGCTAATCTCCGGTGCCTTTTTGGTTGGCAGTTTTTCAACTGTGCCGTTTTCTATCATTTCGGCAAGGACAGCCTTCGCCCTTTTTACAACCTCGTTTGGAACACCTGCCAGCTTTGCAACCTCAATACCAAAGCTGTCGTCGGTCGGACCCTTAACGATTTTACGAAGGAAGGTAATGTCCTCTCCCCTCTTCTTTGCGGCAATATTGTAGTTTACAACGCCCTCTATCTCGTCCTCAAGTGTTGTCAGCTCGTGATAGTGGGTGGCAAACATAGACCTTGCGCCTATTTTTTTGCCTGCGGTGTATTCTGCAATTGCCCTTGCTATGCTCATACCGTCAAAGGTGGATGTGCCTCTGCCGATTTCATCATAGATTATAAAGCTCTTCTTTGTTGCGTTTGCAAGAATATATGCAACCTCGGTCATTTCCAGCATAAAGGTGGACTGACCGGAGGCAAGGTCGTCAGAGGCGCCAACTCTTGTAAAGAGCTTGTCTACAACGCCTATTCGTGCACTCTTTGCAGGAACAAAGGAGCCGATTTGTGCCATAAGCACAATAATTGCGCTTTGACGCATATATGTGGACTTACCTGCCATATTAGGACCTGTGATAAGTGCCATTTTGTCTGTGGTGGTGTTAAGATAGGTGTCGTTTGGCACGAAATAGCTATCCTTAACAAACTTTTCAACAACCGGATGTCTGCCGTCCTTAATGTCGATAACATCGCTCATATCAACCTCAGGGCAGGTATAGTTGTTCTTTACTGCCACGGTTGCCAGGGACACGTAAACGTCAAGCCTTGCCAGCATATTTGCGCTACGCTGGATTCTCTTTAACGCATCTGCCACTGTATCACGAAGGCGAACAAACAGGTCATATTCAAGGGCGCAGAGCTTGTCCTTTGCGCCTAGAACAGCTGACTCCATTTCCTTTAGCTCCTCGGTGATATAGCGCTCACAGTTGGAAAGAGTTTGCTTTCTTATGTATCTGTCAGGCACCTGTTCTATAAAGGATTTTGTAACCTCTATATAATAGCCGAAAACACGGTTGTAGCCGATTTTTAAGGTTTTAATGCCTGTCTTTTCTCTTTCGTCTTCCTCAATTCTTTCAATCCAGCCCTTGCCGTCTGTCATAATATCACGAAGCCTGTCAACCTCGTCATTGAAGCCGTCCTTTATAAAGCCACCCTCTCTTATGGAAAATGGCGGAAGGTCCACTATCATACAGTCAATAAGACTGCAAATATCCTCTAGCGGGTCAAGTCCCTCTCTGATTGTGGAAAGCTCCTTGGTGTTTACGGTATAGAGAAGATTTTTAATCTCCGGAATTACCTTTAGGGTTGAGTAAATTGCCCTCATATCCTTGCCGTTTGCTGTGCCATAGACTACTCTTGTCATAAGGCGCTCCAGGTCGAGAACATTTTCAAGAAGGGTTGCAATTTCCTCTCTCAAAACAAGGCTGTCGTAAAGGGTGGAAACAGCACCCTGGCGGTCAAGAATCTTCTTCACGTCAAGAAGAGGATGCTCCACATAGCTACGGAGCATTCTTGCGCCCATTGAGGTCTTGGTTTTGTCAAGAACCCAATAAAGCGTGCCACGCTTTTCCTTGGAGCGCATTGTTTCGCAAAGCTCCAGATTGCGCCTTGTGTTAAGGTCCATTTCAAGATATTGTCCCTCACCATAAATATTGATTTGATTTATGTAGGAAATATCTGTCTTTTGTGTTTTTAATATATACTCTAAAATGCCGCCTGTTGCATAAACAAGGGCAGTATCGCTTGCGTTTTTATCAAGAAATTCTACGCCAAATTGGGTAAGAACCCTCTCGGTGCATTTTTGGTAATCATAGTACGGCATATCAAATTCAAGAAGCGCACCTAATCTTGACTTTGCAAATTCTGAAAGAAATTTACCGTTTTGCTCGCTTAGGTTTGTGATAATTTCCTTTGGCGCATAGGTGCCAAGCTCATTAAGAACACGGCTTGCCTCGCCATCAATAACTGTGGCGCAAATTTCGCCTGTGGAAATATCGGCAAAGCAAACACCCACCCTGCTCTTTTCAAAATAAAGTGAGCAAAGGTAGTTGTTTCTTGTTTCTGTAAGCATTGAGGCTTCTACAACTGTTCCGGGGGTAATTTCCCTTACCACCTCACGCTTTACTATTCCTTTTGCGGCGCTTGGGTCCTCCATTTGCTCACAAATGGCAACCTTGTAGCCCTTTGAAATAAGCTTACCGATGTAGCCCTCAACACTGTGGTAGGGAACGCCGCACATAGGTGCGCGCTCCGCCTCTCCACAGTCTCTACCTGTTAGTGTAAGCTCCAGCTCTCTGGATGCTGTGATTGCATCCTGAAAGAACATTTCATAAAAATCTCCAAGACGATAAAACAGTATAAAATCCTTATATTGTTCTTTTATCTCGAGATATTGGAGCATCATTGATGTCATACGGCTTTATCCTCCCTTTGAATTAGTTAAAATTATTCCTCGTCGTCGTGGTGATGGTGGTGTCCACAATCGGAGCCACAGCTTGAGCAGTCATGTGAGCATGGACGCTGACCTGTGATTTGGAACTGAAGCTCTGTATAAACCTCGTTCATAAGTGCGTCAAACGCCTTCTGAGCCTCTGCAGCCTCAACATAAATCTTTGATGTTGTAATCGCCTCAATAAGAGCGCTTAGTCTGTTTTCTATGGACTCGATTACAGCCTGGTCAACATTCTCCTTCTTGTACTCCTCGCCAAGAGCAGTTTGCTGAACGTTGTACTCAAGAACAAGCTTCTGAAGCTCCTCGTCCTCGTTGTAGGAAGCCATTGCCTCGTTCATTTTAGAAAACCTGGAGTCAGCCTTTACTGCTGCGCCAAGCTCTTTTACAAGTTCCATTATTTCCATGGTATTTTCTCCTATAATTTATATTTCACCATACAGATTGAAGGTTTCTGCACGTGTGATTTTAACATTAATGAATTTTCCTGTGTAGTCAACATCTGACTTGAAATGCACAATTTTTCCGCCGTCTGTACGTGAGGTGTAGGTGTCCTTGTCGCCCTTGCTTTTTCCGTCAACCAAAACTCGCACGCTTTTGCCAACCAAGGCTTGGTTTTTTTCAAGGGTGATTTGGTTTTGCACCTGACAGAATCGGTCATATCTTTGGTGCTTTATCTCCTCGGGAATTTGCTCCATCGAATAAGCGGGAGTGCCCTTTCTTGGAGAGTATATAAAGCTGTAAACTATGTCAAAGCCTACTCTTTTTATAATTTCCAGGGTCTTTTCAAAATCCTCTTCGGTTTCCCCGGGGAAGCCAACAATAATATCGGTGGTCAAAACCACGTCCGGTGCCTTTGACCTTAGGCTATCTATGATGCTAAGATATCTTTCGATGTCGTAATGGCGGTTCATGCGCTTTAGCACATCGTTGGAGCCGGATTGAAGCGGTAGGTGGAAGTGCCCCCTTGTTCTTTCATTATTTGCCATTGCCTCTATCATTTCCTCTGAGGCATCCTTTGGATGAGAGGTCATAAGGTGCAGGGTAAAATCTCCGTCGATTTTTGAAATTTCCTTAAGCAAATCGGCAATGGTAGGCTTGCCCTCTAAATCCTTGCCATAGGAATTTACATTTTGACCAAGAAGGGTTATGTCCTTGTAGCCACGGTCTGCAAGCTCCCGAATTTCTGCAAGGATGTCTGCCATATTTCGGCTACGCTCTCTGCCACGGACATAGGGCACAATACAGTAGGTGCAGAAGTTATTGCAGCCGTACATAATGCTGACCCACGCACGATAGGTACTTGATCTGATGGCGGGGATACCCTCCATAATAGATGGCTTATCCGTATCAATATCGAAGTAGCGCTTTTGCTTAATGAGTGCGCCATAAACAAACTCCGGCAGGCGATGAAGCGCGCCTGTGCCAAAGGTAAAATCAACATAATGGTAGGAATGCTTCAGCTGCTCCCTGCGGTGCTCCTGTGCACTCATACAGCCGCAAACACCGATTATGATATCTGGGTTTTGTGCCTTGTAATGCTTAAAGCGACCTATGATTGAAAGGGCACGTCTTTCCGCATGCTCACGAATGGCGCAGGTATTTACAATGAGAATTGAGGCTTCCTTTTCGTTCTCTGTAGGGATATAACCCATTTGGCTAAGGGTGCCGAGTATTTTTTCGCTATCTGCCTCGTTCTGCTGACAGCCCAGGGTATAAACAAAAGCCTTAAGCCCCTTTCCCTCAACTAAATTACGGGCACGGCTAATATATTCATGCTGTTTTTTTGCTTCCTCAAGGGACACGAGCTCTGCCATATTCAGCCAACCCCTTCCATAAAATTGAATTATATTATATTTTAACACATTTATTATAAATATTCAAGAATATATTATATAAAATTTGTATAAGTGCGGCAATCTAAAAAAACTAAATAATTTTTCAAAAAGGTATTGACAAACAGAAAATGTTTTAGTATAATATGTTGGCAAGGTTCGAAAGAACACTATATGCGAGAGTGGCGGAACTGGCAGACGCGCACGTTTGAGGGGCGTGTGATTTGTTCGTACGGGTTCAAGTCCCGTTTCTCGCACCAAAAAGAAGAACGGTTTATCCGTTCTTTTTTTATTTTTAAGAGAAGAAGGGGCTTGAAGGGGAGGCGGTGTTGAATGGTCTTCCGGTGGACGACCAGATCCGACGACTGACCGAGGACCGCAGTCCGAGAACCAGTCCCGTTTCTCGCACCAAAAAGAGAACGGTTCATCCGTTCTTTTTTATTTTTGTGTGAAGTGAAAACTATAAAAAAGGAGCACGACCGTGCTCCTTTTTGTTTACTTATCTTTCTTTGTTGGAAGAAGTGATATTATATATGCAAAGGCTTTTTCGCTTTATCAAACAGTAATTGCGTAAATAAGCATGGAAACTGCGCTGACTGCCATAACGCCAATTACTACCCAAATGAGAATTTGCATCCAGAGGGGTCTGCCGCCGTTATTATCTTTCTTCATTTTATTTCTCCTTAAGTAAATTTATTTTTTACCCTTTTGCATCAAAACGCCTGTTGCAGGAATTTTAATCTTGCGATAGGTAGCCATAGCTTCAGGATATTTCTTTTCAAAATCTGTAAGAACCTGTGTGATTTTTTGCTTTTTCTTCAGGTTCATTGCAAAGACTGTCGTACCGATTGAGGTCCTTGTGGCCTTTACAGGAATTAGTGATGGTCTTATGAGGATTGCCTTCTTTTCAGAGTTAATCATCATAAAGTAATCGTCGCTCTTTTCATAGATAATTCCCACAATCGGAGAAGTATCAGAAAATGCCTTTTTAAGCTTTTTTCGGTTACCCTGTGTCGCATATTGACTCATTGGCACCCTTACAGCCTTACCATTTTCGAACACGAAAATAACAAGCTGCTTTTCATCAAAGCTTGGGTTGATTATCATTTTAGCAACCCTTTCATCAGGCTCAAAGTCAAGCTGCTTTGGGACGTAAATACCAAGGTCAGATGCCTTTGAGAGCTCGAAGTCGGACATCTTTGCAAAGTAAAGCTGACACTTGTCTGTAAAGAACACAACCTCATCCTTATTGCTTATATCGCCTTCAAAGATGAGCTTGTCTCCCTCCTTAAGCTTTTGCTCCGCATTACCACGAAGGGATTGCTGAGTAATTTTCTTAAGGTAACCGTCCTTTGTAAAGAACAGCCTTGCCTGATAGTCCTCAATCATAATTTCATTGCTGAAGGACTTAATCTCTTCCGCATTTACGATGTCGGTCTTTCTTGGCTTGCCATACTTTTTCTTAATGTCGGTAAGTTGCTTAATCATATAAGCCTTCATTTTGATTTCGTCCTCAAGGATTGCCTTGATGTCGTTAATCTCCTGACGAAGGTTATCTATATCAGCAAGACGGTTCATAATGTACTCACGGTTCAAATGACGGAGCTTAATATCAGCGATATACTCTGCCTGCTCCTTGTCAACAGAAAAGCCAACCATAAGATTTGGTACAACCTCGTCGTCCTTCTCTGTTTCACGTACAATCTTAACTGCCTTGTCAATATCTAATAGAATTTTACCAAGACCAAGGAGCAAATGAAGCTTCTTGTTCTTCTTGTCAAGGTCAAAGGTAAGCTCTCTTGTCAGACACTGGGTCCTGAATTTTATCCATTCTACCAAAATATCCTTAATGCCAAGCTGGTGTGGCGCACCGTTGATAATAACATTAAAGTTACATGGGAAGTTGTCCTCAAGAGGAGTGAATTTGAAGAGCTTTTGCATCAGCTGCTCAGGGTCGGTGCCCTTTCTTAAATCAATAGTCAGCCTAAAGCCCTTTAGGTCGATGGCATCACGGAAGTCGGTAATCTCCTTCAGCTTGCCCTCCTTGAACATATCTGTAATTTCCTTCATTATCGCCTCGATGGAGGTGGAATAAGGAATTTCAAGAATTTCAATGGAGTTGTCATCCTCATTATATTCATACTTTGCTCTTAGCTTGATAGGCCCCTTGCCTGTTTCGTAAACCTTGCGCATTGCTTCTCTGTCGTAGATAACAGAGCCGCCGCCCGGAAAGTCGGGAGCCTTGAGTATATCAAGGAGCTTTTCCGTGTCGCACCTTGGGGAGCGGAGCACGGCAATTGTAGCATCGCACACCTCTGCCAGGTTGAAGGAGCAGATTGAGGATGCAAGACCAACCGCAATACCCAGGTTTGGAGAAACCAAAATATTTGGGAAGGATGTTGGCAAAAGCCTTGGCTCCTTTGTGGTGCTGTCGTAGTTGTCAATCATATCAACGGCGTTTTTGTCAATGCCGTTAAAGATTTCCTGACAGAAGGGGTCCAGCTTTGCCTCTGTGTATCTTGATGCCGCAAACGCCATATCACGGCTATACTGCTTACCAAAGGAGCCCTTGGAGTCTACAAACGGATGCAAAAGCGACTCGTTTCCTCTTGTTAGACGTACCATTGTTTCATAAATGGACATATCGCCGTGTGGGTTGAGCTTCATCGTTTCACCAACGATATTGGCGCTTTTCGTTCTGTGTCCGTGCATAAGTCCCATTTTGTACATAGTATAAAGGAGCTTGCGGTGTGAGGGCTTAAAGCCGTCAATTTCCGGAATTGCACGAGAGACCATAACGCTGACTGCGTATGGCATATAGTTTGTCTCTATTGTTTCAGTAATCGGCTGAAAAATAGGATCGCTTTCTACATAGTCAATATAATTTTTTCTTTCTTGTTTTTTCTTAGTCTTCGCCATTTATACCTCCTATTACGTGATGCGCACATGCACGTATCATTCTGTTATAGATTGCCAAGGACTCACCCTCATCACTGGGAAGATGAGCATAAACGGTATCAACTAATAGGTCGTCCGCCTTACGCAAAAGAATAAACAAATTGTGTGTCTGTTTCTTTATGTCCTCTCTTTTACCAACGGGTAAAAGGTTTTTGTTTTCAAGAAGCTCTATTTCCTCGTCGTAGCACATTACTGCACAGTTTTCGGTCCTTTGCTTCTCTTTTACAAATTCGATGAAATTTACCTTGGTGTCGTCAATGAGAAATAGGCTTGCGCTTGGAGCATAGTGCTTATATTTCATACCGGGAGAAAGGGGCTTTTCGTCCGCCTTAAGCTCCTCCTTTACAGCACCTGCAATCTCTACCCTCTCACAAACGCTCTTTAGCATTTCAACAGTAACTGCACCCGGGCGAAGAAGTATGGCTGTCGTGTCGGTAATTTTAATAACCGTCGATTCAACACCGACCTGCGCCTCTCCACCGTCAAGTATCATTGGAATTTTGCCGTCCATATCGTGATACACATGCTGTGCAGTTGTGGGGGACGGCTTGCCTGAGCTGTTGGCGGAGGGGGCTGCAATCGGCACCCCTGCCAGCTCAATCAGCTTATTTGCAATTTTGTTTTCGGGGCATCTTACAGCAACGGAATCCAGCCCTGCTGTAACCTCGCTTGGAATAATATCCCTTTTAGGTAAGATAATTGTAAGGGGACCCGGCATAAATTCCTTTGCCAGCTTGTAATAAAGGACACTTGTGTAGGCGATATTTTCTGCGTCCTCAGGGGAGCTTACATGAACTATCAGAGGATTATCGGCAGGTCTGCCCTTTGCCTTGAAAATATCAAGACAGGCATCCTTGTTATAGGCATTTGCCCCTAAGCCATAAACGGTTTCGGTTGGGAAGGCAACCAAGCCACCCTCTCTGATTATAGACCCTGCCCGTTTAAGTATATCTATACTTTTTTCGTCTACCTTTATTACTTCTGTCCTCATTTTATCTTGCCCTTTAGTTATTTTCGCCCTTTAGCTTTTCAGCCGCATCGGCAGTTGCCAGCTTATCAAGCATCTGTCCTATATCTCCGTTGAGAAATGATTCAAGGGAGTAAATTGTAAAGCCAATACGGTGGTCGGTAACTCTACCCTGTGGGTAGTTGTAGGTTCTAATTCTCTCACTACGGTCGCCTGTACCAACCTGACTTTTTCTTTCAGATGCAATCTTGTCGCTTTGCTCCTGCATCTTCATATCATAAAGCTTTGCTCTCAAAATCTTAAAAGCCTTGTCCTTGTTCTTGAACTGGCTTCTTTCGTCCTGACACTCAACCACAATGCCTGTGGGCTTGTGAATCAGACGAATGGCAGATTCGGTCTTATTAACGTGCTGACCGCCTGCACCGCTTGACTTGCAGGTTTCAACGGTTACATCGCCCATATTAAGCTCCACCTCAACATCCTCTGCCTCCGGCAAAACTGCAACGGTAGCGGTTGAGGTATGGATTCTGCCCTGTGTTTCCGTTTCCGGAACTCTTTGCACCCTGTGAACACCGCTTTCAAACTTGAAGCGAGAGTATGCCCCCTCGCCGGAGATTAGGAATGTAACCTCCTTAAAGCCCCCGAGCCCTGTTTCGTTAACGCCTGTAAGCTCGGTCTTAAAGCCTGCTGTTGCTGAGTACATTGAATACATTCTGTATAGCACAGAGGCGAAAAGCGCCGCTTCCTCGCCACCTGCACCTGCACGAATCTCTACGATTACGTTTTTATCATCATTTGGGTCCTTTGGAATAAGGAGAATCTTCAGCTCCTCCTCGATAACTGCAATTCTTTCCTTGCAGTCCTTGTATTCCTCGACGGCAATCTCATAAAGCTCGCCCCCCTCGTCCATAAGACTCCTTGCGCCCTCCATATCAGAGCTTACCTTCTTGTATTCTCTGTATTTCTCAATGATAGGGGTTAGGTTCTTATATTCCCTCATAAGCTTGGTAAATTCAGCCTGGTTTGAGGTGGTTTCGGGGTCTGCCAAGGATGCCTCGACCTCTGTAAATCTTTTTTCCGCTTCGTTAAGTCTGTTAAACATACTTATGCTTTCTTAACAAGGTGAAGTGCAAAGCCACAGATTTCATCCTTAAGATAGATAACCTTAAGGTTGCCCTTTGCATCATAGCCTGCTGTTTCCTCGTTAAACTTAATGCCCTGCTTTTCAAGGTATGCCTTAGCTCTGTCAGGGAAGTTGGTTGCTATTGCAATATGTCCGTTCTTGCCAAGGTATGGCTTGTGCATAAGCTCAAAATCAGCGCCTGCGAAGGTGGATTTGTTGCCTTCCTTGTATTCAAGGCCGAAGAGTGTGCAAATAAGCTTAGCGGCAGATTTTGCCTCCTCCTCGTTTTCACAGTTAATGCCAACGTGTGCAAGCTTGAAGCCAAGCATTTTCATAACTGCGTTCTTTGTAAGACGTGTAATTTCCGCAAAGTTACCTGCATCAATAAGTGCGTCCTTTACCATAAAGCTACCGCCACAGGCAATAATCTTGTTAAAGGAAAGGTAATCAAGCATATTGTCCTCGTTAATGCCGCCTGTTGGCATAAATTTAACTGCGCCATAAGGTGCGCTCATTGACTTAATCATATTAAGTCCGCCTGCTGCCTCAGCCGGGAAGAACTTAACTGCTGTAAGTCCAAGCTCCATTGCCGCCTCAACCTCGGATGGTGTTGCACAGCCGGGAAGAACAGGAACACCTCTTTCAATACAATGCTTTACAACCCTTGGGTTAAAGCCCGGGGAAACGATAAACTTTGAGCCTGCTGCAATAGCCTCGTCAGCCTGCTCCGGTGTCAAAACGGTGCCGGCGCCAACAAGCATATCAGGAAGCTCCTTTGTGATTATAGCAATAGCTTCCTTTGCGCAAGCGGTACGGAAGGTAATTTCTGCACAGTTAAGTCCACCCTCCTTAAGTGCCTTGGCAAGTGGAAGAGCGTTTTCAACATTTGTGATTTTTATAACCGGTACAAGACCAAAATCATGTAGTTCCTTAATAATGTCCATATTTACACCTCGATTATTTACAAAATGCGCTAAGTGCCTTGTGAGCCTCATAAAGGTCATTCTTGGAAATAACCTCCATTGGTGCGTGCATTGAAAGAACTGCAACGCCAAGGTCTACTGTGTTGATGTTCTGATTTGCGATATACATAGCAACGGTTCCACCGCCACCAACGTCAATCTTACCAAGCTCAGCAGTTTGCCATACAACGCCTGCGTCCTTGAACACCCTTCTGATGTGTCCAACGTACTCTGCGCTTGCGTCGTTTGTGGAGCTCTTTCCGCCACCGCCTGTGTACTTGTTCATAACAACGCCACAGTTGATAATTGCGCTGTTTCTCTTCTCAAATACCTCTGGGTACATTGGGTCGTAGCCTGCACTAACGTCTGCGGACAAGCACATGGAGTTGGCTCTTACCACGTTTGGATTACCGCCAAGATTCTTTGCAATTTCCTCAATAAGGTCAACGATAAGACGGCACTTCATACCGCTTACACCCTCGGAGCCGATTTCTTCCTTGTCGGCAAGTATGCACATAATGGTGTTTTTGCTGTCCTTATTTTCGATAATTGCAGTAAGTGATGGATATGCACAAACTCTGTCGTCGTGTCCGTATGCGGCAATCATAGAGCGGTCAAGACCAAGATCTCTTGCCTTGCCTGCAGGAACTGCTGTAAGCTCTGCGCTTACAAAATCGCCCTCGCAAATGCCATACTTGTCGTTGAGAATTTTTAACATATTGAACTTAACCTTGTCGTCGCTTGCGCCGTCAAGAGGCTGAGAGCCGATAAGAAGGTTAAGGCTTTCGCCTGAATGTGCTGTGCCAAGAGGCTTTTGGGACTGCTCTCTTGCAAGGTGTGGGAGAAGGTCTGTAATGCAGAAGATTGGGTCCCCCTCGTCCTCGCCGATAACAACCTCAACATTTTTTCCGTCCATAGTTGTTACTACGCCGTGAAGAGCCAAAGGAATTGTAACCCATTGATACTTTCTGATGCCACCGTAGTAGTGTGTTTTGAGGTATGCAAAGCCCTCGTTTTCAAACATTGGGTGCTGCTTAAGGTCAAGACGTGGAGAGTCAACGTGAGCGGCGCAAATTCTGATACCGTTTTCAACATTGTCTGTACCTGCAACAAATGCAAAAAGGCTCTTGCCCCTGTTGTTGAGGTAGTATTTGCCGCCTGCCTTAATTTCGTCGCCAAGGCTGTACTCTACAAAGCCTGCCTTCTTTAGCATTTTGATTCCCTCGCAAACCGCCTCACGCTCGGTCTTTGCGTTGTCAAGGAAGCTCATATATCCCTTAGCGTAGTCGCTAATCTTCTTTTCGTCCTTTTTTGTGCGTGTTTCAAAGACATTTTCCTTTTTGTAGAAAAGCTTTTCCTTTAGTGCTTCAAGCTCTGTTTTTTTCATATTTGCTCCTATTCTGTAGCTATGCTACCTTAAAATTATTTATCAAATTTGAGCTTGGAGAGTACACCGAGGATTTGGTCCTCTAAATTCTCTCCCTCGCTATTTTTTATGGTAAAATCACAACGGTAAGTAAGCTCCTTATCGGTTAGCTGATTGTCTAACCTTTTTCTTGCCATTTCCTCTGTGATATTATCCCTTTCCATAATGCGCTTCAGCTTTAGCTCGGTAGGTGCAACAACGCAAATTGTGTAGTCACACATATCGTCAAAGCCGCTTTCAAAAAGCACGGGTGCATCAACTATGGTTGCCACCTTGCCCTTGCTACGATAATCCTCGATAAGCGCCTCTGTCTTCTTTCTTATGTGCTTATGGGCAATCTTGTTCAGCGTCAAAAGTGCGTCCCTTGAGGAAAAGACACGCTGTGCCAGCGCCGCCCTGTCAATTCCACCGCTTTCTCTTAAAATCTCCTTACCAAACTCAAAGGCAAGCTCGATTGAGCAAGGGGTGGATTTATCTATAAGCTGATGATACACAAGGTCGGTATCAATGTAAGCCACGCCGTATTTTTCAAAGGCACGGCACACATAGCCCTTACCTGCCCCGCTTGAGCCACAAAGACCTATAACTAGCATACCTCTATCTCCTTGCCGATTTTACTTGACTCATATGCGATGCTCATATACCTTTGGATTACTGCGCCATCGTCAAATGATGGAGATGGCTGTTTTTTATCCTTTATAGCCTGAAGGAAGCTGAAATAGCTACCAACATGGCCACGGAGCCAGCCAACGGGTGCCTTTACAGACGGGAAAACTCCACCCGGATAGGGATAGCGATTTACACATTCGATTTTTGTGTAGCCGCTAAGTGCGCCAAGGGTCGTGTCCCCTCTTGTCCTCTTATACACCTCAAGGAAATTCGGGTCCATAAGATTAAAGCGCAGGCTACCCTCCACACCGTGGATTTCCAAGGTCAAATCGTCATTTGCGCCTGTTGTGATTTTGCTAACCTCGATGGTGCAAGCGGCATCGTTTTTAAGGGTTGCCAAGATGTAAAACGCCTCGTCTGCGTTAGTTTGCCAAGCCTTGCCGTCAACCCCCAGACGGGTGGGAAACGCAATTTGGCTCTTGCCATAAATTGACTTAAATTCCCCTGCCAGATGATAAACAAGGTCGATTGCGTGTGAGCCAAGGTCGTAAAGCACACCGCCACCGCAAATGTCCGCATCCTGCTTCCACCCTGCCTTTTTATCAACCTCAAGGGCGCTGGAATGAAGGTATCTGACACTAACGGAAAGGATTTTACCAACATACCCTTCCTCTATAAGCTCCTTTGCACGCATAATTGGGGCAAGAAAGCGATTATTGAAAACAACCTGACAAAATACATTTTTCTCCCTTGCCAGCTGTGCAAGCCCCTGCGCCTGTTCATAGCTTATGCCAAGAGGCTTTTCGCAGTAGACGTGCTTACCTGCCAAAATCGCCTTTTTTGCGGTTTCGTAGTGGCAGATATTTGGTGTGCAGATATCAACAATATCAATTTCATCGTTATAAATGATATCGTCCTCATTATCGGTGTAATGGGGAATATCGTATTTTTCAGAAGCCTGCCTTGCCTTTTCGATATTACGATTGCAGATATACACAGCCTGTGGCTTTATATCGGAATCAAAAAAGAAGGGAATGTTTTTTATTGAATACAAATGAGTTTTGCCCATTGAGCCAAAGCCAATTATACCAATTTTCATAACTCTACCCTCCTATACTATAAAAAAATTACGTGCGTATGCCCATAGTTAATTTTATTATAACATTTATTTTATATTATTTCAATATATAAATAAGAAAATTTTGGACAAAAAAAGGCACCAAGCGGTGCCTTTTTGCTTTATTTTTCCGGAAATACAGGGTCAAGCAGATTGAAGTTGTCAAGGTCAAGTCCTGTGCCGGAGTTATCAAGAACGCTGTTGAGCTCATCAACAAGCATCATATAGCTTTGGTAAGCCAAGGATTTGATGTACTCTGCATTGTCAATGTACTTGAGAATGTTTGTATCCATAACCTCGTCTCTGTTTGTGCCAACGGCTTGAACAGATGGGTCAACGGTTGCCTCAAGGGTAAACTGTCCCATATTGTAGTCGAACAGCTTAAGCTCGTAGCTATCGCTAACGTCGTTTATAATGAACTGGATTTCAAAGCGGTTTGCCTCTGAGGAGTTCAAAAGATAGAGCGTTAGTGTGGTTGTGCCTGTGGCGCTGTCGTATGTGATATAGCTATCAAGGCCATAGCCTGTATCGGTAGCCTCTCTTATGCGCTTATACAGGTAGGATGCGGTGCCGTTGTTTGTGGTGCCGTCCTTGTGAGTACGAATATAGTCGGTAAGAATCTTGTAGGCGTTTGCCTCAAGCTCCTTGTCGTAAATTTGAGCAACTGTTAATGGGTTGGTTGTATCAAGCTCTGTAATTCTCTCGCTCATTACTGCGAAGTTAAGGTTTTGTCCGTCAGTGGCTGTTTTTGTGTTAATACCGATAACCTTACCCTCTGAGTTTACAAGAGGACCACCGCTGTTACCGGCGGAAATCGGAGCTGTAATTGCGATTGACCATGTGCCGTTTACAAGCAATGCGGGGTTAGAAACAATACCCGTTGTGAAGATGTTGTCAACGCCCAGCGGGCTACCTAAAGTATACACAGGGTCGCCTGTTTTGATGTCTTGTGTGCTTGCAAGTTCAAGATAAGGAGCCTTGTCAGCGGTTACCTTAATTACTGCAACGTCCTCAACTGCGTTGTAGCCAAGAACGGACTCAACGGCATATTCTCTGCCTGCGTAGTTTAGAACCTTGACAGAGGATGCGCCCTTAATAACGTGATAGTTTGTAACCACCTTGCCATCGGAGCTGATAAAGAAGCCGGAGCCTATGCCGAGACGGTTGTTATCCTTGTCGTAAATCTCAATTCTGAGCATTGCCGCAGAGATAAGCTCGTAAATTACGGCAGGGGAAACTGTTGATGAGTGGTCAAGTGTTTTTGTATGTCCACAAAGCGAGCAGGTATATTTTGTGTAGCCACCTGTGCCCTGTGCATTCTCGAAATATTCGGTTGAAAAGTCGTGGACGGAAATGGAAATTGTGGCGCTTTCGAGCTCCTTTTGGCAAACGGTACAATATTTCTTTTGCACGCCTGTTTCAAGGCAGCTTGCCTTCTTTGTAACTACCCATTCGCCCTCCTTATGCTCGTCCGTGGTAGGAATAAAGTCGTTCTTTTCCACGTGACCACAGAGGGTACAGGTGTTCATAACATATCCCTGCTCTCTACAGGTTGGGGAGCATTCTGTTTCAACAAAGGTGTGCTCCTTTAGCGCCTCTTCAATAGTTTCAATAACTGTATGGCAGGTTGTACATTTCTTAACCTGTGTTGGCTTTACGGTACAGCTACCAGTCTCGCCAACCTCCCAATCTCCCAAGGTGTGTCCAAGAGCGCTGGTAAATTCAGAACGGGTCTCCTTTTGACAGAGGGTACAAACGCCCAGCTTGTAGCCACTGGATGTACAGGTTGCAGACACATCTATGTATTCATACACGTGGGCGTGGTCGGCGGCGCCATCCTCCTCGCTACAGGATGCCAGCACAAATGATGATGCAATAACAATCAAAAGTGCCAAAAGTATAAATTTAAGCTTTTGCATAAAATTCTCCATAATTATCTAATTAACTATCTTACATTTTATCATAAATTCATCATATAGTCAATATAAAAAGCGACCTTTTTGAGGGGTCGCTTTTCAATTTTAGAATAGTAAGTCTTTAATGTTTGCTGTGGATGTTCCCTTTGTTACGTCAACTGCGCCCTTGCCGTCGCCATAGTCGAAGGTTTCCTCGGTGGTTTTGATGTTGTTTGGAGAAAACTCCATAATATCCTCGCTTGCTATTACTTCTCTTTCATAGCTGGGTCTTGTGTATTTCATTATGCGTTTTCCTCCTCTTTTGGAATTATAACATCCGTGTTATCGCTTGGGCTTACGCCTGTCAAGTCGTTATGAGAAACAGGGTCAACGGTTGTACTCTCGGCACCGTTGCTGATGTATGTTACTGTGTCATTTTCGATAACATATGCACATACAAAGAGATCTAAAGCCTTGTATTCTGTTGTGGTAAGACCTGTTACCTGCATTTCAAATATGGAATATTGTCTCTTGTCGTCAAAGGACACGCTAAATGCGCCTGTCTTAAGTGTTGTGCCATCGAAGAGTGTGTTTGTTTCTCCAAGCTTTGCTACTGAGGCAACTACCAAGCCGTATTTAACAGCCTTGCCGGTTTTCTCATATGCTTCAAGTGCGTCATTGTTTACAACGAAGCCCTGCAATACCGCGCTGTCGCTGTATGAATAGCCGTTGTTTACGAAGATTGGTGGACAAGTATATTCGCAGTTCATTATTGTACATCCATCATTTGCACAGCACTCTGACACGTTGCCATTATTCAAGTAACCGGTTAGATATTCGATTACAGTTTTAATATCATGTGTCTTTGAGTCAACCACAACCAACAGGCAAGTTGTACAGGTTTCTGCAGTTGTACAATCGTTATCAGCCGTGTAAATGTGATTACCGGTTGCAGGAGTTATTGTTTGGTCTAGCTTATCACATACGATACATTGCACATTAAAAATACCGTCGTAGCCACAGTTCTGTTTTTGAACTTGCTTTCTTGAACAGAAATGCTCATCCTCTGTGGTGTGCGCATTCATATCATATTCGTATGGAGTTGTATAGAAAATTTGATAACCCATGGATGTTGAGCCGTTTCTTGCCCAGAAAATTTGCTCAACAGACTCACCACCACAGAAAACGAAGGACGGAGAGCCATCGCCAATTTTGTTGTAGCGATTACCATCACTACCTGTGCTTGGAGTATATGAGGTCTCGTTATTTGGGTTGTTGTTAGACATATTAAGCGTCAAAGAGCCGCCTGTTTTTTCTGTGTAAATTGCATTCTTTTCGCTATCGCAGCAGAGATAATATTTTTGACCGTTTGTATCGGTATAGCCTTGAACAATTCTGCCATTAACATCTGTAGCTTCATTCTTTGCAAAATACAACGTTGTTGTATTAGCCCAGCTGGAAATAGAGCCGCCAGTGAGCTGAACGCTTGTCATATCTCCAAGGAATACAAGATTGAAATAACGTTTATTATTGCTATCAGCCTTTACTGTCATACCCTCAAAAATACCATCGCCTGTTTCGAAGGCTGTAAAGCCCTCAGGGAAAATAAGTGTATTGTTGATATTCTTACAATACTTCAAAAAGCGTCCCTTAATTGATGTAAGACTTTCCGGCAAGTAATCACTTGCAAAATACATATTTGTGCAAGAACCGAAGCATTCGTATCCGAAGGTTGTTACTGTGTCAGGGAGTGCCAAAGCTTGAAGCCAAGTGCAACCAAGAAACGCACTGGAACCAATAGTCTCAAGCTTTGTGTGGGTAAGGTCAAAGTTAGTAAACTGAAGGCTGGTACAGCCGGAAAAGCAACCATCACCCAATCTTTTAAGGTTAGTAAGGTCTTCTATATTGATGCGTTCAAGCTTTGTGCATCTTGCGAAGGAAATGATTTCAGCCTGTGAGCCTTTTTCGAAAATAACCTCTATGAGAGCAGAACAGTTATTGAATGTCCATTGCTCATTGATGAGAGTCTTAAAGGATTTTGGAAATGTTATGCTCTTACAGGTTGGCATATCTCTGAAGGGCTGAGAATGAGAGCCACCGATTGTAACAACATTCTGCGAAAGAATAACAATCTTTTCAACGTGGTCTATGGTGCGTCCGCCGCCACCATTTTTGCCAAAATATCCATCGGTAATTGTGCTGATTCCGTTTGGAATTTCAATCATATAAATGGAACTGTCAGAGTAATTTTCGCCAGTTTTTTTGGCATTGAGGTTTGCATAATCAGTAGCAAAGCCTGCCTGATCCTTCAAAATGTAATAGGTTGGGTATGTAGTAAAGGTGCCATCTGCATTTTCAAAACAACCCTACCTTCTGTACTGATGGTTGTCGGTGTTGGCATACCATCAACTATTTCCGGTGTCTGCGCAAAATCAGCTGTATAGGTAATTTCTGTTGCAAAAACAGTAGTTACCAGCACTAAAGCCAGCATAAACACCATTGCCAAGGTCGGAAAAATTTTCTTTTTCATTTGGATATCTCCTTTGAACAATATTCACGCTTATATTATATCACACGCAAGTGGGTTAGTCAACTAATTTTTGTATTGGCAGGAAAATATTAGTCAAGCAAGTTGACTTTATCCTAGAATTTGTGTATAATTATATTGATAAATTTTGAAAAGGGGTGCTTTTATGGAGATTAAGGCAAATCAGATTGTGCCAATATCTGAGGCTAATCAAAACTTTTCCAGGGTGGCAAGGCTTACGGACAGGGTCGGACAGGTTTACGTATTCAAAAACAACAAGCCGATGTACAAAATAGTTAGCCTTGAGGCAAGCTGTGAAATTGAGATGAGCGACGAGGAAAAAATAGATTTTGTGGCTGCACGTGTCTTAAAAAAGCACATAAATGCCTTTAAGGAGCTGGCAAAATGATTAAGATAGATAGTATTATAGCGCAAAGGCTGCATCAGCTTTTGATAAGTGAAACAGGCGGCTCCCCAAATTTAAGGGACGGCGCTCTTCTCGACAGTGCCCTTGAGAGCATATTTCAAACCTTTGGCGGACAGGAGCTGTACCCTACGCTTGCAGAAAAGGGCGCAAGGCTTGGCTTTAGTCTTATCTCCAACCACGCATTTGTTGACGGCAACAAGAGAATCGGTGCACTTATTATGCTGGTGTTTTTAGAGGTCAACGGCTACAGGGTTGATTTTACTGACGAGGACATAATAAAAATCGGTCTTGGAGTTGCCTCGGGAGCAATGAGCTACGAGGAGCTTTTGGAGATTATAATTGAGAGCAAAATATAAAAAAATGCGACACAGGGTCGCATTTTTTGTTTATCCAAGTGATTTTTTCTTGCTGTTGATATAGTCGTCAATTGCTGCGGCTGCAGTTTTGCCTGCGCCCATAGCTAGAATAACGGTTGCGGAGCCTGTAACAGCATCTCCGCCTGCATAAATGCCTTCCTTTGAGGTTAGTCCGTTTTCGTCAACGATAATTCCGCCCCAATACTCTGTTTCAAGACCGTCTGTTGTAGACTTAATAAGTGGGTTTGGAGATGTACCAAGAGACATAATTACAGAGTCAACCTCTAGTGTAAACTCACTATTTTCCTTTACCACCGGCTTGCGTCTGCCGCTTTCATCCGGCTCGCCAAGGGTCATTTCAACGCATTTCATACCGCACACGGACATATTTTTAAGGTCTCTTTTGTCCTCGGGGTTGTTGTATGCAAGAATTTCGGTTGGGTTTGTTAGGGTCTTGAAGATAACGCCCTCTTCTATTGCGTGCTCTACCTCCTCGGCTCTTGCAGGAAGCTCCTCCATGCCACGACGATAAACCACATAAACCTCTGCGCCAAGTCTTCTTGCGCAGCGTGCTGCGTCCATAGCCACGTTACCACCGCCAACAACAGCAATTTTCTTGTATGCCTGAATCGGTGTGTCGCTTTCGTCCTTGTACGCCTTCATAAGGTTGATTCGTGTAAGAAATTCATTTGCAGAGAAAACGCCTTTAAGATTCTCGCCCGGAATACCCATAAACTTTGGTAGTCCTGCACCGGAGCCTATAAAGGCAGCCTCGTAGCCATATTCGTGAATAAGCTCCTCAATGGAAAGAGTTTTGCCTATTACGATATTGGTTTTGATTTCAACACCAAGCTCCTTCAAGCCCTCAATTTCCTTTTTAACTATTGCCTTAGGCAAACGGAACTCGGGTATACCGTAAACAAGCACACCGCCTGCAGTATGAAGAGCCTCGAAAACAGTTACGCTGTAGCCCTTCTTTGCAAGGTCGGAGGCGCAGCTAAGACCGGCAGGTCCTGAGCCAATAATCGCCACCCTGTGTCCGTTTTTCTGCGGAATTTGGGTCTTTCCCTTAAAGTTTTTGTTATGGTAGTCAGCAACAAAGCGCTCGAGTCTGCCGATTGCGACAGGCTCACCCTTAATGCCTCTTACACATCTGCCCTCGCATTGGTTTTCCTGTGGGCAAACTCTGCCACAAACCGCCGGTAGGGATGACTGTGTAAGTATAATTTGATAAGCCTCCTCAAATTCTCCCTCGGCAACCTTTTTTATAAAGTCGGGGATTTGAATTTTAACAGGACAGCCCTTTATGCACATTCTGTTTTTACAGTTGAGGCATCTTTTTGCCTCGTCAATTGCCTGCTCCTCTGTATAGCCGAGAGCAACCTCATCAAAGTTCTTGATTCTTTCCTCCGGGCTTTGGGTAGGCATTGGATTTTTTACAAGAGACATATTTGGCATATTACTTTACCTCCTTTTTGAAGAGATTGCATGCTTCCTCATGCTTTCTTCTCTCGGAATGGTAGTAAATATTTGAACGGGACATAGCCTCGTCAAAATCAATCAAATGTCCGTCAAACTCAGGTCCGTCAACGCAAGCAAATACAGTTTTTCCGCCAACACTCAAGCGACAGCCGCCGCACATACCTGTGCCGTCTATCATAATCGGGTTCATAGACGCAACTGTTTTTATGCCGTATTCCTTTGTGAGCAAGCAAACGAATTTCATCATCGGAAGAGGACCGATTGTAATAACCTCATCGTACTTCTCGCCTGCCTCAATCAGCTCCTTAAGGGCATTTGTAACAAGACCCTGCTTGCCTGCTGTGCCGTCATCTGTCATTAAAACGAACTTGCTTGATGATTTTTTGAATTCGTCCTCTAAAATAACAAGGTCCTTGCTTCTGAAGCCGCAAATTGCGTGCACCTCACAGCCTAGGCTGTGGAGCTTTTTGGCAACAGGATAGGCAATAGCACAGCCAACGCCGCCGCCTACAACTGCAACTTTTTTAAGACCGTCTGTATGGGTAGCCTTGCCAAGAGGTCCGACAAAATCGCAAAGGGAATCTCCCTTTTCCATATAAGCAAGCCTTTCGGTAGTAGCACCAACCACCTGGAAAATGATTGTAACGCTACCGCGCTTTCTGTCAAAATCTGCTATTGTAAGAGGTATTCTCTCTCCATCCTCGTGGGTACGAAGGATTATAAACTGACCCGGCTCTGCCTTTTTGGCAACAAGTGGAGCTTCTATATCCATTAGCACAACGGTTGGATTGAGAACCCTTTTTTTGAGTATCTTATACATAATTTCTCCTTATAGGTCGAAGGTTGCCTTAGAAAGCTTTTTGCTAAGCACCTGATAAAAGCTTCTTTCTGTAACCTTGATTATCTTTGCGTATTGGTTATGCCTTTTGATTCTTACAACGTCGCCGTCGTAGATATCTATGGCGTTTTCGCCGTCAATCTGAAGCGATGGATTGCCAACCTTGGTAATGCTGTTTACATTCACTCTGATTTCAAGCTGATCCCCACCGCCAATAACAATTGATGAGCGAGGATAGTATTTCGGGGAAACAGGGGTCAAAACCATATTATTGGCAGTTGGCGTTAAAACAGGGCCGCCTGCTGACATATTGTAGGAGGTTGAGCCTGTTGGGGTTGCCACAATAAATCCGTCTCCCACCGCTGTTTGAGTAAGGGAGCCGTTTATGTAAATCTCCAGGGAAAATGCCTTAAGCAATGATGAGCGATAAAAGGCAGCCTCATTAAGAGCAACGAAGGAGCAAACGGACTTGTCCCCCCTTATGATTTCTCCCTCAATAAGAAGTCTGTTTTCTATATTGTACTTGCCGTTTACTATGCTTTCGATTGCATCAATGGCAGAGTCGGGATTACACTCGGTAAGGTAACCAAGATTGCCAAAGTTAATGCCAAGCACTGGTGTATCTACTGTGCACATTTTTTTGCACGCACGCAAAAGCGTTCCATCCCCGCCCAAGACAAGGGCAAAGTCTGCGCTTTCCTTTGGCATTTCGTGCTCGGTAAGCACCGACACCTCATAGCCGTTTTTTATTAAAATTTCAGTTGCGGTTTTAGAAAAGGAAACACTTTCCTCTTTTAGATAGTTGGGTACTATAATTGCCTTTTTCATAGTAAATTCCCCTTTTAACTGATTAATTAAAAACATTTTAGCACTTTATATGCTATTTGTCAATTATAAAATAATATAAATAAAAAAGGCGGTAAACACCGCCAATTTTATTTGTCGAATGCAGGGTTGTAGCCGTAGAAGTTCTTTGAGTTCATATTGTCCTGTGCAATTCGTAATGCGTCGCAGAAACGCTGATAGTGAACTATCTCACGGGCACGCAGGAATTTGATTGCATCGCAAACGTCCGGGTCGTCAACCAATCTCAGAATATTGTCGTAGGTTGCTCTAGCCTTTTGCTCTGCTGCATGCTTGCAAATGCAAACTAAAAGCGCCAATATATTGTTATTGGCACATTTTTTGTGCCCTTTATTCTTTTGCCGACCACAATTTTCTCCACCATCAGGTCGAGGTAGGCTCTTTTCAGGTGCTTAGGGGATATATATTCCTCTAAGAGGTCTATATTTGACTGCTCATTTTGCTCTAATTTTTGCATTTTATAGACACGTCTTAAGGTTTTTTGCTCTTTTTCTATTTCCTCGAGCACATCAAAAAGCACACTCTCATCAATGCGCCCGTTTAGCTTATCCTTGTATATTTCCTTTATCATTTTTTCGTTTTTCTTGATTTTTTCCTCGGTAATTTCAAGATGCTCCTTCGGCTTTTCAAGTCTTAACAATTCCACAGCCTCTTTGTCCAAATATTTATCGAAAATTTTGTTAAGCTCCGAAAGAACTACCCTTTCTAAGCGCTCCACCGAAATAAAGCTGCCCCCACACATTTCCCGGGAAATATAATGGGTCGGGCATTTTAGATAGTTCTTGCCCCCCGACCTTGAGGATTTAAGAGTATAGCCACAGCCTGCGCAGTATACCTTTTTTGAAAAGACACCCAGCTCTCCTGTTTTCTCCACACGTGCTTTTCCACGTAAAAGCTCCTGCGCCCGATTCCAGGTGTCCTTGTCAATAATCGGCTCGTGGGTGCCTTCTACTATAAACCATTTGTCCCTTGGCTTTGGTCTATTTTCCTTACTTTTGTATGACACGCTGCCATATTTTCCTTGCACCATATTTCCTATATACATTTGGTTGTTTAATATGCTTGAAATAGTGGAATATCGCCACAGGGTGCCACTTTTTCCCTTGGCAGGCTTATACATCAGCCCCTTTTGTCTTTTGTATTCCGTGGGGTTTGGTACGCTTTGTTCATTTAGAATTCTTGCTATTTTGCTTTTGCCGCAGCCGCTGATATATAGGCTGAAAATTCGCTTAACAACCTCTGATGCTTCCTTGTCTATTTTCAATTTTCCTCTTTGGACTTCGTCCTTTTTATAGCCATAAAGTGCAAAGGAGCCTATATGATAGCCGTTTCTTCTTTTAGAGTCTAAAACGCTTTTTATGCTTTCTGACATATCCTCCAAATACCACTCGTTCACAAGTCCGTTTATTTGTCTTGACTTTTTGTTCCCCTTGCTTTCTGTATCAGCACCGTCCACTACGCCTATAAAGCGTATGCCCCAAAGAGGGAAAAGATAGTGTATATACCTTTCTACAAGCTCCATTTCTCTTGTAAAGCGAGATTGGGATTTGCAAAGCACTATTTGAAAAAGTCCATCCCTTGCATCCTGTATCAGTCGGTTAAACTCCGGACGGGTGCGGTCTGCCCCTGTATAATCGTCGTCGCTGTATATTCGGTAAATTTCCCAGCCTTGACCTTTTGCATAGTCCCTTAGCATCTGCTTTTGATTTGCTATGCTTTCAGAATCCCTTTCTCTTTCCTTGTTTTTGTCCTCCTCGGAAAGCCTACAATATATGGCTACCTTCATTTTTCAGCCCCTCAAGCACCTTGATTTGCTCTATGTACCATTTTGTAAACTCTTCCTTGCTTATTTCCTTCTTGAACACATTTGTTATTTGCTCCACTTGCATCTCCTTTTTTATATTTTTATGATGAAGTGCAAACAAAAAGACAGGAAAAATGAAGTGAACCCCATTTAGTTCACAAAAAATAAAAAGGCACGACAAGAAACAGGAAGAGGAAATCACCTTTTCCTGTTTTTTAATCTTGTAGTATTGTAAAAAATCAACCAATCTTCAACAAGTAGTAGATATTGTT
>JAFUJS010000018.1 GCA_017468115.1 Clostridia bacterium | reverse complement strand
TGTCGCCAAGGTATGGCTTATAAGCCTCGATAAGTGCCTTGTTTACTGCAAAGCTCTGCATCATAGCTGCGCTGTCGCCTGTTGTTGCGGCAAAGCCGTTTGACTTAAAGAGTGGTTCAAGAGTGGTAAGAACTGCTTCCTCTCCGCATTTTCTGTCACATGAGCAGGAAACCTTATACTGGGAAATATACTTCTGACCGAGCCATACTCCGACAGGTGTGCCGCTAATCTTATGCTCACCGTAAAATACAACGCACTTGTTTGCGCCATATACGAAATAGTAGCCTGAAAGCTCGGTATTTTGATTGTACTCGCTTAAGGAAACTGCAGCAGAGGTAAGCTTTCCACAAGCATTCTTTGTTGAATCTGCCAAGAAATTGCTTGCCTCGGTCTCGCTACCGCAAAGAATTATTGTAGCGCTTGATTTATAGTTAGTAAATGCGCTGCTTGAAAAAACAAAATTATCATTTGGAAGATAAATTGTAATTCTGGTGTTTTTGTCCCAGAGGAAATTATTTATTGTAACTGTTTCACCGTGAAGCGGCATCTTTATCTCAGTTAAAGCATTGCAGCCTTCAAACAGATTGCTTTCGATTGTTTTCAACTGAGTATTTTCAAAGCCTATTAAGGTTTTTAATGATGAGCATCCTGCGAAAATGTGTGTGGATGTTGTTGCAAGAGCGCTTGAAAAGGTAACTGTTTCAAGCTTCGCGCATGAGCGGAATGCACCTTGAGATAATGTCTTAACACCTGCACCTAAATCAACAGACCCAAGATTGTCGCAGCTATTGAATGCATTTTTCCCGATTGTAAAAATATAATCGGGAATTGTAATTGACGTTAAGCTATCGCAATTTTTGAAAAACTCTTCATTAATCACTTGATAGTTGTCGTCCGGATCGTATGTAATAGTTTCGGGGAAAATGACAGTATGCAGCTTTGTACAGCCGGTAAAATTACCGCCTCTGGTGGTAGGAAATGCAGCCTTTGAAAAGTCCACTATTTCAAGGGAGGTACATCCGGTAAAATACATATTGTGATTATTGTTAATATTTTTACCAAAGGTAGTTGGAAAAATTATCTCAATCAGATTCGGGCTACCGTCGAAACGAATACCCTCACCTCTCTTGTTATATTCAAAGCATGTAACTCCCTCCGGAATTTCAATACGAACTACGCTGTCAGCGCTGTCACCGTTTCCCTTGGTATCGTTATTCATTTCGGAATAGCTGTAACCTGTCAGTGCATTAAGCCTAGCAGGATTGCAATTCATCCAATAAGGCTTTGTTGTATAACGCTGGCTATAATCGTTGTAGTAGTCCATAATATAGGCTGACGGATATGTGGAGTATGTACCATCGCCATTTGCAAGAACAACATAATCCGTATCGACTGTGCCTGCATAGTCAGTCGGAATTATCAATGTTTCAATGATTGTTTTTTCCTCGTCGCTGTAAGTGTAAAAGCCCAGCGTTTTGTCCGAATTGTTACCCTGAGTGGAAGTTTCAAACTTATTTACAAACTCATCAGGTGCGAATTGATTGCTGTAGGAATACCAAATGCCATATGAGTTCAGGTAGTATTCTACGCCATTTGCATCCGTGCCGTCTGCCACAGTATCTCCCCAGCCTGTTTGGTCTGCCGCCATAGCAGAAACAGCAAAAAGACAAGAAAGAATAGCAAGCATAAGGACGCTTAATAAAAGTTTCTTTTTCATAAACTTCTCCTTGCATAATTTTTTTAGTATTTTAACACAGGTGTGGAAAACTGTCAAGTTCAACAAAAAAAAAAAAAAAAACCATTGGTTTTTGTGTAGATTGCACAATGTAGCGTGTTTTTTTAGAAATTTGACATTGATTTTGTAACAAAAATGCTAGGGAGTGTATGAATTTTGAAAAAGAATTAATTTTCCTTTTGGACACATTTAACAATCAAGTACAAATTGTAAACAATTTGTGAATTTTGCATTTTTAATCTGTTTCGGAGTAAACAAAACCCACCCCATATTTGGCGTGATTTGTCCGTTAAGGACATCGCGCCAATGCGGGGTGGGTTTTATTTCAGCAAAGGCTTTTGCCTATTTGCCTAATATTTCTGTAAGTGATTTAATATAGGTATAGCCCTTCTTCTCCAGCTTCTCTCTTTCAAGCTCAAGATTGGTAGCTATGCTATCAACCGAGTGGGTGTCGGAGCAGATTGCAAAGGGCTTTTTACCCTTGGCTATTAGGTCAATGATTTTCTCGCTTGGATAGGGGCTTGTCCTGTAGCCACGGGAGATTGCGCCCGTGTTAATCTCGAAGATTGCATCTGTTTTAAGAAGCTCCTCTATCGCCTCGGTATAAGCCTGTATATAGCGAGGGTCGGTTGTGTCTATCATGGGCATTTTTTCATTGAACTTTGTAACCAGGTCAAAGTGCCCTATAATTTGGCAATTTGTTACCTTTACTACGTCCTTAACCAGCTTAAAGTAGTCAACGGCATATGCTACGCCATCGCCACCATAGTGCTTCTCTATATTCTCCCTTGTGGTTTCGGCACTTTTGTCAAGCTCCAAATACACACCGTCCTTATAAATGTAGTGGACGGAGCCGAGAATGTACTCATAACCCTCTGCAGGGATTGAATAATAATCCTGCTCTATGCCAAGGTAAATTTTTATTTGGTCCTTGTATTTTTCCTTTAGCCTTTTAACCTCTTTTTTGTATTCCTCAAGTCGCTCCGCCCTTAAGCTCCAATTACAACGAAAGCTCATGGGTGCATGGTCGGAAAAGCCAAGCTCCGGCATACCTGCCTCAATGGCTGCCAAGACCATTTCCTCTAAGGAGTTTTTGCCGTCACTAAAGGTTGAGTGTGTGTGGTAGGTAGATACTATCATTATGTCATTTTTTCCTGCTTTACCTTGTGGTCGATTATGTGTCTTGATGCAAGCTCCTTGTGAATATCCTCAACGGAAATACCCATTTGAACCATCAATACCATAACGTGATATGCAAGGTCGGCAATTTCGTAAATTGTTTCCTTTTTGTCGTCTGCCTTGCCTGCTATGATAACCTCTGTGCATTCCTCGCCAACCTTTTTAAGGATTTTGTCTGTGCCCTTTTCAAAAAGGTATGTGGTGTAGGAGCCCTCGGGCTTATCGATTTTTCTGCCAACTAACAGGTCGTAAAGTCCCTGTAATGTGAACTCGTGCTTGTCCTCGCTTTGGTAAACCACCTCATTAAAGCAGGAGTCTGTACCTTGATGACAGGCAGGACCGTCCTTTTCAACGACTACTGTAAGTGCGTCATAGTCGCAATCGGCTGTAATTGAAACAATGTGCTGATAGTTGCCGCTTGTTTCTCCCTTTAGCCAAAGCTCCTTTCTGCTTCTGCTGTAAAAGCAGGTAAGACCCTTTTCCATTGAGATTTTAAGGCTCTCCTTGTTCATATACGCAACTGTGAGCACCTTTTTGGAAATGGAGTCCACAACCACGCAAGGAATTAAGCCATCCTTATCAAATTTTAGCTTTTCAATATCTAACATAGCCTATAACCTAACCCTTATGTTATTTTCCTTGAGCTCTTTTTTCAGCTCGATAATTTCCACCTCGCCAAAATGGAAGATAGATGCGGCAAGACCTGCATCTATATTTGGTATTTCATTAAACAGCTCAACAAAGTGCGCTATTGAGCCTGCGCCGCCTGATGCTATTACCGGCACGTTAACCGCCTCGCAAACAAGCCTTAGAAGCTCAATGTCGAAACCGTTTTTGACACCATCGGTATCAATGGAGTTTACAACAACCTCGCCTGCGCCAAGCTCCACGCATTTCTTAATCCAAGAAATTGCCTCCATGCCCGTGTTTTCTCTGCCACCCTTGGAAAATACCATAAACTGTCCGTCAACTCTTTTTATGTCTGCTGACAAAACGACACATTGGCTTCCGTAGCGGAGCGCTGCATCCTTAATAAGCTGTGGGTTTTTAATTGCCCCCGAATTTACACTAACCTTATCGGCACCGCATTTCAATACTCTGTCAAAATCGTCAAGAGTGTTAATGCCACCGCCAACAGTTAGTGGAATAAAAACATTTTTTGCAACCTCGGTAAGAATCTCAGTAAAGAGCTTTCTTTCCTCATAGGATGCTGTAATATCGTAAAAAACAAGCTCGTCTGCGCCGTTTTTGGAGTAATACTTTGCCAAGTCCACGGGAGAGGAAACGTCCTTAACGCCCTCGAAATTGACACCCTTTACTACTCTGCCGTCTCGGACGTCAAGACAAGGGATTATTCTTTTGGTTATCATTTTGCCACCTCGATTGCCTCGGCAAGGTTAATTGCACCTGTATAGTAGGCTTTTCCGATAATTGCGCCACACATATTCATACTCTTAAGGCTTTTTATATCCTCAATTGTAGACACTCCCCCCGATGCAATTATATTAAGAGAGTATTTTTCGTTAAGGGATTTGTAAAGCTCCAAATTGGTGCCACCCATCGCCCCGTCCTTGGAAATGTCGGTGCAGATTACAGTTTTAACACCGATTTTTTCTATTTTGGAAAGGAACTCTTCAAGGGTATATTGGCTCTTTTCTACCCAACCCTTAATTGCAACATAGCCATCCTTAACATCAGCGCCTACGGCAATTTTCTCGCCATAAAGGCTTACTGCCTTAACAAGAAAGCCCTCATCAGTAACTGCACTTGTGCCGAGAATAACACGGTCAGCACCGCTATTTAGGTATTTTTCCACCACCTCGATGGAGCGAATGCCACCGCCGATTTCAAGAAACAAGTCGGTTTCATTGGCAATTTTCTTAACTATGTCAATGTTTGGGGTGTCGCCATTTTTTGCGCCCTCAAGGTCGACCACGTGTATGAATTTCGCGCCTTGATTTTCAAAATCCTTGGCAATTTCCCAAGGTCTTTCGCTATACACGGTCATTTGGTTGTAGTCGCCCTTATAGAGTCTGACTGCCTTTTTATCGAATAAATCTATTGCGGGAAAAATTTTCATTGATTACTCCATTTCGCAAAATGCTCTGAGTATATTTAGTCCTACATCTCCGCTCTTTTCCGGGTGGAATTGAGCGCCCATAACATTGCCCTTGCCCACAATTGCTGTAAGCTCACAGCCGTATTCTGTGGTGGCAAGCAGGCTGTCCTCACAGCCTGTGGCGTAGTAGGAGTGAACGAAGTATACAAAATCTCCGTCCTTTATGTACTTAAAGAGAGGATGCTCTCTTTTGAAAATCAAGCCATTGTAGCCAATGTGGGGAATTTTCAGCTTGCTGTCAATTACACCCTTCATAGGAACGACAGAGCCCTTTAGTAAGCCAAGCCCGTCAAACTCTCCAAACTCATAGCTTTTTTCAAAAAGAAGCTGCATACCAAGACAAATGCCCAAAATAGGCTTGCCGTTTTTTGCCTCCTCTATAATTACCTTGTCAAGCCCTGTTTCACGGAGCTTGCCTATTGCATCCTCAAAGGCGCCAACACCGGGCAAAAGGATTTTATCGGCTTTTTTGATTACGTCCTTGTCGCCTGTTACTATCGCCTCTGCGCCTATATAACTGAATGATGACTTAACGGAGAAAAGGTTGCCCACCCCGTAGTCAATGATTGCTATCATCAGATTACCCCTTTGGTAGATGGAATTTCGTTTTTGAATTTTTCGTCGATTGCTACTGCTTCCTTAAGAGCTCTTGCAAGAGCCTTGAACGCACCCTCAATAATGTGGTGAGAGTTGGAGCCTGCAAGTTGTCTTATGTGGAGTGTGATGCCTGATTCTCTTGCAAGGGCACCCAAAAACTCCTCTGTAAGCTCTGTGTCAAAATCCCCAACCTTGTAGGCAGGAATGTCAAGTCCATAGAACAGTCCGCCTCTGCCGGAGATATCAACGGCGCACATAACAAGCGCCTCGTCCATTGGGAGAATTATATCGCCATAGCGACAAATGCCCTTTTTGTCCCCAAGTGCCTCGGAAAGCGCCTTACCAAGGGCTATACCAATATCCTCGGTGGTGTGGTGGTAGTCAACCTGTGTGTCTCCCACGCACTTAACCTCTAGGTCAAATCTTGCGTGCTTGGAAAAAAGAGTGAGCATGTGGTCAAGGAATCCACAGCCTGTTGAAATATTATTCTCTCCCTTGCCGTCAAGGTTTATCGAAAGCTTAATATCTGTTTCGTTAGTTTTTCTTCCTATCTCTGCCTTTCTCATTTTTCTTCCTCCAATATAGCTTTAATTTGGGTGAGCAAAATGTCCATTTGCTCCCTTGTGCCTATGGTAATTCTGTTAAAGTCTGATATTCTTTCCTTTGTGAAATGGCGAACCAAGACACCTTTTTGCTTTAATTTGAGGTAAAGCGCCTCGCCATCAATTTTGTCGCTTTTTGCAAACAGGAAGTTTGCCCTTGAGTCTAAAACATAGAAGCCCAGGTCCTCAAGTGCTGTTTTTGTGTACTCTCTTGTTTTGATGATTTCCTTGGCATTATTCATATAATACTCGTCCTCGTCAATTGCCACGGAGCCTGCTATTTGGCTCAGGCGATTTACGTTATAGGGATTGGTTGAGTATTTAATGGTATTAAGGTCGCAAATCAGCTCCCTTGAGCCAATGCCAAAGCCTATTCTGCCGCCTGCCATAGAGCGAGATTTGGAAAAGGTCATTGTAACAAGAAGGTTATCGTACTTATTAACCAAAGGAACACAGCTCTGTGCTCCAAAATCAACATACGCCTCGTCAACTATAACGATTCTGTCGGGGTTTGACTTAACAAGCTCCTCAATTTCAGCAGGGCCAAGAGCCATGCCTGTTGGCGCATTTGGGTTTGCTATAACTATGTTTTCTTCAAGATTGTAGTAATCCTTAAGGTCTATTGTAAAATCGTCCTTTAAGGGGACTATTTTATATTTTATACTATTCAGCTCTGCAAAAACGGAATAAAAGCCGTATGTAATATCGGCAAAGGCAATTCCCTTTTTGTCGTCGCAAAATGCCATGAAGGCAAAGTTCAAAATCTCGTCGCTACCGTTGGTAACAAGAACCTGGTCCGCACAAACACCGTAGCGATTTGCGATTTTTTGCGTAAGCTCTGCACACTCCGGGTCGGAATACAAATGGAGCCTTTCCGCCTCGCTCCTTACAGCCTCATAAACACCCTTTGATGGCGGATATGGAGATTCATTTGTATTCAATTTTACATATTTCATATCCTTAGGCTGCTCGCCCGGGGTGTAGGGGGTAAGCAAGGAATACTTGCCAGAAAAAAATCTACTCATTTGTATGCTCCTATTTAGTCCTCGAAGCGGATTTCTGCGCTTCTTGCATGGGCATCCAAGCCCTCTTTTCTTGCAAAGGTAGCGATTTTATCATAAACCCTTGAAAGTGCGTCCCTTGTGTAGTAGGTAAATTGTGATTTCTTCACAAAATCGTCAACGGACAAGGGGGATGAAAACCTTGCGCTACCACTTGTGGGAAGGGTGTGGTTTGGCCCTGCGAAGTAGTCGCCAAGGGATTCGGGACAATATTTGCCCATAAAGATTGAGCCTGCGTGCTTGATGCTGTCAAGATAATCGAAGGGATTATCAACACAGATTTCAAGATGCTCCGGCGCTATTTCATTGGCAATATCAATAGCGGACATTAGGTTGTCGCTAACTATGATTTTGCCGTTTTTATCAATGGAATATCTTGCAATTTCTGCCCTTGGCAATGTTGGGATTTGCTTTTCAAGCTCAGCACTGACTGCCTCTGCAAACGCCATAGAGTCAGTAACTAAAACGGCACTTGCCATCTTGTCGTGCTCTGCCTGTGAAAGAAGGTCAGCGGCAATATGTGCAGGGTTGTTTGTGTCGTCTGCCACAACCAAAATCTCGCTGGGACCTGCAATCATATCAATTGAAACCTTACCGAAAACCTGCTTTTTAGCCTCGGCAACAAAGGCATTGCCGGGACCGACAATTTTATCAACTGCAGGAATTGTTTCTGTACCATATGCAAGGGCGGCAACGGCTTGAGCGCCGCCAACCTTGAATATTCTATCAACGCCTGCGATTTTTGCGGCAGCTAAGATTGCGGGGTTAACCTTACCATCCTTAGATGGTGGGGTAACCATAAAAATCTCGTTACAGCCTGCGATTTTTGCAGGAACGCTATCCATCAAAACAGTTGATGGGTATGCGGCAGTACCACCCGGAACATATAGACCAACCCTCTCAATCGGGGTAATCTTTTGTCCTGTAACAATACCGTCCTCGCCCTTGGTCATAAAGCCCTGTCTTACCTGCTTTTTATGGAATGCAACGATATTTTCCTTCGCTTGTCTTACTATTTCGATAAAGTCCTTATCTACGGACTCAAACGCCTCGTCTATTTCAGCCTCTGTAACCTCAAGCGAGGAAAGAGTAACCTTATCGAATTTTTCTGCATACTCGTAAAGAGCCTTGTCGCCGTTTTTTCTAACGTTATAGATAATGTCGGCAACAACGTCCTCAACGCCTGCATCAATATTTTCTCGGGCAAAGATTTCATCATTTGAAACCTGTCCGTACCTGTATATCTTAATCATTTGCTTCTACCTGTGCCTTTAGCATTGCTGCTATATTTTCAATCTTCTCTGTCTTAAACTTAAAGCTTGCCTTGTTGACAATAAGCCTTGCTGAAATCGGAACGATTGTTTCCTTAACCTCAAGGTTATTTTCCTTAAGAGTTGTGCCTGTTTCCACTATGTCCACAATAACATCGGACAAGTCAAGAATGGGCGCCAGCTCTATTGAGCCGTTTAGCTTGATTATATCAATATCACGGCATTTTGAGGCATAATGCTTTTTTGCAATATTTGCAAACTTGGTAGCCACTCTCAGAGTGCTGGAGTTGTCGTCGTAAAACTCCTTTTTAGCGGCAACTGCCATTTTGCATTTACCAATGTTAAGGTCCAAAAGCTCGTAAACATCAGGCTCGTATTCCAAAAGAATATCCTTGCCACAAACGCCGATGTCCGCAGCACCTCTTTCAACATATATTGAAACGTCAGAGGGCTTTACCCAAAAGAAGCGAATGCCCTTTTCCTCGTTTTCAAAGATGAGCTTTCTGTTATTTTCAAGTATTGAAGGACAGTCGTAGCCACTTTGTGCAAACATTTTATATACCTTTTCGCCAAGTCTGCCCTTGGGTAGCGCTACATTAATCACGGCTTAGTCCTCCATTTCCTTTAGCTCTTTGTATCTTAATTTATCCGGTATTGATTTTTGGGCGCTTACTGTTTTGCCCTGTGAAACAAGCCACTCTACGGCATCCTCTACCTTTTTGTAGGGGGTTGTGTCCTTATATATCAAAAGAACATCTACGTCGTAGCCCTTTGTTTCCTTGTTAAGACCATTTAACAGGTCGGTGTAAATGGCAAAACCAACGCCGCCACCGCTCTTGCCCATTTTGGCAAGGAGCTTATCGTATCTGCCACCGAACAGCACGCACTCACAAACGCCCTTAATAAAGCCGTTAAACACGATGCCGTTATAATAGTTCATATCGTTTACAATGGAAAAATCAAGGCGAATATTTGCCTTGCCCTCAAGCAGGCTGCAAAGTGCCTTTAGCTCCTCTATTGCATCGGTAAGAGCGCCGATGCCCATTTTGTCAAGCCTTTCAAAAACTGACTTAGGACAGCCATATACGGTAACAAACTCACAAAGCAGGTCGGTGCCCTCCTTATCTATACCGTATTTTTCACAGCACTCTAAAATCTCGTGCCTGCTCTTTTTCTTAATGCACTCGGTTACCTCTTGGCAAAAGCCCTCATTTCCGCCGATTTTTTCAAGAATGGCAGACAAAATGCCCATATGGGAAATTTCAAGCACGTAGTCCTTGGAAATTGCCCCCAGGCTTTTTGCAGAAAGGGACACAGCCTCACAAACATCGTAAAGGTCGATGTCTCCTATACACTCAAGACCTGTTTGCATAATTTCCTTATACTGTCTTGTGCTACCAGAAATTCTGTAAACATTTTCGCTGTAATAAACCTTTTGCTTTACTCCCCTTGCCTCTGTGGCATTTTTGATGATAGAAAGTGTAACGTCAGGCTTCAGAGCAAGGAGCTTACCGTTTGTATCGGTAAAGGTAATAACGCTGTCGCTAACCAAAAACTCCTTGTTTTTAGCATAGAGGTCGTATTCCTCAAACTTGCTCATTTTATATGGCAGGTAGCCATATTTACTATAAAGAGAGCGAAGGGCGAAAATAATTTTCTCCTCACTCTTAAGATACTTTTCGTCTAACATTTCTTAGTCCTTAGATATGCGGTCAAGCACCATTGAGTATCCACCGTCACCATATTCAAGACAACGGTTAACACGGCTGATGGTTGCTGTGCTCATACCAGTTTCCTTTGTAATTTCTGCATAGTTTACGCCATTTCTAAGCATTTTAGCAGCCTTTAGTCTTTGAGCAATCTCCAAAACCTCTTTAATTGTGCATGCGTCCTCGAAGAACTTATAGCACTCTTCTATGCTATTCAATGAAAGAATTGCCTCAAAAAGCTGATCAACCTCTTTAGTATGCATCTTGCTCATTTTTATAACCTCGCTTTCGTTACCTTGTGTTTTAACGCTTTAGTGTACTAAAATATTATAATACTTTTATTTTTGATTGTCAATAGTTATTATATAAATAATAAAAAAGGCTCAAAAAACGAGCCCTTTATGTTAGATTTTTGCAATAACCTCAACCTCTACAAGCACATTTTTAGGAAGAGTCTTTACTGCTACACAGCTTCTTGCCGGCTTTGAGGTAAAGTATTTTCCGTAAATTTCATTGAATGCGCCAAAGTCGTTCATATCGTAAAGGAAGCAGGTGGTTTTTACTGCGTTTTCAAAGCTTGTGCCTGCCGCCTCTAATACAGCGCCAAGGTTTTTCATAACCTGCTCTGTTTGCTCTACTATATTAGTGCCATCAATGCTTCCTGTCTCCGGATTGATTGCAATTTGACCGGATGTGTATACCATATCTCCGCAAACGATTGCCTGTGAATATGGACCGATAGCACCCGGTGCCTTATCTGTTGCGATTTTCTTTAACATAATTTTCTCCTTAGATTAGCTTAAAGCCAAAATCGGTAAGCCCCTTTTTGATTTGCTCAATATGCTCAAAGTTTCTTGTTTCCATAACTATTCTCAGGTAGCAGCCGTTAACGTCAGAGCCTTCGTTTGCTCTTTCATGATGAACAGATGTAACATTACCGCCAAGGTCTGCGATAATTCTTGAAACGTTTTTGAGCTGACCCGGCTTATCAACAAGCTCAATCATAAGCTGTGCTGTTCTGCCTGACATCAAAAGACCGCGCTTAATTACTCTTGAAAGAATTGTAACGTCAATATTACCGCCGGAAAGCAGGCAAACTGTCTTTTTGCCGGCTATGTCGATTTTGTCAAACATTGCGGCAGCAACTGCAATAGCGCCCGCACCCTCTGTAACAAGCTTTTGCTGCTCCATAAGAGCAAGAATAGCTGCAGAGATTTCGTCGTCTGTAACAGTTACTATTTCGTCAACGTATTCTGAGCAAAGCTCATATGTAAGATTGCCGGGCTTTTTAACTGCTATACCGTCTGCGATTGTGGAAACGCTTGGAAGCTCCTCAATTTTGCCGTCCTTAACGGAATTGTACATAGATGGAGCACCAGCCGACTGTACACCGTAAACCTTAACACGAGGGTTAAGTGTCTTCAGGGTAAAGGCAATACCGGAAATAAGTCCGCCACCGCCAACGGGAACTATAACTGCGTCAAGGTCCGGAAGCTGCTCGATAAGCTCGAGAGCAATTGTGCCCTGACCTGCTATAACATCCTCATCGTCAAATGGGTGGATGAAGCTGTATCCCATTTCGTCTCTTAATTCAAGAGCCTTTTTGTATGCATCATCATAAACGCCCTCTACAAGACAAACCTCTGCGCCATAGCTTTTTGTAGCCTCAATCTTGGAAATCGGTGCTCCGTCCGGCAGGCAGATTACCGCCTTAATTCCGTTTTTCTGGGCGGCAAGAGCCACACCCTGTGCGTGGTTGCCTGCTGAGCAAGCAATTACACCACGAGCTTTTTCCTCGGCAGAGAGTGTAGATATTTTGTAATATGAGCCTCTTACCTTGAATGAGCCTGTTGTTTGAAGGTTCTCTGTTTTCAGGTAAAGCTCTGCGCCCTTTTTGAGCTTTGGAGCGTAGATAATATCGGTTTTGCGAACAACGTCCTTCAGGGCGTAGCTTGCACGATACACATTATCAATAGTCAACATATATTCCTCACTAATTTTAGATTAAGCTATCTATAAATTGCTCTGCGCATCTTGCAGAACGGTAGCCACGATTCAGGGCAAACGCCTCTGCCTTGGTTTCAAGCTCTGTCTTATCCATTGTTATGCCTGCACGCTGGGCAAGCTCGTTTACTATCTCGAGGTAAAGCAGCTTGTTCGGCTTGCCAAACAAAACGGTAAGGCCAAAGCGCTCTGACAAGGAAAGGGTCTCCTGCACGGTGTCGTTTCTATGAATGTCGGAGCCTTCTCTGTCTCCAAAGCTTTCCTTTACAATATGACGGCGATTGCTTGTTGCGTATATAACGGCATTGCTTGCCTTTGCAGATGCAGAGCCCTCTAGGGTCGCCTTAAGCATGCTAAAGCTATCGTCGTTTTGATTAAAGGAAAGGTCGTCAATAAAGATTATGAATTTAAGTGGGTTTTTGCTGATTTCTCCCATAATTTTCGGGAGCAGGAGCAATTGATTTTTTCTGATTTCCACAAGGCGCAGGCCCCTGTCGAACAGGTGGTTAACAACAGCCTTGACTGTTGAAGACTTACCTGTACCGGCATCGCCGTAAAGCAAAATGTTTGCGGCAGGCTTGCCTGAGAGAAATGCTAGGGTGTTATCAATAACCCTTTGTCTTTCCTCGTGATAGCCGACAAAGCTATCAAGAGAAATTTTATCTGCTGACATAATCGGTATAATCTCGCCGTTTTCTCCAACGGAGAACATACCATAGGACGCAAAGATACCATAGCCATACTTGTCTATGCTTGAAAGGCGAGAGTCGTATTCCTTTTTGAGGTTGACAGCCTCTGTTTCATATTCCGGTAGGGTTGCCTTTGTGCCCATATCAATTTTGAAGGAGCTGGCTGTTAGTGAAGCAAATTCCGAAAGTGCGTTTAGCTCCTTCTCCACGCTTCTTTTCACAACAGGAGAAATTTCCTGTCCCTTTGAGGTGGCAACAACGAACACATTTTCGTCCTCGAAGAGGTATTTTCGTACACTCCCCGCCAGATTTGCGCCATTTTTATAAATTTCTGCCACAAGCTCGCCATACCGTTTCAGCTTGATTTTAGGATCGTTTTCCTCGCAATAGGACATAAAATCCTTGAAGAGCTTTTTGTCCAAAAGACCTCTAAAAACGCTAAGCAGGCACAGGCTTGTGTAAACATCTGTAACCTTTGACATAGCTTAAATATTCTCGATAATTTTGTCTGTGATTTCTGTGGTTGTTAGGTATTCTCCACCGTGAGCAAGGTCTGCTGTTCTGTAACCAGCCTCCAAAACCTTGTCAACTGCATTTACAATTGCCTCGCTCTCCTCCTTAAGGTCGAAGGAATATAGTAGCATCATAGCGGCGGAGAGAATTGTTGCGATTGGGTTTGCAATATTCTTGCCTGCAATATCGGGTGCAGAGCCGTGAATAGGCTCGTAAAGGCCTCTTGTGGTGTTGCCTAAGGATGCTGATGGGAGCATACCGATGGAGCCTGTGATTTGTGAAGCCTCGTCGGAAAGAATGTCGCCAAACATATTAGATGTAACGATAACGTCAAACTGTGCAGGGTTGCGAACAAGCTGCATTGCCGCATTGTCTACAAGCATATCCTTGCACTCTACATCCGGGTAGGTCTGTTCCATTTCGTGAACGATTTTCCTCCAAAGACGGGAGCTTTCAAGCACGTTTGCCTTATCAATGCTGATAAGCTTACCTCTTCTCTTTCTTGCGGTTTCGTATGCAACCTTGGCAATTCTTTCAATTTCCATACGGGAGTAGCATTCTGTATCGTACGCCTCCTCGCCATATTGACCCTGTCTCATACCACGCTCGCCAAAGTAAATACCGCCTGTGAGCTCACGTACAATCATAATGTCGAAGCCGTTTTCAACAATGTCCTCACGAAGAGGGCACTCGCCCTTAAGTGCGGGGTAAAGCTTTGCCGGACGAAGGTTTGTAAACAGCTCCATTGCGGCACGAATGCCCAAAAGAGCCTTTTCCGGTCTTTGGTTACCTGGGAGTGTGTCCCACTTTGGTCCGCCAACTGCACCAAGGAGAACACTATCAGCCGCAAGACAGCCCTCAACTGTTTCCTGTGGTAGTGGCATACCGGTAGCATCAATAGCTGAGCCACCTATTAAATATGGGGTAAAATTAAACACGTGTCCGTACTTTTTGCCGATAACCTCTAAAACTCTTGTGGCACTATCAACGATTTCAGGACCGATGCCATCGCCCTTTAGTAATGCTATATTGTAGTTCATTTTTGTTTCCTCTTTAGTTAAGCTCGCCCTTTTTGATGCTTTCAATAAGTCCGCCATTTTGGATTATTCTTTGAATAAACTCAGGGAATGGTTGAGTCTTGAAGCTCTTTCCTGTGGTGCGATTATAAATAATTCCGTTGTCCAGGTCTGCCTCTACCTTGTCGCCGTCGCTGATATTAGCAACTGCCTCCGGGCATTCCAAAATAGCAAGACCGATATTGATTGCGTTACGATAAAAAATTCTTGCAAAGGTATTTGCAATTACCAGGGAAATACCGCTTGCCTTAATAGCAATTGGCGCATGCTCTCATGAGGAGCCGCAGCCGAAGTTGTCCCCCGCAACCATAATGTCGCCAGCCTCTACTCTTTTGGTAAAGTCCTTATCAAGGTCCTCCATACAATGCGAGGCAAGCTCCTTATGATCACTTGTGTTCAGATATCTTGCCGGAATTATAACGTCTGTGTCAACATTATCGCCGTATTTGATAGCTTTTCCTGTAAAATTCATAATACTGCCTCCTTATATGTTATTTGGGTCTGCGATTTTACCTGCGATTGCGCTTGCTGCGGCAACTGCCGGGCTAGCTAGGTAAACCTCACTTGTAACATCGCCCATACGACCTACAAAGTTTCTGTTAGTTGTGGCAACTGCTCTTTCGCCTGCCGCCAAAATACCCATATAACCGCCAAGGCATGGGCCGCAGGTTGGTGTGGAAACAACACAGCCAGCCTCGATAAATATCTTGATAAGTCCGTTTTCTGCCGCCTTCAGGTAAATGTCCTGCGTAGCGGGAATAATAATTGCACGAACATTCTTTGCTACCTTCTTGCCCTTGAGAATCATTGCCGCCTCCTCAATGTCCTTGTACTGTCCATTGGTGCAGGAGCCGATTACAACCTGGTCTATTTTAATGTCAGGAATCTGGTCGAAGGTTCTTGTGTTTTCGGGAAGGTGTGGGAATGCAACTGTGGACTTGATTTCGGAAAGGTCAATTTCATAAACCTCGTCGTATTTTGCATCCTCGTCTGCCTTGTAGGAAACAATTTCTCTGTCGCTTCTGTCCTTTATATAAGCAATTGTTTGCTCATCAACCTCGAAAATGCCGTTTTTAGCGCCAGCCTCAATTGCCATATTGCAAATTGTTAGACGGTCGTAAATTGTAAGAGAGGAAACACCCTCGCCCACAAACTCCATTGACCTGTAAAGTGCGCCGTCAACGCCGATTTTGCCAATTATATGTAGAATAACGTCCTTACCTGAAACGTACTTGTTAAGCTTGCCCTTCAGAACGAACTTGATAGCAGATGGCACCTTGAACCAAGCCTTGCCTGTTGCCATACCGCAAGCCATATCGGTTGAGCCGACACCTGTTGAAAATGCGCCAAGTGCACCATAGGTGCAGGTGTGGGAGTCTGCGCCGATTACAACGTCGCCTGAGACAACAAGTCCCTTCTCGGGAAGAAGAGCGTGCTCGATTCCCATACGACCAACGTCGTAGAAATGTGTAATTTCCTTATCGTTACAGAAATCACGGCACATTTTACATTGAACTGCCGCCTTTATATCCTTGTTTGGTGCAAAGTGGTCCATAACCATGGTTACCTTTTCCTTGTCGTAAACACTGTCTACACCAATTTTGTTAAACTCCTTAATCGCAACAGGAGAGGTAATATCATTACCCAACACTCTATCCAAATTTACAAGGATGAGCTGTCCTGCCTCAACATGGTCAAGCCCTGCATGAGCCGCCAATATCTTTTGAGTCATTGTCATTGACATGAGTATATCTTCCTTTCAAAATGAATTCAAACCAAAATGCACTATTTTGCAATAATGCACTTTGGTCTGCCCACCACCGAGGTGGTGGGTGTTTTGTTTTTCTGCGAAATAATATCAAAATACACAGCTTATCAGCCTTAACCTGCTGAGGGTTAGAAACGAGAAGGGCAAGGCGCACCGCAGTGTGAGGACGTAGACGTACTTAGCGTACGTCAAGGTCGCACACGAGGATCAACGCAGTATTTCGACGTTTATCGCCCTTAGCGATTGATGATGGCGCCCTTATCTGCAGACGAAACCATCTGTGCGTAGCGCTTTAGATAGCCTGTGATATTTTCCTTGCGCTTAATTGGCATTTCTGCCTTGCGCTTTTGTAGCTCTTCGTCTGATACCTTAAGCTCAATTTTGTACTCGGGAATATTGATGGAGATTATATCTCCGTCCTTAACGTAGGCTATTGTGCCACCGCTAACCGCTTCAGGAGAAACGTGGCCGATTGAGGCGCCTCTTGTTGCACCTGAGAAGCGTCCGTCTGTAATAAGAGCAACATCCTTATCAAGCCCCATACCTGCAATTGCAGAGGTCGGAGAAAGCATTTCTCTCATACCCGGTCCACCGCTTGGTCCCTCGTAACGGATTACTACAACATCGCCCTTAACGATTTTACCAGCGTAGATGGCGGCAATTGCCTCCTCCTCGCTTTCATATACCTTTGCAGGTCCCTCGTGTGCAAGCATTTCAGGTGCTACTGCACTTCTCTTTACTACACAGCCGTCAGGAGCAAGGTTGCCCTTCAAAACGGCAATTCCACCTGTTTTGGTAAATGGATTTTCTATCGGTCTTATTGTTTCGGGGTCAAGATTGTATGCGTTTTCAATGTTTTCGCCAAGAGTTTTGCCTGTTACAGTCATAACGCTTGTGTCAAGAAGATTTAGCTTTGTAAGCTCCTTCAAAACTGCGTAAACTCCGCCTGCCTCGTTTAGGTCCTCCATATAGGTTGGGCCTGCAGGGGCAAGGTGGCAAAGGTTTGGTGTTTTTTCGCTGATTACATTTACATAATCAAGGTCAAATTTAACACCGCACTCATTTGCGATAGCCGGCAAGTGAAGCATACTGTTTGTTGAGCAGCCGAGAGCCATATCTGCAGTAATTGCATTCTTAATTGCTGCCTCGGTCATAATATCTCTTGGTCTTATGTTCTTTTTAACAAGCTCCATAACCTGCATGCCTGCGTGCTTTGCAAGCTCAATTCTGGCAGAATATACTGCCGGAATTGTGCCGTTGCCACGAAGACCCATACCGAGAACCTCGGTCAAGCAGTTCATAGAGTTTGCTGTATACATACCTGAGCAGGAGCCACAGGTAGGACAAGCCTTGTTTTCAAATTCGCAAAGCTTTTCTTCGTCAATTTTGCCTGCCTTATATGAGCCAACCGCCTCAAACATTGCAGAAAGGCTTCTCTTTTTGCCATCCACTCTACCTGCAAGCATTGGTCCGCCGCTTACAAATACAGTTGGAATGTTAAGCCTTGCCGCCGCCATCAAAAGTCCTGGCACGTTTTTATCGCAGTTTGGAATCATAACAAGACCGTCAAAGCCATGAGCCATAACCATTGCCTCGGTGGAGTCTGCAATCAGGTCTCTTGTAACAAGAGAGTATTTCATACCCACGTGGCCCATAGCAATACCGTCGCAAACGGCAATTGCAGGGAACATAATCGGTGTTCCCCCTGCCATTGCAACGCCAAGCCTAACGGCTTCTGTAATTTTATCGAGGTTCATATGTCCCGGTACGATCTCGTTATAAGAGCTTACGATACCGATAAGAGGTCTTGACATTTCCTCCTTGGTAAGACCAAGCGCCTTATAAAGAGAACGGTGAGGGGCATTATGAGCGCCGTCAACTATTTTTTCTTTAATCATTTTTCTTCTCCTAAAATAGGATTAGTTGTTAATGAACTTTTCCTCGTCAGCCCAGCTGTAAAGCTTTCTGATTTCGTTACCAACAACCTCTGATGGATGCTCTGCGGCAATCTTTCTCATAGCGTTGAAGTGAACCTGTGCGCCTGCATCGGACATATCGAGAAGGAAGTCCTTAGCAAATGTACCATCCTGAATGTCCTTAAGAACCTGCTTCATAGCCTTCTTTGTGTCCTCGGTAATGATCTTTGGACCTGTGATATAGTCGCCATACTCAGCTGTGTTGGAGATAGAATATCTCATGCCCTCAAAGCCACTCTGGTAAATGAGGTCAACGATAAGCTTCATCTCGTGAATGCACTCGAAGTAAGCATTTCTTGGGTCGTAGCCAGCCTCAACAAGAGTTTCAAAGCCTGCCTGCATAAGCGCGCAAACACCACCGCAAAGTACAGCCTGCTCACCAAAGAGGTCTGTTTCTGTTTCTGTTCTGAAGGTTGTTTCAAGAACGCCTGCTCTTGCGCCACCGATACCGAGAGCGTATGCAAGACCAAGCTCAAGTGCGTCGCCTGTTGCATCCTGATGAACAGCGATAAGACAAGGAACACCCTTACCTACCTGATACTCGGAACGAACTGTGTGACCAGGTCCCTTTGGAGCAACCATGATAACGTTTACGTTCTTTGGTGGCTTAATGCAGCCGAAGTGAATGTTAAAGCCGTGTGCGAACATAAGGGTTTTGCCCTCTGTAAGATTTGGCTCGATGCTTTCCTTGTAAAGCTTTGCCTGCTTTTCGTCGTTGATAAGAATCATAATCATATCAGCGTTCTTTGCAGCCTCGGCAGCTACCATAACCTTAAGTCCTGCCTTTTCTGCCTTTGCCCAGCTCTTGGAGCCCTCGTAAAGACCTACGATAACGTTAACACCGGAGTCCTTGAGGTTGAGCGCGTGTGCGTGTCCCTGTGAGCCGTAGCCTATGATTGCAACGGTCTTGCCGTTTAGTTTGTTAAGATCACAGTCCTGTTGATAGTAAATGTTTGCCATTGTTTTATTCTCCTTAAAATATAAAAATTACTTGGTTTTGTGTACACCTGTTTTGGTGTTCTTAGAAAGCAATGTTCCGCTTCCTCTTTCAAGAGCAACGATACCTGTACGGCACATTTCAATAATTTCGTAAGGCTTCATATACTCAATAAAAGCATTGATTTTGCTTGGCTCTCCTGTGATTTCGATACACATTTCGCTGGCGGTAAAGTCGATTACCTTTGCCCTGTATACCTCAACCGCAGAAAGAACGTCTGCCCTTGTTTGTGAGTTGTTTTTTACCTTGATGAGTGCAAGCTCACGCTTAACGCTCATAGTATTTTCGATAACCTCAACCTTTTTAACGTTGATAAGCTTGCGGAGCTGATTAATAAGCTGCTCCTTTGCATAGCCCTCACCACTTAAGCAAATTGTAATTCTTGAATACTCAGGGCATTCAGTTTCGCCAACTGTAAGTGCGTCAATGTTGAAGCCACGACGGGTAAACATACTTGTTACTCTTGTAAGTACGCCGAATTTGTTGTCAACGTATACGGCAATTACAAACTTGTTACTCATTGTTCTCTCCTCCTACGTCTGTGATAATGTCGTCAATTGAGCCACCCGGAGGAAGCATTGGAAGTACAAATTCATCCTTGTCAACATAAGTATCAATTACAACAGGTCCGCCTACTGTAAGCGCCTTTTTGAAGGCAGATTCAAACTCGTCAATATTGGTTGCACGCATACCTGTCGCACCGAACGCCTCTGCAAGCTTTACAAAGTCTGTCTTTCTGTCAAGAACAGTTTGTGAAAACCTCTTTTGGAAGAATAGATTTTGCCATTGTCTTACCATACCCAAAACGCCGTTGTTCATAAGAACAATTATTACGGGTATGTTGTAGCTAACGGCTGTTGCAAGCTCATTCAGGTTCATACCAAAGCTACCGTCGCCTGTAATGAGTATTGTTGGGTCGCCTGTGGCAACCATAGCGCCCATTGCGGCACCTAAGCCAAAGCCCATTGTGCCAAGGCCGCCGCTGGAAACAAAGCGCCTTGTTGTGTCAAATTTTGCATATTGTGCAGCCCACATTTGGTGCTGACCAACGTCTGTTGTGATAATTGTTCTTGGAAGCTTATTTGCGTTGATAACATCAAAAATCATCTTTGGAGTCATTCTGTCTCCAGCCATTTTTGCCGCCTTCTTAGCAATTGCCTCTTCCTTAGCCTTAAGCTCCTCAACCTGCTTTTCCCATTCCGGCTTTTTGCCTGCCTGACATTTTTCCGCAATTCTTAGGAAGGAATCACGAACGTCGGCAATGATACCAAGGTCAACATTAACGTTTTTGTTGATTTCGGCAAAATCGGGGTCTAGCTGAATAATCTTTGTTTGCTTAGCAAACTTTGCGGTATTGCCTGTTGCTCTATCGCTGAAGCGAACACCAACACCGATAATAAGGTCAGCGTGCTTTTGAGCAACTGAGGAAGCAAAGTGTCCGTGCATGCCCTGCATACCAAGGAATCTTTCACAGCCATCGGGAACTGCGGAAAGACCCATAAAGGTACAACCGATGCAAGCATCAATCTTCTCTGCAAACTCAATAATTTCCTTACCCATACCAAGTCCGGCAGCGCCGCCACCTATGTAGATGTATGGTCTTTTTGATTCGTTAATCAAGGCAACTGCCTCGTCAATGGACTCCTCATCTGCCTTTGGCAAAGGAATCTTTTCAACAATCGGCTGTGGCTCGTAATCATAAACTGCAACCTGTACGTCCTTTGGTACGTCAACCAAAACAGGACCGGGCCTACCTGATTTTGCGATTTGGAACGCCTCGCGAATGGAGTCTGCCAAATCCTCAATTTTGTTTACAAAATAGTTGTGCTTTGTAATTGGAAGTGTAATACCTGTAATATCAATTTCCTGGAAGCTGTCCTTACCGATTAGGGAGCAAGGAACGTTACCTGTAATGGCAACCATTGGAATTGAGTCAAGCATTGCGGTAGCAATACCTGTAACAAGGTTTGTAGCGCCGGGACCGGAGGTTGCGATGCAAACACCAACCTTGCCCGTTGCCCTTGAATATCCGTCTGCTGCGTGGGCAGCACCCTGCTCGTGTGCAGTGAGGATGTGATTAATTCTGTCGCTGTTTTTGTAAAGTGCGTCGTAAATATTGATTACCTGTCCGCCCGGATAACCGAAAACATCGGTTGTACCCTGCTCAATCAAGGTATTTATGATGATTTCTGCGCCTGTCATTTTCATAGGCCGCTCTCCTTTCATTTTGTAAGCATAATGTTTACTGCACTAAGCAAAGCCTTTACAGATGAGGTAATGATATCGCTATCAATTCCTGTACCGTAGTAGGTTTTTCCGTTTGCGCTGATGCTTACGTATGATGCCGCCTCTGAGGTGGTTTTACCCTCGAGGGCATGCTGTGTATAGTTGTCCAGCTGATAGTCTACACCGATAACCTGCTTGATTGCATTGCTTACTGCATCCAAGCGGCCGTTACCCTGTGTTGTCAGCTGTGTAATCTTATCGCCATATTTGATTTCACACTCTGCCATACGACCGTCCTCAATTTTGGAGAAAACGGATTTTTCCACGCTTACCGGGGAGCTGATGTTAACGAAGTCACGAACAAATATGTCGTAAACCTCCTTAGGCTGAAGCTCTCTGTGCTCGTGGTCGGAGATGCTCTTGATATGATAACCAAATGCCTCTCTCATCTTTGGTGGCAAAATGTGATTAAATTGTGTTTCAAGAATATAACCAATACCACCCTTGCCTGACTGGGAGTTGATACGAATAACATCTGCCTCGTATACCCTGCCAACGTCTGTTGGGTCGATTGGGAGATATGGTACATCCCAGACTCGCTCTGTGCCCTGTCTGTACTTCATACCCTTTGCAATTGCGTCCTGATGGGAGCCGCTAAAGGCAGCAAATACAAGCTGACCGCTATATGGCTGTCTTTCATAGACGTGCATTCTTGTAACCTTTTCGTAAACCTCGGTAATTTCCGGAAGGTTGGAAAAGTCAAGCTGTGGGTCAATGCCCTGTGAATACATATTAAGGGCAAGGGTAATGATGTCCACGTTTCCTGTTCTTTCGCCGTTTCCGAAGAGTGTACCCTCTATTCTGTCGCCGCCTGCCAAAAGACCCATTTCGCTGTCTGCAACTGCACAGCCACGGTCATTGTGCGGGTGGAGAGAAATAATAAGGCTTTCTCTGTTCTTTAGGTTTTTGCACATATATTCAACCTGATTTGCGTAAACGTGTGGCATAGAATGGGACACGGTTACGGGAAGGTTGATAATTACCTTGTCGTTTGGTGTTGGGTTCCAAATAGAGATAACCTCGTTGCAGATTTCTGCGGCAAACTCAGGCTCTGTGCCTGTAAAGCTTTCGGGTGAATACTCAAAGGTAATTTTGCCCTTTGCCTTAGCCTTGTACTTGTTACAAAGCTCCGCACCGAATTTTGCAATGTCGATAATTTCCTTTTTGCTCTTTTTGAACACCTGCTCTCTCTGAGCAACAGAGGTGGAATTGTATAGATGGACAACTGCGTGCTTAGCGCCGTCAATTGCCTCAAAGGTCTTTGCAATAATATGCTCTCTTGACTGAGTGAGAACCTGAATTGTAACGTCGTCGGGAATCAGGTTGTTTTCAATAAGAGTTCTACAAAATTCATATTCAGTTTCAGAGGCAGCCGGAAAGCCGATTTCGATTTCCTTAAAGCCCACCTTGCATAGGAGCTTAAAAAACTCCAGCTTTTCCTCCAGACTCATAGGAATAATAAGTGCTTGGTTGCCATCTCTCAAGTCAACGCTACACCAAATTGGTGGATTTTCAATAGATTCCTTTTTCACCCAATCCATAGTTACATTTGATGGAGCGAAAAATTGCTTTGAATACTTTTTACAGTTTTTCATAGTCGTTCCTTTCTGTGCGCCACCGTGAGAGGTTAAAATAAAAATTGTCCCTCTTATGCGCACTTCAAAATAAAATCGCATAAAAGAGACGAAGCTTTCTCCGCGGTACCACTCTTTTTTGACTAATAGTCCACTCTGGCTGTCTAACAACAGCGCCATCTCTATAACGGGAGAGCCCGACTAAGCCTACTTGTTTCCGTTCAGTTAGCAACTCAGGGATGAGACAACCATCTTCGGACTGCTGTCTTGCACCACACGACAGCTCTCTAAAAGCCCCCAAAAGGTATGTTCCCTTCAAAGTTTTTATATATATTGTATATTTTATAGTATGTTTGTCTATTTGTCAATACTTTTTTGCAAATTTATTAAAAAATATTTTACTTTGTTAAAGCGCTAAAGCGAAATAAAACAAAAAACGGGCAATTTGCCCGTTTTTATTGGTTTTTAATGGAATCTGTCTAGCCTTTAGAAGCAAGCATTTCCAGGCGCACCGGAGCACACAGACGAAGGCTATCTTGCGATAGTCGAGATTGTGTACGAGGAACAAGACAGTATAAGCTTTCAGAAGCAAGCATTTCTAGGCGCACCGGAGTACACAGACGAAGGCTATCTTGCGATAGTCGAGATTGTGTACGAGGAGCAACACAGAAATGCGAAGCTTATCAAAGCTTATAGGTCCAGTTGAAGGTATCCTCTACCTTACCCCATTGAATGCCTGTGAGTGTGTCGTAAAGTTTCCTTGTAACCTCTCCGATTTTGCCACCGTTTACATCATATTCCTTGCCGGCGTAGGAGAATCTGCCAATTGGGGAAACTACTGCCGCTGTGCCTGTGCCCCAAGCCTCCTCCAGCTTGCCGTTTTCAAGAGCCTCGATCAGCTCATCAACGGACAAAAGTCTTTCATTTACCTTATAACCAAAGGATTTAAGAACCTCGATGCAGGATTTTCTTGTAATTCCCGGTAGGATTGAGCCTGTAAGCATTGGGGTTACGATTTCGCCATCAATTTTGAACATAACGTTCATTGCGCCAACCTCTTCGATGTACTTTCTGTGAACACCGTCGAGCCAAAGAACCTGTGAGTAGCCAACACGGCTAGCCTTCTCACCTGCTCTGTTAGATGCGGCATAGTTACCACCGCATTTAACGGCGCCTGTGCCACCCTTGACTGCACGAACATCCTCGTTTTCAATCATAATCTTAACAGGGTTGATGCCCTCTGCATAATAGCTTCCGCTTGGGGAGCCGATAATCATAAAGGTTGCTCTCTTTACTGTGTGAACACCGAGAGTTTCATCATTTCCGAACATATACGGACGAAGGTATAAGGATGTACCGAAGGAGTGAGGAACAAATCTTTCCTCTAATTTTACAAACTCGCAAAGAGCCTGTAAGAAGTCCTGCTCATCTATTTTAGGTAGGCACATTCTATCAGCGGAATCATTCATTCTTCTGATATTTTCCATTGGTCTGAACAGCTGAATGCTGCCATCAGCCAATCTGTATGCCTTTAAGCCCTCAAAAATTTCAGCACCGTAATGTAAAACGGTGGATGCAGGATGAAGGCTGATATATCCGAAGGGCACTATTCTTGCGTTGTGCCAGCCCTTGCCTGCCTCATAGTCCATAATGAACATATGGTCGGTAAAATGCTTACCAAAGCCAAGGGTGCCTTCCTCTGCCAATTCTGTTGGGTTTTGAGTTTTAGTAATTTTGATTTCCATAGTATTACCTCTTTAGCGCACTAAAGTATTTATGTGTTAATGATAGCACAGGCTTTTTTTCAAGTCAATAGCTTTTTCAAATTTTTTTGAAATAAAAAAGCACCACCGCAGTGATGCTTTGTTTTTTATGCCAGTACGATAGACTTAATTTCCTCTGTATTATGGGCAATATGAGTTGCACCTGTCTCCCTCAGCTCCTCTTCAGAGCCAAAGCCAAAGGTAACGCCGATTGAGGAAATTCCGAATGCCTTTGCACCGTTAATATCAAAATGACGGTCGCCTATCATAACGATGTCCTTCTTGTCGTAGCCCTCAAGCTGCTCCATAGCAAGAGCCATAACCTGCTCCTTAGTGGTGCGTGTTTTTTCGTCAGCTGAGGCACAAGCAAAATAGTCAAAATATGGGCTGATTTCAAAATTATGTGCCAACCTGTGTGCGAAAATGTCAGGCTTTGAGGTTGCAAGATAGATTTTCACACCCGCATTTTTCAGGTCTCTGAGAAGCTCCTTTATACCATCATAGAGCTGACACTCGTCAATACCCTGCTTTGCATAGTATTCTCTGTAATACTCAATAGCAAGGTTCATTTTTTCTTCGTCGTAGCCACAAAATTCCTTAAAAGATTGTGTAAGTGGCGGACCGATAAAGCGCTGAAGATTGTCCTGAACAGGGTCACCCAGCTTTTCAAAGGCGTAAATCAGAGAGTTTTTAACGCCCTCGAAGGTGTTAACAAGGGTGCCGTCCATATCAAAAAGCGCAACCTTATATCTTAGATTCTGTTTATTTACCTTTGGCTTGGTTACTTGCTTTTCTACTACTCTGACTACAAAGCTGATAGTTGGGGCAAGAATCATATTTAGCGCAAACTCAAACAAGAAGTTAAAGCCGGCTATAACGATAAATAAAACATAGAAGATATTTTGTCCGCCTGTAAAGTTAGCATTAAATGTATCTGACATTATGAGACAACCGATGATAAATGTGCCTGTATTTACAATTGGCGCAGCGGCAGCGGCAACAAATGTTCCTACCACACGCATACCCTCATTTTTGTCCTTGAAGGGCTTGTAAACCAAGCCTGACACAAGTCCTGCCAAGGTTGACTTGGATAAGCACAAAAGCACGGTGATTACCGGATGCTCTTGGAACAATATTCCGGTGAATGTTGGGTCCATGCCCATAAAGCAACAGGTTATTGTTACGATTAAGCCGAACACGAAGCCTAAGAACGCACCCGCCCTTACGCCAAGCAGGCATGCACCTAAAACTATCGGTACAAGCACCAGGCTAACCGGAGTTGCCAAAAATGGCAGCTTAATAGCGATTCCTGTTGTTTGTAAAATGACTACCAGCGCAGTAAGCACTGCTAAGTATGTCATTTTTACAATTAATTCTTTGTTTTTGCTCATTTGCATAAGCGTCTCCTTTACTGCCGTTCCCTTCCTTGAGATACGACGAAAAAATATTACAAAATAGCGCCGCCTCGGTATTGTCCTATCAAGGTACAATCCATTTTGAATTGGCTCTATATTTTGCCAAATTAAAGCTTGAAGGTATGCTTTTTGGGGTTTGTGTTATAAATCGCATTCAAGCCCAAAAGAGTGAGATTTGGTATGTGCTTTGTCTTAATGTTAAAATAGGACATAAACATATCGGCAAAGCCACCGGTAACAACCACCTGTGTTGTTTTCGGAAGGTCAAATTCCTTTTTGAAGGTGTCAATAAAGCCCTCAGCGGCAAGGACGGAGCCAAAGACAACGCCTGCACGCATAGAATCTACACTGTTTTTACCCACAACCGGAAATGCTCTGTCTGCCATAACAGATGGCAAAAGCCCTGTTGTATTAAGAGCATTGAGGCTCATTTGAATACCTGGCATAATGTAACAGCCCACAAGAGAATTTTCCCTGTCTATGCAGGAAATTGTTGTGGCTGTGCCAAAGTCAACAATAATTGCCGGTGCCCCACACGCCTCAATGGTTGCGGCAACATTTGCGGCAAGGTCTGCGCCCAGCTGTGATGGGTCGTCAAGCTTAATGTGAAAGCCCGTTTTTGTGCCCGGACCAACCAATAGCGGCTTTACGCCTGTAATCTTATATACGGCATATTCCAGCTTGCTTGTAACATGAGGAGCAACAGAACCGATAACAACACCGTCGATTTCGGCAGAGTCTATACCGTCTGACTCTATGAGAGATTTTAGTGTAAAGGCATATTCATCTCCGGAGCGCTGGTCGTCTGTGCCTAAGCAAAAGCTATGTGTAAGCATGCCACGCTCAAAGGTGCCCACGTGTATGTTTGTGTTTCCAATATCAAGAGCCAAAAGCATATAGTGTCCCCCCTTAATTTTTCATTATGATAGCACATCTTTTCTCTCTTGTCAAGTTGTGTCTTGACTTTTATATATTTGTAATATATAATCAATGTAGCAAATTTAGTGGGGGTATTCATGCAAATACAGTTATCTGACCATTTTTCTTATAAAAATTTAATAAGATTCACTCTGCCCTCTGTTATAATGATGGTTTTTACATCCATCTACTCCTTGGTTGACGGATTTTTCGTTTCTAACTTTGTTGGGGAAAGCGCCTTTGAGGCGGTGAACTTTATAATGCCATACACTATGATTCTTGGTGCTGTGGGCTTTATGTTCGGAACCGGTGGCTGCGCCTTGGTTTCCAAAACTCTTGGCGAGGGGGACCGAGAGAAGGCAAACAAAATCTTTTCTCTCTTTATTTATTTACCTGCTGTAATTGGCGTGGTGCTTAGCCTTGTGGGAATTATATTTATTGAAGAGGTTGCCACTCTGCTTGGCGCTGGCGGACAGCTACACGCAAACGCTGTTACTTATGGAATGGTTATTGTTGCCGGCAACGTGTTCTATATGCTTCAGGTGGAATTTCAAAGCTTTTTTGTAACCGCCGAAAAGCCTAAGCTGGGACTTGCCTTCACAGTTGCATCCGGTGTTACAAACATAATTCTCGATACTCTCTTTGTCGGTCTTTTCGGTTGGGGACTGGTTGGTGCCGCATTTGCAACGGTTATTAGCCAAATTATCGGCTGTGTAGGTCCTATCATTTATTTTGCAAGAGAAAACACAAGCCTGCTCAGGCTGACAGAATCAAGCCGTGATTTAAGAAGCCTTGTACAGGGCTGTCTTAACGGCTCCTCGGAGCTTATGACAAATATTTCATTATCTATTGTTACTATGCTCTATAACTTCCAGCTGCTTAAGTATCTTGGCGATGACGGCTTGGCTGCATACGGAGTTTTGATGTATGTGAACTTTATTTTTATTGCTGTGTTTATTGGCTATGCCATAGGCTCGGCGCCGATTATCGGCTACAATCACGGGGCTAACAGGCACAATGAGCTACACGGGGTCTTCAAAAAGAGCTTGATTATTATGGGTGTGCTTTCCGCTACTATGTTTGTGCTTTCTGTTGCGCTTGCAAAGCCTATGTCTTATCTTTATGTTGGCTACAATGAGGAGCTAAGGCAGCTTACCGAGCATGCATTTTATATTTATTCCTTCTCGTTTTTGTTCTCGGGATTTGGCATTTTCGGCTCTTCATTCTTTACTGCGCTGAACGATGGACCTGTATCGGCTGCTATTTCCTTTTTAAGGACGCTTGCCTTTCAGGTTTTGTGCATATTGATTCTTCCATTGATTTTCAATGTGGACGGAATTTGGGCATCCATTGTGGTTGCGGAGGCGCTTGCCGTTTTGGTAACCGTTATATTTATGATAGTAAAGCGAAAGAAGTATAAATACTAAAAAAAATACGACCCTGTGTCGATAATTAGAGGTGTTTTTTATGATTCAAGAGGCTACAATTATTTGTCTTAACGAAAAAAGCAAGAATCCTATTCATATACTTAAAAGGCTGATGGCTCACGAGGAATGCCCGATGCACAGCCCTGTGCATCACTATCTTGTTGGCGCATCTTTGCTTACTGCTTTCAAAAACGCAGGTGGAGATATTGAGCTTGATGTGGCGTTGGAAAAGATGCTTGAAAGAAGCAAAAATGTGCCTGCCGGCGCATGCGGACTTTGGGGTGCTTGCGGTGCCGGTGTTTCATCGGGTATGTTTATTTCCATAGTGTCGGGTGCAGGACCTCTTAATAAGCCGAGGGAATGGGGGCTTGCAAATATGATGACCTCAAAATCACTTATGGCGATTGGTCAAATCGGTGGACCAAGATGCTGTAAGAGGGATTCCTACTTATCTGTTATATCGGCAGTTGAGTTTGTAAAAAAGCATTTGGGCATTGAGATGGAGCTGGACAAGGTTTTGTGTACGGATTACCATAGAAACCAAACCTGTCTTGGCATAAAATGTCCTTTTCATCCGTTAAAGCATTAAAAAAGCAGGCAAAATGCCTGTTTTTTTACTTTATAAGTAATTTTATTGCCATTATTACAACAATGTGTGCGGGGTAGTAAATATAAAATAGGTATTTAAGATTGAGCTTGCCTCTTTTGCCACTATAAAACGCAAGAGGAATGAGGGCTATTAAACAGTACCATTGAATTGTCCAAAGGGTGCTGAGGCAAAGGAAAATCAGCATCATAGCGCAGGATGCAAGCTTAAGGGGTCTTGTTGGGGTAAATCTTACCGCAACCGGTAAGAGAACACCGAAAATGCCATACTCAACTCCGAAGGGGATAGACTTAATTACGCTTGGCAAAACTGCGGTAATTACCAAAACCGCCACGCAAACAATTGATGCTATAAGGTATTGGAGCCAGCCCTTTTTCTCTATTGCCTTGTCAATAACATAAATAACAGAGGTGGAAAGGGCGAAGGTTACAAAGATGCACATTTGCAGGTTTCCCGTGGCAATGGACATAACCACCTGACAGACAACTGCCACCGCCCACATAAGCCCTAGGTGCTTCTCCTTGTTGCGAGTGTAGAAGCAGCCCTCCGCAACCATATATGCAAATATAGGGAATGCAATTCTTCCGATAATTCTTAGTATTTCGATGCTTGGGTAAAGGTGGTAGCCCACGTGGTCAATGGTCATGGAAACAAGGGCAATCAGCTTTAGCATGTTGCCGCTTAAAAAGAAAATTTTGCTTTGCTTTTCTTCCACTAAATCACCTTCTTTCTCTAGTATTTTACCGCAGACGTGTCTGTAATTCAACAGAAAATAGAAAAAAGAGTTTCCTCTCTCAATCTTCGTTCTCTAGCAGATTATATGGTCTTTCTGCGTTCCAGCCGTATTCCCAGCCTGATGGTATTTCGCTTATCTGACAATTTATGGTTAGGAAATTACAGTTTTTGAAGGCATCCTTTTCGATGTACTCTACTGTGCTTGGTATGTCAATTTCTGTCATGCCTGCACAATAATAAAAGGCTTTTTCGCATATTTGCTTAAGACCGTTGCCCAAGTTAAAGGACTCTACCTTGTTGCATCTGCCAAAGGCGCCGTACTCCAAGGTTGTAATCTCGTCGGAAAGAGTAACCGATTTCAGGCTTGTGCAATCATAGAAGGCGTTTCTGCCAACCACGGTGATTTTTTTGCCCTTGTATTCGTTTGAAATTGTAATTTTGGTGGCACCTGTGTCGTTAAAACGGGTAATTTTGTATGTATCGTCCTCTTGAAGCTCAAGATTAAACGGCTGATAAACGACCTTAGCATAGACCTTTTTGTTGCCTACTGTACCTACTTCAATTTTGGTTATTGGCTTTGTCAGTTCCGGGTCCTCAAACCAGCCAAAAAATTCATAACAGGCTCTTGTTCCCTCTGTCAAGTCCAGCTCTTCCTCTATGGTGTAGTAGGCACGGGGCCCTTCTGCGTTTACATATTCAATTTGGTATTCGATAGGTCTCCACTTTGCGGAAAGCGTAACCCCAATCATTGGAGCATCCTCAAAGTTCCATTTCATTCTTTCCTCGTAATACCAGCCCTCGAAGGTGTAGCCGTGCTTTTCGGGAGAGGCTGGCTCAGTTATCACGCCTCCCTTTTCGATTGTCTGAACAAGGTCGGGGGTGCCATTTTTGTATTCAAATGTAATTGTTAGTGTATTTTCATCCAACGGGGTGTTGCCGGGGTCTTGGTTGCCGCCACATGAGGCTAGCATCAAAACTACTACAGCCACGCAAAACAAAGTATAAATTTTAAAATTCATTTTTCTGCTCCATTTGTTCTTACAATTCATTTTAGCACATTTATTTTTCTTTTTCAATACGTGTTCAGTGTTCGCAAAAAAATAATAAACAAAAATAAAAAAAGTATTGACAAACCATTTTCTCTTTGCTATAATAGTATGGCATTGAACGAAAGATGCATTTCGAGATGTAGCGCAGTTGGTAGCGCGCATGGTTTGGGACCATGATGCCGTAGGTTCGAATCCTATCATCTCGACCATAAAAAAGACCTACTCTTTTGAGTGGGTCGTTTTTATTTTTGAATAATGAAAGGATGAGAACCGAGGTTCGATAATGAGTTTCCAAGAACACGAGGCGCAAGGCGAAGTGCGATTGGCTAAAACGAATTATGGGGGGAGTGCAAGCGAGTCCCAATCCTATCATCTCGACCACTTGTCTCTAATTCGAATCAATGGGGTCTTAATCCCAAATGGGTAATTAGAGATATGAAAAAGGACTATTCAGAAATGAATGGTTTTTTTCGTTTTTAGTCTAAAATACAGCAAAAGGATAGGGCTTCTCTGCTCTATCCTTTTTTGTTTTATGGTCTTATATATTTTTGAAAAGCTTCATAATTTGCAAGCTCCCCTTCTCTATGGAAAACTGCATATTCAATAACATCAAAGTAACAAATAAATTCTTGCATTACTTTATCATAGACTGTATTACGTCTAATTGGTTATCATTTAACTTTTTGACTTGCTGAATTTCTTTAGAAGCCTTATAGGTGGTAATGGCTTTTATATATTTGAGTTGACTCTAAACCTATATATATAACTCAAAAAGCCCTGCTGATTACTTTCAACAGGGCTTTTTAATATTATTATATGCTAATATGTTCATATTATACAAGTGTTATTTTTACTTTATCGCAAATAATAAGTAATTCGACCAATAAATTGGAATTTGTTTATTTCTTCGCCAACAGATAGCTTTCGTCTATCCGTCGACAGATTTCTTCGGTCGGTATTGAACCATCAAGCAAAAGTGTGTACCAATGCTTTTTATTCATATGATACCCCATAAAGAACCTTTGG
>JAFUJS010000017.1 GCA_017468115.1 Clostridia bacterium | reverse complement strand
GAAGTATGTAAATCTGTGAAGTGCAGGAACCTTCATTGTGTCGCCACAGCCCAGGCACTCAAAAATTGCATTACCCTCGCTTGTGCATGTTGGTTCGTTACCTGTTTCGTATTCCTTAAAGATCCAGTTGTGCTGATTTGACACGAATAGCTCAATTTCAGAAATCTTTGCGGTCTTTCCGTCCCACTTTAGGTCATTGTGTGTAACCTTAATGGATTTAACCTTTGTTTCGGTATCAAGAACAATCTTGTGCGCACCGGCATCGCCGCCAAACGCATCTCCAATGTTGAACTCACAGCCACCGGAGTATGTTGTGGAGCCGGATGCATCAAAGAACTCGATTTTAGCAGGTGAATAGTTACCGAAAATCCAGAAAACTGCTTCCTTCAGGTAAATTTCATTTTTAAGTGTAATCAAGAGATAGTCTCCAACAGCGGAAGGATAGTATTCTGTTTTGTTATCATTCCAAGCACCTGCTGTTGCAGTTTCTCCATCAAACATCTTATCAACATAATCAGCACCTGCTGTTCCTGAATATGGAGTATCATCAGAGTGCGCTGTCAAAATAGAAAGAACATCGTCAAGTGTGATTGTTGGAACCGCCTGTATACATGTTGTACAAACACCGTCAACACAGGTGTGTCCGTTTGCGTGACCCTCAATGCCACCGCACTTTGTACAGGTCTTTGGTGCTGTACAGGTTGCATCTGTCCATGAATGTCCAAGAGATTGACCGTCTGTTGTATCGCAGAAGTAGCAGGTCTTTGGTGCGTCACAGGTTGCAACGCTCCATGCGTGTCCAAGCGCCTCGCCATCAGTCAGTTCACATACGGAGCAGGTTCTTGGTGCATCGCAGGTAGCCTGTTGCCACTTATGGTCCGCAAGCTCGCCCTCAGTTGCATCACAAATATCGCAGGTCTTTGGTGCTTCACAGGTTGCATCAAGCCATACGTGGTCGCCAAGGCCGCCCTCTGTTGCATTACATGCTGAGCAGGTCTTTGGTGCTGAGCAGTTTGCATCTACCCATGTGTGTCCAAGCTCTGCGCCCTCTGTTGCATTACACTCTGAGCAGGTCTTTGGTGTATCACAGTCCGCAGCTGTCCAAGAGTGTCCAAGCTCTGCACCCTCTGTTGCATTACATACTGAGCAGGTCTTTGGTGTATCACAGTCTGCATCAACCCATGTGTGACCAAGCTCTGCACCCTCTGTTGCATTACAGGTTGAGCAGGTCTTTGGCGTGTCGCAGTCTGCATTTACCCATGTGTGTCCAAGTGCTTCACCCTCGGTTGCACCACAGGTTGCACAGGTCTTTGCTGTGTCACAATCAGCTGCGTTCCAGCTGTGTCCTAATGTCTCGCCATATTCCTGATTACAGCTTGTACAGATTGCCTTTGCTGTACAGGTTGCTGTACCACCGGTATGGGTACAATCTCCTCCGCCACCGCAGGATGCAAGCAGCAGGCAGGAAACGATAGCAAGAGCTGTTAAAAATGTTAATAGAAATTTTCTCATAAATTTCACCTCTTACATTGAATTTTTTCTAATTTTGCTTTGCTAACAAGGAGCTTAGGCAATTAGCATTCCTTAGTTATATTCTAACTTATATTTACATTTATGTCAATTTTTAGTTTACATTTATGTAAATTTTCGGCATTTTACACAAAAATTTAAGTTATTTTTTGTGAACTAATATTTCTTTACTTCCTCACACGCAGGGTGTATAATGTAAATATAAACAACTCAAGGAGAACATTTATGAGAAAGAATTTTGGTGCAAAAACAGTTATGTACCCACAGCCTGTGCTAATTATCGGCACATATGACGAAAACGGTGTTGCCGATGCAATGAATGCGGCTTGGGGCGGAATCAGTGAGGAAAATGAGATTTCCATTTGTCTTAGTCCGGAGCATAAAACTGTGAAAAATTTACTTCACCGTGGCGCATTTACAGTAAGCATGGCAACCAAGGATCAGCTTGTGCCCTGTGATTATGTGGGCATTGTTTCCGCAAACGATGTGCCAAACAAGCTGGAGATTGCCGGATTTCACACAGAAAAAAGCCAATGTGTTGACGCTCCCTTAATTTGTGAATTACCTATGGCGCTTGAATGCAAGGTAAAAAGCTACGACGAGGGCTTGTGCCGCTTGGTTGGAGAAATTGTAAACGTGTGTGCCGAGGAAAGCATTTTAACAGACGGAAAAATTGACCCATCAAAGCTATGCCCTATTACCTATGACGGTATGAACCATGCATATTATGTCCTTGGCGAAAGGGTCGGCAGCGCTTTTGTGGACGGCGAAGCATTAAAATAACAAAAAAAGCGACACGGGGTGTCGCTTTTTTCTTTTTTTATGCGTTGAAGTAATTTACTGCGTTGTTGTAGCAAATGTCCTTAACCACGCTTCCCACAAGCTCCATATCGGCTGTCATTTCGCCGTTTTCTATCAGCTCTCCAAGATAGCTGCAAAGAATTCTGCGGAAGTAGTGATGGCGTGGGTACGAAAGCAATGAACGGCTATCGGTAAGCATACCGACAAAGGCGCCTATGTGTCCTGTTGCGGTTAGGTCCTTAAGGTGATTTTCCATACCAACCTTGTTGTCGAGGAACCACCATGCCGGTCCGTATTGAACCTTGCCCCTTGCCTCGCTGCTTTGGAAGCAGCCCATAAGGGTCATAATTTCTGCATTCATCTTAGGATTTAGGTTAAAGATGATAAGCTTTGGCAGGCTGTTTTCACACTCAAGTCTATCAAGTAGGCGAGATAGCATAGAGATGCTGTTTGTGTCGGAAATGGAGTCAAAGCCTGTGTCAAGTCCCAGCTTGCCCAGCATTTTTGTGTTGTTGTTTCTCATTGCGCCAATATGCAGCTCGGTTGCTACATTATACTTAGCATACAGCTTCATAAGGAAGTAAACAAGGTGTCCCTTGTAGGTGTCAATATCCGCCTTGGTTGGCGCCTTGCCGGCTAAAACTGACTTGAATGCTGCGTCTGCCTCTTCCCTTTTGGGAACTGCCGGAACATACTCAACGGCAATATCGCTTGCCCTTGCGCCCACCTGTAAAAATGCCAAAAGTCTTTTTTCAATGGCACCTTCAAGGGTGGAAAGATCAGTTATCTTGTGTGTTTGCTCCTCAAGCATACCTATAAAGGTAAGGAATTTTTCCGCCTCCATATTCATTATCTTATCGGCACGGAAGGCAGGAATAACCTTGAATTTATAGTCCTTTTCTGCTATTTTTTCAAAGGTGGTAAGGTCGTCAAAGACCTCATTTGTTGTAAACACGTGGGTTACGTTGGAGCTTTCGATAAGGCTTTGGGGAGTGATGCAATTTTTGCTTATGTAGTCGTTGCACATATCCCAAATTGCCTCGGCATTCTCCTTGTTTATTTCAAGCTCACAGCCGAAGTATTCCTTTAGCTCCACCTGGGACCAATGGTAAAGTGGGTTGCCAAAGGCGGTGCCGAGGACTGTGCAGTAGGTAATAAACTTTTCCTTGTTGGTTTTAGAGCCTGTTATATACTCCTCGTCGATACCGTAGTTGCGCATAAGTCTCCACTTATAGTGGTCTCCTGCCAGCCAAATCTCGAAGATGTCGTTAAATTGCTTGTTTTCAAGAATCTGACGCTCGGGCAAATGGCAATGGTAGTCGATAATCGGCATATTTTTTGCGTAGTCGTTATATAGCTTTTGTGCTGTTTCATTCTTTAGTAAAAAATTTTCCTTAATGTAGCTCATTACAGTGTAACTCCATCCTTAAAAATTGCAATTTCCTCGTAGCCCATTTCCTCATTTTTAGTCTTCTTGCCTGAGGCAACAGATAAAATATAATCAAGCAGGGTACTACCAAGGCTTGTGGTGCTTTCGCCCTCCAAAATCGGGGAAGCATCGAAATCAATCCAGCCACCCTTTTTTGTGGCAAGATTTTTGTTTGTTGAAATTTTAACCGTGGGCACAGGTGCGCCAAGGGGCGTGCCTCTGCCTGTGGTAAACAAAATTATGTGGGCGCCGCAGGCTGTAAGGTTTGTTACCGCCACCATATCGTTACCCGGTCCGTTCAAGAGAGAAAGACCGTTTTTAGTAAGGGTATCTCCGTAATCAAGCACGTCAACAACGGGAGAAAGACCGCCCTTTTGCACACAGCCAAGGGATTTTTCCTCAAGAGTGGTAATGCCGCCTGCCTTGTTACCCGGAGATGGGTTTTCATAAATAACCTGTCCGTGGCTCTTGAAGTAGTCCTTAAAGCTGTTTATAAGATTTACCGTTTTATCAAAGGTCCCTCTGTCGCAGCACCTTTCCATCAGCAAATGCTCTGCGCCAAACATTTCCGGCACCTCGGTAAGCACGCAGCTGCCACCGAAGGAAACAAGCCTGTCGCAAAGAGCGCCAACCAATGGGTTTGCGGAAATTCCGCTATATCCGTCGCTACCGCCGCACTTTAAGCCAAGGCGCAGGCGAGATATATGTATTTTCTCTCTTTTGAAGGTGTCGGCATAAGCCTTAAGCTGGTTAATTATCGACACTCCCTCGGCAATTTCGTCCTCAAAGTCCTGACAATTCAGAAATTTAACTCTTTTGGGGTTGTACTCACCAAGGTGCTTTTTAAGCTCCTCAATATTATTGTTTTCACAGCCCAGACCAAGCACTAAAACGCCACCTGCGTTTGGATGCTTTATCAGACCGCAAAGAATTTTTTGTGTTATAGTCTGGTCATCTCCAAGCTGAGAGCAGCCATAGGGGTGCAAAAACGCCTTTGCACCTGTCAGCTTAGCAAGCCTTTCTGCCACCTTGTTTACACAGCCTACTGTGTTTACAATCCAGATATCGTTTCTTATGCCCACATCTCCGTTTTCACGAGTGTAGCCCTCAAAATAAAGGTCGCTTTTTTGTGGAACAATACCATAGTCCTTGTAATTGTATGTATACTCAAGGTTGTCGGAAAGGTTTGTTTTCAAATTGTGAGTATGGACATGCTCTCCTACTGAAATATCAGCAGTTGCGTGTCCTATGGGGGAGCCGTATTTTATTACGTTTTCGCCCTTTTTTATGTTGGCAAGAGCATACTTATGACCGTCTGCCCTTACCTCAACATTATCATTCTTATGAATTTGCATACTCTTTTACCTCGGTAGCAAAGCGGGAAAGGTCCTGACCCCAAAGCAAGGTGTCGGCAAGAATTTCCTCAACTGTGCCGTTTTTCAGCTTGAGTGTTACCTCCTCGCCATCATTCGGTGTGCCCAGCTTATAAAATCTTATCAGCTTACCAAAGGACAACAGGAGATTTTTTGGTGGCTTGCCATACTTTGCCTCGTAGCCGAGAATCGACGGCAAAACCCTAACCTTAAACTTGCTTACGGAGTTAAGTGCGATAGACTGGCACAGGTGGTGTATGTATGGGTTTGAAAACCTGACCATAACCTGCTGTGCATATTTTTCGTTTTCTGCTCTGTCGCTATCAAGCGAGTCAATTATTTCCTTCTGACAGCTTGCCAAATGGGCAGACAATTTCTCGTTTTTCAGACACTCCCCGACGGTTTTTACCCCTTCAAGAAGTGCATATGGTATCATTGAGGTGTGGGAGCCGTTAAGAATACGAACCTTAATTGTACGATATTTTTCAAGGCAATCTGTAAGCACAACGTTAAGTCCGCATTTGTTTAGCGGAAGCTCGGAAAACAGCCCCATATAGCCCTCGATTGCCCAAAGATGGAAATACTCCGAGGTGTTTACCATTTTGTCGTCAAAGTCAAGCTCTATTTTCTCGTCCTTCGGGTAGCCTGTGTTTATGCGGTCAACCAAGGTGTTTGTAAAAATATTTTCCTCACAAATCCACTTGTCAAAGCCACAGCCAAGGTCCCAAAGCTTGCTATACTCCAGAATACATTTTTTAAGGTTTTCTCCGTTTTTGTCAATTAGCTCACAGGGCAAGAACACAAAGCCCTCAAGCCCCAGCTGGTATCTCTTATAAAGGAGCTGTGTCAGCTTGCCGGGGAAGGTGGCGGCAGGTCTGTCTGTGATTTTATCGTCAGCCGAAAAGGCAATGCCTGCCTCGGTGGTATTTGAAACGATAAAGCGGAAATCCTTGCTTTCTGCCAGCGCCATATAGCTATCAAAGTCGTCATAGGGCTTTACGCAACGGGAAATTACGTCAATTTTCTTAATATCAACGCCCTCTGTTCCACGGCAAAGATGGGTATATACACAGCCCTGCGCGCTCAATGTGTCGCAAAGGCCGTCCTTGATTGGCTGAACAACCACAACGCTGCTGTTAAAATCTGTTTTTTCGTTGGCGATTTGTACCATCCAATCTACAAAACCACGGAGGAAGCCACCCTCGCCAAACTGAATTATCTTCTCTTTTCTTTCCATATTATTCCTCACTAAAGCCTTCATATAGCTCTTTTACTGTAAAGTATGCTTTTTTCGGGTTTCTGTACTCGTCCACAATGCCCTTGTTGTTATAGTAGCGAACACGATTTATGTTCATTTCGTCAGAGGTCCTTATGTTCATAAATTGCCAAATGTAAAAGCCGCAAATACAGTCGGTTCTGTGAAACAGCTCAAGGCAATATTTAAGCAAATCAGACTGATATTCCTCGCTCCAGCGAAGGTTATCAAAATGCTGATGATAGCCGGCAAGAGCACCTGCCCCGAACTCGCTGAACACAACAGGCTTATGGCTCATACCCAGCTTTTCTCTGTGCGCACGGAAGTCGTCCACGGTTTTGTCCCAAGCCTTCAAATCTCCGCCGTACCAGCCATGATACATATTTATACAAATAATGTCGTCAAACTCAAGGCTGTCGTCCTCAAAGGGAAATGCGGCAGCGTGGGTAATTAGGCGGTTGCCACCATGTGCCCTTAGGTGTCCATGATACTTTTCGGAAATGCCGTGGGTGCAGGGGTAAAGGGTGTAAATTTCGTTATGCATACCCCAAATAATGATTGATGGGTGGTTGTAGTAGTATTTTGTCATCTCACGATGCATCTCTAGCCCACGCTCAACCACAACAGGGTTTTCAAGCACGTCGTCGGGAAAGCCGCCGCCCCAAATTGGAATTTCGCTCCAGAAAAGAATACCACGCTCATCAAGCATATCAATAAAGATGCGGGACTGTGGGTAGTGGGCGCCACGGATTGTGTTACAGCCCATATTAAGAATCAAGTCGATGTCCTTCTTCATAAGCCCCTCGGGGAATGCAAATCCCCAATCGGGATGCTCCTCGTGCCTGTTTACGCCACGAAGCTCTATTTCCTTATTATTGAGATAGATTTTAGAATTCTTGGCTTCAATTTTTCTAAAGCCCACTCTGTCGACAAGGTCGTCGCTATCGGTTGTGGCGGTAGCTGTATAAAGCCTCGGGGAGTCTATGTCCCAAAGCTCCACACCCTCAAATTCATACGCAGGGGTGGTTATTTTTACCCTTTCGTAGCCGCCAAGAGTAGCCCAGCCGTTGTAGATGAGTGTATCATCAAGGGTGATTTTAACACTTTCGGTACGCTCGATGGGGGTAGCATTGTAAAGCTCAATATCACAGCTGATGGTGGCTTTATTCAGCCCCTCATTAAGCTCATATTTTACGTGATTGAGAAGTACCGAAATACCCTTTAGCTCGTGTGCATACACAGGGCGGGCAATACCGCCGTAGTTAAACCAGTCCACCTTCCTTTGGGGAATTGACTCCTTGGTAAAGCTACTGTCGGCAAGTACCACAAGAGTGTGCTCTCCCTCTGACACATCGTTTACTATAAAATCAAATTGGGAAAATGCACCGTAATGCTTGCCCAGCAGGGTGCCGTCAAGCCAAACGGTTGCCTCGGTCATAACGCTTTCAAATTCCAGATACAGGGTGCCGCCGCTTGTGGTAAGCTTTTTTTCATACCAGCAAAGCCCCTCATAATTCAGCATTCCGAGCTGAGTATTCCAGCAGGAGGGAACGGTAACCGTTTCTCCATCAGGCAATCCCAGATGGTAGCCCTGTTCCAGCCCTACCCTATCAGGGTCCTTAAGAAAGAGCCAGGGACCATTCAAATCTATAACATTTCGCTTTGTATGCTCACAAAAAAGCCTGTTCATTTCAGTACCTCAAAAAATTACTTTTCTTTAGTATAGCACAAAGGAAAATTTTATGCAATAATCTTGACATTATTTGCATTAAAGTTTATACTTTAATTGGCAAATATTTTATTTTTCAAGGAGCTTTTTATGAGATACACAAAAAAAGGGGTTACCGGTCTTAAAATCGCATACGTTGGCGGCGGCTCACGTGGTTGGGCATGGGGTCTTATGAGCGACCTTGCCTCATGCAAGGATATGAGCGGAGATGTTTATCTTTACGATATTGATTTTGAGGCTGCACAGGCAAACGAAATAATCGGAAACAGGTTTAACGGCTGTGAGGGCGCAAAATCCAAGTGGACCTACCACGCAGTTAAAACTCCAAAGGAAGCGCTTAGCGGTGCTGACTTTGTAGTTATATCTATTCTTCCTGCAACCTTTGACGAGATGGAGTCCGATGTTCACACTCCGGAAAAGTATGGCATTTATCAATCTGTTGGCGATACTACCGGCCCCGGTGGAATTGTTCGTGCTATGAGAACCATTCCTATGTTTGAGGAAATTGGCGGCTACATAAAGAAATATTGTCCTAATGCTTGGGTTATTAACTACACAAATCCAATGACCCTTTGTGTAAAAACTCTTTACAGAGTATTCCCTGAAATTAAAGCCTTTGGCTGCTGCCACGAGGTTTTTGGCACTCAAAAGCTTCTTACGTGGGTAGTTGAGGAATATCTTGGCAAGAAGGCTACAAGAGATGAAATTAAGGTAAATCCTGTTGCTGTAAACCACTTTACATGGCTTACAAGTGCAACCTATCATGGCATTGATTTGTTCCCATACTACAAAAAGTACTGTGAAAAGTATGCTGACGGACTTCCTGCAAAGCCCGATAACAACTGGATGAATAACTCCTTTGCTTGTGCCGGAAAGGTAACCTTTGACCTATTTAGAAGATTTGGCTATATTTCCGCAGCAGGCGACAGGCACCTTGCCGAGTTCTGCCCGGGCAGCTGGTATCTTGAAAGCCCCGAAAGAGTTAAGGAAATGAAATTTGGTCTAACTCCTATTTCCTGGAGAAAGGCGGACCTTCAAAATCGTCTTAAAAGAAGCCGTGAGCTTCTTGATGGCGATGAAATCAAGCTTTGGAACACAGGTGAGGAGGGCGTAAACCAAATGCGTGCTCTTCTCGGTCTTTGCGACCTTATTACTAATGTAAACATTCCAAACAGAGGTCAAATTCCTAACCTACCACTTGGAGCTGTTGTTGAAACAAATGCAATTTTCCGTTCAGGAGAGCTTACTCCTGTTTTTGCAGGCGAGATTCCACAGGCAATTTACCCACTAATTTCTCGCATCTGCGCTGAGCAAGAGGCTGTTTCTGACGCTATTGCAAGGCGTGATATTGACGCAATCTTTAGCGCCTTTGCCGCTGACCCACTTGTTACCTGTGGCATTGAGGACGCAAGAAAAATGTTTGACGAAATGGTTAACAACACCAAGGCGTATCTTACCGACTACAATATTTAATCAGGAGCCGATATGAAAAGATTATTTAACGAACACAGCAAAAGAAAGGTTATTGACCTAAACGGTGCTTGGCTTTTTAAGCTTGACCCAGACAAGGTTGGAATTAACGAGGGCTGGAGCGCAGGCTTGCCTGACGGAGAAACGGTTACTGTTCCCTCCTGCTGGAATAATCAGCTGGGTCTTCTTAACTATGAGGGCGCTTGCTGGTACGAAAAGAAATTTAACAGCAGCTCTGATACACTTTTCTTGGAGTTTGGCAGTGTAATGACCGAGGCAATGGTTTGGCTTGACGGCGAGTATGTTGGAGAGCACTATGGCGCATTTACACAGTTTGACTTTATTGTAAAGCCAAAAAAGCAGGGACAGCACACCCTTGTTGTTCGTGTTGACAACACAATTACAGAAAAATCCTTTCCGCAAAGATACACAGACTGGTTTAACTACGGCGGCATTGCCCGTGATGTGGCTGTGCACGAGCTTAGCGGTATTGCTATTCTTGGAAATCACGTAAGGTATGAGCTTAGCGCTGACCTTTCTAACGCCAAAATAAGCTGTGAGCTGGAGCTTTACAATGCTGTAAATGATAAATGTACTCAGCCTATATCCGTTACACTTGACGGCACAGTAATTTATAGCGGAGAAATTACACTTGAGGCAAACGAAAGAATAAAAATAACCACCCCTGTGTATGAGTTTAAGGATGTGGAGCTTTGGGACACAGATTTTCCAAGGCTTTATACAGCTGTTGCAAAAACCGACAGCGACGACCTTGCTGACAGAGTCGGCTTTAGAAGGGTTGAGGTTGCAAACAATAACATTTTGCTAAATGGCAGGTCCATTGAACTTCGTGGAGTAAACAGGCACGAGGAGCATCCCGACTGGGGCTTTGCCTTCCCACAGGGACTTATGAAGAAGGACATTGACTTAATTCTTAATATGGGCTGTAATACAATCCGTGGCTCCCACTACCCACAGACACAAATTTTTGTTGATATGCTTGACGAGCGTGGTATTCTCTTCTGGAGTGAAATTCCAATGTGGGGCGTTGGCTTTGGAGAAAAGGCGCTTAGCGACCCCGATATTGTTGAGCGTGGCTATGTAATGCATCAGGAAATGACAAAGTATTACTACAACCACCCATCAATCATTATTTGGGGTATGCACAACGAGGTAAACACGCCTTGCCCACCTGTTTACGAGATTTCAAAGAAGTATAATGAGCACCTTCGTGCAAACGGCGGCAACCGTCTTATTACCCACGCAGCCAATCACTATTTTGATGATAGCAGTATGGAATTTGATGATATCATTTGCCTGAACGCTTACTTTGGCTGGTACGGTGGCAAGGTTCAGGATTGGGACAAGTTTGTTGCTGATTTTGGCGAGCATATAAAGAAAAAGGGCTGGGGACACAAGCCTGTTATTATGAGTGAGTTTGGCGCTGCTGCCCTTGCCGGCTTCCATCAGCATTTTGACACAATCCGTTGGAGCGAGGAATTTCAGGCGGATTTGCTTGAATATTGTCTTGAGCTGTTCCACAGAACCGACTATATGAGGGGCTTTTACATTTGGCAGTTTACAAATATCAGAACCTCTCCATCAATGGATATTAACCGTGCCCGTTACTTTAACAACAAGGGTATTGTGGACGAGTACAGAAATCCAAAGGCGGCTTACTTTAAGGTAAGGGAGCTTTACAAAAAATACGCAGCTGAATAAGAAAAAGCCCACGCTTGTGGGCTTTTTTTAGAATAAATATATTAGCATTGACATAATTGGTATTGTAACGATGGAAAGTGAGGTGCCAAGCAGCACAAGATTTGCGGCGGTGGATTGCCCCTTGCCTATCATTTCAGCAAAGCTAAGGGTAACGCTGGCAACAGGACACGCCATCATTATGTAAATCGAGGATTTAATCTCGGGCGAAAGAGGTAGCGGCAACAAAATGAGCAGTGTCAAAAGCGGTATTACAATTTGCTTTATTGCTATAATCAGGTATTGCATTGGCTGTAAAAACACGCCCTTTATCGGAACACAGGCAAGGCGCATACCCATAATGAGCATACAAAGGGGTGTTGTCATTTTTGCAAAAAGGGACACAGCATTGCCTAAAAACTCGGGAAGCCCTATGCCGAAGAGGAAAAACGGAATTGCAATAGCAAAGGCTATGGTTGCCGGATTTACAAGGATTTTGTCAAACCTTATGTACTTTTTGTCCTGTGAAATGATATATGAGGCAAGGCTCCAGCCGATGATGTTGAGGGCAAGAGATGCCATTGCGGAAACTGCAACTGCCTCCGGATAGTCGGGCAAAAGCGCCTCTAAAACAGGCACACCCATAAAGGCGCAGTTTGCCATTGTTGTGGCAAGATTATATATTCTGTACCTTACGTCGTCCTTTTTCCTTTTGAATATTAAGGAGAAAACCAGAAGACCTGTAAGGAAAATAGAAATAATGATTACAAAGGCAATAAGCAGCTCCTTTACCAGCTCATAGGAAAAGGTGTTTCTTGTAACAGAGGTGAAAACAAGGCAGGGGGAGCCTACAAACATAAGCAGCCTTGCAAAGGCAGATATGCTTTCTTCCTTAACCATCTTAGTCTTAACTAAAGCAAAGCCGGGGACAGCATAAACAAGCATTGTGCCAACCACACCGAGAGCAGCCAAAAATGTACCGAGCATTGTATTTACCTCCTTATAAAATCAGCATAGACACATATTAGCACAAAAATCTGATTTTTGCAACAGATATATTAAAAAAGCCACACTACGGCGACCTGCTTTATCACAGGTCAGCCGAACGATGTTTGCCCCTGTGAACCCCGATGTGGGCAAGTGATATCGGCTTCGCCTTGTGATGTTTACTGTGTAAATGATGTTACGCCTTGCGGCGTAGCGGGCAAGCATCACATCATTGCGAACGACGGGAGCAACATCATTATGAGCGGAGCGAATAACATCACTTTGTGTGAGCAAAAACATCACTTATTTACCGCCCGAGAACAAAATACAGTATAACACACTGTACCTTGCTGGCAAGAAGTATGAAAAAAGGACGAGAAAAATTCTCGTCCTTTTTAAACTGCTTTACGGTAGATTCCCTTAGATGTGGCTTTTGCTTTAGTTGCTTGGATTAATTTTACAGCTGGTGGCTCTGAAGCGCATGGTCCAGCTTTGGTAGCGCAGGCGGTCTGACAGATACTTGTCCTCAAAGCTGTCGCTATGCTGCCAAGTGCCCTTAAAGTCAGAATCCCTGACCTCAGGCATACAGTCAAGGCATGGTAGCTGTGGCTTTGGTGCTACTGTTATGCTTTCCGCACCTAAAATTGCCTCCATTGCCGCATATAGCCAATCGGCAGGACCGATATATTCCTTGCCCACCTTGATTTTTTCGGGTAAAAATTCTCCGTCCTTAATTTGGTGGCATGAGGCGATTATATCTTCCCTGGAAAGAGTAATTTTCTTAGTAATTTCGTATGGCTTGGACAAAAATCCATACACGTCCCCGCACAAATGCTCCTTTTTGCCCTGCAAAAAGTCACGGCAAGCAAGGGCCATATCGGAGAGTGAAAGTGATAGTGGCTCCTGCACGGGGAAAAGATTTTCCTTAAGGGAGCTATATAGCTTTTCTATATGCTCCGGCCTTACTGTGCGCTCCCCCTCTGCCTCCAGCTCCTTTGCAAGCTGTGAGTATGTGATTATTCTGAAGCGAGGGTCGTTTTTAATCATACGAACCAAGGTGCGCATGTTTTTAAGAACTGTTTCTGTTATTTCACTTGGCAAATCATTTGGCTCTATCCACTTGCCAAAGGGAACAAGGTTTTCCTTGTGATAGTTTACCGCATCCCAAAAGTCGTCCTTGATTATCATATTCGGATGGGTGTAGATTACTGCTCTTTCACGCTTTGCAAGCTCGTTTAGCTTTTCCTTGATTTGCTCCTCGGTGGCATCTCGAAGGAACCATTCTATACAAAAGGTATAGTTTGCATGGAAAATGTTGCAGTAGTAAGAGCCTGTGCCCTCTTCGGTGTCGCAGAAGGTGTCGGCATAAATGGGAATGCCCATTTTGTGATAGCCATACATTGCAACATAGGACTTTTGGTTGCCGGGTGGGCAGGCTGCCCACACTCTATCAACCCCAAGTGTGTCCTTTATGTACTCAATGCCAAGAGTTTCCTGACGGATAAGCTCCCCTTGGGCTTGTTCAAAATCCTCAAGGTCGGTATATTCATTTATCATCGGATGCAGGGTGTGGCCGTAGGTGTGGGTGCCAATCTCGTGATGGGAAAGCGCCTCTATAACGTCAGTCCTGCCCCATTCCTTTAGTTGCTTCGCCAAAAGTCCTACTACGCAAAAGCAGCCTGTAACCCCTTCCTCCTTGAAGAGGTTTGCCTCGTACAAAATGCCGTCGGCAGCTCTTGATGAGGTGAAGTCCTCAGTATCAAATGAAAAAATTATGTCTGTCATTTATTTGTTTCCTCCGTATCCCATTCTTTTCTGTATGTAAGAGAAAGGGTGCCGTTTTCAAAGTCTATCGGTAGCCATATGTAGGAGCAATGAAGAAAGTTATTTGTGTTGTGTCGCTCTGCCATATAATATATCTATCTGTGCCCTGCACCCTGAAAATATAGGTGCTTTGCGAGGCGAAGGTTGTGCCGTTATCGTTTACACAGTGGATCGCCCATACCAATGATGTTTGCCATCGGCAAAGATGATGCCACCGTCAAAGGCGTTTATTATGCTTCCGCTTGTGTCAAGCCAATCAACAAATTGGTCGGTTCTGCCATTTCTTATAATACCCACGCAAAGCACCCCCCCTTGTAGCATAGCTTTATCATACCATATATTTTTATAAAAATCAATTTATAAAAAAAGCCACAGACATTAGCGTGTTATCCTTAACGGAGAACACGCAGTCAAATCTGTCTACGAGAACCCCAAAAAAGCCTGCGACTTTTCGGGGATCCCCTATTCGACGGGTGAAATCCACCTTTGGTGGATGAAATCGCTTTCGCGATGAAATCCTGCTTCGCAGGGTTGTATTTAGACGGATTTGATTTCATCCAAGGCAACGCCTTGGATTTCATCTGAACGAAGTGAAGATTTCATCGTGGTTTAGCCACGATTTCATTCAACCAACAGAAAAAGAGAGAGCATTTTTTCGGCTATAAACCGATTTGTTCTCTCTTCTGTTGTTATATGGGTTTGGGCTTATCCCAATTACGTTTGACTAGACAAATGCGATGCTCGCGCTTAGTGAAATTATCAAATTCTCCGCTAAGAACATCACTCATTCTGTGGCTTTTTTGCTGTTAGAATATTGGGTAACCGGCTTTTTCGTGAGCCTCAAACAGCTCGTCGCAGAGGGCTACGATTTCCTCGGTGGAAAGCTGTGCGCCTGTATGTGGGTCCATCATTGCCGCTTGGTAAATCTTTTGCTTGTCCATTGTGTGGGCAGCCTCGATTGTAAGCATTTGTGCGTAGATGTTTGAGCTGTTCATTGCGGCAAGCTGAAGCGGCAGATCTCCAACGAAGGTTGGGGTAATGCCGTTTCCGTCAACGAGGCAAGGCACCTCAACACAGGCATCGTACGGAAGGTTGGTAATAAGACCGTGGTTAAGCACGTTGCCGCCTATTTTGTATGGGGTGTTTGTATAAATTGCTTCCATAATGTGTGATGCGTATTCAAGGGAGCGCTTGTGCTCAATTTTACCGCCTGACATAAGCTCCTCATATTGCTTTTGCCAGCCTGCGATTTGGTTTACGCAGCGACGTGGGTATTCGTCAAGAGGAATATTATATTTTTCGATAAGGTCCTCTCTGTTTGGCTTTATGTAGAATGGGTTATACTCTGCATTGTGCTCGCTGGACTCGGTGCAGTAATAGCCAAGCTTGTCGATATAGTCAAATCGCACCATATCGCCGTGCTTTTCCTTAGCGTTTTTCTCCTTAGCACGTTTTTTGATTTCAGGGTAAAGGTCGTTGCCGTCCTTGTCGGTGATTTCAAGGAGCCATGCCATATGGTTAATGCCGGCAATTTTCTCGAGACGACCCTCCATTTTGTCCTTCATATCAAGGGACTCAAGAAGGTGTGAGGAGCAGCCTTGAACGCTGTGGCAAAGACCAACGGTTTTAACCTTTGTGTAGCGAAGCATATAGCCTGTAAGCATTGCCATTGGGTTTGTGTAGTTAAGGAACCAGGCATTGGGGCACACCTCTTCCATATCCTTAGCAAAGTCCTTTAGCACGTGAATTGTGCGAAGGGCACGGAAAATGCCGCCGATGCCAAGTGTGTCGCCAATTGTCTGACGAAGTCCATACTTCTTTGGAATTTCAAAATCTATAATTGTGCATGGGTCGTAAAGTCCAACCTGTATTGCGTTTACAACAAAGTCAGCACCGCAAAGGGCATTTTTTCTTTCCTCTACGCCAAGATATTTTTTAACGGTTGCCCTGCCCTCATTTATACTTTCGTTCATTTTGGAAATCAACAGATAGGACTCCTCAAGTCTGTCCTTGTCAATGTCGTAAAGGGCGATTTCCACATCGTGGAACGCAGGACACAGCATTGTGTCGCCAAGTACGTTTTTTGAAAACACGGTGCTTCCAGCACCCATAAATGTTACCTTCATAATAGCTCTCCTTAAGGGTTATTTTTGCTTGTAATTTTATCTTACCACGACTTGATATTTTATTCAAGTATCTTTGTACCATTTTCAGGCTGAAGTATTGATTTTAAGGTGCAAATATGGTACTATTGTTTTTGTACGAATGAAATTGAAAGAGGGAAAGATGTTTAAGACAGAATTACATTGTCATTCCAAAGAGGTTAGCGAATGTGCACAGGCAAGCGCTATGGAGCTTGTCAAGCTTTACAAGGACGCAGGATACTCTACTATTGTTTTGACAAACCATTTTGCCAGCTTTACATACAACTATCTAAACAGCAAGAATTGGCAGGATTGGATAGATAAATATTTATACGGATATGAGCTTCTTAAAAGCGAAGCCAAGGGAATACTTGAGGTTTTGTTTGCAATCGAAATAAGACCTATTGACTCCCCTAACGATTATCTTTTATACGGCATTGGCGAAGGGCTTTTGCGAGAAAGCGAAAATCTTTATTGCTTGTCTGTTAAGCAGCTATCAAATTTTTGCAGGCAGCATGGGGTTTTAATGATTCAAGCCCACCCGTTCAGGGAAGGCATGCAAATGACTCCCAATTGGCTGCTTGACGGCATTGAGGTGTTTAATGGCAGCATTGGCGGGCATTATGAAGCCGACTCCCACAACGACAGGGCAAAATCCTATGCACAGCACTTCAAGCTTATAAAAACCTCCGGCTCTGACCTGCATTACCCAACCGATAAAATTCTCGGCGGCATCAGAACAAGCCAAAAAATCACCTCTGTAAACCAGCTTGTCGACATCTTAAAAAGCGGAAAATATACACTGATTGAAGAAACCCCATAAAGCTCAAACACCCCATACGACCAAATCGTATGGGGTGTTTTTTTGTTAATAACAAGATTTATTTAAACTATTGGTTAATTATTAAACTATTTGTTTATAAAAATCCTTTTCTGCATACCTTATAATAATAGTATAAAACTTAACTATTAGTTTAAGGAGACTCAGAATGCAAAGAGAAGCATTAGGTAAACGAATCCGTGAAGCAAGAAAGCAAAAAGCACTTACTCAACAACAATTAGCCGAGCTACTGGGAATTACGGATGTTTATATTAGTGAAATTGAGCGTGGCAATAAAATGCCAAGCATTCCAATGTTTATTGCTATTGTTGAGGCGCTTGATATCTCCGCTGATTATCTTTTGAGAGATAATATTTCTTCCGGAAAGCCTTACATTTACAACGAATTTACAGAAAGGCTTGACAAGCTAACGCCGAAGCAAAGAAAAGCCGCTTTGGATTTACTTGATGTTTTTATTAAGAATTTAAAATAAGGTGCTATTTGGCACCTTTTTTTATTTTACGACAAGTTTCGACAAATTTCTCACTTTAGCTATGTTAAAATAAACTTGCAGTTTAAGTTTTAACCAGAAAGGAGCCATAAAATGAACGGCTTTGCATTCACTAAAAAATTTGATAATTTAGGCCGCATTGTTATTCCTATTGAAATGCGTAAGTATTATGGTTTTAAAAAGGACGAGAATGTTCAAATCATACCGCAAAAGAATGGAATCCTTATAGTTTCCAAGAAAAAGAAATAGATACTAAATAACCCATATGGCGTTAGTTTCATATGGGTTTATTTTTATTAACTTGTGTGCCGGTTTGCAGATATTTCTTCTGCAAATTGGCATTGGTTTTGGGGTGGGAACAAAGAAAAAGCCGACACGGGGTCGGCTTTTTTTGTTATTTTATTTCAGGGCGCATGGTCGGGAGCAGTGTTAATTGCGTGGCATATCTTGTCAAAGCTTTGCATACCTTGACTTTTTGGCTTTCCATGTATTCCATAACTTCTCACAAATTGGCATACGGTTATAGCATTTTGGCATACGATTTGGCATACGTGGCATACAGCTATAAAATACCCTTGAAAAATCCCTCTATTCCTCTAAATGTTTCTTGCTTGTGCCGCTCTGTTACATCAGCATAAATCTGTAATGTTGTTCTTATATCTGAGTGCCCTAAAACTACCTGAATTGACTTTACATTTACATCAGCTTCACATAATCTTGTTGTAAATGAATGCCTTAGTATATGGCAACTAAAATCAGGTAAAAGCACTGTATTCTCGTCTAATTCATTCTTTGCTAATACCTCATCATTACAGTCTCTAATAATTCTCTTGATTGCCTTATTTAAAGTGCCTTGGTGTTGGTTTTCTCCAAACCTGTTAACAAATATAAAATCAGTATATCCATTCACACTTGCCTTACACTTGATTCCAAAATCTTCTTGATATTGTTTCTCTTCAAGCAAGGCTTCTTTTACCTCAGGAAACATCGGTATGGTTCTTATTCCCGACTTGGTTTTGGGTGGGTTTACAACAAAAACATTTCCCAGTCCTTTGCCTTTGCTGTAATTTACCAATGTATGATTTACATTAATAATATTCTTGTTAAAATCTACATCACACCATCTAAGACCAGTTACCTCTCCTACTCTCATACCTGTACCTAGCATAACCGCAAAAACCGGGTACCAGTGTCTATAATTCTCATTATTTTTTAAGAAATTAATAAACAGTTCTTGCTCTGCTTTGGTAAGGGCTTTTCTTTTCTCCGTGTCAAAATTTCTGGAGGCCTTATATTCTCTAAACAGGTTTTCACATGGGTTTTTGCTAATGATATTATCTTCAACTGCTGTTTGGAACACTTGACGTAATACATTTTGAATTGTCTCTACAGCACTTATACTTAAACAACGTTCATCAATAAGTGTATTGTAAAATTTCTTAATGTCTGTTTTAACTACCTGTTTCAATCTTTTTCTTCCGAAACCGGGTCTAACATATGTAACATACATATAATTATAATTGCAAATTGTATTATCTCTAATATGAAATCTCTTAATTTCATACCAACGCTCATACATTTGATTGATAGTTAAATTCTCATTCCCTACCTTTATTCCACAATGTGTGTCAACCTGTAGCTTAGCTTCTTTAGCTCTTAGTTCCTTTAAGGACCTTGCATAAATTGCTTTTCTAACTCCATTAGGTAGAGTCCAACGGTAGACGTATCTACCGTTTTTCTCTTGTACTTCGCCTGTTCTTAACACGATTCCTTTAGAATCTTTCCTCTTTTGAGTCATTTAAATATCTCCTGAATTTTATTTTAATTAATTATATCGCGATTTCTCCGTTTCGCGAATAGCTTTCCCAAAATTTCTCTTTTCTCCGATTATATGACCAAGCAATCTTCTAATGCTTCAAGCAACTTTCTTCTCTTGATAAGTATCTTTGTACCATTTCTCAAAGCACAATCATAAAACTCATCAGAAACCATTTCTCTTAGCTTATGCTCACCTATATTGAAATAGGCAGCTGCTTCTGCAATAGTCAAGTTCGCTTTTTCATAAATCGGAACTTCTACCATTAAATCCCTCCTTCCTGATACTTCTTTTCTGATTTTCCAATCGTTCATTTTTTGAACAACTATTTTATTTTTATTCTTTTACTGTACATAATAATTAATATATTTTCTAAAGATTATTTGATATAAAATTTTGTTAAAATTTTGTATCATAAATATTATTTATTTATTATTATTCT
>JAFUJS010000016.1 GCA_017468115.1 Clostridia bacterium | reverse complement strand
TATTAAGCCTTCGCCCAACAGATAAGAAGGGCATATATTCAGCTTATGTAGCATCAAAAGAAGGAAAGACTGCTGACATCGACCTTTACGAGGTGTCAGATATTGTAGACGATATTAAGCAGGACAAGGCGCACGCCGTAATTGACGAGGCTGATATTAACAGAATTGCAGAGGACATCAAGGCAGACAAGCAGGAAAACGATTTTTCTGAGGCTGAAGCTGAGGTTCTTGGAATCTACATCGACGCACAAAGCGACGAGGCGGCTGAGGCTGAAGAAGAAACTGAGGAAGCAACGCCACAAGAAGCCGAGGACGAGCCACACGACAAAAACGTAAAGCTTATGTCCCCAACTATGATGGTTGTACGTCGCTTCTTCCGTTCTAAGCTTAGTCTTATTGGTCTTATCATGCTTGTAGGACTTTTCCTATTTAGCTTTGTAGGTCCACTTATTTATACTCAATGGGATCACAAAACAGCAGACGGCGAAACAGAAATTATCGAATATGCAGAGTCTGTATTCACCTTCGAGGTAAACGGACAGGTTTATGAGGTAAAGCAGGCTGTGGAAACACAACGTACCTACAACCAGCTTGCGCCAACATCCAAAACACACCCACTTGGCACAGACAAGGAGGGCTACGACGTTCTTGCCCGTCTTATGAAGGGTGGACAAACATCTCTTCTTGTATCCTTCCTAGCAGTATTCCTAATCACCTTCTTGGGTGTTATTTTTGGCGGTATTGCAGGCTATTTTGGTGGCTGGATAGACAATGTAATAATGCGTATTTGTGACATTCTTATGTGCCTGCCAGGCGTTCCAATTCTACTTATTGTAGGCTTTATTCTTGACGGCGCAGGACTTACCGGTGAGGAAAGAATTTACCTCCTTATGGCAATTCTTTCACTTATCTCTTGGCCGGGCACAGCCCGTCTTGTAAGAGGACAGATTTTGTCCCTTCGTGAGCAGGAGTATATGGTTGCCGCAGAGGCAATGGGTTATTCTGCAGGCAGAAAAATCTTCAAGCACCTAATTCCGAACGTTATGCCACAGCTTATCGTTCAAATGAGCCTTAGCCTTGGTAGTATGATTCTTTACGAGGCAACTCTGTCATACTTGAACCTTGGTGTAAAGGCACCAAATGCAGCTTGGGGTACAATTATTAACATTATTTCACAGGATGCAGATGTACTAAAGTATCATCCACTTGTTTGGGTGCCTGCAGGTATCTGTATCGTTATTGCGGTATTGGGCTTCAACTTCGTTGGCGACGGTCTTCGTGATGCCCTTGACCCAAAGGCTAGGAGGTAATTATGGCAGAAAAGAATTCTCATTACCTATCTAGTAAGGAAATCCGCAGAATTGCTAAGGAAAACGCAAAAATCGTAAAGGACCTTGAAAGGTACAAGAACAGACGTGCCAAGGAAGAGGAATTTCTTACTGAAATGAAGGACCCGGAAAACATTTTGGAGATTGACGACCTTCACACCTACTTCTTTACAGACCAAGGCGTTGTTAAGGCAGTTAACGGCGTTTCCTACAATGTTCCAAAGCACTCCATTGTGGGTGTTGTTGGAGAAAGCGGCTGTGGAAAGAGCGTAACCAGCATGTCAGTTATGCGTCTTATCCAAGGCCCACAGGGACAAATTTGCTCCGGTAATATTCGCTTTGCATCAAGTGAGCCGCTTCTTGACGAAAACGGCAACGACACAGGTGCGAAGAAATGCTACGATATTGCAAAGATGCCAATCCGTGAGATTCATAGAATCCGTGGTAAAGAAATTTCAATGATTTTCCAGGAGCCAATGACCTCACTCAACCCAATTTTCACAATTGGAGAACAGCTTGACGAGGTTACCTTTATTCACGTTCCGGGCGCAACAAAGGAAATGGCTAAGGACAAGTCAATGGAAATGCTCAACCTGGTTGGAATTGCCGCACCCGAGCGTGTATACAAGGCATTCCCCCACGAGCTTTCAGGCGGTATGCGTCAAAGAGTTATGATTGCTATGGCTCTTGCCTGCAACCCAAGGCTTGTTATTGCAGACGAGCCTACAACTGCTCTTGACGTTACAATTCAGGCGCAAATTCTTGATTTGCTCCGTGATATTAAAACAAAAATTGACGGCTCCATCCTGCTTATCACCCACGACCTCGGTATTATTGCTGAAATGGCAGACTACGTGGTTGTTATGTACGCAGGCAGAGTTATTGAGAAGGGTACTGTTAGAGAGATTTTCCACAATCCTATGCACCCATATACCATAGGACTTCAGAAATCCAAGCCAACCCTTGAATCTAACACAGATACACTCTTCAATATTCCCGGCAACGTACCAAACCCAATTAATATGCCTACACATTGCTACTTTAAGGAAAGATGTGGCAAGTGCATCGGCAAGTGCTCAGGCGATTATCCGGGCATGATTCAGGTTAGCCCTACACACTATGTAGCGTGCCACCTCTATAACGAGGAAAAGGAGGACTGTGCAAATGGCTGATTTTGAAAACAATGAAGCTCTGGAGCCTACCGATACAGTAGTAGAGCCCACAGAGGAAGCAGAAGCATCCGTGGCACAGGCAGAGCCTATCTACGACGATGCGGCTATCGAGGCAGAATACCGTGCATGGAAAAAGGCACAGGCGGAGTACGACTTTGCCCAGCCCTTCGACCCTGAGGCGCTCTTAGAGGTTAGACACCTGAGAAAGGCTTTCCCAATCAAGAAGAGCCTTACAGGTAAGGTACAGCAGGAGCTTATCGCAGTTGACGACGTTTCCTTCAAGCTTTACCCGGGCGAAACTCTTGGTATTGTTGGCGAAAGCGGCTGTGGTAAGACCACAATGGGTAGAACTATTTTGAAGCTTCACCCATCAAACGGCGGTCAAATTATCTTTAACGGACAGGATATTACAAATATCAAACCCTCTAAGATGAGAGAGCTTCGCCGTCAAATGCAGATTATTTTCCAAGACCCCTACTCATCACTTCCACCAAGAAGCACAGTAGGAGGCATCCTTTCCGAGCCTGTTGAGGTGCACAAGATTGTACCAAAGGCAGAAAGAAAGGATTATGTGCTTGACTTAATGGACAAGTGCGGACTTCGTGATTACTATTACGAAAGATACCCACACGAGTTTTCAGGCGGTCAGCGCCAAAGGATTTGTATTGCAAGAGCGCTTTCCGTAAATCCAAAGCTTGTTATTTGTGATGAGCCTGTTTCTGCGCTTGACGTGTCAATTCAGGCACAGATTATCAATCTTCTTAAGGACTTACAAAAGAATTTGGGTCTTACATATCTCTTTATCTCCCACGACCTATCGGTGGTTAAGTACATCTCCGACAAAATCGGCGTTATGTACCTTGGCGCAATGGTAGAGTTTGGTAAGAAGGACGATATCTTTGAAAACCCACTTCACCCTTACACAAGGGCGCTGTTCTCAGCAATTCCGAATCCAAACCCCGACGTGAAAATGAACCGTATGGTTCTGACAGGCGATATTCCATCTCCTGCGAACCCACCAAAGGGCTGTCGCTTCCATACACGCTGTCCGTATGCTAAGGAAATATGCAAGCATATTCCACCACAGTATAAGGAGTATGGCGAGGGACATTTTGCCGCATGCCACCTTTTAGAGGAGCAAAACGGCTAAACCACTCCAAAATCTATGTGAGGTAAAAATGAGCAAGAAGCCAAGCGAGAAGAAGAAAAAGGAAAAGGTTGTTTATATTGACGACGGCAGGACCATTGCCGATATGTCCAACCTTCCAAATGCAAAAAAGCCAAATTATAATACAGGCAAGTCCACCTTTGGCGACAAATGGGTTACCTATTGGTCCGCTGTTAAGATGATGATTGTGCCAATGCTCATAATGATAGGCATCCTCTGCGTTGCCTTTGGCATTGCTTGGCTGGCATTTACATTTTTATAAAATAAAAAGGAACAGAGTATATCTGTTCCTTTTTTCAATATCAAAAAAGAGGCAAAATGCCTCTTTTTATTCAATGCTAATAACAAAAAGCTCCTTACCCTCAACCCTGAATTTTACCTCAAAGCTTTCAAAGGGAAAACCAAAAATGCGGGAGGGAGTGTCTATATATGAGGGTCTTGGGTTCTCGCTAAGTGCGTCCCTCAGACACGAAAGCTGTGCCTCGGTAAGCTTGTTTTCAAGCTCGGTGGGAATATGCACGGTAAGCCTATAATCCTCAAGGCTGGTGCTAAAGCCACCCTTGGCGTTTGGTATGCTTTCAAACTGTGGGAGATATGGCTTTATATCATAAACAGGGGTCCCATCCATCATATCAGCGCCGCTAAGGTGCAAAACGTAGCCCTCGTTTTCCGTTTTCTCAATCCCTTCAATTTTAAGAAGAGAAAGCCCCAAGCTGTTTGGTCTATACGGAGAGCGAGAGGCAAAAACCCCGACCCTTGTGTTGCCGCCAAGCCTTGGTGGGCGCACGGTTGGAGAAAACTCCTTGTACTCCGCCTTATTAAAGCCCCAAATTACCCAAATGTGGGAAAAGTCCTCAAGCCCACGCAATGCTTCCTTGGCTCTGTATTCCTCACAAAGCACAAGAGTGGCAAGACTACCTGCAACTGCACCGCTTTGCCTTGGCACCCCAAACTTTGTCTTAAATTGAGTCCTTAAATGTCCGATTTCCTTTATTTCCATAAATACCTCAAAGGCTTACCGCAGGCTTATTTTTTCATAGGTCCGGGCAGCTTAACCTCAAAATCAATTGCGCCATCGCTTGCCTTAGGCGGTGGCATTTTCTTTTCGTCAAGCACCGTGGCAGGCTTAATGGAGCTTTTGCCGTAGGTGTTTTTTATCTCATCAACCACACAAAAAAGCTTTTTCTTCTTTTCAGCCTTGTCGTAGTCAAAGAACAAATCCGTTTGTTCAGGCTGATCCTGGTCAATCAAATCTATTGCCGTTATTGTGATAGCTCTGATCTTATGCTCCCAATTATATATTTCTCTCAGCAGCTTAAAGCCTGCCTTTGCCAGACTAACCTCGTCCTGCACAGGCTTTTCTAGCCTTGCCTGGGCAGAAACAGAATGCAAAAGCTCATCCTTTATAGTAATAGCAACCCCACGGGCACGCTTTGCCTCTTGCCTTAGCTTGTAGCCCACATCAAGAGCGAGAGAAAGAATAACCTTTTCAGCCTCTTCGTTATTTACAAGATTTTCAATACAGGTAATACCGTGGCCAATAGACTTTGGTGGAGCCTTGTCGTCCATATGGGCAACAGGGGATATATCAAGTCCATTTGCAAAATCCCACAGCATACCGCCGTTTTTACCAAGTCGCCTTTCCAAAAAATCCTTGGGCACCCTTGCCAGCTGACCGATGGTAGTAACCCCCACCTCTTCAAGCCTTTGGGTGGTCTGCCTGCCGCAATAAAGCAAATCCGAGCAGGGGAGTGTCCAAATTTTCTCCTTAAAATTGTCCTCAGTTATCTCGGTTATAGCGTCCGGCTTTTTAAGGTCGCTGCCCAGCTTGGCGAAAACCTTGTTAAAGGAAACACCTATGCTGACAGTAAGCCCCAGCTCGTCCTTAACCCTTTGTCTTATCTCCTCGGCAATCTCCATAGGGGACCTGAGGCTGTCTGTAACGTCAAGCCAGCATTCGTCAAGCCCGTAAGGCTCAATTAAATCCGTGTAGTCCTCATAAATCTTATGAAGAAGTTGGGAAAACTTTTTGTAGTATTCAAATCTGGGCGGCACAATAATAAGCTCAGGGCATTTTTTCTTTGCTTCCCAGTTGGGCATACCTGTTGTAATACCTGCCCTTTTTGCCAGCTCGCTTTTTGCCAAAACAATGCCGTGCCTTTCCTCACTGGCGCCACAAACCGCCACAGCCTTATCTCTAAGCTCTGGATTTAACACTATTTCACAGGATGCATAAAAGCAGTTTGCATCGCTATGTAAAATCGCCCTTTTCTTCATAAATCCCTCGTGGAGTGTCTAAATTTCCTCTTTTACAGAGAACCAGCTGTTGGTGTAAGCCTCGAAATAAATCCTTTTTTCTACCCCCTCGACAAGCACCAAATACTCAACAGGGGCAACACAGGAAACAACCCTGGGGCAATAGTTACGAGTGTCAAGCACCCTTGTTATCTCAAAGGTCTTGCCACCGTAAATAATTCGCCTAGGTCGCATTTTGCCATTTTTGAGAAAGCGAGCATCTACCTCTAAATTAACCCTAATAAAATGCTCTGCCATATATCTTATAGGGACTTAATTACCTTAGTGGCAACGCCTTGAATTAGGCAATTACTAACGATAATATCGTCCATTTCCTCGTTTTCAGGATGTAAAACAACCCTTTTGTTTTCAGGCTCCGGATAGTAGCGCTTAAGGGTGCTTTGTCCGTCAGCCAAGGCAACAACAATGTCCCCACGCTTTGCGTAGTCCTGCTTTCTTATAATAACCATATCGCCGTCGTCAATGCCGGCATCAATCATAGAATTACCGTCAGCTGTAAGAATAAAGAAATTGCCCTTGCCAACGAAGGACTTTGGCAGCCTTACATAGCCGTCAATATATTCCTCACGGTCATCAAGAGGGCCGCAGGGAATTGTACCAATCTTAGCCACGGACACCATTTCACGCTCTGTCTTTGAAATGTATGGTGTTTCAAAGCCCATTTCTCCCTTAGTTATAATGCCTGCACGCTCCATTGCGTCAAGATACCTTTGCACGGTGCTTTTGGAAACACCTGTGCTTGCGGAAATCTCACGTACTGATGGAGAGGAGCTATATGTATCAAAGTAATTTTCAATACATTGCTTAATAGAAATAATAATATCAACCTTTACGTTTGCCATAATAAATACCTTCCTTTTCCTGCCCCAAAACATCTTTTGGGACACCTTGTCCCATTTATTATAGCACCTAAGAAACCCCTTGTCAATAGGAAATTTAAGGAAAACTAGAGCACAAGAGAATTAAAACGGATTGCTTGCGGTGTATGATAACGACGGAAGGTTGTTTACTGAACAATCAAATGAGATCGTATTCTTCTATGATTATAATTCATCTTTTACAGCAATTTCACATTACGGACAGGTGTATACTTACAAAAAAGACATCTTTGGAAATGTAGTATAGTTACTTGACTTTGCAGGTAACACCGTGGTAAAATATGTATACGATGCATGGGGCAATCATAAGGTGCTTGATGCGAACGGTGTTGAGATTACAAATATATCACATATCGGTAATATTAACCCTATCAGATATCGTTCATATTATTACGATACCGAGACGGGACTATATTATCTCCAGTCTAGGTACTATGATCCACAAGTCGGTCGTTTCATCAGTGCAGACGATTATCATATTTAGAATCGTAGGTTATTGGATATAGGACTTTCAGATCAAAATTAAATAAAAAATCTGTCCGTTTTCCGTTGTGTTCTTAACGGAGAATTTGGGGCGGTATGTACACGGAAGGCGTTTTGCCTTCCGTGTACTGCTTTCTTACGCAGTTTCTCTCATATTACTTGGAAGTAGCATCTTAAGCATCGGCATTCCGTCTTGTTCGGGAAGTTGGAATGCATAGTGGATATTGATGAGATTGCCGACTTTCCTTGAGTATTTTTCCATTTTCTCAAAGACTTCTATTTTACGGATAAATACTCGTAGCAATTCGGGCGTGAGCTTCGGAATTTCAATATACTGCTTTGCCTTTGCAATGAATTCCCTGATGCAACTATCTCGCATATCCATCTCGCTGATACCGTTATTCACGGCTATCAGCTTTTCTTTTAGTGTGGTTTGCTCTTGCTCGTATCCGCTTGCCATTGTATCGTAGCGTTCGGGAGTGATTCTTCCGCAGACTCTATCCTCGTATAAGCATCGGATGATATTGTCAAGCTCCTTGATGCGCTTTTCAAGCTGCTGTTTTTCTCTTTCTGCTGCCTTATAAAATCTCTCGGCTTCAGCTTCGCCGTTGGCGGTTGCCATTGCATAGAATTCCTCGCTACGTTCTCTTGCGAATTCGGTTACCTGACGGAGATTCCGCAAAACGATTTCGTCGAGTACGCTTTCACGAATATAATGCGAGGTGCAATCGGTCGTTCGGCTCTGATATCCACCACACATAAAGTTATTCTTGGATTCATCAAACGATTTTGACCTATGAAGATATAATCGTTTTCCGCATTCACCACAGAAGAGATAACCTGCATACTTGTCCATCTCACCTTGCTTGTCGGGGCGTTTCCGTCCTGCAAAGTGCCGTTGAACTATTTCAAAAGTTTTTCTGTCGATGATGGCTTCGTGTGTATCTCTAAAAACAAGGATATTTTCGGGTGAGTTTTTCAGCCTTTTCTTGAGCTTGTTGGACTTGGTATAAGTCTTGAAATTTACTGTATCGCCAACATACTCTTGATTTGATAGCATCTTGCGAACGCTGTTCTGCGCCCAATGATACGGTCTTGTGAGATCCGGCTTTCCGATCCTACCGCCTGTCCTTTGGAAGATATAAACGCTTGGCGATATTACCTTTTCAGCGGTCAATCTATCACAGATTTTTCGTATTCCTGTTCCGCTTGCGTACATTTCAAATATCCGTTTTACGATGGGTGCAGTTTCGGGATCGACTATAAGCAACGGGTGTTCCTTTTGATTGCCCTTGTATTCGGGATTCTTCAAATATCCGTATGGTATAGTCGTTCCGACTCTTTCGCCACGCTCGCCTTTGGCTTTCTGCACAGCTCGTATCTTTCGGCTTGTATCACGGGCGTAGAAATCGTTGAAGTAATTCTTGATTCCTGAAAAATCGCTAACTCCGTTGATGCTGTCCACGCCATCATTCACGGCAATAAAACGCACGTCGTATTGTGGGAAGGTTATCTCCATCAGCATTCCCGTTTGCAGATAATCTCTGCCGAGTCGGGATTGGTCTTTTACGATAACGATTCCGACCTTTCCATTCTCCACGTCAGCCATCATTCTTTTGAAATCTGGGCGGTTGAAATTCGCCCCCGAATATCCGTCATCGATATAAAAGCGGATGTTTGGGAAGCGGTGTTCCTCAGCGTATTTTTGCAATATCAATTTTTGATTGGT
>JAFUJS010000015.1 GCA_017468115.1 Clostridia bacterium | reverse complement strand
CACACGGATCACGGGAAACACAAAAAGCGAACGGCGCACGTTCGCTAAAAAATGTCCCGCGCCTATGTATAAGTACGAGTCTAAAAGCTCGTTTCGATAAGAGAATGCAAGTGCATTCAATGCCGGTTTAGTGGCTGATGGCGACGGATTTCTTGTGAAATAGATTACTAATCATCGGCAAATGAGCCGAGCGTTCTGTCTTGTTTTCCAAGCGGCACGAGGTTCGTTCTCCACCGCAAGTATTCACGCAAAATATATCATATTCAGTTGTATATGTATCAACTTTGATGGCAATACTAACAATGGGAAAGTACGCCAATATAAAAAATTATTATTATATTATATCACAAGCATTTGGAATTGTCAATAGATTTTGAGAAAAATCTCAAAAAATATTTTTCAAATCGCCTTTGGGTGATAAAAAAGCAAAAGAAAGCCGCTATCGCGGCGTGGCAATCACGCTTTGATAGCAGCTTTTATTAACTTGTTTTTTTGTTTATTTTTGCAATTGTTCTACGGCAATGATTTTTCCGTACACTTTTAATGTATTTTCGGGAATAATTTCAATTGGAGCGTATTTGGTATTGATTGATTCCAAATAAGATTTTCCATTTTCACAGAGCAAACGTTTACAATATACTTCTCCGTCATAGTAGAAAGCCCCTATTTCACCCGCATCGACACAATCACATTGTTTTATGAGGACGATACTGTCGTTTGGAATGTTGGGTTCCATACTATCTCCGGATACTTTCAATGCAAAATCACAATCAGTTTCATCCGTGGCATATTCAGTGTATGAAACATCATTATCAATATCATTGCCCTTGCCAGCAGACAACGAGAAATCATACAAACGAACGTTTCGTTTTTTTGAACGTGTTGACATTTCCACGGAAAATGAAGAATCATCTTTAATTTGACTGCACCATTGTTTGATGTTTTCGATTGCATTAGAGATTGTTTGCAAATACGCTTGAATATGCGCAGGATTCAATAGGTACATAAAGCACAATATATCTTTAGCGGTTCTCTGTTTTTCGTCATCAGACACAAATCTGTAAAAATTAGTATCATCGCGCAAACTATAAACCCTTTCTTTGTAATGGCTTTCCCCGTGCAAAACCAAACGATACATTAAATTGTTAAAGTAAATAGAATGATTACCAAGTGCATTTAATACATTTTTATCACAAGAAACATCTTCTATACCTTTTCTGTAGTTAAACGTTGAAAAAGCTTCCAAAACACGTCGCATTATATTACCGATAGAAATACTGCAATCTGTGATTTCGCCATTGGCATATCGATAAATTATATGTAGCAACTGTTCATACTCGTTGCGTTCCATCTTAAATTGAATCAATTGATTCGTTTTCAATTCCTGCAAAATGGAACTTGTTGGTTTTATTTGAGCTATCCCTTTAGTAGAGGCAGCTATTTCGTCCATTGCCTTGCGCAAATCAAATGCAGTTGTCAAATCGTGTGTTAGTATCAAAATTTTACTTTGTTGATTTCCTTGAATAAGGCAGTTAACCTGATAACGTATATACGATAAAATTCCCACTCGGTTTTCAAAATCAAAACTTGATACAGGATCATCAATGACTACAAGTGCTTCGCTTTGGTATAGTTTGCTGATCTCTTGGTTAGACATCATTTGCGTAAAGAAATAGCACAGTGCCACAATGTTTCTTTCACCAAGAGAAACATTTTTGGGAAGAACATCATTTCCGTTAGATTTCAAATAATATTTTTCATTACGTAATTCAATGGAAAGTCTGTTTTTGGAGAAAAAAACATATTCCAAGGCATTGTTGATATTAGATATTGCCAATCCAATATTGGATTTTTTTAATTGTAATTCTCTTAAAATCTGAGTTTCTGTTTGAAAATCTTGATATGCCTTCTTTACCTGCTCCTCTTGCGTGTTTCTGTCCTTGTCTTGTTTCGAATAACTGCGGTATAAGTCTTGCACATCAAAGTGTGCAATTTCTTTATTGATTGCAACAAGCTCTAAAACAATTTTCTTTCTTCTTGTAATTGCATTGTTAAATTCAGCAATTTCTTGTTTTAGCTTCTGTAACAAAGAATTAAGTGCTGAAATCGCACTTGTCAAACCGTTGGGAGCAAATAAGATAGGTGTATATGTATTACCGATTTTCTGTTTGGTTTTATCTTTATACGCTTCAACCAAGGCAAGACATTTTCCCTTTTGAACATTGATCTTTTTAACAAGTTCAGAATTCAAACTCTCATATTTTGAATAATCTTCGTCCATTGAAGGGAAAGAAACCGCCCCGAGTTCTGCTTTATGATTTTCCACATCTTTGTTCAGCACTCTGTTGATATTATCAAGCAGCTCTTGTTTATACTGTGCTTGAACAGGCTGATAACAATATGGGCAATATGTTGTTGATTCGTCAGCAAAAGTGTTTTTTGATGCTTCAACCATACTTTGCTGTCCGTTTTGAATTGCCTGTAAAATCAGCTTTTCACGTTCGGTCAAAACGGGCTTTTCTATAACTTGGGAAAGCAATGCGCATATCTTTTCCTCAAATCCATCCTCAAGGTATATCCAATCACAAAGAAGTGGAGCAAAAGAAAGCGACGAATCGGAAATTTTTTCAAGCAATACTTTCTTTTCTTCAAATTTCTTTTTTAAGTTATCAACTGTGTCGGAAGGTTTTAATCTGCAAATTTCAAACAAAATATCATCTTTTACAGCCGAATTTAATTTGTTTCCTTTTATTTTCGAATCTGTTTCTGACCATCCACCGGGCTTTTTTAACATTATGCGGATTTTTTCAAGATGATAATCGGGCGATAATGGATTTGCTTTAGTTTGATACTCAACAAGTTTCTCTTGCGCTTTTTCCCACTCGCCCTTTCTTTTTGCTTCAAGCTCCGTATGTTTATCAATATCAGTTTGGATATCGACCTGACCTCCCAAAAGAATGATCGTGCCTAATCCGTCATCATCAATCTTTACATTTTTATCAACGTACTGCTCATTAAATACAAAAATATTATTTTTATATTCTTCCGAGGTCAATACAGAACTGTTTTCACCGAGCAATTTCAGAGAAATATCTGACAATGGTGTATCAGAAGTAAGATTGTTAAATCCCATAGAAATGGTGCTTTTACCACTTCCGTTTTTTCCATATATAACGGATATTCTATCGTTAGCGTTAGGATATAGTATCAACGAAGTATCATTGGGAAAGCATCTTCCTTGAATTGATATACCTTTGATTTTTTCTATCATAAGATTTCTCCTTAAAGGTCGCACTGTAAAATTTGTTTAGCAATGTCTGCGACGATTGGTACGCAAACTGTATTCCCGCATTGTTTATATGCACTTTCAAGAGAAATTCCCTTGAAAGTATAGTCCTTGGGATAACCTTGAAAGGCAAGGCACTCCATAGGCGTGAGCTTACGAATACCAAAATTGTCACGGATAATCGGCACTCGGTCGGGATAAGTTCCCATATTTGCTTTCAGCGTGGGGCATATTTCCCATTTTCGCATTGCCACACCGCTATCGTCGATTCGGTAAATTCCCGTCTTATCGACAATTTTCGCATCAAGCTCCTTAAAATATCGGCTGCTTGAGCCGTAGTAATAAATATCATTGTGTTTTACGCTGCGATCAATAATGTCCTCAATCATTGCTTCAAGCGGCACTGCTTCGGGAAAAGCAAAGCGATCGCAATCCTCTATATTGAGAAATGCCACGATAAAAATCCGTGCACGATTCTGAGGAATATTGACATCGGTCGCATTTATTACCTTGTACTTGACGGAATAGCCGAATTGTGCCAAGGTATTATATATCACAAGAAACGTCTTACCGTTATCGTGTTCCATAAGGTTTTGAACGTTTTCGAGAAATACCACTCGCGGACGCTTAACGTCAATGAAGCGAGAAATCTCGAAAAACAGATTTCCACGAGGATCTTTGAAGCCGCGCCGATAGCCCATAATTGAGAACGGCTGACACGGAAATCCCGCGATCAGTACATCTATATCGGAGAGTGTGCGAGGATCGATGTCGCGCACATCCCCCTCAATAAGATGTGTATCCGGAAAATTATGGCGGTAGGTTTTACAAGCTGCGGCATCCATATCGTTTGCCCAAGCAATCTCAAAGCCGGCTTGTTCAAATCCAAGGTCGATACCGCCTATTCCCGAAAACAAACTACCTACTTTCGGTTTGCTCATCATTTGATAAATCTGATCTGCAAATTCAGCTTCAAATAATATTTGCCGTTTTCCTTGTAAATGCTTCCGAACTGATGTCTGCTCGTACTTGCGGTTTCAAATTTAGTGTTATTGACAAGATAATTCTCAAACTCATTACGATTAAACAAGTGATAGCAAAGAACCTCTCCGTCCTCACGAACAATGATATAACCGCCCGTTGCATCGGCAGTTCCATCCCAAGGCTTTGACGGAAGCATTCCAAGTGCGCTTTCGGTCAAAAACTTCTTGAATTTGTACTGATAGAAAGGATGACCTTTTGAAAGATTGTAATTCATCGGATTTGCGACAACGATAGAATCAAGAGCCTTTTCCACGGTATTCACACCGGTAGCATAATACTCAGCCAGCATTTGCGCGCAGATTTGAGGGAGATCACCGTCAATCAAAAGCAAGTTGCTCTCAAAAGTATCATTTTCCATACCAATATACTTCAAGCCGCAATTAACGTAGTTATACAGATAATCGAACTTACTCTTAAACAGCTTGGAACAGTTATTGAATACGGTCATTACGTTATCATTTACATCACCTGTAATTTCATAGATGAAGTTCGTGGTTTTACCCGCATTTACAAGAGTAGAAGCTCCGCCAAGTCTTGATTTGATGCTGAAACCTTGTACGGACTCATATCCCGTGTTTATGTCGTGAATTTTAATACGAATATCGGCTTTGTCACTTGATTTTGCTTTCAAAGTGCTTACACTGATTCTATCAAGAAATGCTTCGGTATCGGTAGATGCGAAAGAGGGAGCGTTAGCCGCAACGATCTCGTTGTAAAGCTTGTCCGCAAAACGTGCAAATTCATCGGAAGGAAGGTCTATCAGCGTTGCTGCGGTTTCGGTATTATAAACCGACACTCGCCCTGCATTACGGTCAACACGAAATTCAAGAACACCGATATTTTCGCTTCTTACAATGTTGATAATGTTATAGAATACATCGTCCATTTTGTTCAAATCGGCATCTGCCGCATAGAGTTTACCGACTTCGAGCAAACGAAGAAATACGTAGATTTCACTCCATTCGCCTTTGTTTCCCGAAAGCTTAGGCATTATCAAGTACCTCCTTAATTCTTTCTGCAATAGCTGCGATTACGTTTACGGTTACGCTATTACCAAGTTGCTTATAAAGATGAGTATCCGCAAGAGGGAGAACGAAACTATCCGGGAATCCCTGCAAGCGTGCCCATTCGCGAGGTGTCATTTTACGGATACCCTCTTTATTGATTTTTCCTTTAATGTGAGTAGTGGGAGTAAGGTTCTTCTGACGCTTATCTACCACAAGATTTCTTTCTCTGCCCATACCACCGCACACGATAGCACCGGCTACATCACTCCAATCGCGGATTTCGTAACCGAAGCCGTTACCCTTGGATTCGTGACGAGCCTTATGGCGGCGGAGCGTTTCTACATATACATCACTCAAATAATACTTGGCGGGAACGGGATTTTCTTCACGAATATCCCACAAACGCTTTGTATCATCGGTCATTTCCGGAAAATCAAAGGTTTCGGGGGCAATATCGTTTCTAAATGCTACCACGTAAATTCTTTCTCTGTTTTGAGGAACTCCGAAATTCTTGCTGTTCAACACTTGATGGAATACCTTGTAGCCGAGATCTTCAAAGGTCTTGCAAATAATTTTGAAGGTTCTGCCCCTATCGTGTATAACAAGTCCTTTTACATTCTCACAAAAGATAACCTTCGGCTTGTGATATTCACAGATACGAGCAACATCCATAAAGAGCGTACCGCGACACATACCCTTGTAGTTATCCTCAAAGCCCATACGTTGTCCGGCAAGGCTAAACGCTTGACACGGGAACCCCGCAAGGCAGATGTCAAACTCGGGAACATCCTTCTCGTCAATTTTCGTTATATCACCGGCAATTGCAAAATCGTCGTTAAAGTTTGCCTTATAGGTTTTCTGTGCGTTTTCATCCCATTCGCAGACGAACACCGTATCAATTTTCTCACCGAAAGCTCTGTCAAAACCGAGCCGAATGCCTCCGATTCCTGCGAATAAATCTATTGATCTTAATCCATTCATTTTGAATGTACCGCCTTTTCAATTATATCTGCGCACTGCGCCGTGTTCTTTTTGATTTCATTACCCCAAAAACGAATAACCGTCCATCCCTCGGATTCAAGCTTTGCCGTTACTTCGGCATCTCGCTCCATATTCCGTTCAATCTTCGGTATCCAAAATTCTTGGTGCGACTTGAAATCTTTCTTTCGTTCTTCCCAATTGTATCCGTGCCAAAATTCGCTGTCGCAAAAAACGGCAATCTTTTTGCCTATGAATACAATATCGGGTTTTCCATATATGCGGTTCACGTTCTTTCTGTAACGAATACCGCGCGACCATAGTTCTTTACGCAACAAGACTTCAATCTTGGAGTCCTTATTTTTCACTTGTTGCATATTGTAACTGATTTGTTCTTTTGTCTTTTGCATCTTAATTATCGACAAGTGAAGCAACGTCTATATTATGTTTCTCACATAAGTCGTTAAAGGCTTTTTGTGCCTTATAACTCGGCTCACATTTTCCTTTTTCCCAACGGTTCACCGTTGCAAATGAAACGCCAAGCTCTTTCGCCATAGCTTCTTGGCTTAAAAACAACTGTTTTCTTACAGCTTGCATCTTTTCAGCAAATGTCATTGTTGCACCTCTCGGTATAATTGATTATAACATCATTATAACATATTTATAGCAAACTTTCAATAGTTTATTGTAAAAAGATAGTGAAAAGCGGCGAGGACAAGCCCCGCCGCCGTAGATTATTCGGTTAGTGTTTCAATCGATATTTGCATACCGAGTTTGAAAGCGTATTCAAAGATGGCTGCCTCTGCCAAACTCATATACTCGCTCCAACAATCGTGGAATTTCTCGAAGATTTCTTTCTGCTCGTCGGTAAAGCTCTTTTCCAAGTCCTCGTGATGCCGCGACATATAGCCGAGCAATTCCTTCATTTCTTTGGAGTTCGTTCTGCTATCCTCTTGCGGAATGATGTTACCATGCCAAAGTTCATTGATGATAGATTTCATACCAACACCACCTCCCGCAAAACGATTTCTTCCGCGCTTGCCTTGATGTTGTTCATCTCGGCAACCCAACGGAGCATATCACGAGCTTTCAAATTCTCGTCAATGCCTCTTTCGGCAGCGAGGCGGAAGATAATAGTTTCAAGCATTTTGTTTGCATCAAGGTCTATCTCGTGCAACCGAGCGTTTAACTTGCCTTCGGTCAGCAGAGTGGTGTACCTTCCGTGACGATGGTTTTTGATGTAATCAAGGTGCATCCTTCCGTACTTGCTAATCTGATAGTCTGCCTGTTCGGGAAGTGCAATATCGGGAATAAGGTGTCCGTTTTCCTCGCGGTAGGTTCCTCCGAGAGTTTCGTAAAGATTTTCAAAGTTAGTTTTCATTGTAGTATCCTCCAGAATTAGATTTTGATTTTAATACAATTCATCCTCTCATCCAAACCAATCAACAAAAATGCCAAGGGACACCTACCTGCTTTATGGTAGGTGTCCCTTGGTGTCCTTTTTTTATTTTTCAAATAAGGTTTGGTTGATTATCTCACAGATTTTTTCGATTATTTGGAGGTCAAGCTCCATAAAGGGCAGTGACTCTGCTCTTTTGCCTGTGAGGGTTGCCAGCCAGGTCATGGCAACGGCAAATCTGCCATAGGTGTGGGACATATGAAAGCCATCGCAGCACAGGGACTGTCCACCGTTTGCATAATCAAAGGCGGGGAGATTTTCTCGCATTGCCTGAATAACGTCGCCCGACGGAATTACGGTAGCTCCCGTTACAAGGCACGCAGAGCTTGCTGCATTGCAAATTGAGTCGTACATTTTTCTTTGGTTTTGGTCGTAGGCTTGAAAGCCGAAGTGGCTTGAATCAAGCTCGTATGCCCAGGTTTTATGGAAATACAGATGTGCTGTGGGCTGATTTTCTCTTACATATTTTGCAAGGTAATTCAGATAGGGCTGGTAGGTTTCGTACTGTCCCGAAAAATGGCTTACCTGCTGGAGTGTAACCACATCATAGCGTTCCTTTTTTATATATTCCTCAATAGTAACAAGTTCCCTTTCCCACTCTCCACCGTTTATGCTGAGCAAATAATTTGCGTTGTTATTTACTACGTTGTTATAATGCATTTCAAGGCTACAGCCGCCGATTGCCAGATTAACCGTTTTTAGCTCTATGCCCCTTTGCTCTGCTAGCTTGTGCAGATATGCATGGGCATCGGCAGAAAAGCTGTTTCCGATAGATAATATTTTCATTTTCCGTCCTCCGTTGCTTTTTCTTAAGTTTATCACGTTTTATCTTGTTTTACAAGAAGGTTTTCCACTTAAATCAAGGTGCTTGATTTCATCTTAATGCAAATTTTTCAAAATACACATTTTAATATCTTCTCTTTTATGATATAATTGTAAGGAACATTATCTGAAAGGAAGGTGTATCAATGGAATACGTTGTCAAAGGATTAGGATTTTTGCTGATACCTGTTATTATAATCGGAGTTTTTGAATTTTTTCGTCATCCCATAAAATCGGAAGCCGGAAAAGTATTTTTGTCAAAATTTCTTGCACTTGCAGGTTCTGTATCGTCTGCCATTTTTCTGGTTCCCACGTTTATCACCGCCTTTTCCGACGAGCCTGTTTGGATACCCATTGGATTTTTTGCTTTTTCCCTTCTTTGCTCAGCTTTAACTATTGCCTTTATTAATTGCAGAATCTCTTATGACGAGGAAGGCTTCGTTGCCAAAAATTTCTTCGGCTTCAAAAGGCAATTTTCATACAATCAAGTAACGGCAATTGAAGAAAATTTACATGAAACTTATTTATATGTAGGAAAACGCAGGGTAATGATTGACAAATTTTCCACAGGCGGGTCGGAATTTATCGCCCTTGTTAAAAAAAGATACCGTACCACCCATAACGGTCTGGCTATTCCTAAAATACAAAAAACTAAAAACGATATATTTAACGGTAATGTTTTAGATGCAGGTGGCTTTATTTTTGTATATATTATGATATCTGTTGTCATTGTAGTCTTTGCTGCTTTTTTAGTTTGGTATGTATTTTTCAGCGGTAGTACTGCTGATAATACAATCGAGCAGCAGACAACCTTTGAATCCTATGTTATTGATAACAACGAAATAACCTTTACTTCTTCTGATAATTACACCTATAAAGTTGACTTTATAGGCGAGCAACTGAGCAATGAAAGGCTCGAGTCCATGTGTGATGGTAAAACCGTAGTAACCACATACTCTAAAAAAATCACACCGGACGACGAGGATGCTTACTATGTGATAAAAGCAATTAGAATTGATGACACCTATCTTTTGAGCTTTGAAGAAACAAACAGCCTGCACGTGCAAGAATATTGGAAGCTGCTTTTGTTTCCTGCAATTTTTGCCATTGTTTGGGCGATTTATGTTGTAGGCTCTATTGTAGTAGGACGAAATCCTAAAAAATATAGCAAAAATATAGTAAGACTTTTCTTTAAGGATGGATATGTAAAATACTAACACTTGCCCAAAAATTCGCCTGTGTTAGCTTGCTTTTTAAGCCACCTTTTGGAAGTGGACCATGTTTAGTTCATTTCCGGCTGGCTTTTTTGCCACAGAAGCTTATTATTTTGCACAAAAATTTCATTTTTCACGGGCGCTCTATTCAAATATTGCTTATTTTATGTTATAATTAAAAAACGAGAAAATAGAAAATGATGCGTATTTTCTATGTTTTGTGATGATGCGCAGATTAGATTGAGGTAATTATATGGAAAAATATGCTTGGAAGGGAAAAATAGTTGAGGGGGCACTTGAGGAATACATCAGGCGCCACGACGCTATTTGGGACGAAATGAAAGAGGTGCTGGAAAGCGCCGGCATCGTAAACTACACTATTTGGAATGTTGGTAATGAGCTTTTTGGCTATTACGAATGCACAAGGGGCATTGAATATGCCGCCAAGGTTCAAAGAGAAAGCCCTGTGGTTGAAAAATGGAATGAGTATATGAAGGACATTCTCATTATGGAGCTTGACCCGATAACAGGGGCACAGCCACAGCTTACTAAGGTATTTTCGTTCAAATAGTAACATTTTGGTGGTGATTTTATGAAGCTTAATTGGAAAAATAGTCTTGCGTACTTTTTGATTATACAAGCTACTGTTCTGGTAATAGGCTTGTTTATTAACGGACCCTTTATTATGCTGATAAGGTTTTCAAGTCTTGACACGCAGAGCGAGGATGTTATCACGGCGGTTGCCGAGACTGCTTTGGAGCTGCTAACCAGATTTATTGTGATTTTTGCTTTTTTCAAAAACAACCGCAGCTTGACATTTCCACAATTTTGCATTGACTACTCTTTAGTCCTTGGGGCAAGGCTTGTCTTCTCTCTTTGTACCCACTTTGCCTTTTGGTCAGCAGGTGGAAGCATAAATCTTTGGGGTGCGGTTTTGGGAAATCGCTTAATCGGCCCACACATTTTAACAATGCTTGATGTGCCAATCTGGCTTTATCTTATTGTATTTTTCGTTTTTGAGGGGCTTTTCTTGCTTAGCGCTCTCGGAGCCTGCAAAATCGCCGCATATCAAAGAAAAAGAGTACAATTAGAGCTTTTTGCACAAGCACATAACAACAATACAAACGAGGAATAGCATGGACACTATAAAATTTGAAAAGAAGCAAACAAGAATTGTTGCGCACAGGGGGCTTTCGGGGCTTGAGAAGGAAAACACCACCTCTGCCTTTGTGGCGGCGGGCAATCGCTCCTATTTTGCCATTGAAACCGATATACACAGGACCATTGATGGGCACTTTGTGATTAACCACGACCCTGATTTTAAGCGTGTTGCCGGTGTGGATTTGGTTATTGAGGATTCCACCCTTGAAGAAATACAAAATATCGTATTATGCGACATTGACACAACGAAGGACCGAAAGGATTTAAGACCCTGTGTCCTTGAAAACTATCTTGCTATATGCAAAAGATACGACAAGAACTGTGTTTTAGAGCTGAAATCCGACTTTACCGACAAGGAAATTCTAAAAATTATTGATATTATTCGCTCCTTTGAATATCTTGAGCGGGTTATGTTTATTTCCTTTAATTACGATAACCTTTTAAGGGTAAGAAGGGTGCTGCCAAGCCATCCTGCCGCTTTCCTGTTTTGGGGAATAACCGACGAGATTCTTGACAGATTGGAAAAGGACAAAATAGACGTAGATGTTTATCAAAAGGGTCTTACCAAGGAGCAAATTGATGCTGCACACTCCCGCGGACTTAGCGTAGACTGCTGGACAGTCAACGAAAGGGACGATGGCGAGCGCCTTGCACAGTGGGGCATTGATTATATCACGACAAATATACTGGAATAATTAAAAAAACTGCGACACGTGTCGCAGTTTTTTGTTTTTTATACTACCAATGCTATGCTAAGTAGCAACAGAATTTCTATAAGAAGTGGCAAAAAGGTCAAAATTCCAAACCATACCTTCTCCCCTGTTTTTTCGCCCTTTTGGTATCTTTTGAGGGTAGCAACAAATCCCATTGCGCCCAGAGTTGTTGACGGAATGTAAAGCACAAGTGCAATTATTGCGCCAACCAAGGCAAACACAGCGTATAGTGCATTGCCAACACCGCTTAGGTCAACGGTTGCATCAGGGTCGGGCACGGTGGTTAAAACGTCAACTAAAAGTGGAATGTAAAAGCCAAGAATTATAGCAGTTGTTATAGCACAAATAATTGTGCTGACAATTTTGTGCACCTTATAGCTTCTTGTCCTCTTTGAGTAGTCTATCTTTTTTGGGTTTGGTGCTTGTGGTGCAGGCTTTGCCGCTGTCGTTGTGACGGGCTTTGCCTGTGATTGTGATGCAGGCTTTGCCTGTGCTTGTGGGGTGGGCTTTGCCTGTGGTTGTGATGCAGGCTTTGCTTCTGCCAGTGTGCCGATCTTTGCCTGTGTCGATGTAACAGGCTTTGCCTGTGCCGGTGTGGCGGGCTTTGCCTGTGCCGGTGTAACAAGCTTTACCTGTGCCTGCTTGGGCGCAGCCTTTATTTCTTCCTTTTTAGCTTGATTATTCTCCATTATGACACCCCCTATCTGTTTTCATTTTACCACATATATGCCCTGTGTGCAACATTTTTGAGTAAAAAAAAGCCCTTGGATGCTTTTCCAAGGGCATTTTTTATTATTTTACCAAGAATCTCTTGATTTTTCTTGCCGCTGTCTTTTCAAATGGCTCCTTACGAAGCTCAACATGGCTAACGTGCTTATAGTTTACAAGCTTTTTGTTGATTTTGAGAATTTCGGAGTGGATTGCCTCATAGATAACCTCGTCATCGTGGAAGCCTGCCGCATCGCACTCCTCTGTGTTTGGAACAACGATTGCAACAATATCAACCTCGCCGGTTTCCTTGTGCTCTCTACCAACTACAACAACCTCGGAAACGTATGGAATATTCTCGATATATTCCTCAATTTCCTCAGGGAATACGTTTTTACCGTTAGATGCGATAATGATGTTCTTCTTTCTACCTGTCAAGTAGATGTAGCCCTTCTTATCAACATAACCGTAGTCGCCTGTTCTGAACCAGCCCTCGTCATCAATAACCTCAGCTGTAAGATGAGGAGCATTGTAGTAGCCGAGCATTACGTTGTCGCCCTTAACTACAACCTCGCCGAAGTTGTCGCTCTCCTTCTCCTTGTCAATGCGAATCTGCATACCGGGCATTAGCAAGCCACAGGATGCGGGATTATAGTCGTCAAGAGGAATAACGGAGATAAGTGGTGCGCACTCTGTAATGCCGTAGCCCTGTGAAACGTGAATACCGAAGGTCTTAAGACCATCAACAAGCTCAGGGTTAAGGGCAGCGCCACCAACAACAAAGTATCTGATTTTTCCACCAAGTCCGTCAAGCACCTGCTGGAACAGCTTACGACGGCGCTTTACTGAGAAGTGAAAGAAGTTTGCAAGACCTGCGCCAAACTTAACTGTGTTTTCCTTGCCCTGCTTTTGAATACCCTTCCAAATAGATTTGTAAAGGGTCTGCGCAAAGAGTGGAACAAGTGTCATAATTGTTGGCTGGAATTGCTTAATATTTTTAGCAACATACTTAATACCGTCGCTGATATTGATTGTACAGCCGTAAAGCATTGGTGCAAGAATACCTGCGCTCATTTCATATGTGTGGTGAATTGGCAATACGGAAAGAACTGCGTCGTCCTTTGTAAGGATGTTAAGAGTAGGCTCAATGCCCTTCATAACAGCGCAAATGTTCTTTTGAGAAAGCATAACGCCCTTAGATGTGCCTGTTGTACCTGATGTGAACAGAAGAACGGAAAGACCCTCCTTGTTCTGCTCCGGAAGAACGAAGTCGCCACCGATTTCTGCATATTCCCTCTCTCCAAGAGCAAGAATGTTATTAAAGGTGGTATACTTTTCTTCCTTATACTCCTCGGTTGTTGAGGTTGTAAAGGTGGTTTTGTCTGTCATAACAAAGGTTTTTACACTTGGAAGCTCATTACCTCTTTCGCTAAAGAGCTTTTCAAAGGTTTGGGAGTAAACAACAACCTTTGCCTCTGCAATATTAATAAAGTTAATGATTTCGTCCTCTAAAACGCCCGGATCAAGAGGAACTATAACACCGCCGGCAGAAACTGCAGCCACATAGCTTGTAATCCATTGAACGGCTGTTTCACCCATAACGATAACCTTATCGTCCTTGTCAATGAGCTTTGTAAATGCAAGAACCATCTTCTGCAAAAACGGCATATACTGGTCATATGTTACTGTAACAAGGGAATCCTCGTGATTATTTTCTCTGTTGAATCTATAAAGAGGGTGGCCCTCTCCTGCGATTTGCGCGCCTCTTTCAAATATCTGATAAATGCTTTCCAGCTTATTTATGTCTAAAACTTGATTACTCATCTATATCTCCTCTTTTAACAAGGTCGGCAATTCCATAATCAATACCTGCCAATACCTCGTAGAATATCTCAAGCTTCTTCATTGACAAGCGTGCGTCAACGTGCTCAAGACACTCCTGTACAATTTGTTTAATTATGCTGTGTATCTTCTGACCCTCCTCGGTAAGCACAAGCTTTGCCTTATACTTTCCGGCAGAATCATCGCTTTTCTTTATGTACTGCTTCTCCATCAGCTCGCTTGTCATACGGGAAATAAATGCCTTGTCCACCCCGCACGCCTCAGAAAGCGCAACGGGAGAAAGCCCCCCTTCACTTTTTCCAAGCTGCATAATGCATATAACATGTGAGCTGCGAAGACCAAATGGCTCCATCTTTTCATCAGCAATTCTTTTAATGTTTTTAGAAATTCTTTCGATGTAAAGCACAAATGGTGTAAATCTTTCGGTGTCCATCAATCCCTCCTTGGTGTATCCATGGAAAAAGAGCCTATGCGCCCTTATGTCCATTGAACTTGCTGTGTTTTATGTTGACTTATCAACATTTCGATTATACACCCTTTTACCTCATTTGTCAAGCCTTTTGCAAAAATCTGCTAATTTAGGTTAATTTTATCTATCTATAAAATCACAAAAATTACGTGGAAAGATTGAATTGTGTCTTTAATTATGATATACTGTAAGTAATAATTTATTTATAAAAGGAGATTTTTTATGGCAAACAGATTTATTCTAAACGAGACATCCTATTTTGGTGCAGGCTCCCGCGAGGTTCTCGGCGGAGAGGTTGCAAAGAGAGGCTACTCTAAGGCATTTATTGTTGCTGACAAGGACCTTCTTAGGTTTGGCATTGTTGACAAGGTTACAGATGCGCTTGGCGACTTTCCATATGAGATTTTTTCCGACTTCAAGGCTAACCCAACTGTAAACAATGTAAAGGACGGTGTTGAGGCTTACAAGGTTTCCGGTGCTGACTTTATCATTGCAGTAGGCGGCGGCTCCGCTATCGACACAGCTAAGGGTATTGCTGTCATTATTAACAACCCTGAGTTTGCCGATGTTGTTTCCCTTGAGGGCGTTGCTGACACAAAGAAGAAGTGCGTTGATATTATCGCTCTTCCTACAACCGCAGGTACAGCCGCTGAGGTTACTATCAACTATGTAATCACAGACGAGGAAAGCGGAAGAAAGATGGTTTGCGTAGACCCTAACGATATTCCTGTTCTCTCTATTGTTGATGCTGAGCTTATGGCTACAATGCCTGCGGGTCTTACAGCCGCAACAGGTATGGATGCTCTTACACATGCTATTGAGGGCTATATCACAAAGGGCGCTTGGGAGCTTTCAAATATTTTGGAAATCAACGCAATTAAGATTATTGCTGACAACCTAAGAACCGCTACCTACGAGGGTGACAATATGAAGGCCAGAGAGCAAATGGCTCTTGGTCAGTATGTTGCCGGCATGGCGTTTTCCAATGTTGGTCTTGGCTGTGTTCACTCAATGGCTCACCCACTTGGCGCTCGCTTCGATATTGCTCACGGTGTTGCTAATGCTCTTCTCCTTCCGTTTGTTATGGAATTCAATATGCCTGCCTGCGTAGTTAAGTACGGCAGAATTGCTAAGGCTATGGGCGTTGATACATCAAATATGACTAAGGAAGAGGCTGCACAGGCTGCAGTTGATGCTGTTAAGCAGCTTTCACTTGACCTTAAGATTCCTCAGACTCTCCGTGAAATCAACATTCCGGAAGATGCTCTTGAGCAGCTTGCAAGCGATGCATTTAACGACGTTTGCACAGGCGGTAACCCAAGAGAAATTACCGAGGCTGACATTCTTGAGCTTTACAAGAAGGCATATTAATAAACGATTTCAAGGCTGATTTATAGCAATTATAAAAGGGGTGCAAGTCTGCTTGCACCCCTTTTTTCTATAATATATTGAATTATTAATATTTTTTTGATATAATGTTATATTATGAATATAATACTTAAAAAAGTTATAGAAAATGCCGAGGACGGCTATGCCGACTTTTCCTATAAGCTAATCCCGACTATTGAAAGGGACAGCATTTTAGGACTTAGGGCACCTATGGCTCGCAAAATAGCCAAGGAATATGCAAACACTGGTGATGGCGAGGAATTTCTTTCCTCTCTTCCCCACAAATACCACGACGAGAATATGGTGCACGCATTTATGCTGGGCTACAAGAAAAAAGATGGGCTAAAGAGGCTGGTTACCTTTCTTGATTATGTAGATAACTGGGCTGTGTGCGACAGCCTTGCCTCGTCTGTCAAGTCTGTTTTTTCCGACAAAGAAAAAATGCTGCCCTACATTTCAGAGTGGCTTGGCTCCGGTGTTACCTACAAGGTGCGCTTTGGGCTTGTTTGCCTGCTTAATTACTATGTAACCGAGAATTATGCTTCCTTGGTGCTTGAGCTTGCAGGTAGGGTAAGGAGCGAGGAATACTACGTAAATATGGCAAATGCCTGGCTTGTTTCTGTTTGTCTTGCAAAGGAATACGAAAAATCAATTTCTATTATTGAGAATTGCCGGCTTGATGCTTGGACGCACAACAAGGCGATACAAAAGGCTCTGGAGAGCTTTAGAATTTCAAAGGAGAAAAAGGACTATTTAAGGTCCCTCAAAAGAAAATGAAGGTAAATATTAAAAAGCTAAACGAAAACGCAATTATACCAACCTACGGCTCCGAGTATGCGGCAGGCGCTGACCTTTACGCATGCATTGACGGGGAGCTTACTATTGAGGCGGGTCAAACCGTGCTTGTAAAGACAGGTCTTGCTATTGAGGTGCCTGTTGGCTATGGAGCATTTATTTATGCAAGAAGCGGTCTTGCCTCAAAGCGTGGTCTTGCCCCTGCAAATAAGGTTGGCGTTGTTGACTGCGACTATCGTGGAGAGGTTATGGTGGCGCTCCACAACCATTCCCAGGCTCCGCAAACCATTGTTGCGGGCGAAAGGATTGCGCAGATGGTTATTGCCCCATATATTACTGCCGAATTTGAAGTTGTAGAGGAGCTTTCCGACACTACCCGTGGGGAAGGCGGCTTTGGCTCAACAGGTAGAAAATGATAGATAAGAATAAGGGCTACATTTTCTTTATAAGGCACGGACAAACCGAGTGGAATGTGCTGAGGAAAATGCAAGGAAGAGATGATATTCCTTTGAATGAGCTGGGGCTTAGTCAAGCCACAGAAGCCGCAGAGGGAATAAAAAATGCCTGCCTTAAAACAGGCTTTACCTTTAATAGGGTTGTTACAAGTCCCCTTCTTCGTGCAAGGAAAACCGGGGAGCTGATTGCAGAGGCTGTCGGCTGTCCTTGCGTATGCGACGAAAGAATTACCGAAAGGGATTTTGGCGTGCTTTCAGGTACACAATATAGCCCAAACAGCAAGGCTATTTCCGAGGACGTGTCCGTTGAGGGGCTGGAGCCTATGGGAGATGTGCTGGAGCGTGTGAGCCGATTCGTTTATGATAATGTAAAAATCGGCGAAAGTGTTTTGGCAGTCAGCCACGGCTCTGCCACTAAAATCTTTGCGCTTTCGATTGAAAAAGCTCCTTGCGTTACAAATTACAATGAGCTTCTGAAAAATTGCCATATGATTGCCTACTCCTTTGACGGAAGCAGGGTGATTATGGAGGGGTATAACCTGTCCCCTGCTGATTTAGAATCGTTTGTGAGGATAGAAAATGAGTAAAGAAAAAAATGTGGCAAGGGTGCCACTTTCAAAAAACAAGACCTTTAAGAAGGTGCTTTTTGGCGCCTTGGGTGTATTGGCAGCTGCGGCTATTATAGTTTTCATTATTATTTCGGTAATTAAATTTACCGAGGACAGCGGCCCTAAGTATGACGAAAGCTATGTATACGACGGCTTTTCCTTGGTTGGCACCTGGCGTGAATATGAGCACGACGATAGCGGCTATATTTTGTACGAATACAAGGCTGACAATACCATAACAAAAACATCCTATACCTACGGTATAAAGGACCAGCAGATTGTTGGCACATATACTGTTACTATGCCTAACTCCATTACCATCAGGTATGAGGGCGAGGGGGATGAGCCTGTGGAAACAAGCAATTTCTCTATTGACGAGTGGGGCACGCTTGTGCTTTATACTCTTGGCGATATGGGCTACAGACACCTGGGCTATGTGAAAAACGACCTGGAATTTTCCAAGGGGGAAAACCCTCTCTTAGGAGATTGGCGCCTTTTGGAAAACAATGACGTTAATATGCACTTTGGCAGCGACTCATACGGATATCTATACTATGTTTCAAGTCCTAACGAAAGGGACGATTTTGCATACTCCTGGCGTGGAGATAATGAGCTTTATATGCTCTACGTAATCAGATTTGAGGGCACGCCCGACATTCCGACAGGCAGTATTATTGCCCCCGGCTATAGAATTGAGGACGACAGGCTTACCATATATGGTAACGATTCAAACGGCAACTACATTGAGCAGGTTTACGAAAGGATAAAATAATATGGAGTTATTTGAAAAAAAGCTTTCATCAAAGCAAATCTTTGACGGAAAAATAGTTAAGCTTTTTGTAGATACAGTACAGCTTCCCAACGGAAATGAGGCTACACGTGAGATTGTCAGACATCCGGGCGCTGTTTGCGTTGTGCCTGTAACCGATGACGGTCAGGTTATTATGGTCCGTCAATTCAGATACCCCTTTGAACAGGTGCTTTTGGAAATTCCTGCAGGAAAGCTGGAGCCCGGCGAGGACCCACTTGAGGCTGTAAAGCGTGAGCTTGAGGAGGAAAGCGGAGCTGTTGCCGGAAAAATTCAGCATATTGGAGAGCTTTACACTACCGTTGCTATATTTGACGAGAAAATACAAATTTATCTTACCACAGACTTAACCTTTAAGGACTCCCACCCTGACGAGGACGAATTTGTAGAGGTTACAAAAATCCCTCTTGACACCCTTGTTACAATGATTATGAACGGAGAAATTAAGGACGCAAAAACACAAATTGCCATACTGAAGGCAGACAAGATTTTAGGGGGCAAAAAATGAACATTTTTGAAATAAAGAAAACAAAAATGCTTGATGAGGCAACCTTTGGACACAAGCCGCAAAGCATATTTCTCGTTGTCCTCATCTTTATGCTCGTATTTCTTATCGGAAATACCATACAGGGTGTAATCTTAGCCATTCCAACAGCTGTTTATGCCGTCAGCGCTATTTTTTCAAACGAAGCCTTTCAAGCGTTTATAGAAGGTGTAAAAAACGACACTGTAACCGAAGAAGGCTATGAAGAAGTAATCGAGCAGGTAACAACGGAAATTCTCGCAAGCATGCCTGCTTGGCTGACTGTTGTTAATCTGTTTGCAACTGCTGCCACTATTGCGGCTGCAATCTTCTACTGCAAGAAGTTTGAAAAAAGACCCATTTCCTCTATGGGAATAAGAAAAGAGGGCGCATTTTTTGAATATTTGATTGGTGTAGGTATCGGTACTCTTATGATGGGGCTTACCTATCTTATCGCTTATCTTACTGGCTCCGTTGATATTTCAGTCAGCGAATATATAAGCCCGATTATTATTCTCTTCTTCCTTGGCTTTGTGGTTCAGGGCGCTTCTGAGGAGATTTTGGTCCGTGGCTATCTTATGATATCCTTAGCAAGGGATACAAAGGTGTTTGTCGCTATACTTTTATCCTCTCTGTTCTTCGGACTTATGCACCTAGGCAATCCTAATTTCGGTGTTATCGGCTTTATAAACATTATTCTTTTCGGTGTGTTCCTTGGCATTTATGTGTTTAAGCGTGGCAGCCTGTGGGGCGCCTGCGCTATTCATACCATGTGGAACTTTATACAGGGTAATGTATTTGGCGTTAGTGTAAGTGGACTTGGCATTATGCCGTCCTTCTTTACAACCACAGTAAATGAGGGCAAGGATTTGATAAGCGGCGGCGCATTCGGTCTTGAGGGCGGTATTGCCTCTACCTGCGTTTTGCTTCTTGGCATTCTTATTGTGCTTCTTGTTAAGACAAAGGAAAGCGAGGCTTCGGAATTTGAGCCTCAAGTGAATATTTTTTGAATAATATTCACACCTTTTGCAAAAATATTCAATCACACTTGACAAATATATTTTTTATGCTATACTATATAAGCAAATATATAAATATTTAAGGAGAATTCAAAATGAAAAAGATTATTGCACTTGTACTTGCAACTCTTATGCTCGTTTGCACAGTTGTTGGCTTTTCTTCCTGTAATCAGGACACCATCATTGTTCAAACAAACGCATTCTTCGCACCATTCGAATACTATGAGGGCACAGAAATCGTAGGCGTTGACGTTGAAATCATGGCTATGGTTGGAGAAAGACTTGGAAAGAACGTTCAGTTTGACAACGTTTCCTTCTCTGCTATTATCGACAACGTAAAGGAAGGCACAGTTTGTGATGCCGGTGCCGCAGGTATTACCATCACAGATTCAAGAAAGGAAAAGGTTGACTTTTCTATTCCTTACTACACATCTGTTCAGTATGTAATTATCCCTGTTGACTCAACTCTTGCTACAAAGACTGTTGACGGTGTTGAGTATATGGTTTGGGAAGCACTTGCAGGCAAGACCATCGGTGTTCAAATGGACACAACAGGCTACATCTACACAGACGGCGAAATTAACGCAACAGAGGACAACGACTACGGCTATGCAGGCGTTCTTTACGGCACTGACACAGTTTGCACACCATTCAGCACAGCTCAGCTTGCTGCTGACGGCATTACTGCAAACCAAATTGATGCTGTTATCGTTGACGAGCTTCCTGCTCAGTATATCGTTTCTAACAACTCCAGCTTCAAGTGTGTTCCTCTCTACTACTCAGGCGAAACAGATGCTGACGACGCTCCTGTTATGGAAGACTACGCAATCTGCGTAACAAAGGGCAACACAGAGCTTCTTGATGCTATCAATGCAGTTCTTACAGAGCTTTTAGTTGAAGATGAAAATGGTGTTTCACAAATCGAAAAGATGGTTATGAGACACATGGGTATGGAACAGTAATAATTTAACCGAAAAAGAGCTGTGCCACTTTGCATAGTTCTTTTTCATTGTAAAGGATAAAATAATGAATTTTTTTGAGCAATTAGGTACGCTTTTCTCAACACCCAGGTATTGGGAAATGCTTATGAAGGGCTTAGGCACTACTCTTATGATTTCTGTCTTTGCCGCAATTATTGGACTTGTGCTTGGTACGCTTGTTGCTATGGTTTCCATTGCGAAAAAGTCTAGGGCTATGGCTGTGCCAAAGTTCATTTGTAATTTCTACGTAACAATTATCCGTGGCACACCTATGGCTCTGCAGCTATTTATTATGGTGTTTGTAATTTTCGCCATCAGAGGCTTCCCACGTGAGCTTACTGCGATTATTGCCTTTGGTATTAACTCCGGCGCTTATGTGGCTGAAAATATCCGTGCCGGCATTTTGTCTGTTGATATTGGTCAAACAGAGGCTTGCCGTGCCCTTGGTCTTTCCTCCACAAAGACAATGACTAAGGTTGTTATTCCTCAGGCTATTAAAAATGTTATTCCTGCTATTGGTAATGAGCTTATTGCACTTATCAAGGAGACATCTATCGTTTATATGTTCGGTATTTACGACCTTACAATGGTGGCAACCATTATCGGTGGCGGTAACGAGATGTCAAGCTATCTTGTGCCGATGTGCGTGGCGGCTTTATTCTACCTTGGCATTGTTTATCTGTTGACATTCTTCATCAGTCTTATAGAAAAGAGGTTGAGAGCAAGTGATAAGCGTTAGAAATATTTATAAAAGCTTTGGCGACCTTAAGGTGCTTAAGGGTGTTTCCACAGAGATTACCCAAGGGGAGAGGGTTGTTATTATCGGTCCATCCGGTAGTGGCAAGTCTACTCTTCTTCGTTGCATGAACCTTTTAGAGGAGCCAACCTATGGTGAGGTTTGGCTGGAGGACAGTCTTCTTACCCCTATTGACCCATATTTGCATTTTGATGTTATCAGGCTTTCACAAACCTACAAGACTCTTTTTGCGGAGCTTATTGCAGGTGGCAAGAGCGAGGACGAGGCTGACAAGGAAGCCATTGCAAAAATAAAGGCTGAGGACCTTCTTAAAAAGCGTGAGGGTAAGGAATACAAGGAAGCCATCAAGGCGCTTGAGAAAAAGCACAGAATTGATATTAACCTTGCCCGCCAGAATATGGGTATGGTTTTCCAGCACTTTAATCTATTTAACAATTTGACGGTTATTCAAAATCTGACCCTTGCTCCCGTGGAGCTGAAGCTGAAATCCAAGGAGGAGGCTGAGGCTGAGGCTATGAGGCTTCTTAAGAGAATCGGACTTGAGGACAAAAGAGATGAATACCCATCTAAGCTATCGGGCGGACAAAAGCAAAGAATTGCTATTGTACGTGCCCTTGCTATGAACCCAAGGGTTATGCTTTTTGACGAGCCTACCTCTGCCCTAGACCCTGAAATGGTTGGCGAGGTTTTGGACCTTATTAAGGAGCTTGCCAACGAGGGAATGACAATGGTTATTGTTACCCACGAAATGGGCTTTGCCCGTGAGGTTGGCACCCGTGTTCTCTTTATGGACGAGGGCATTATCGCAGAGGAAGGAAAGCCAAGCGATTTGTTTGACAACCCTCAAAATGAGCGCACACAAAGATTTTTGAAGGCTGTTCTATAATTTTTTTAGTTTTTTTGTCTAAATATAATGACATTTAATACAATATGTGGTAAAATACTAAGGTAAAATTACTTGAAGGGGGGATATGTATGAAGTACGAAAAGTCTTGTGGCACCGTTGTCTTTCGTAAGACAAGGGGAAAATATGCTGTGCTTCTTATAAAAAATCGTTATACTGATTTTTGGTCCTTCCCCAAGGGACACGTTGAGGCAGGGGAAAACGAATACCAGACTGCCATTCGTGAAACAAAAGAGGAAACCGGCATTGATGTCAGGATTGAAAACGGCTTTCGAATGGAGTCGGTTTACTTAATCGGCAAGCGCAAGAACACAGAAAAGAAGGTTGTGTACTTCACTGCTCTTACCACAAGGGCTTATGTTGTTCCTCAGGCTGAGGAAATTTCCGCCTTTCATTGGTTCTTCGAGGACGAGTTTCCCTATGACCACACCTTTGATAATGACAAGCTGATTTTCGAGGAGGCGCTTAAGTTCATTAAGGGTCGCTTTGGAGAGGCTTCTGAAAACACTACATTTTTCAAAAAGCCGCACTAAGAATTAAAGGACCTACTTAAATGTAGGTCTTTTTTATTGACAATTTATATAATATGTGGTAAAATTTATATTGAGATAGTGTTCAAACAAGGAGAACAATATGAAAAGAAAGATATTTTCACAATTTTTATGGCGCTTATTCTCTGCCTTACCTTGGCAGTTTGTGCCTCTGCTGCTACATACTATGTAGACAAGGACGGCAACGTGGCAGGCGCTGACAGCGATAATCTTGCTTATGAGTTTACCACAACCGTTTCGAGTAGTGGTAGCTGTACAGTAAAGGATATTTATGTTTACGACGCAAGCATCACTAAGATTATAATTCCTGATTTTGCAGATATTACTTCTATGCAAATCGGCGACTGGGATTATTGTCTTAAAATTATTTATAACGAGGACGATGGCGAGGGTAACATTACCGAAAATGTTATTTACACACAAATTGAGGAGCTTGACATTTACGAATACGTTAAGCTTGAATCAAGCTCTCAACAGAACAACGGTAGCCTTTGTGGCTGGTCCGGTCTTAAGAAGATTTCCTTCCGCAACAATTTCAAGGCTCATGTTAAATCCGGATCCTTTTATAGCTGCTCAAGTCTAAAGGAAATACACTTCTACGGACAAAATATCTCTGTTCCATCCTATTACATAAACTGCCTAAAATATTCAACCGAGGGTCCTGCTATGGCAGTTTTCCACAAGGGCTCAAGCGGTACTATTGAAACCGGTCCAAGCACCAACACCTTGCCAACCGCATCAGACCTTAAAAACAATTTTTATCTCTACATTCACGAAAATATTTCACCATCAAATGCCGACGATACCCGTCTTGGCACAAAATGGGGCTCAGCAACTGTTGCAAACAACTGGAGCCTCATTGTTATGGTTGACGACCTTACTGCTTATTCCTCGGATGAGCTTGAAGCGTTAAAAACCAGCCATGGCTATAAGTCAAGATACGAAGCCCTTGAAAGCGCAGTTGTTAAGGAGGCGTCTGTTATGACATACTGTCAGGCAGGCTTTGAGGCGCACAGCAACGGCACATCAATTACACTCGGCGCAAATGGCTTGCTTGGCGAGATGACCAAGAACGTTGGCTGTGATAAGTGTCTAAGTGGCGAAAGCACTACACTTGACCCTGTGTTTACCTCTCTTGGCTACTCTGTTAGCGAAACAGGCGATTTGATGCAGGGCTTTGCTGTAAACGAGGCTTCGCTTAAGGAATACAAGAATGTAAATAATTCCGTTGTCTTTGGCTTGGTTGTAGGTATTAAGGAGTATTTAACCGGCTCCCAGCTTATAAATACAGATGGTACAGCTAATACCGATATTGGCAAGGTTTATTCTATCGACTTTACTAGCAAGGGCTATCAGATTTTTGAAATGAAGGTTACAGGCCTTGCGGAAAAGGAAGAATATTCCTCTCTCAACATTTACTGCTGTGGCTACTATGTAGTAAACAATAATGTTTATTATATGAGCAATGATGTAGCAGGTCAGGATGCGTCCGGCATGTGCACAACCTTTGCCGCAGAATTGGAAAAGGCAAAATTAAACGATGCTCAATAAAATAAAAGCTGAGAAGCGCTTGCTTCTCAGCTTTCTTTATTCTCTGTTTCCTCAAGCTCTATGCTCTGGAGTCTTATTACCTTATTTATAAATGAAAGGTATTCGTCGTTTAGGTCAAGGGTTATTGCATCATAGTAATCCTTGTTTTTGAAAACCATAATGTAAGAGTTGGCATTAAAAAGATTGTGGGCGTATCTGTAAAAGAAGATTTTTTTGTATTTACTGTTTAGCTTGTCCTTAGTGTCCTTTTCCTGCTTTCCAAGATAAACAAGGTCAGCCATTGGGTAGTAGCAAACATAGGCATTACGCTTGCCTGTTGCCTTATCTACGAAAAAGTCGTAGCTTTTTTCCTTGGCGTTTAATACGTAGGTGTAGGTCGTAAGCTCAAAGCTGAGTAAAAGATAAACCGCACCCACAAGGCTTAGCATAGCAAGGGAAAGGTAAAGCCACCTGTATGTGGGATTATTTACCATAAGAAAAAGAACTGTCAGAAAAAACAGTATGAAATAAAGGATTCTAAGACCCTTATCGTTATGCTTAGGCGTGTAATTCATATATCTCCTTTTGTTTCTACGAAAAAAGGCCGGTTAAAGAAACCAGCCTACTTTACTTATGCGTTTTCTTTCTTTACGATCTCTTTGTCGCCGTAATATCCGCAAGCGGAGCAAACACGGTGTGTGAGATTGTATTCACCACATTTTGGGCACTTAACAGTTGATGGTGCTGTCAATTTGCTGTTTTGGGATCTTCTCAAATTTGTACGAGAATGAGACTGCTTTCTCTTTGGTACTGCCATTGTGAGTAACCTCCTTTAGTGATACTAGTTTAATTATCGAAAGATATTATACTACATATTTTAATCATTTTCAAGTAGTTTTTGTAAAATTGCCAGTCTTGGGTCGATTTCTTTTTTCTTCGGGCAATCGCACTGACCAAAATTAAGGTTTTTACCGCATTTTGAGCAAAGCCCTGCGCATTCCTCTTTACACAGGAGCTTTGATGGAAATTCAAGCATTAAGTCCTCTACCATTTCATGGTCGATGTCCAAGAGTCCATTTTTTACAACCACATACTCATCGTTTTGGTCGTTTTGCAGAGTGCCTGAAATTGCAACGGTACGATTGAATTCAAGGACGAATGTGCCAAAAACATCCTCAAGACATCTTGCACAGCGGGAGCGGTAATCAATCTCGCAGGATGCACAAAGTGCCATATACCCTGCGTTATCTGTTACATAACCCTTTACCCTTACAGGTGCTGTAAAAGAAACATCATCCGGTGGTATAATACAGTTTTCTTCATTTGCCTCTATCTGATAGTCAAAGTCAATCCTTTTGACCTTGCCACTAATAAGTGAGGTTATATCAAGTACCATATTCCTACCTCCACCCAGCATTTCACAAATTTATATTATAAATAAAATAAGCGTTTTGTCAAGTATTTTTTCCAAAAAACTTGCAGTATTTACAATTATGTGATACAATAATCCTAGATTTGTGAAAACGAAAAGAAGGGAGCTTTTATTTTGGAAGAGATTAAGGATTTCGATAGCGAAAAAATAAGCCGGGAAATTGACGACTTTGACGAAAAGGAGCAAAAGCAGGCTAAGGCACGCAAGATTATTTCCAACACCTTTACTGCTATTTTCGGTGTTGCTCTTTTGGCTTTTGTTATCTTTCTTATTGTGAGAATATCCTGGTCCGACCATAAGGCTCTTAACGGTCTTTGGGTTACTGACAGCTTTGTAGATGCAGTCGTTAAGGACGATGGCGGATATAATGAAATATTTACACACGATACAGAAAGTGCTTTTATGGATAGTGATGAGGGCTCTGTTTTCCCCTACTCTCTTATTTATATTCCCTCCCAGGGATATGTTCAATTGACCGTGCGCTATAACAAGCATCAGCTTGATAAGGTAAGGGTGCAGTGCCCTAATTTCAAGAACGATAGCGTTTTCTATACTCTTACTGATAAAAATGGGGCTACATACACCCCAAGCATTATTGAATTTGAGGAAAATGCCAGCTACGGCTACTACAAGATTGAATTTACAGGCGTTAACTTTGATGCCGATGAGCTTTCCATAAATATGTATCTTGACGGCATTGAGTGGTACAAGGCTGACGACACTACTGCTGCTATTCTGAGAGAAAACAAGGACGCATCCTATAAGTCGGGTGAGGTTTTGATACACGACCACTTTGAGCTTGTTTACGACGAGGAGAAAAAAGAGGACGTAGAGGTTGTAAAGCAGTATGCCCCCTATACATTGTCCGAAAACGAAATTAATCAAATAAACGAAAAGAAAAGTGCTAAATAGCACTTTTCTTTTTTTCGTATTTGTTTAATATTGAATTTAGCACTCTAATCTCATAGTCTCCAAGCTTATAGTGACCGTTTTTACCGTTTTTTACTAACATTATTAAAGTGTTTTTCTGTTCGTCGGATAGATAATAGCCATAGCTTCTGTACCTATACCCGTCCATTACATAAACGCCCCCATGCTTTCCACATTTTGTGTAAATAGGGTAATCAATACTAAGCGTGTTTATGTCCCTTATAATCGTCCTTTCTGATACTCCAAGCTCTTTAGCTAATTTAGATATTGTTTCAGTTCTTCTGATACTTAATATTTCCAATAGTTTGTTTTTTCTTTCAAATGATGACATTTTTTACCCATCCTTTCTAACACTATTAAAGCACAGAAAAACCGGTATCAAACGGTACAAAAAGGATATGCCTATGGCATATCCTTTTTTTCAACCCCTTTTGTTTTTTATCATTGCTTCTATTTGCTTTATCATTTGATTAGAACCGGTAGCGCCAAGACCGCTGAAAACACCCACACCAACTGCGCTAAGACAATTTTCAGTGGCTATTGCGTTTGGACAAATAAAATATACAAAAAAACCCAAAGCACCACCAATTAATGCACAAAAAACGGGGATCAAATTTTTCACTTTTTCTTCCATTGCCTTACCCTTGAAAACTATTTTTATTCCCTCTGCCATCAGATAACATATAATCATGATAACCGAGGCTGATCCTAAGGTTAAATTTTCCACAAGCTCACCTCCTTTCCCGTATATGTTATCAGTAAAACAAGACACACATTGTCATAAAATTAAAAAAATCTGCTCATTAAATGAGCAGATTTTTTTATTTAGGATTCAAAATTTTCTCTTATTATAGAGTCGTAGCAAACAAAATCAAGTTCAATCCAAAGCTCTGAAAGGTTTTTGCCTGATATTATTTTTGCGTTTGAAAATTCACTTATATTTGAAAAAGACTCCTGTTTTATTGTTTTTTCATCTTTGATAATAGCATACGAATATTTATCTTTAAAATCAAACCTTACTATAAATCCACAGTGTTCAAAAATATATGCTTTTTTACAATTTTGAAATTCCTTTAAAAATTCATTATAATCAAGCTTGTTCCTATAATAAATCTCTACTTCAAAGTTTCGTCGCTTTGCTTTAATAATTATATAAACAATAATAAGGATAATTGTAAAAATACCACAAAGCACCGCACACGGTCCCCAACTAAACTCTTTGAAACCATTTCCGGAAAAATAAGTGCCAATACTTGCAAACGGATACACCGCCCATATAAGAGCAATATATTTAATTAAATCTTCAATCCTATTCATATTCATTATTTAATATCTCCAAAAATCAATATAAAAAATATTTTGATTTATTAGGATCATTCGTAACAGCATAATAAATGTCCACTATATTATCCAATATATCAGCTCCATTCAAAAGCACTTCAAACCAACCAATATTTTTAGACCAATATTCGCTCATACCTATTTTGAAGGCACGGCTATATTTCCAATACTGAGATATATTCCCTACATATCGGAAAAAGTCAACCGATTGATCTATCGCAGAAAAAACATCAGTGCCATAAACGGTGGTGTCGAAAAAGTCGTCTTTTCCAAAAACAATTGCCGCCCAGTTACTTGTAATGGCGTTTATAACCTTATTTGTTCCTTGCCAAAAGCCATCTCCTGCCATTGCGCTTTTCCTTCCTTGAAGGACAGCTATTTCTAAGGTGTCTAAAATTAAACCGGCGCCGTAACCAAACAGGGATGAACCAAGGACACCAAAAACGCCTCCAGGAACATAAAAGGAACTTGCTATAAGAGAAATTCCTGCAGAAATGAAATTGGCACCTATTGCTCCTTTAAGTACACCTTCGCCAACATTTTCACCAGTCTGATAAGCTGCAACGCCGCCAACAACTCCGCCTGCGGCTATAATAACAGTAGCAATAATTCCTATTACGAGAAAAACTACACTTGCAGATTTTCCTGTAGGGTCTGCATACATTACAGGGTTATTATTACAATATGCGTAAAGATTAGCACCACCTATGATATTAGGGTCAAGATAGTCTGTGCTATCCATGCTAATGAATCTGCCGGTCTTTGGGTCGTAATATCTTGACTTCAAGTAATAAAGTCCGGTTTCGATGTCGTAATAATAGCTACGGTATCTTATTGGATTGATATTACCTAAGCCAAATTCGGTATAATCTGTTACTGTATGATTGCCCCATGCATCATATACATATTTTACCACAGTATTGCCTTGGAAGTCAAGTAGTTCAAGGAACACAAAAAACAGCCCACAAGTATGGGCTGTTTTGTTACCTTTTAGGACAAGCCACTATCCCCTCTCCACTGAATACATTTGATAGAAATATGGTTCCAAATTTGTTTTAATGTGAATTTTCCTTTTCTTTTGAAATTAAATAATTTGTATTTTTCATCTAAGTTTTTGTAGAATGAAATTCGTTCTGTTTCATCCTTTGTAAGAGTAACCATTATTATTGTAATTTCAACATTTTCTTTTGGACGATCTATTTTATGTTCTATGATACAATCTCTGTAATGAGGATAATTTAAAACAGAAAATTGTATTTTTTAATTTCTCCAGAATTTATTTTGTTTACAAATTCACAATACTCCATTATTCTACCCTATGAATTGTTTTATTAGTTCAAGCAAATCTTTCCAACTAAGATTTAAATTGTTTTGTCTAATGCATGGATAGGGGACCTCCCCTTTCTTCGCAAACACTGAACATATATTAGTTCCTTGATACTTTTGTCTTCCACATTTCCGCCTTGCGTTTAGATTTCTTCGGCATCTGATGTAAAACCATCTTCTAATCGCCTAAAAGCAGCAGAGCATTGCTCACATAAGCCTCTTTCATCAAGGAATAGCGGAGAAAAATATTTCTTTATATAATAAGTTCCCAAGCTTCCTTCTACCGAGGTAATTTGTTCAGGAATATTTGGGTTATACCCCCTTCTATGACAAACACTACACTCGTTTATCCATTTTTTAAATTTTGGAAAGGCGTTTATATATTCTTCCCCTTTGTTTTGTCTGCTCACAAAATTAACCTCCGTTAAACTTTGACAATATATCCATTAAATTTTAAAGCAACTCTTTAAGGGTTGTCGCATATGGGTACTTCTCATTTGCTCGGTGTAATCTTCTAATTATGAAGACAGGGGACGGTTCCTTGTCTCCGCTTTTCTTTTTTATAATTTCAATCACGAAAGCTCGTCTTCGTCCCGTGTCCTCGTTTCTTTTTCCGTTGTAACGCAACCAAGTATGATTTCCCATAACAGCCTGCGATCAAGCCTTGTATGAAAAAACCATTCTTTAAATTTATAACCAACTATGTTCATTAGCATAACCTTAAAAAAGTTTGGTTTCTTTCCCGTTTTCAAATCTATCAGCTCAGTTTTAGTTATTTTTCTTCCCAAGCTTCCTTCCTTGAACATTAAGCCGTGTATTTCTGCAACAACAAACACGCTTACAAATATAAAAATGAAAGATATTACAGCAAAATATTCTTCTAACTGTTTGAGAATCGGTGAAAAAATTACTAACCATGTTGCAAGATGTATTATTAAAAAAACAACAGTAAATCCAAAATCTATTATGCTATATTTTATTCGAACCGTTTGAGGGCAGCCGTTTATATCACTTACTATTTTATTCATCTAAGAAAGCCCTCCTTACAACAGTCCCCTGTTTTCATATTTTATTTTTAATTCTCTTCAATGCTAGTTGATAAAACTCTTCTATGTCGACACTGTGGACAGGGGGCAAAAAGCTGTTACTTGTCTTTATCTGTACTCGGAAATTAACTCATTAAACTGTTCTTTATCAAAAAAGAAATACCCATATTGATTTGTGCCAGAACGATTAAAGCACTGCGCACCCGAATGGAGTAAATCAAAATCCCCATTATGATAATCAATTCTAATAACAATATAGCCTTCTTCCATTTGTTGAGGGTCTCCCCAGTTAACAGAGCTCTGCAAGCTGTTCAACCGACCCACAAAGGCCTCTGTATCTGTTATCTGAGAAAGAATGGTATATTCGTATCGGTATTCGCCCTCGATATATTTGTCAAGACTAACAATTTGAATAGACTTAACCTCTGCAAGGTCGCAATTGTATTCTTGATTTCCAAGCAGTCCGCAAGAACAACAAAAAAGCATACTAACAATAAAAATTGACAATATAAATTTCTTCATATTTTACTCCTTTGTCAAAGCGGTATGGTCAGGGGCTGTGCCCTGTCTTCGCTTCTATCAAACTGTCTCGTATCGAATTTCCGTATAGGCAGTTTCTTTGTCAATTATGATTTTGCAAATCGAGTATGCAAAATCTCGTCTTGCAAATATTACAACCCATTTGTTAGATATCGAATCGTATTTTGTTTCTGCCCATTTCAATTCTCTTTTGTATGGATATTTTATGCCTTTGAAAATTGACTTTGCTATGGCTGTGGCAGTTTTTTCGTCAGGGACACAGTTTGTCAAATAATCTATCTTGTATGATTTGTTATCATTGTCGTGCGTTAACCAGCGCCCCCTTGAAATAATATCTTCTATATTCTCATCATCTCTCGGTCTTAAGGTTATTACACAATCGTGAGTTACTGTGTTCAGAAAAACGCTTCCATCTTCTCTATAAAAGGTTAAATTGTCAGGTCCTTCAATTTGCCAATTTTGCACCCAAGCGTCAAACATACCGTTTGCCGAAGAAATCAACGCCTCGCACAGCTCCGGGCATATGTTGTAATACACAAGCTTTCCGCCGTGGTTATGATATTCAACAAAAGAAATATTCGCCGGCATCATTGTTTCAAATCTTTTTAATTTATTTTTCAGCGGAGCACCGTTTCCGTAATAGCATAGTGACAAAACAGACGAATATTTAGCGCACGTCTCTATTAAATGCTTATATTCTTCGCCAGCTATATCACATTTTATGAGAGTCCCATCATTGTCTCGATGAAATTTATAAAACTTGTAAATTTGCATTATCTCCTCCTTGGCATCTTGATCGACGATACGATTCCTTGTCTTCCCTTGCTATAATGTCTCTTTTTTTATTTCAGACAAATATATAGCCAGCTTATTATTGTTTTTGACAAGTACTTCTAATTGATTGTTCTCTCTAAGAATTAATAGTAAGCCATACATCATTGACCGGCTTTTTCTTTTAATTGACGCTTCCAATGCCACACCAAAGCTCTTAAATATTCGTTCTGCGGGTGCCTTAGACAAATACTCCAATATTTCTTGCGCACCGGTCCTGTTCAAGTCTTCAATCCACGAAAACAAATCATCAAAGTATCTTTGGCACTTATCATATGGTAAAGATGTAAAAATTTTAACACAGTTATCTGCGTATATCTGATTAAAGGAATGGTACATTACAAAATCTAAATCCTCTTCCTGCAATGCCAACCTGACACCCTCGTTTTGCACGTCCTTTGACGAGCTGTAGTCTATCATTTTAATTATTTCTTCTCTGTTCATATACTCACCTACTAAAGGTCTGCTTTTGATACTGTTATTAATTGGGCTTCTGAATCGGCAGAAATTCTGTAGCCTGTAATGCCTGTCCACTCTAGTGTATACCTGAGGGTCGTGCTATCAAGAACTATGTCTTTTTCTACAGGTTCACAACAAAATGTTGTCGGCGTACTACCGGGCGCAGGTATCAGAAAATTATTGGTTGTTCCGCTTTCTTGATATGTTTTATCTTTTAGGTTTAGCTCATATTGTCGGTCTGAAATTTTAATACATGCTAGCCAGTCGTTTTCCCAGCTTACTTGTGTGCCTAGAGCTACCAACACCTTAACAAGTGATAGCTGACAGCTGTCAGCATCTATGCTTGCGTTTGCGTCCTTGATTTCTTTGTTATCAATCCTTATTGTAATTCCGTTTTCATCTGAAATGAGTGCCAGCTCACCGCTTGACCCACAGCCCACAAATAAAACGGCAATTAGCACCAGAATGGTAAAAATACATATTAGTCTTTTATACATATACATCACCCCTCTTATTTTATCACATATCCAATACTACGTCAAGCTGACACAGGTTAGGCATTTACTTTCATATATATAGACGCAATTTTTTCCAAAAAGGTTTCAATTTTCTTAAAAAATTTACAAAATTTTCATTTTTGAACAGAGAGACTCCCCTGCCCTTTTTTAATTTTTGGCATATTATGATTAGCAAGGGAGCTTTTTGACAATAATAGCATTAGCATATTTTTGCTAATTCATTTTAGGAGTGATAAATTTTGAATAATATAAGGCGTGGAGATATTTTTTATGCAGACCTGAGCCCTGTGGTCGGCTCCGAGCAGGGTGGGCTACGTCCTGTTTTGATTGTTCAAAACGATGTGGGCAACAGATACAGTCCCACAGTTATTGCCGCTGCCATAACAAGTAAAATGTCTAAAGCAAAGCTACCTACACATATTGATGTTATGGCTAAGGATGTGGGTTTACTTAAGGACTCTGTTATTTTGCTTGAACAAATCAGAACTATTGACAAGGCGCGCTTGAAGGAGCGCATGGGGCATCTTGACGATTCTACCATGTCCCAGGTTAACAGCGCAATTTCCGTTTCCTTTGGGCTCGGGGCTTTGCCAACGTACCCCCAGGCAACAGGCACCGGAGCTGTGGAGCAGGTGCTGGGCTAATTACAAAGCCACCTCAGCTTGAGGTGGCTTTTTTGTTTATCTAAAGTTTATACTTGAAATATAAGATAAAAAATGTTAAAATATCGTTTGGAATTTAATTTAGGAGCAAAAAATATGAAGTGGCAAGAAAATTATGAAGTAAGATATCACGACACAAACGCAAGTGAGGTTGTTGGTATTTCTAATATTTTTAAGTTTTTACAGGAAACGGCAATGCGCCAAATGAGGGATTGCAAGCCATCCTATCAGGAGCTGTTGAACGAGGGCAAGGCTCTTATTCTTAGCAGCATCCGTGTTGAGTGCTATCGCCCTATTTACCCATATGAGCAAATTACAGTTAAAAGCTGGGCAGGAAACAACAACCGTGGCTTTACCACACAGCGTTCCTACCAAATCTTCAACGACGAGGAGCTTCTTTGCGAGGCGCTTTCTGCCTGGGCATTGGTTTCCACCACGGACAAAAGGCTTTTGAAGATAAGCGAGGCTGACCTTTCAAATTACGAGGGCGAGGAGCCTCTTACCCTTGAAGGACCCCTTCGTGTACGTATTCCGAACGAGGTGAAAATGACCCTTGTGGGCGAATATACTGTAAGATATACAGACACAGATATCAACGGCCATATGAACAATACATACTACCCCGATATGATTTACAACTGCATCCCCAAGCCCGGCAGTAAATTTGTAAAGTCCTTGGCTATTTCCTATGCTAACGAGGCAAAAATCGGCGATAACCTAAAAATCTATATGGCATTTACCGACGGAAAATATTATGTGCGCTCCGTTCACGAGGACGGCAGGACAAATATTGAGGCAGAGCTTACACTTGAGGGCTGATATTACTTCCAATTATTTATAATTGACAAAGCTTTTATTATATGTTATTATCTATGTGTAAGTAAATAAAAGGAGAATTATTATGAAAAAGATTATCTGCAAAAAGACTTATGACACAGAGCTTTCCAGCGTTGTACATAAGGTTACCGGTGGATTTTATGGCGACCCCTGCGGTTATGAGGAAACTCTTTATGTAACCAGCGACGGCTTCTATTTCCTTTATACAAACGGTGGGGCTGATTCCACTTACCCTGAGGAAAGCATTAAGAGAATGTCTAAGGCTTCAGCAACCGAGTGGATTGAAAGCCACAAATAAAAGGCTAAGCGCATTTTGAAATGCGCTTTTCTTTACCAGCAAAAGTTTTTTCAAGTTTTGTTGCAGTAAATTTAAAAATTTTCAATACAAAAGGATTTTTTATGGACAATTCAAACAATCAGCCAAGAGAAAGGCTTGGCAGCCGTATTGGCTTTATTCTTTTGAGTGCCGGCTGTGCAATTGGCGTTGGTAATGTGTGGAAATTCCCTTATATTACCGGTCAGTATGGCGGCGGCATTTTCGTTTTGATTTATCTTGTATTCCTTGTTATTTTGGGTATTCCCGTTATGACAATGGAGTTTTCAATGGGTCGTGGCGCAGGTGCCAGCCCTGTAAAAATGCATCAGGTGCTTACGCCAAATAAGCCTGCTTGGCGCGCCCACGGCTTTGGCGCTCTTATTGCAAATATTATGCTTATGATGTTTTACACCTCGGTAACAGGCTGGATGCTACAATACTTTGTTTACTCGGTAAACGGCACACTTGATAGCGCTACCACACCTGAGGCATCCGGTGCTATCTTCAGCGGTATGCTATCTAACCCGGGTATGCTTATTCTGTTTATGGGAATAGTTGTTTTGCTTGGCAGCCTTGTTTGCGCCTTTGACATCAGTAAGGGTCTTGAAAAGGTTACAAACGTTATGATGACTGCGTTGCTTGTGCTCATTATCGTTTTGGCAATTCACAGCTTTACATTGCCGGGTGCCGGCGAGGGTCTTAAGTTCTACCTGCTCCCAAGCATTGAAAATATTGAGAAGGCAGGGCTGCACAATGTAATCGTTGCGGCAATGAACCAAGCATTTTTCACACTTAGCCTTGGCATTGGCTCAATGGCTATCTTCGGCAGCTTTATTGACAAAAAGCGCTCTCTTCTTGGCGAAAGCGTTAACATTACAATTCTTGACACCTTTGTGGCAATCACAGCGGGACTTATTATCTTCCCTGCCTGCTTTACCTATGGAATTAAGCCGGACAACGGACCTAACCTTATTTTTGTAACGCTTCCGACTGTTTTTGCAAATATGCCGGGTGGCAGGATTTGGGGCTCACTCTTCTTCCTGTTTATGGCGTTTGCCGCAATCTCTACAATCTTTGCGGTTTTTCAAAACATTATTTCCTGCGTACAGGAGCTTTTCCACCTGAAAAAATGGGTTGCCGCCCTTATTTGCGGTGTTGGTCTTTTCGTCCTTTCAATTCCTTGTGTGCTTGGCTTTAACCTTTGGGCGGGCTTTGAGCCTCTCGGTGCCGGCACAGGCATTTTGGACCTTGAGGACTACATTGTCAGCAATATTCTCTTGCCGCTTGGCTCGCTTGCCGTTGTGCTTTACTGTAACCACAAGATTGGCTGGGGCTTTGAGAACTTCAAGAACGAGGCAAACCAGGGCAAGGGTCTTAAGGTTAAGAATTGGATGAGGGTATATTTTGCATACATTCTTCCAATCATTATCGGTATAATTCTTGTTTACGGAATTGTCTCCCCATTTATAGGATAAAAAAGAGGTCGTTTGACCTCTTTTTTTATTTACAAGTGCTGCAAATTATGGTAAACTAACAAGGAAGGACGGTGATAAAATGTCTATATTTGAAAATGCCAGCTTTATTTGGCTGGGGTCTGACTCCCCCGACCAATATATAAATGCCTACTCTACCTTAGAATACAGGGGCGGGGTGGCTATATGTCAAATCAGCTGTGATGGGGATTATACCCTATTTATAAACGGCAAATATGTATCAAGCGGTCAGTATGGAGATTTTGAGCATTACAAGGTTTATGACGAAATAGATATTTCCCCCTATCTGACTGTGGGCAAAAACCATTTTGCCGTGCTTTGCCACCACACGGGTGTGGATTTTCAAAGATATAAAAAATACAAGGCAGGGCTTATTTTTCAGGTTTTGGAAAACAGGGCGCTTACCCTTGCAAGCGGCAAAGACACGCTGGTAAGACAAAGCGCTTCATATGCAAGCGGTCGATGTAAAAAAATCTCCTCTCAGCTTGGCTTTTCCTACGGCTATGACTCTACAAAAGAGAATTTATGGACACAGGGTCAGCTTTTTGGCTTTGAAAATGCAACGGTTGTTGAAAAGAATTGCGCATTTTACCCTCGTCCCATACCCAAGCATACTCTTAAGGAACTTGCGCCTGCTAAGGAAATAGGTCAGGGACAGGGCTATTTGGTTTACGACCTAGGCAAGGAATATGTGGGACTTTTGCACCTTGAGCTTACAGCTAAGGAGCCTTGCGAAATTGTGGTTGCCTACGGAGAGCATCTGACAAACGGACGAATAACAAGAATAATGGGCGACAGGGATTTTAGCATTGAGTACAAGGCATCAGCCGGGGAAAACAAGCATACCTCTTATATGCTGCGCTTTGCCTGTAGATATTTGGAAATTCAGACACAGGGTCAGGTAAACATAGAAAAAATCGGCATCATTCCACAGGTGTATGAGGTAAAAAGAATAACTCCCGTTTTTGAGAGTGAGCTACACAGGAAAATATACGAGGTGTGCCAAAATACCCTTGAGCTTTGTATGATGGAGCACTATGTTGATTGCCCTTGGAGAGAGCAATGCCTATACGCCTTTGACTCACGCAATCAGATGCTTTGCGGCTACTATGGCTTCGAGGGCGGAAACTACCCTTATGCTAGGTCTAACCTGCTTCTTATGAGCAAGGACAGACGAGAGGATGGGCTTTTGTCCATCTGCTTTCCATCCGGAACGGAGCTTGCTATACCGTCGTTTTCCCTTTACTACATTTTGTCCGTGCTTGAATATACCAAATATTCGGGGGACAAGAGTCTTGCTATAGAGGTACAACTCAAGCTGCGTGAAATACTTGGTGCCTTTCTTGGCAATATGAAGGGCGGACTTGTTTGTCGCTTTGAGGGGGAGAGCTGTTGGAACTTTTACGATTGGAGCGAGGGCAACGAGGGCTCACTCCTTACAAGTGAGGATGGTAATGCTGACCCTATGCTTTCTGTGCTTACTGTAATGGCGCTTGATTCCTTTGAGGAGCTATGTAGTCTTTGCGGTATTAGCTTTGGCTACGAGAGCACGCAAGCGGTTATCAAGGAAAAGCTAAAGGAGCGCTTTTTTGACAAGGAGAAGGGTCTTTGGCATCTTGCAGGGCAAAAGCCCCTATACACGGAGCTGTTAAACTCTATGGCTGTTGCTTTTGGCGTTTCTGTTGGAGATGAGGCTGAAAAGATTTGCAGGGTGCTTACAGAAAATACACTTACCCCGTCCTCTCTTTCCACAAAGTGCTTCAAGTATGATGCGCTGATTAAGACGGACAAGGAAAAATACAAGTGCTACATACTAGGGGAGCTGGAAAAAGCATATACTCCTATGATAGAAACAGGCACAGTTTGGGAAACCCAAGACGGCAAGGATGCCTTCGACGGAGCAGGAAGCCTTTGCCACGGCTGGAGCGCAATCCCAATTTACTATTTTAACCTGCTTCTTTCATGAATTATCTACACGTCAAGCGGTGTTTATAAAAAAAGGCAATCCTGGTCGGATTGTCTTTTTTTCTATTCAACAGTTAAAACATAGGAGGTTTTCAACTGTGTCTAGCTTTCTTTTTTGCTACGGTACTTCTCTGCCTGTAGCTCAAACATTTGGGCATATTTGCCCCCTGCGCTTATAAGCTCATCGTGAGAGCCGCTTTCTATAATCCTACCCTTTTCAAACATATAAATTCTGTTTACGTGTCTTGTGGTAGACAGGCGGTGAGTGATAAAAATTACAGTTTTGTCTCTGGCATTTTTATCAATTCCCACGTTGAGATTATACTCCGCTATCGGGTCAAGAGCGCTCGACGGCTCATCCATTATAAACATTTGATTGTCGTGAGCAAATACACGTGCAATAGCAATTTTCTGATTTTCTCCGCCGGAAAGATTTGTTCCACTATCGTAAAACTCTCTTGTCAGCTCTGTGTGAATGCCATCCTTTAGCTGGCTCAGTCTTTGACCAAAGGTGCTATCCTCAAGGGCGCTTAGCACTACTCCCTCCTTGTCCTCGGTATATACATCTCCAAGCACGTTCTCAGCTACTGTTGCGGCAAAAACCTTGTAGTCCTGAAATACTGCGCCTATTTTTTCTCTGAGGCTTTGCAGGTTGTACTCCTTAATATCTATGCCGTTTATAAGAATTTGTCCCGCAGAGGCATCATACAGTCTCATTATCAGCTTGGTTGCAGTTGTCTTTCCTGCTCCGTTATAGCCGACAAATGCTATTCTTTCCCCTTTCTTAACATAAAAGCTTACATTTTCCAAAACATTTGTATCACTATATGCGAAGGTAACGTTCTTAAACTCCAGGCTTTCAAATTCCAAAAGCTCCTTGTCGCCTGACTTTATTTTACTTTCGGTCTCTAAAAATCTTCTTACCTTATCCGCAAACAGGGAGTCCTTGCCCATTTCCACAAACTTGCTTTGTATGTCGTAAACCAAGCCCTTCAGCTTCCAGGATGCGGTGATTGCAACAGTAAAGCCACCGATTAACACATTTCCCTCAAAAAGCCCCTTCGCCATAAAAATCAGTATAAACAGAGTAAGGGCTGTATTCAAAAGCGTTGCCAATATAGTCAAGACTCTTGCCTTGATGTTCATAGAAATGGCTGCTCTTTTCTGCTCCTCAATTGCCTTGTCGTATTCATTGATTACATTCTTGGAAACATCTGTCAATCTTATTTCCTTTGCGTAATCTGCCAGAGAGAAGAACCTTTCAACATACCATGTTTTTCTCCAAATCTCGTTTGTTTCGATGTTATACTTGTAATATACACCGTTTTGTATCAAGCGGATTACCATATCAAGCAATGAAACACCCAATATCACAGCTGCGATTATTGGGTCAACGGTTAATACAACTGCAAAAACAGAGCCTGAGGCAATCAAGGAACGAATAAGGTCAGCAAGCTGGTCTACTGTATTTACAATGCTTTTATCACAGTTTTGCATTGAGTAGATAAAATCATTGTAAAACTCCGGTGTATCATAGCAGGCAAGGTCAATATCGCTTGCCTTTACAAAAAAGCTCTTATGTATAAGCCTTATGAAATTCAGCTTATGGGTTGGGTTAATCAGCTTATAATACCAAGCAAAAAATAGCTCGTATGCAAGGGTGTAAAGTCCCATTAGCAAAATTAACACCATTATATGCTCAACCGGTCTTCCCATATCCAGAGAGTTTAATATTTCCTTAGTGAAAAACAGGGATGCGCCATGATTGAGTCCTGTAAAAAATCCCATAACAAGGCGCATTATTACCATAACCCTGTTACTTTTGAAGGCAAGTCCCAATATAAATATATTGTTCTTTACCGACTGCTTGAAGGGGACCCTTTCCTTTTTATTCTTCATCCTCATCCCCTCCCTTTATGTCAATATAGTTTTGTGCCTGCTTATTGAACATATCGGCATATTTTCCACCCAGTGCCATAAGCTCCGAATGGCAGCCGCTCTCAATTACCTCTCCGCCGTCCAGCATATAAATTTTGTCTGCAGCCACAGCGCTTGATAATCTGTGAGATATAAACACCATGCCCTTGCCGTCTCCAACTTTCATCATATTGCTGTACATTTGACTTTCGGCAATTGGGTCAAGGGCAGAGGTTGGCTCATCTAGAACAATATAGGGAGAGTTTTTCAAAAAGGCATGAGCTATGGCAAGCTTTTGCCCCTCGCCCACGGATAATACAGCTCCGTCCTCGCTAAACTCTTTGGTAAGAACGGTGTTGTAGCCATCCTTAAGCTCCATAATTCTGTCATACGCTCCGCTTAGCTTCAGCGCCTCAATTACCCTCTGCTCATCTCCGTCCTCAAAGGGTCTCATAAGCACATTTTCAGACACAGGTAGGGCAATTTGCTTAAAATCCTGAAACACAACACTGAACAAATCCCTGTATTCCTTTGTTTTCAGCTCACGTATGTCAACTCCGTTTAGAGTTATTCTTCCCTCTGTTACATCATACAGTCGTAAAAGAAGCTTAACAAGCGTGCTTTTACCTGCACCGTTATGACCAACCAAAGCGATTTTTTCATTACTCTTAAGCTCTAAGTTTATATTTTTAAGCACATATTCATCACTGCCAAAATATTTGAAGGACACGTTTTCCAGCTTAATTGTTCCAACCTGTGGCTCTATGCCGTCCAGATTCTCCTTTATCTTGGGCTCATAGCTTATAAACTCCTTAAAGTCCTCAACAAACAAGGACTTTTCGTGTAGTCGGTAATATTGATTTGTTACTTGTATAAATGAGTTTGAAAGCTCGGATACAGAGTTTATAACAACTGCACAGCCACCAAGGCCCAAGGGAGCGCCCCAGGGAACGCCAACCAATGCAGAAAATACAGCATATGCAATTGCTAATGGGTTTGCAAGAATGCCGGAAATTTTATTTCCCAATATATCAAGAAGCATTTCCTTCTTACCATATTTTTTCACAACATTCATTCTGCCATCTGATGCATCGTCATAGCGCTTTAGCATAAATTCTCTTGCGTTTGTAAGTCGCATTTCCTTGGCATATTCGTTTGAATAAAATACCCTTTGAGCATACTGACACCTTCTGTGCAAAATCTTATCCTCGGTTGTATGCTTGTGCCAAAGCTCATTGCTCTTCTTCTTGAAGAAGGAGCCAAATAACGGAATAATTGCAAAAATAATAAACACGGGGTCAAGCGTAAACAGGACACTACCATAAAGGCAGGTGTTCAAAATCGTGTAGAAAAGGAAGAATACAGTATAGGTTATACTAAAGACATTCGTGGTAATATCTGCTGATGCCTTTACATATTTGTCGTAAAACTCCGGATTTTCAAAGCACGAAAGCTCCACCTTCATATTTTTTTCAAAAACCATTTTATTTATGGCTACCTCTATTTTTATGCTTCCCACATTCCAAGCAAAATCCACCACAGTATCAACAACAAGTTGGGTTATGGTTGGAATTAAAACCATAAGCAAAACAGCCATCACTACATTTTCAAAGCTTATTCCCCCTGCCTCAAAGGAATCAATTATGTATTTCAGAGCATATGTACCTGTTACAAAATACATAATACTATCAAGCAGGTAGGAAAGAATCATCACTATGCATGCCAAGGGCGCATATTTGAACGACAGCCTAAGGGCAAAAAGCATATCCTTAATTACTGTTAAAAAGGGGGCTTTTCTCGTTTTTTCCTTTTCCTTTTTCATAAGGTCATCATCTCCTTTCAAGATATTATATAAAGGTTACATTCCAAGAGAGGATTACAGGTATATTTGCCTTTGCTTCTCTTTCTTGGTTATAAATCATACTTATAAACATTATAATTCCAATACGGAATTTTGTCAATAGCTTTTAATGGTATAATTCCATAAAAGAATTAATTTTTTGAGGTTATGCTATGAAAACACGCAAGCAGATTTATGGCGACTCCAATCTTATCGGACAAAATGTAGAAAGGCTACGCAAGGAGCAGGGTATCAAGCAAAAGGACTTTATCGCACGCCTTCAGGTAGCCGGTCTGAATATCAACCCAACCAGTTATTCGAAATTGGAGGGGCAAGTCCGATTCGCCACAGACCGTGAGGTTTATTACATCGCAAAGGTTCTGGGTGTTTGTATTGACGAGCTTTTTGCTCAATCTCTAGAATAATTTATAGGAAATCCCGACAGAGAGAAAGAGGCCTGTCGGGATTTTTTCATTATTAATAATACAAGCTACTGCTTTAATAATAGCACCAATTGATGTCCTTGTCAACAATTCAAGCCTTACTTTGTCATATCTTTTTATAGGTCATTATAGTATCGTTTGCAAGGCACTTGCCTAGCCTTGTGCTTGTGATTTCTATTTCCTCGCCGTTTGATACTATCAGGGAAATAACTGTGTCGTAGCCCTTTTTCTCTATTTCCTCAAGCTCTACTCTGGCAATGAGCTGTCCTCTTTTCACCCTGTCACCAATGCCAACCTTTGGATAAAAATGCTTGCCTGACAGCTCAACTGTGTCAATGCCGATGTGGATTAACAGCTCGGCGCCGTCCCTTGACATTACGGTGTATGCGTGCCCTGCCTCGTGTGCAGTGATGATTTGCCCGTCAACAGGGGAAAATATGCTACCCTGTGTCGGTTTTATGCCTACTCCGTCCCCTAAAAGTCCGCTTGAAAAAACCTCGTCTCCTACCTTTTTCAGCTCTATTACCTCGCCACCTGCTACGGTGCCTATTTCCATTTCCTTACTCATATACATTCACTAACCTTTCCTCTTATTCCTAAAAGATATGGCACAGATACCGAAAGCTCGTCGACTCCGATTTTTGCAAGTCTTTGGGTTAGGCTCAGGTCTGCCGCCATTTCTCCGCAAACACCAATCCAGCCCCCTGTCTTATGAATTGATTCTGTCGCCATTTTAATGAGCCTTAATACAGGCTCTGTGTTTTCATCGCAAATCTGACTTACATTTGGGTTTTGCCTGTCGGTTGCCAAGGTGTATTGGCTCAGGTCGTTTGTACCCACGGAGAAAAAGTCCACCTCCTTAGCAAGCTCCTCGCTCATAATGGCGCTGGCAGGTGTTTCTATCATTATACCCAGCTCTATTTTCTCGTCAAACAGCTCTCCCTCCTCCTTCAGCTCCTTCATTGATTCTGCAATAAGAGCCTTGGACTCCTTTATCTCGCTTACCGACACCACCATAGGTAGCATAACTGACACCCTGCCAAAGTAGGATGCCCTTAAAATTGCCCTTAGCTGAGTTTTGAAAATTTCCTTGTTATTCAGGCACACTCGCACGCCTCTTAGTCCCAGCGCCGGGTTTTCCTCCTTTGGAATATTGAAGTAGGGCGCTTGCTTATCTGCGCCTATATCGAGGGTGCGAATAACCACCCTGCGCCCCTCCATTTTCTCCGCCACCTTTTTATAGGAGAGAAACAGCTCATCCTCTGTCGGGAAGGTCTTTTTTGCCATATAAAGCATTTCACTTCTCAAAAGACCTATGCCCTCAGCACCATTTGCCAAGGCTCCCTCAATTTCTCTGTCGTTTTCTATATTCGCATATATCATTATTTTGTGTCCGCTACGGGTAACGGCAGGCTTATTCATAATCGAGCGCAGGTATCTTTCGTGCTCCTTGGCAATCCTTTGTGCCTTGTCCCTTTCCTCTAAAAAGCGCTCTCTTTCCTCCTCTGTAGGGCAAAGAGTGAGCACACCCTTTGTGGCATCCAACAGCGCATATTTTCCGTCGTATTCGGAGCTGATTTTTCCCGTGCCTACAAGGGCGGGTATACCCATTGCACGGGCTAGAATCGCACTATGAGAGGACGAGGAGCCACCGAAGGTAACAAAGCCGAGGATTTTGTCCCTTTCCAGCCTTGCGGTTTGGGTGGGGGTTAGGTCCTCTGCCACCAAAATGTAGGGAGACGTGTCTTTCTTTTCCTCTTTTTTAGACCTTTCATCAAGTGCGGCAAGAAGCTGTGTCCTTATATCTAAAATGTCGCTTGCCCTTTCGGAAAGGTAGGGGTCGTTTAAGTCCTTTAGCATTTTTGAATATTGCATGCAGGCAGACTCTACCGCACTTTCGCAGGAGCTACCCTTCTTTATTTCCTTTGTGATTGCTTCAATTAAATCCTCGTCGTCAAGCAGCATACGATGAATTTCAAAAATCTCCGCCTCGTCCTTGCCTATTACCTGTCTTGTTCTCTCTTCCAAATCAAGAAGCTGGTCCCTTGCCTTATCTCTTGCCTTGTCAAGCCTTATTAACTGTAATTTAGGGTCAAAGGTATATTCCTTGCTTGTGTAAGCTCCTTCATTCTTAATAAACAGAAGCCTGCCGCTGACCTTGAGACTGGTTACACCAACGCCCCTTATTCTTTTGCTTCCGTTCATTTTTCGCCCAGCTTCTCTTTGCATACGTCAAGCAATGCGTTTTTGGCGCTTTCCTCGTCCTGACCCTCTATTTTGAAGGCAAGCTCTGTGTCGCATCTTGCCCCAAGTGCCATGATGGAAAGGAGCCTTTTACCATCCGCAACCTTGCCGTTTGCGCTGATTTCTATACTTGACTCAAAGGTCTTTGAGGTGGCAGAAATTGCACCTGCCGGTCTTGCATGCAAGCCATTTTTATCCTTTATAATAAATGTAAATTCCTTCATTTTTTACCTCGCTGGTTTTATTACATTATTATTTTGGCAGTATTTGACCTGCTTTATGCAATAAAAAAGGAAACGGCATTTGTCCGTTTCCTTTTATTTTATTTAGTCCTTATTTGATGCAGGAACAACAGCCTCTATGTGGGTAATATCATAAATTTCATTATATGAAACACCACTTGGGTTCTTAATTGTTTCGTTGTCCTGCACGTAGCTAATGCTACTGCCGTCAATTATGTAGAAGCACATAACGTAGCTGCTTTCAAGCATTGTGTCCTTAATGCCGGTCAGCGCAAGCTCATAATATACAGTATTTCCGCTTGTAAGGTTAATCTTCATAACGCCACTCTGTGCGCTACCGTCAGCCTTAAGAGGAGTATTTGCGCCAAGTCTGTCCTTAAGCGCAACAACCATACCGATTTCAAAGGTGCCACCGTTTGTAGAGACAAAGCTATCTATTGCTTGACGATTAATTTCATATCTTGTAGACATACCATATGCATCCAGATATTCTCGTGTTGCAAAGCCATAGCAGCAAAGAAGTGGGGACTGTGTGGGCTCACTCTCGTCGATTTCGCCATAGCAGAAGGAGCACTCGTACACGCCTGTACCCATATTTGTATAGCCGCTATCGTATCTGATATCAAGAAGAACTGTCAAATTATGAGCGCTCTTTGGTGTAACATATTTAACCATTTCAACAACTGTGTAGTTGGTGCTAGTGGTTATTGCGCCTGTAAAGAGCTTATAAATAGCATCCTTAACCTCGCCACAGGGACAAGCGGTTTCGTAATATGTGCCACCCTCCTGAGTACAGCTTGCATCTACGATTTTTGCGGTGTATGCGTGCTTAATACCATAGTGGATTTGGAAGCCTGTGCTGCTTACAAATGCATTTGCATTTTCAAGCTTTGCAATAGTATAAACTGAAAGATTTTTGATATTCTTAAAGCTATTATTACCGGCTGACAGGCTGTCTGCATGATGATATACATATGCGCCCTCGGCAATACCCTCAAAGGCAGAGTCGCCAATTGAGGTAATGCTCATTAGAACAATGCTCTTAAGATTTGCGTTGCCATAGAAGGTGCTGCCCGCAATGCTTGTAATGCCTGTGCCGAAGTATAGCTCCTCAACGCCTGCCTCATAGAATGCGGCATTTTGTGAGAAGGTAACATTTGCACCGTCCGGGAAATGAAGCTTTTTGATAGTTGTTTTCTTAAAGCTGTCCTGTCCGAAGGTGTATGTGCTGTTTTTTGTTAAGTTAAGCGCTGAAACGCTTGTTATTTCGGTAAATGCTTCCTTTAAGAAGGTAACATTTGCACCCTCAACCGTGGAGTTGATCGTTTTCAAGGTGCTTGGTGCACATTTTGCATTAAAGGTAACTGTCGCCTGCTTTATTGTTATGGTTTCAAGAGCGGTCAGCTTTGCAAGGCTTTCGATTGTAACAATAGCGCCGTCGTCGATTATAATTTCCTTAACGCCGGCTCTGTTTGTGCCAAAGTTAACACTAACAACACCGATTGGAATTATGATTGTCTTGATTGAGTCTACTGTGTAGTCGCCAAATGCCTTAATGTCTGTAATGCTATAGCCTGTTGAGGTTTCGGTCAGTGTGAAGATGTCCTTAATAACCGCATCAACATCAACACTCTGTCCGGAGCCGTTTAATACTGTAACCTTGATTGTGTCGTTTGCAGGGTCATACTTAAGAACTCTGTATTCAGCGCTCTTACAGGTCTTACAAACATATCTTTCCCAGCCAAGCTCTGTCTTTGTGGCATCCTTCTTGTCGGAAAATTCGTATTCGTGAGTGCCAAAGGTACCGTATCTGAAGGTTATCTTGTGTGAGCAGCCCTCACATTGATGAACCTCCTCTGTAATACTGCCACAGGTTGAGGCAGTTGTTTGAATCAGCTTAAAGCTATGGGTGCCTGCGTTACAATCCTTAGGAACAACCGCCTTGTAGTCCACACCATCAATCTTGAAATCAACCAGCATAAGGGTGGTGATATCAATTGTTGTGGAAAGCTCAATTTGGTCCTCTCCCTCGAGTGAATAGCTACCGCCGGTGATTGTGTATGTCGCCTTTGTATCACGGAAGAAGCTATATGTAGAGTTGGTCATTACGATTGAACCGCCTCTTAGATTAACCTTAATGTTATTACCTGATGAGGTTTGGTTTGTAAGCTTTTCGTTGATGAAAAGCACAGCCCCTTCATTTACCTCAAGACGTGGGCCGCACTGTGTGCTATGTCCCATCTGCATTGCTATTTTACAGGTAGCCTTACCATATATCTGAAGGTATGGGTAGCCCTGTGAAACGTAGCCGTTGTTATCGTGAATCAAAATTGCGTTAGGTGCCTCAACAATAACGTCTCTACCAATGAACAAACGACAGCAGTCACCACCCCAACCGTGGTTTCTTGCAAGCAGGAATTCTCCACCGGAGTATGTAACCTTACCGGAGCCATAGAACATAATACCTGTTCTGTCTCCACCGAATGCTGTACTTGTGCCTGTTATGTTAATGTTATGACCATTCAAGAAAACTCTTGCAATGCCCCAGTTGACTGTGGTAACTCTGCCGGCACCCTCAATATCCTCGGTAAGACGCATTGCAGTACCATTACCTGCGCAGGTCTTGAAGGTTGCAAAATCAGATACATCAAGTAGTGTGATTTGTCTGATAGTGGTGTCCTCATAGAAAACAACCTCAGTACCACCCTCCCAAGCACGACCGTCAGGTGTGTACCAGTTAAAGGAATAGCCCGCATCAACCGTTTTCGTAGGAAGCTTGTAGGGCACGCCTGCCTCTATCTCCAAAACGCCCTTCTCGCCGTAGCTTGTGTCGACCTTATCGTCACTAGTCTTAAAGGTTAAATTTATTTCCAGCGCCATACTTGTTATTGCAAAGAGCATAACAAAAACCGCCACCATAGCTAGCGTAATTAAGATTTTAGTCTTGTTTTTCATCATTACACACCCCATTTAGGTTAAAAAGGATAGATTTATATTATAAAAATATAATCTTACAGATTAATTATAGCATTATATAAAATATTTGTCAACATAGCAATATGCACAAATTTAGCTAAATTGCACAACTTTTTAACCCTTTTTATCGTAGTTAAAACAAAATTACACAAAAAAAGGATGCCTAGGCACCCTTTTTTATTCACATAAATGTTTGAATCTTAGAAGCTCGAGGCTTATTAAGGCTCAATTGGAAGTTAGAACCTTTTTTACATTGACACCCAAGAAGCAAGAAAGACTAGGCGCATCGTAAGCATGCAGACGACGGCGTACTTAGTGTACGTCAAGGTCGTATGTGCGAAGCAACGACGTATTTCGTAGCTTGTTGTGCGTCAATTACTGAGCGGCGGAAACGATAATTGAAAAATCCTTAGCCTTTAAAGATGCGCCGCCGATAAGACCGCCGTCAACATTCTCCTTAGCAAGAAGCTCTGCTGCATTTGCTGCGTTCATGGAGCCACCGTATTGAATGGTGATTTCCTCAGCTGCTTTATCGCCATAGAGGGACTTGATTGTGTTTCTGATTGTGCCACAGGTTTCGTCAGCCTGCTCAGGTGTAGCAGTAAGACCTGTACCGATAGCCCATACCGGCTCGTATGCGATGATTACGTTCTTAAGCTGCTCAGCAGTTACGTCCTTAAGAGCAAGCTTTGTTTGCATAGAAACAACCTCGTCTGTAATGCCGTTGAGTCTTTCGTCCTTAACCTCGCCGAGGCAAAGGATAACTGTAAGACCAGCATTAAGAGCTGCCTTTGTTCTGAGGTTTACTGTTTCATCAGTTTCGCCAAAGTATTGTCTTCTCTCGCTGTGGCCGATAATAACGTACTGAACGCCACACTCCTTAAGCATCTCTGCGGAAATTTCGCCAGTGTAAGCGCCCTTTTCAGCAAAGTGAACATTCTCTGCACCGATTTTGATGTTGGAGCCCTTTGCAGCCTCTTGTGCTGCGTAGATGTCAACGAATGGTACACAGAAGATAATGTCGCAATTATCCTTACCTGCAACAAGTGGCTTTGTCTCCTCAATAAGAGCCTTAGCCTGGCTTGGAGTCATATTCATTTTCCAGTTTCCTGCAATAACTTTTCTTCTCATTTTTTATTTCTCCGTATTCATATTAATAGTTGTTCATATGTAAATTTGTTGATAAGATAGCTAAAAAGCCAATAAAATCAATGTATGCAGGGTTTTTACGCCTGCATACATAAATGATTATTATTTATCTTGTAGGCAAGCAATACCCGGGAGCTCAAGACCCTCAAGGAACTCGAGCGATGCGCCACCACCTGTGGAGATGTGTGTCATCTTGTCAGCAAAGCCGAGCTTTTCAACTGCAGCAGCAGAGTCGCCACCACCGATAATGGAAATAGCACCGCTTTCAGCAACTGCATTAGCAACTGCCTCAGTACCTGCAGCAAAGTTCTTCCACTCGGAAACGCCCATAGGACCGTTCCAAACTACTGTGCCTGCGCCCTTAATTGCGCTTGCAAAAAGCTCCTGAGTCTTAGGACCGATGTCAAGACCCATCCAGCCGTCAGGAATTTCGTTGGAGCTGCAGAACTTGGATTCTGTGTTCTCGTCATATTCCTTACCAAGCTTATTGTCAACAGGGATTAGGAACTTAACGCCCTTAGCAGCTGCCTTGTCCATCATTTCCTTTGCAAGCTCTACCTTGTCGTCCTCACAGAGAGATGTACCAACATTGTAGCCAAGAGCCTTGAAGAAGGTGTAAGCCATACCGCCGCCGATGATAAGTGTGTCAACCTTTTCGATAAGGTTGTTGATAACGCCGATTTTGTCAGAAACCTTAGCGCCGCCAAGGATTGCAACGAATGGACGAGCAGGGTCAGCAAGAGCCTTACCCATAACACCGATTTCCTTCTGAATGAGGTAACCGCAAACTGCAGGAAGGTACTCAGCAACACCAGCTGTTGTTGCGTGTGCACGATGTGCTGTACCAAATGCGTCGTTTACATAGATATCTGCATAGGAAGCAAGCTCCTTTGCAAAGTCAAGATTGTTCTTTGTTTCTCTAGCGTCGAAACGAACATTCTCCAAAAGAACTGCCTTGCCAGCCTCGAGAGCTGCAACCTTAGCCTTTGCATCATCGCCAACGATATCCTCAGCGAACACAACTGTGCCCTCGCCAAGAAGCTCGTTAAGTCTGTCTGCAACCGGCTTAAGTGTAAGCTTTTTCTTGTCGTCTACAAGAGCCTTAGCAAGAAGCTCCTTTGTAGCTGCTTCTCTTTCTGCCTCAGGAAGCTCCTCAACCTTTTTCTTTTCCTTCTTAGTAAGACCAAAGCCCTCTGTAAGAATGCTGTGTGGCTTACCCATGTGGGAGCAAAGAACAACCTTTGCGCCGTTGTCAAGTAGATACTTGATTGTTGGAAGTGCGCCGATAATTCTCTTATCGCTTGTGATTTTGCCGTCCTTCATTGGAACGTTGAAGTCGCATCTTACAAGAACTCTTGCGCCTTGTACGTTTACGTCTTCAATAGTTTTCTTGTTGTAGGTCATTTTATTTATCTCCTATTTTTTATTTTTCGCATATAATATATCACATTTTTATCTATTTATCAATAGATATTTGAAATTTTTTTACAGTATAACATATCTTACTACATAGTAGCCTATCAAAATCACGCCAAGAGCAATTCTGTACCAGCCAAAGCTTTCGAAGCTATGATTTTTAACAAACGCCATAAGAAGCTTAATTACAAAGAGTGAAATTACAAAGGCGGTAATGGTGCCTGCAATTAAAACAGCAATTTCTGTTACATTCAGGCTATGTCCGTCGGCCAAGAACTTAACCACCTTCAAGCCGCTTGCACCAAGCATAACGGGAATTGCAAGGAAGAAGGAAAATTCAGCCGCGGCAGTTCTTGAAACCTTGACAACAGATGCGCCAAGGATTGTGGAGCCGGAGCGAGATGTACCGGGAATCAAGGAAAGAACCTGGAAGCAACCGATTTTAAGGGCTGTTGGGTAATCTATGTCGTAAACGTCTGTGTATTTCATTTCCCTTTTTTTGTTAAGGCGCTCAATAACTATAAACAAAATGCCATAAACAACAAGGGCAATGGAAACGGTTATAAAGTTGTACAGGTATTGGTCAAGCAGGTCCTCAAAAATGATGCCGATAACGGCGGCAGGTAAAACTGCAACGATAACCTTAAGCCACAGACTCCAGGTTTTCTTTTTAAGCTCCGGGGTTTTATTTTTCGACCAAGGGTTTAGCTTATCAAAGAAAATAATAATTACTGCTAAAATCGAGCCTAGCTGTGTGATAACCTCAAAAAGGTTCCAGCACTCATCGCTGATATTCAGCTTTATAAACTCGTTGGCAATTATCATATGGCCTGTGCTGGAAACAGGTAGCCATTCGGTAATACCCTGCACAATGCCGATAAAAATTGCCTTTAGGATTTCTATAAATTCCATTTGTTACCTTTCTGACGAGCGTATAATATCTCCTGCCTTAACCTCATATGGCACCTTCATCTTAAAGGTCATAGATGGGTGTGGCGCAGAGGGTATTTCCTCGCCATTTTCGTTATATAGCTTGTCAACCCGGAAGCATCTGCCTGTCTTGCCCGGAGTGATAATTTCGCACACGTCCCCCGCCGAAACCTTGTTTCTTTGGGTAAAATAGTAGTACTCGCCATCACTTTCTCCCGTGGCAACACACAAGTATGCCTTTTCCCTAAGATAGCCGTTTTGGGTAACCGTTTGAGGGTTATCCATCGGGTTGTCAAAGTAAAAGCCTGTTGCGTATTCTCTATGGCTTACGCTTTCCAGCTCTCTTAGCCAAAGCGGGTTATATTCGTAGCCCTGAGGATTTTCAAGATACTCATTCATTGCCATTTTATAAGTATTTGCGCAAATGGCTGTGTAGTATGCGCTTTTCATTCTTCCCTCGATTTTGAAGCTGTCTATTCCGCTTTCCATAAGCTTTGGAATATGCTCAATCATACACATATCTTTAGAGGACATAACAAAGGAGCCTTCCTTATATTCCTCTATGTTAAGTGGGGAGTCAAGGCGCTTTTCCTCTGCAAAGGCAAGGGGCAATGCGTTTGTATAATTCCAACGGCAGGGCTGGGCGCAGGCGCCACGGTTTGCATCTCTTCCTGTGTAAAAATTGGAAAGCAGGCATCTGCCACTATATGAAATACACATTGAGCCATGAATAAAGCATTCCAGCTCCAGCTCCTTTGGAGTATTTCTTCTTATCTCGTTAATTTCCTCAAGAGAAAGCTCCCTTGCTAAAACAACACGCTTTGCTCCCATTTTATGCCAGGCTGTGGCTGTATATGCAGAAACAATGCTGGCTTGGGTGGAAACATGAATTTCCATATTGGGAATTAGCTCTCTTGTAAGCTGAAACACACCAAGGTCTGAAATTATGAGGGCATCAACACCGATTTCGTCGTAGCGCTTCAGGTATTTTTTAAGTCTTTCATATTCCGCGGTGTGGGGCATTGTATTTACAGTAACATACAGCTTTACCCCGTGGGCGTGTGCGTATTTTACCGCCTCTTCCAGCTCCTCAAGTGTAAAGTTGTCGGCAGCGGCACGCATACCAAACATATCAGAGGCAAGATAAACCGCATCTGCACCGTAAAGTATTGCCGCCTTCATTTTTTCAAAATTGCCAGCAGGGCAAAGTAATTCCTTCATCGTTATCTCCTAGAATTATTATCCTATTTATTTTAACATAATATAGCGCATGTGTCAATAAATGAAAAAAAGAAAGGGGTTTTATGCCCTTTCTTTATTGTTTAATATGCTATTTCCGTAAGCAGATCTATTTCGTAAACCGCATCGGAGGGCGCGGAGGCTTCAATAACTATACGTACACTATCAAAATCCTTCGACATTTTACCCGTATTTATTAGTATTTCCTCGCTGGTTTCCGTTCTGCACTCAAATGTCTCGGTTTCGCCTGTTATCAGGTAAACCGTGCATTTTACACCGCCTACTATTTTGATGTAGATATAATCAATGTCGTCTCTTGCATTGCGAGCAGTAATTGTAACCGCTCCATCACCCTTGGTGGCAATGGCTACATTATCATAATCGCCATCAGCCAAGCCGGATACATCGCCAATATAGTTACCCTCTATTTGAATATTTTCTTCGGGTAGCCAATCCTTAACCTCAAAGCCAAAGGTATTATAGCATCTTTCGCATCTTTTCTTTATTTGTCCATTTTCGTAGCTATTGGTGACGTAGCTATGTCCAAGAGCACTTGAAAGTGTTCTTTTCTCAACCTGCTGACAGGTAGAGCACTTTCGCTGTGTTATCTCTCCCTCGGTGCAGGTAGCATCCGTGGTTTGCCATGCACCCCAGCTATGACCGGTTGTGGAAAGATTCATTTTTGTTGGCTTTGATTGATTGCTCATACATTTTGTGCAGGTGCGCTTTGAATAACCAAGGTCCTCACAGGTGGGTTCGGTATAATCAACCCACTCGCCCCAGCTGTGTCCATCGCTGTCTACGCAAGGGAACGAGCCGTAGTATATTGCATTGGTATTTTCATTAATCCAGCCGTCTGCCCAAAGTGTCCCCTCTTCCTCTGCCTCGCAATTAACCAAGGCAAATGTAACGCCATAGAATGCGTCCTTTTCTATGGTAATTACAGACACAGGTAGGACTATTTCCTCAAGAAGTGGGCAATTTTCAAACGCCTTTTGTCTTATCGTCTTAACGCTTTCGCCAACGACTACCTTAGTAAGCTCTGTGCAGTCCTTAAAGGCGCCCTCTGCAATTTCAATCACAGGCAAGCCATTATGCTCATTTGGAACTGTAACATTAGCCGAGTACTTACTTACATAGGTAAGTATATATCCATCCCCTGCCTCGTTTAGCACAAAGCTCATTTCCTCTGTCATTCTGTGCCACTCTGCGCCTTGATTCTCCTTAAGGGATGTAATGGCGTTTTCGTTATTTATGGTTATATATTTGTCCGCTACCTTCCATACATAGCCTGCTTTCATATAGACATCCTCTATACTATCACAATTCAAGAAGGCATCCTTGCCGATAAATTCAACATTGTCAGAAATGCTAAGCTGATTTAATACGCTGCAATTGATAAACGCCTTCGAGTAAATGTATTTTACGTTGGCACCTATGCTAACGGTAGTCAGCTTCATATGATTTGCAGCCACGCCCTCTCCAATTGCAACAATGGGCTTGCCGTTATAGCTGTCGTTAACAATGAGTATATTCACATCTGCGCCTATATAGGTAAGCACATAGCCGCCCAGCTTATCGCTGTATGAATATTTTATTTCTTTGTCAATTGCAGGCGCCTCATCAATTTGCCACCTGTAAGCGGAATAGTCTTCTGTAAGAAGCCCGGCAAGGACTTGTCTGTCGCTTATTTCGCTTTCATTTAGCTCGTATTCGCCTGCGTACCAGGTGTTGTCTGCCGAAAGGCTTACATCACTTAAGCTATCACAGAACAAAAATGCGTTAGGCAAAATTGCTGTTACTGTGCTTGGAATGACAACTCGGCTAAGGGAGGTACAGCCGTAGAACATTTCGTTTCCGATTTCTTCCATTCCGCTTGGGAAGGTTATGCTTGCAAGGCCGGTGCAATTTTTAAAGGTGCTTGTGCCAAGCGTCTTGCCCGAACCGTTAACTAAGAAGCTCTGAAGGCTTGTGCAGTCTGCAAATACCTCATAGCCTACCTCTCCGGCAACATCTCCGACAATTTCAACGCTCAAAAGAGCCTTGCAGCCCTTGAAAGCATAGTTGCCGATGGACCATATTTTGTATGTATTAAGCTTTACGCTCTTAAGATTTTGACAATTTTCAAAGGCAGAGGCGCCAATATAGTCAACACCCTCGCCAAAGTCTATTTCCACAAGAGCTGTGCAATTATAGAAAGCATACTTTTCGATAGCTCCTATTCCGTCAGCCAGCTTAACAGAGGTAAGCTTTGCGTCCTTAAAGGCGTATGGGAAAATCTTTGTAAGAGATGCCTCTGTCGGGGCGTTGTAGGTGGTGTCAGATTTACCTACTGCGTATCTTACAAGACGGCAGCCCTTTACACCTGTATACATATCGGTGTAATAGGTATATAGGCTTCCGTTATATGATGTATACTGCGTGTTAGAGGTGCTTACCACAAACTCTGTAATTGCATTTGAGCCGTCAAAGGCAAGCTCATTTATGCTTGTGGTGGTTGATGGAATTTCAACCCTCTTTAATGCTGTACAGCCGTAGAATGCATTTTTCTCAATGCTTGTAACGCCTGTAAGAATTACTGTTTCAAGGGTGGTGTTTCCAAAAAATGCGCCCTCGGCTATGCTTGCAACGGGAAGCTTTTCATATGTGCTTGGAACTGTAACGGTTTTGTCTGTTCCCTCGTATTTAACCAATACGTAGTTGTCGTTTTTCTTTTCGTAAATAAACTCTGCTTTTTCAGCCCACTTAGGGTAAAGGGTCTTGTTGCCCCTAGTACCAACCTCAATGGACGTGATTTTTTTGGTTAGCGCAGAATCCTCATACCAGCCAAGGAAGGTATGATTTTCCTTTTGAGGAATTTCAAGCTCCACATAGTCGTTTACTGTGTATGTATCAAGTCTGGTTGAAATTGTGGTTTGTGAGTCTACGTTATAAGTAATAATGTAGTTTTTTGCAGACCATCTTGCATAAAGGTTCATTGCGCCTGTTGTGCCGCTGCCAATATACCAAACAGAGGAGCCTAGAAAGCTCGGTGTTCTGTACCAGCCCACAAAGTCATAATCCTCTCTGGTTGGCTCCTCAAGATAGAAGGAGTCCTCGGCTGTGTAGTATTCCTTGGTGGGATAGGAGGACGTAACCTCATCGCAAAGAAGATGATAGGTAATCGGGTATCTCAGCTGTACCCAAGCGGCGTAAATATCTATGTCGCCTGTGGTGCCCTCTTTAATTCCTGTAACCTCATTGTAGTAGTATTTGTCGCTGCACCAAGCCTTAAATTCGTAGCCTGCCTTTGATGGAGCATTAAATTCAAAGCTATCATTTACTGTATAGGTGTCAGCATTCAGATTTTCAACGCCATTATAGATTAGATGGTAGGTAATTTTATAATTAATAACCGTCCATCTTGCCTCTAGGGTTATGTCCTTAGCAAGGCTACCGTCAAGCTTTGTAACCCTTGTATCTGTGTTTTGGTAGAACCAGCCTGAAAACTCGTAGCCTCTTCTTTGTGGGTCGCCGAGCTCAAGGCTTTGGTTGAAGCTTATGTAATCAGGGTTACTGTCTGAATTTTCTCCCCCGTTTAGCGTATAGCTGACGGTGTACTCTCTTTCCTGCCAAATTGCATAAAGAGTTGTGTCCTCTGCGCCCATTTTATAATCGCCGTTCTTTGAATATTGAGCAGAACCGCTTGGCGTGGTCGAGTAGCCCTTTAGCACGTAGCCTGTTCTTTGTATGCTATTATTGCCAAGCGGAAAATACTCATCGGTTGCAACCTGAAAGATATTTGCGCTGCTTGTGCCGTCATTTCGATTGATTTTGAGTGTGTTGACATTCGCACTCCACATAGGTGTAAGGCTTATATTTTCGCTTACTGTATCTGTTTCAAAATTCCATTCCTTATCATTGTTATACCAGCCCACAAAGGTATAGCCCTGCTTTTGCGGGTCCTGTGGCTTATTTAGCTTTTGTCCCGATTCAACATACATAGTTACGCCATTAATTGATACTAAATAGTCATCGGTATAATTGCTAATAGAGTTATATAGAAGTATTCCGAAGAATATTGCACCGCATATTGTTAACACTCCTGCTACAATAGAAAGTGTAATAATAAGCACCTTAAGATTAAATGGCTTTTTTTCTTCGGGCTGGGGTGGTGCAGGCGGTGGCTCCTCGGTAGGTGGTAGAGTGTTTTCTACCTCCTCGCTGACGGAAAGTGCTGTAATATCTACGCTGTCGTCCAGCAGCTCGTCGCAGCTGACACCGAAAACTCTTGCTATTTTTTTAAGCTTATCAATTTCGGGCTGGCTCATATTTGCTTCCCATTTATATACCGCCTGTCTTGATACCTCCAGGCGTATGGCAAGCTGCTCCTGAGACAAGCCCTTTTGCTTTCTCAGATATGCAATTTTTTCTGAAATCTGCATTTTGGTTCTCCTTTGGTTTGATTGTACCTAAATCTTAGCACAGAGATGGTCTTTTATCTACAAACACCTGTTTGAATTTGTCAACCATTGGTTGCTTTTTTGATATTTTTTGCCTTTTTCTACCGTCAGTTAGCAGAAATTTGTACACATACAGGCGTTTTTTGCTTTTTCCTCATTCAATTAGTCCAAGCCCGTATTGAATACTACCGGCGTAAAATGCATTTAATTTTAAAAGAAAAAGCCGAGCTTTAGGCTCGGCTTTTCCGTATTAATAAACTAAGTCTGTAAGCTGATTTCGAGGCAAAAACAATTGAGTATTGTTTTTGCCGAAGAAATTCCACCTAAGCAAGGAAAATAGCGAGCCAATTTATTGGTGATGTTATTTGACTATGCGGCGTGGCGTGGTACAGAACACGGCGTATAGTTATTCTTAAAGAGAAAAAGCCGAGCTTTAGGCTCGGCTTTTTCATGTAGTGAACTAAATCTGTAAGCCGTGTTCTGTTAAAAGACGGTCATCTATCTTTGCCTTGTGTCACCACAAGGCTCCGCAAAAATTGCGTGCCACCCAAGAGAATAGCAAAGCTTTATCGGGCAAATAAAAATCCTCTTATACGGTGTTGCTTCGGATAGGGTTTACACCTACTCTATGTTACCATAGAATATCGTGAGCTCTTACCTCACGTTTTCATCCTTACCACAAAGTGGCGGTAATTTTCTGTTGCACTTTCCCTAAGGTCACCCTCGGCTGACGTTATCAGTTATCCTGCCCTGCGAAGCACGGACTTTCCTCACACTAATACCTTTCGGCGTGATAGTGCGCAACCGTCCAACTTAGTTCGGTTATATTATAATAAATTTTTGACACTTTGTCAAGTTATTGGCATTTATATTTGCCGGGCATATGATAAAAATAATCATATAAGTGTGATGGAGTGATACTATGGACAAGAATTTTTCCCAAAATATGCCTCTTGATTTTCAAATGGCGCTTGCCCATAGCCCAAAGGCAATGAGCACATTTTTAAGACTTGACGACAAAAGTCAGGATGAGCTTATAGAAAAAGCGCACCACATTGGCACCAAGCGCGAAATGATGCTTTTTGTGGAAGGAATCAAAGAGGCAAAAATATAAAATTATCGACACAGGGTATGCCTTGCGAGAAAAATATTTCAAAAAATTTTAACGCCGAAGACGGGAGTTTTATCCGTTCCAAAACCGGTTCGTACTGCTCTCGCAAGGCATAAAAAAAGAGCAGATTTCTCTGCTCTTTTTATTATTTCATTTCTACAATTTTCTTAAGAAGCGCCACCGCCTGCTCATAGGACTCTGCCTTGGCAACTGCGTTTTGCCTTACACAAATTAAGCAATCCTTGAATATATCCTCTGTTGCAGGATATTTCTTTGTAAGCTGGGTCTTAGACAAATCTATGCTATAACCGTCGTAGGCGCTGTCAGGTCTTTGCCCAAAAATCTCAGTAAGGGGCGCAAAGCTACCCTTATACTCCTTTTCGTAAATATCCTTATCAATAATGAACAGGCATATTTGTCCTGATGCAAGCTGATAATTCATACTCTCAAGCGCTTGTATGTTTGCCTGCTCTGTAAGGACCTGCCCAAAAAGCTCCTTGTTTTCGGTAGTATTTTCAAGATGCCCCTGTCCCTGATAGGTGGTTGGTACAAGGTTTATTAGCTTTTGTCCGTCCCCGTCGAAGTCGTCCATAACGTCTGTCAATGCAGCAGTTACATCATCAAATTGCTGTGATTGCATATAAACCGGTCCGAAATAAGCAAGCTCTATATCATACTTAGGTCTTTGAACCATCCAAATTATGCCGATTGTCAAAATAATAGCTATTGATGCTATAATTATTACCTTCCACTTATGGTTAAACCAAAAGTTTGCCAGCTTGTTGGTCTTTGTAATAACCTCGTTTTCGTCGTGAATCTTACTGTCGTTTTCAATGCCTAAGAGCCTTTGGCGCTTGGCTTCATTAGATTCATTTATCTCGCTCATTTATCTTCTCCCTATAAAAAAAGGCGCCCTTCGCTTATACGAAGAGTGCCTTATCTACTATTCGTACATAGATAGTATAGCACAGCAAATGCTAATTTTCAAGTGGAATTACATCAAACCACAGGGCACGGAATTTTCCGCCGATTAGCCTGTCTGCGTGCCAATGCCCAAAGAACCAGCGCTTAAATTCCACCTCCTGTGCAACCCAATCGAAAAAGCCGTTTAGCTCTGCCTCGTGGTTGTCGCAGTATTTGCCCATCATACGCACAATAGTCCTTGGCGCTGTGTGGCTGATTATGTAGTCAACCTTGAAATCACATTCCTTTAGGTTTTTGGTAGCTTCCCTGTATTCCTCATTTTTTGGCATTTCCTCACGCCAGTAGGAATAGCCCTCCTTGCGCATATATCTGTCAATGCTGTACCCACCGCCCATAACAAAGAATTTTTTGCCCATTATATCAAAAACCTGTCCTCTTGTAAGGTGGAAAATATTTTCTCTGATTTTGTGCACGTAGCCGCCATTCCACTTAATTTTCGGATAGGCGTTGATGGCAGGGAAATTTTCATGGTTACCGTCGCAAAAGCAGATGGTGTAGGGCTTTTTCTCCAGGGCGTTTAAGAAAACGTGTTCATAGGCTTGGTTGGTGAACAGGTAACCAAAATCGCCACAGACAATTAAAATATCGTTCTCTGTCCACCCACTTTCGCCATACATATTAAGCTCCGTAAAGCGACCTTGCTCTCCGTGAGTGTCTCCTGTTATATAAATCATAGCTTAATACAAGTCGTCAAAGCCATTCTTTTCGGGTCTTTCCCTCTCTAGCACTACGTGTATGTCGTACACATTTGCCTCAGGGTCAAAGACTCTTAGGGGTGGCTTATATGGACTTTTCTCCTTTGATAGCTCCTGCATAAAGAATGGTGTTAAATAGCTTTTCATATTTTGGCTCAGCCTTGACCTTACATATATCTGACCCAAGGTCAAATTATCAAGGTCGCTCTTTCTTACAACCGGCACGTTTTCGGAGAACTTTGAGGCGCTAACACTTCCATCGTTTGAGATTTGAAAGGATGTTTTAGTGCCTATTTTGTTACCCATTGAGCGTGCAAAATCCTCCTTTGTTTCGTCGTTGTTACAGCCGACAAAAAGATGAAGGTCGCAGTTGTCGCTGATTACGGCGCTAGTTTCCTTGCCGTAAACCATATCTAGCTGTTGCTTTGACTGTATTGCCATCAGCATCCATATTTTTCTTGAACGCAGGGTTGTTATTTTGTTTTCAACATTTGGCATCTTGGGCATGTTTGCAAACTCGTCAGCAAGAAATATAAAGTCCCTTGGCAGGCACTTTTCATCCCTTTTGTCTGCCGCTGTTATAAGCTCGTTTATCAGGTCGTTTATAAACATCATGCAGATGCTGTTTGTGGTCTTTTGACGGTCGTCTGTTATTACGAAGATTGCATAGGGCTTTTCGCTGTTTGCAATTTGACGAAGGTCTAAGTCCTTGGAGCTTTCTGTTATTGCGCTGATTGAGTTGCTTGCATACTCGCTAAGTGCGGTGTTTAGTGTGCTGGCATAGCCGTCCCTTGTGTTTCTTGCCCTTAAGCGATAGTTTGCGGCAAGGGCACTTTTTACACAAAGTATATGCTCTGCACGAGTAAGCCAATCTATAAGATTTTCAAAATCCTCCTCTGTTGAAAAGGATGCCCTTATAAGATTTGCTATGGTAAATTTCTTTCTTGTCAGCATATTTTGTGGATTTTCGGAGTCGTAAAGAAGTGTTCTTGCAAGGGCTGAGAACATTGTTCTTGCGCCGTCCACCCAGCTTTTGTCGTCGGGGTCTAATACGGGGATTATTATGTGGGCTATGTCGGCTATTGACCTTTCAACGCCCTCCATAAGATTTAGGTATTTTACGTTTGCCTCTGCCCTTGCCTCTTCCTTTGAGTTATATTTTGCTCCGTCGTAGGATGAGTCTATCAGGTCTGCATCAAGAAGGTTTTTTATCCTTCTTGCGTCGTGATAGTCATCGTAGATTTGGCTAAGGAAGTTATACCTTGCGCTCCTGAAGGAGTTTTGCATATCAAGTATTCTTACCTCGTAGCCGTTTTTCTTAAGATGCTCGCCAAGCTGCACCGAGATATCTCCCTTAAGGTCTGTTACCAAAAAGGACGGCTTTAATTCATCCTTCATTTGGGAGTTTAGAGCAAGTATATTTTTTATTACTACCTCGCTCTTACCTGTTCCTGTGCTTCCTGTCAGCAGGCAATGGGAGATTGGCACAAAAAGTGCCTTGTCCTCGTCCTTGTCAAAAAACACCGGCAAGCCCATTTTTTCAAGGGTATGTACCTGACTTGCCTCAACCCATACACCGTTTCTTATTTTTGTATCGGGCTTGCATAGGGTGCAGGTAGATTCCTCGTGGTACTTGCGATTTTCATGCTCCAAGGACATATTTATAGAATTGTTTATATTCATTGTTATTTCTCCTTATCTGGTAAAGCCGCTGATTACGTTTTTAGGAGATATACCGTTACGCTTCATAAAGGATTTTTCTCTCTTTACTTTTTCGTCTATCTCCTTGATTTTATCCTCTGATATGTATTTGCAGCACTCCTCTCTATCCTTCTCAAACCAAGGACTTAGCTCCAGCTCCAGCTCCTCGGTTAATATTTTTTTGAGCAAAGAAGAATAGAAATATGCCTGCTCAAGCTCGCCTCTGTCGTAGTGTATTACGCTAAGGTGCTCCAGCGCATCTATTGAGCCGATTTCAACCAGCTTGGAAAAGCCCTCTATTGCCTCAGCTGTCCTTCCTGCGCTGTAATTTATGTAGGCTGTTTCCAATTTGGACTCCATTGTTTGTGGCGCCCTTCCAAACACGCTTACCCTCCACTCAACGCTATCGGTAAACAGGGGCTTGTTCTCTCTCTTTATTGCCTCGAAGCAAGAATTAAGAGCATCGGCAGCAGTTATTTGCTCCTCGTCAAGACCAAGCATGCTTGTAAGCAGTGCGTAGTTTTTGCTGCTGGTTAGGTTGTCTATACGCTCGTCCTCTACCATAAGCACGGTTTTATGTACTCGGTCAAATGCCTCTGTGCCCTCCTTAATACCCTCGCCTCTTGCAAATAGATTAAGGAGCTTATAGCTTTCCTCTTCTGTATAAAAACGACCTGTTGTAGTTGAAAAATATTTTCTGTAAAGCTCGTAATTTGTTTGTTTCATTTTCTTTTACCTCTTTTCTTACGAATTTATATATTGGAAGCTATGAAGAGCCAAGCATTCATAGCTGATATAGCGTAGTCAGACGACAGCAGGTGGAAATTCCGCCAAGCCATCGTCATCTCGCATATGTATAATATCTCTAAAATTGGAAATATTTAACTAACATTGCGTTAGTAAAACAGAATTTTGGTACATTTTTTTGAACTTTTCTTATTTTTTGAGCTTTTTGTCGTTTTTTGACCGCCACAAAAATCTATGTTTCGGAAAAATCCTTGTGCCAAAAGGACGTTTTTTGATAATTCCTGCTGATTTTTTAGCGCATTCCGGTTATTTTCAAGCTATAATCCCTTGAATGAATTTGAACTTAAGTTCATTTTTGTTATTGACTAAATATAAAATATATGGTAGTATTATTATGAAGAATTTTGAAGGAGGCTTTTTATGGTTCGCAACACGGATTTGAGATTGATTATAAAGAAAAACCTAAATAAGCTTATGGACGCAAAAAATCTTAGCCAGGTGGAGCTTGGCAGGATTATGAACATCACCACAAAGTCTACTATTAATAACTATGTAAGCGAGCTGAGCGACAGTATACCCGACGTTATTTCTCTTAACTATTTGTGCACGCATTTCGGTATACCGATGGACCTATTTTTGTCCCCCAGCTTTAGCCCCGACTCTGCTTATGAGCTTGAGGGCATACATATTGACGAGTACGACAAGTTTGTGGGAATTTATGCCCTTTATTACATAACCACCAGCAAGCTTTTTACATATTCCACTCAGTACAGCGACCAGCCGGAGCTTTCCTTTGGCACTCTTGCCATCGTTAAAAACGGCGGAAACCGTCATACCGCCAGCTCCTATGAGGCATATGCCTGCTTTTCCCTTAAGGACGAGGGAGAGATGGCTGACCTTAAGGCAGGGGCAACCCTTGCACTTTCCCGTGGGGACAATGTTGGGGTAAGAAATTTGTTTTGTGAAAAGGGCTGCTACTATCTTGGAGATTTCAGCCTTTTGCAAAAGGGTAAATTTTATTCAATCAACCTAAAGGGCTATCAAAAATCAGGCGAAGGGGACACCCGTCTTTTCCCTTGCGACAATGCGCAGCTTATGGGCTTTAACCCGGACGAGATGACCCCGTTTCTTGGTAGCGGCGCACTTAGCTCCTCTCTTTCCCGTGGCATAAAGAAATCCCCCTGCGCACAGCTTGTTCTTCTTTCAAGAGTTACCCTTGACGAATACGGCAAGCAGGACATTATGAAAAAGCTACTTAAGCCTAACCAAAATTTTTCAGCCGATAAGGCAACGAACAAAATAATGAAAAGATACGATGAGCTTATGGCTAACCCGAATTACCCACTTGAGGACCGTTCAATTCTCTTAAAAAGCCATATAAACAAATGTATTCTTGAGGAGCTGACAAACAACTGCTCCCAGCTTTTCTCGCTTCTCGAGGAGGGCGACCAGTTTTTATACCGTTACTTAAAAACCTACAATAATTAACTTTATTAAGGAGGCTCTTTATGAACAATTACACTCTTAGCCCACAAGAAAATGAGCCCTTCAAGAAGGTTGATAATCAATTTGAGGGTCTTATAAATCAGATAGAGTCCATTCTTCAAAGGGACGACACTACCGCCACATTGAATATAGAAATTCTAAAAAAAGCTTGGGACGTGGCTAAGTTTTACCACAAAAACGCACTTAGAATATCCGGAGATTTATATCTTATACACCCACTTGCCGTTTGTCAAAAGCTTTGCTACGATGGTTTTCTTGACACAAACGTGCTTGTGGCATCCTTGCTACACGACACCGTTGAGGACAAGACGGGCTACACCTTTAAGAAAATGGAAGAGGACTTTAACAAAACAGTTTGCGCCTATGTCCGTGCTGTAACAAGGATCGAGGCAACTGATGACCCCTTGGACCTAAGCACAAGAAGGTACTCAAGCCAGCTAACTGACGAAAGGCTTCTTAACGCAACCGAAAAGCATAAGGCGGCGCTTTATATCAAATTTGCCGATAGGCTTCATAACCTGCGCACCTGCCAGAAGATGGACCAGGACAGAATCGAAAAAAATGTTGCTCACACAAAAAGCGTTTTAATACCCCTTGCAAGGCGCATGGGCTGTAACTCTATTGCCGATGAGCTGATTGATGCCTGTATGATGGCGCAAAGCCCAAGGCACCACGCAAATATCAGCGAGCAGCTTTCAGCCTTTGTTCAGAACTCGAGAAAAACCCTGAACAAAACCTTTGGCGCAATTAAAGTCTGTTGTAAGGACAAGGCTGTTTTAGAGGGTGCAGATGGCAAAATCGAGACACCTCCCCCTGTATTTGTGGCAAAGCAGATCAAATCTCTGGGCACACAGGTTAACCTAAACAGACCCGACCTATTCTCCTTCTACGGCTATCGCCCTTACGCTGTTTTGTACCTGAAGATTCTTAATCCTACACGTGAATCCTTGTTTACACAGTTTATAAAAATATGCCAGCCGCTGATTGACGAAGGCATAATCTCTGTTGATGGTGAGGGCAAGGCTGACAGAATAAGAACCACCGAGGTGGTTTATATGGACGTGGTTGATAATTATAACAACCGTGTAAGAGTTTGGATATCAACCGAGGACTTTAGAAACACGCTTACAAAGCAGCCCGACATTAAGCTCTCGCTTATGGCACTTTTGCCACCTGAGAGAAAAATTCAGGTCTTTACCCGTGACGGACGTGCAATGGAAATTGAAAAGGGCAGCACGGTTCTTGACTTTGCCTTTATGCTAAATCAGGAAATTGGCGCCAGCTTTTTAGGTGCAGAGGTAAACGGCATCAGAGTTGAGATTGATCACGTGCTTGAGCAGGATGACCACGTGAAAATTCTGCGTGCTGATTACTGCACAGCCCGTCTTGACTGGTTCCCTATTTTAGAGACGAAAACTGCAAGAAACAGGCTTGTAGAGGTGTTCAAGCAGCAGATGGAAGCTAAAAAAGACAATGCTGATATCAAAGAAAAAAGCGAAAAATAGCCCGAGACGTGTCGATAAAAGCAAAAAAGCCACAAATTAATGTGGCTTTTTTTCATTTTACCTTGAATTTTACTCTTGATGGTGCTATAATACCCTTGTTGGGAAAACCAACTCATATAAGAAAAGGAGAAATATTATGGATTTTCTAAGAAAGCTTTATCCTGCTTCGTTCAAGCTTGAGAAAAAGGTTGTTAAGCCTTTTGTTATCACACTTGTTGTTTACGTTGTTATCGGCATTATCATGGCTGTTATCAGCGGTGTAACAAACGCTCTTGTTGGTGGTATCGAGGTTGTTGGACCTATTGTTGGCGTAGTTCTTTGGGCTATCACAACAATTGTTGATATCTACTGCACAGGTGGTATCGTTGTTTCCATTCTTAAGTTTGTTGGCGTTATTAAGGACGCTCCGGCTGAAGAAGCAAAGGCAGAGGAAAACAACGACTAATTAATTTTTTCATACATAAAAAGCAGACCAAACGGTCTGCTTTTTTGTTTATTTAAGAACCTGCCGAATAACCCAAAGCTGCATGCTTTTGGGAAGAGCATTTAGCATAAGCAAAAGCGGATTTCTGTTTATGCTGTATTGAAAGGCAGGTTTTTTCTTTTTTATAATTCTCACTGCCCTTTGGGCAAGCTTTTTTGCAGGTATACTCCTTGCCTCTACGCTATTTACTATTTTCCTAAAGCGCTCTGCGTTGCAGGTATATAGGTTGGTTTTATTACAAAAGCGCTCCAGCGCATCGGTTGAGACACCAAGCATATTAGTTTTAACCGCCCCTGCACGAAGCACGGAAACAGATATACCAAGGAGCTGAAGCTCCATGCGAAGAGAGTATGCATATTTATCAAGCGCACCCTTGGTTACGGCATATATGCCTGTGAAGGGTAAGGGGTCAAGGGGAGCTAGCTCGCTTGTGGTAATAAGAATACGGCTACCCCTTTCAAGAAGCGGCAAAAAGGTCTTATTTACAAGATATGCGCCGTAAAGATTTATATCAAAAATTCTGCGGAACTCGTCCTCGTCCGTTTCCACAAGGGAGTCTAGCATATAAACACCTGCGAAATGGATTATGGAATACAGCCGGTCTGTGGTTTTTCTTACGATGTCAAATGCCTTTTCAACGCTTTTACTATCTATTAAGTCAACCTCAATAGGAATAATATTCTCCTCAGGCTCCGCTACCCTTTTATCAAGGGCAAAAACCAAATAGCCCTGCGCCTTAAGCTCCGAAATAGTTGCCTTGCCCATGCCGCCATAGGCACCTGTTACAAGTACACACCTCATTTTTTCACAATTACAGACACTCCATCGGGGATTGCCACGATTTTTATGTCTTCCCTTCCTAGAATTTCCTTAGCCATTTTAAGCGCCTCGTCAATCGAATGGGCAGGAATAAGGTGCAGAGCCTCTGCATCCTTATCGTCAAGCTCTGAGATGTAAATTACTCTTGCGTGCATAAGCACACGGAGCAACACCTGCGTTTGCCATTGGTCGGGTACGGTCTCGTTTCTGTCTCGGGACATAAACAGAGCCATTGTTTTATTAATATCCCTCTCGCCCGAAAGCTGGTCATAGAAATGTGCGCCGCCAATGCCGTCATTTGAGCGCGCCATCATAATGATAACGCCACCTTTTTTTACCGTAGCCTCGCCCGCTGTCATTCCCTTTACAGCCTGATATGCGTTTTGATCCAAGGGATAGCCACCGTTTGTGGTAATTACCACATCTGCCTCCCTTGCTTTAACTCCGCAAAGAGAGGAAAGAAAATCTGTTCCTCTTTTGTGTGCACCCTCGCACTCTCCTGCTGTGGCAAAGATAATTTCCTTCTTGTCGTTAAGAATTACATTTACTATATAGGCAAGCTTTGATTTTTTTGCCGCCCAAAGCATATCCTTGTGCATTGGGTTGTTTTCTAAAATGCCTGTTCTGCAGCTTGGGTCCGCAATAAACTCGGAGCAATGGTTTGCAAGCACCGTGCTCCTGCCGCAAATACCGGGCAAAACACTTTTGCGCCCACCTGAAAAGCCTGCAAAAAAGTGGGGCTCAATAAAGCCCTCGGAAACAAGTAAATCCGCCTCGTATGCCAGCTTGTTTATTTCGCATCTGCCGCCTGACGGCAGGGTGCCAATGTCAACAAGCATATCTCTCTCGTCACAATTGTGAATATATATATTCTCGTTTTCCACAATTTCATTGCCGAATTTGCTTATCAGCTCGTTCTTAGTGGTGCCACGGTGGCAGCCTGTGGCAATTAGGATTGTTATTTTTGCATTCGGTGCTGCATCTCTTATTTCCTTTAACATAAGCGGCATAATTATTTTGCTTGGCACGGGGCGTGTATGGTCGCTGGCGATTATTACAATATTTCTCTTGCCAAGGGCAAGGTCGTAAAGGCTTTTACCAACGGGGCTTTTCATAGCCTCCAAAACAAGCTGAGTGCCGCTTTTGTTTGGATTATATGTATTTATTGAGGACTCTAAAACCGCCAAAAGCTCCTCGTCCTTAAAGCTGTATTCAATTTCTCCCTTTCCGTAGGGGAAGCTAATTCTTTTCATTTCTTACCATCCTTTTTGATATCAGATGCATAATTAAGGGAATCAACACCAGCTGTAATATTATGCCGGGTATTGCATCAATAAAGCCGTCCACAACCAAGGCACCGATAGTAACCGTCTTTCCGGCTATTCCCAGCAGCGCCGATTTTGTAATGCCCCAAACAACTCGCCCGGCTACCATTGAGGAAGCAAGGCATACATATACATAGCCAATGTGGGTTTTTATTGCCTTGCTGTAAAGCCAGCCGATTACTATGCCATAGGTAGCAAGCTCCAGCGCCATCCAAACTGCATTTGGGTACAAGGGCGGCATTCCAAAAATCAGGGAGCGCAAAAACGGGAGCATAAGCCCGACAGCGCCACCATAGCCCGCTCCGCAAATAAGACCGCACAGCATAACGGCAAGATGCATAGGAAGGAGCGAGTCCCCTATTTCCTTTATCTGTCCCGTAAGAAGGGGCAAAACCATACCAAGCGCCAAAAGCATTGACGCAAGCACAAGCCGCTTAACCCTCGTGTTTCTCATATGACACCCCCCCTTTCTTCTACCTTATAATTATAGCATTTATCTCCTTGTGTATCAATATATTTTTCGGACAAGCGCAGATTTGTTTAACAAAATTCTCCAAATATTGTTGACATATCAATAATTGTGTGATATAATAGTCCCGTCTTGTTGACAAGTCAACAAGTTTTAATGCCTACATAGGGGGGATTTTTGACAAAGCATTCACACACAAAAAACAGATTTTACATTTTACAATTAGGAGAATATTATGAATAAAGCTCTTATAAGGAGAATACTTATCATTTGTGGCATTTCTGTTCTTTCACTTATTTTGATATTGGGACTTGCCGCTGTTATAATTTGGTTTGATGAAATATCCAGTGTGTCCTCGATTACTATGCTAGTTGACAAAAACGAGGAAAACAAAAGCGCACCTGTCTATATGATGGACGTGCGTGGCGACTACTATTTTGATGAATTTATCAGTCAAGGCGGTGCCTCGGACGACGGGGAGCTTATACAGTTTGTTATAGATAACATAACGAAGGGAATTATTCCTATAAATATGTCCTCGCCTGAAATCGGTTGCGCATCATTTACTGCAACAGGCAGCGAGGGAAATCGCTATTTTGGCAGAAACTACGACTTTACAACCACCACCTCCATGATAGTCAGAACCAATCCCGGCAACGGAAGATATGCATCTATTTCCAGCGTAGATTTACAGTTTATCGGCATCAAAAACGGTGCTTATGTGGATAGTCTTATGGAAAAACTGACCTGTCTTGCGGCAACCTATGCCCCACTTGACGGAATCAATGAAGCAGGTGTTTGCTGTGGAATTTATATGTCCTATCAAGGCAAGGAGGGACAGGTTGTTGCCACTGACCAACAGACTGACAAGCCTGACCTTACCTCAACCACAATGCTAAGACTTATTCTTGATTATGCAGGCTCTGTTGACGAGGCGGTGGAGCTGGTTAGTCAATATGACCTTCACGATAGTGCAGGAACCTCGTTTCACTATATGGTGGCTGACTCAACAGGTAAATCTGCTATTTTAGAGTGGGTTTATGAAAGCGACCTGACCGATAACGACGGCAGCAAGCGTGTGCTCAAGGTTTACTATAACGACAGCGACAGCGATATTGGTCAAAAAGAGGCTGAAAACAAGTTTCAATATGTAACAAATTTCATTGTTGCGAAGGATTATTACGAAAGTGATAGCGACAAAAAGGGCTTTGACAGATACTGTGAAATTGCCACATCAATAAACCCCGACGGGGAAAATACCGAGGGTGTTATAACAAATGAAAAGGGGCTTGAGGTTTTGAAAACTATTGGACGAAGGAGCTGGGATGCAAAAAACGGAAAAACCGACTCCAACGGAATCACTGTATGGTCTGCCCTTTACGATTTAACGAGCAAAACGGTTATTTGGGTAAGCAACGAGGAGTTTGATGTACAAGCCAGCATTTTCACCCTCGACTTTTCATATCTAAATTAAGAGGGGTAATTTATGTTTTTTCTTAAAAAAATCGGCTGCCGTGTATTTCAGGTGGTCTTTCGCTTGGCTCTGCCCATTCTGCCGTACAGAGAGCCTAAGCTTAGCTCAAGCTGTATGGAGCTTAAGGACGTTTTCACAAGCGAGGGTATAAGCTCCGTTTTGGTGGTTACCGACACCGGTATTATAAATAACGGACTTCTTAAGCCCCTTGAGGATGTGCTTTGCCAAAGCGGAGTTAAGTATACTGTATATAACAAAACAAGGCCAAATCCTACGGTTGATAATGTGGAAGAGGCATTGGAACTATACCACAAAAGCAAATGTCAGGGCTTGATTGCCGTTGGTGGCGGCTCCTCAATTGACTGTGCTAAAGCGATTGGCGCAAGGGTTGCATACCCTAAAAAGCAGGTAGGCAGGCTAAGAGGTATTTTGCGTGTTTTGAGAAAAACACCTACTGTAATTGCAATTCCAACAACTGCCGGCACCGGTAGTGAGGTAACACTTGCCTCGGTTATTACCGACACTAAAACACAGGACAAGTATGCGCTTATGAGCTTTCCTTTAATCCCTCATTATGCGGTGCTTGACCCTGTCCTTACCTATACCCTGCCACCACACTTAACTGCCACAACGGGAATGGATGCCCTGACCCATGCGGTTGAGGCGTATATCGGTCGCTCAACCACCAAGGAAACACGTGCACTGGCGCTTGAAGCAACAAGGCTTATTTTTGAAAATATTTATGAGGCTTACCAAAACGGACAAAGCCACAAGGCAAGAGAAAATATGCTGCTCGCCTCCTACAAGGCAGGGGTTGCCTTTTCAAAATCCTATGTTGGTTATATACATGCAATTGCCCACTCTCTCGGTGGAAAATACGGCATTCCCCACGGGCTGGCAAATGCAGTGATTATGCCTTATGTTTTGGAAAACTACGGACAGAGTGTCTATAAAAAGCTGCATCAACTGGCCACTATAGCAGGTGTGAGCGACGAAAACGACACCCACAAGCTAGGCGCAAAGAAATTTATTTGTGCCATAAAGGAGCTTAATACTAAAATGGGCATCCCTACCAAGCTTGACGGCATCATAGAGTCCGACATCAAGGAGCTGGCAAGGCACGCAGAGCGTGAGGCAAACCCTCTTTACCCCGTGCCTAAGCTAATGACCGCCAAGGAGCTTGAAAAATTTTATTACCGGCTTATTAAATAGGAGAACATATGACGAAAGAAGAAATACAAGCAATACTTAAGTCCCAAAGAGATTTTTTTAACACCGGTGCTACTCTCTGCGTGGATTTTCGTATTCAAATGTTAAAAAAGCTGTACAAGACAGTCAAGAAATACGAAAATGAAATAAACGAAGCGCTTAAGAAGGACCTGGGTAAAAGCCATTACGAGGGCTTTATGTGTGAAAGCGGACTTGTGCTTACCGAAATCAGCTATATGATAAAGCATACAAAAAGGCTGGCGAAGAGAAAGACAGTTCACACACCTCTTGCACAGTTCCACTCTCACAGCTATAAGCAGCCTGTGCCCTATGGCTGCACTTTGATTATGAGTCCATGGAATTACCCCTTTCTTTTAACGCTTAACCCGCTTACAGATGCAATTGCGGCAGGAAACACAGTAATCATAAAGCCAAGCGCATATTCTCCTGCCACGGGAGAAATGGTGGAGAAAATCGTAAAAGAGTGCTTTTCACCTAGACACGTGTCTGTTATTTTAGGTGGAAGAGCCGAAAATTCAGCCTTGCTTGACCAAAAATTTGACATGATTTTCTTTACAGGAAGCCAGTCGGTCGGTAAAGAGGTTTTAAGAAGAGCATCGGAAAATTTAACCCCCGTAGTGCTGGAGCTTGGCGGAAAAAGCCCTTGTATTGTAGACGAGAGTGCCAAGCTAAGTCTTAGTGCAAAGAGAATTGTTTTTGGCAAATTTCTTAACTGTGGACAAACCTGTGTTGCCCCCGACTACATTCTTTGCCACAGCTCTGTAAAGGAGCAGCTTGTTTCAGAAATCAAAAAGCAAATCATACTGCAATACACAAATAAGCCACTTGAAAACAAGGACTATGGCAAAATCATTAACGAAAAGCACTTCAATCGCCTTTGCGGTCTTATCGACAAGGACAAGGTAATTATCGGTGGCGGTGCTGACACGGAAGCATTAAGGCTGGAGCCTACTGTTATGGACAATGTATCCTTTGACGACAGGGTAATGGGCGAGGAAATCTTTGGCCCGATTTTGCCAATTATCACTTACGACGATTTTGATAGTCTTATAAATATGCTAAAGGGCATGGAAAAACCGCTTGCCCTATACCTGTTTTCCAAAAACAAAAGGCATATTGACAGAGTAACTAAGGAGCTTTCCTATGGTGGCGGCTGTATAAACGATGTTGTAATACATCTTGCCACAAGCGAAATGGGCTTTGGCGGTGTTGGCGCCAGCGGTATGGGCAGCTACCACGGCAAGGACGGCTTTGATGCCTTTAGCCACTACAAGTCCATTGTAGACAAGAAAACCTGGATTGATTTGCCCATGCGCTACCAGCCATACAAAAGCAGGTTTTTTGAAAAGCTACTGCACATTTTCTTGAAATAACAAAAAATCCTCGACACGTGTCGAGGATTTTTCCTTTATTTTATAACCAGCTCTGCCATAGGTAGGCTGTCGGCTTTTGCTGTAAGAACGATTTTGTCAGCACCCTCCTTTGGCTTAAGGGCAATTAGGCTTCTGCCCTGATGGGTGTAGCATTGGCTGAGGGTATAGAGCTCCTTGGTTGTAAGCTCTCCGCTAGCCACGCCTAGAATGTCGGCTCCCTCCGTCTCGTAGGAAACCAGAAGTCTTTCCTGTGTGCAAACCCTTCCGTCCTTGTCCTGTACCTCCAGGTCTACATAGATAATGCTTGGGCTTTCCTCATTTGCGTAGCTCTTTTCTAAAATCAGCTCAAGCTTTTCTCTCTTGCCCTCTGTTTTAATCTCGTAGGTGCCAACAACGGTGCCGTCGACAATGGCATTTGCACTTACCTTGCCCTTTTTGTAAGGGGTAACAAATTTATAAACGCCGTTTTCTGTTTTTGGCATTTTGCCAATGCTTTCGTTGTTTACAAATAGCTCCACCTCATCGCAATCGGCAAAAACGTAAACCTCGCAGTCTTCATCCTCGTATCCATCAAAGCACCAGCTTTCATCACATTCGTAAAAGCCCCAGCCACTAATGAAGTATGGTGTTTTTGTAAGCGAGGGGTGTCTGACTGCAATGTATGGGTCTCTTCTTAGCTCCCAAGCAATTTCACGATAATAGGACTGTGGCTTTCTTCTGCCGCAGATATCAATATCTCCACAGTTTGCAATATGGTATGGGTATGGAAGGAGAAAATCTCCTCTTTTTTCGTTATACTCCACGTGTCCTATTGCTGTTTCTCCGAAATAATCCCAGGCTGTCCAAACATAGTCGCCAACTATTCTCGGATTGCCCAGCAGCTGCTTAATTGTTGTGTATGCGCAAATGGGGAAGGTTTCGGTATTGATTATCAGCCTGTTTGGAAATCTTTCAAGGTCCTTTTCAAGACGATACTCCAAATAGTTATAACCAACTATATCCGTGGTATCGGCAGTTACTCTGGTTGCCCTTGAAAAATAGTCAAGCTGTGACGGTGGAAAATCGTTTTCGGCAAGCTCCCTGTCGTATTCCTCCCTGTTGTCCCAAAGGCTGCACAGCGCATGGGTTACAGGGCGGGACGTGTCTAAATTTCGTATTTTATTTGCAATTTCTGTGGCAATATAATAGCCGTCTCCTCTGCCTGTTTTTTGAGGAATTTCGTTTCCTGTGGACCACATAACAATAGATGGGTGGCATCTGTTGCGGCGCACTATAAGGTCGGTCCAGCTTTCCCAGTTGTCCTTGAAATACACGTGGGAGTCCTGCTCCTTTTTGCCCTCTGTCCAATAATCAAAAAGCTCGTCCATAACAAGCATACCAAGCCTGTCGCATGCCTCATACAAATATTGGGATTGTGGGTTGTGGGAGAGTCTTACGGAGTTAAAGCCTGCCTCCTTCAGCTTGGCTATGCGCCTAAATTCTGTTTCCTTATAAACTGCTGTGCCAAGCACACCCTGGTCGTGGTGAATACAGCCGCCACGGAGCTTGACGCTCTTGCCGTTTAGCATAAAGCCTCTTTTGGAGTCGATGTTTATAATTCTAACTCCAAATGTACTTTTGTCAATGTCGTAGGAGTCCTCTGTGCGAAGGACGGTTTCAATCCTATATAGATTTGGAGTGTCTATGTCCCAAAGTCTTACCTTGTCGATTTGAAGCTTTGCCTGAATTTTGTTTTCTCCAACGTCAAGCACAACCGCCTTTGTGGTGCTGTATATTACCTTGCGTCCGTTGTCTGTGTAAACCTTAAATTCAACCACGCCCCCGGTCCTTTTCTGCGAATAGACAGAGGTTTCGGCAGTTAAATATGCGGTTTTGCCGAAGATATTATCTGTTTTTACAAAGGTGCCAAAGGGATGAATGTACTCACTATCGCACTCACAAATAAAGGTGTCTCTGTATATGCCGGAGCCTGAATACCAGCGAGCATTTGGCTGTGCCTTGTTGTTTACTCTTATCAGTATTTCGTTTTCCTTGTCGTATCTTAGATAGTCGGTCATATCAACAAAAAAGCTGTTGTAGCCGTATTTGTTTGTCAGAGCTATATTGGAGTTTACAAAAACGTCGGTTACACCAAAGGCACCGTCGCACATAAAGAAGTATTTTTTGTTTTTCTTAGCAGAAAAGCTCTTTTTGTACTTTCCGACTCCACTTTGGAAAAATCCGCCATGGGCACCGCTTGGGGCGTCCTCTCTTCTTTCCTGTATAAATGAAAAGTCGTAGGGTAAATCTACCTTGTATTCGCTTTCAAAGCGGGCATCCCAATCCTTGCCGTCGTTTAGGCAAAAGTCCCAGTTCTTATTAAAGTTATCCTTTTTCATATTAATCTAAAAGCTCCTTGATTACATTTTCAAAATCTCGGTAGTCGTCAATTTTCAGATAGTTGTAGTCAGAAAGATAAACGGACTCGTCATTGCCACCTGTACCATAGTCGTCGCCTACATAAACCACCTCTTGGGGGCTGATTTTGTTTTCCTTGCACCAAATATCAAGTGCATAGCGCTTATTATATGGCTTTGGGGACATATCAAAGGATGAGGAGCCGCCAACAAATACATTGTAGCTGTCAAACATTTGGCAAACCTCATCGTAGATTTTTCTTCTCTTTTTCCTGTCGGGGTCAAATGCGAGCTTGTCCTCTTGAATTGCCCTTGTGCCTAAAATCGGAAAGGTGATACAGCCTGAGGAGTGGTATTCCACGTTGTCGCCACGAAAAGCTGTGAAGCCGTGCTTATTTCTTAAATATGTAACCTTTTCTTCAATTTCAGGGCGGTTGACAGGGAAAATTTCGTCCCTTTTTATGTCCAGTTCCCCTGTTTTTTCATTGTAAGTGGCATATTGCAAGCCGTAGTTTCCGATTATATCAATTGGGTATTTGCCCATTTGATTAAAAATTCTGTATACCTGTCCTGCGCCCACCATCAAAAGCTTATATTTTTTTGAAAGCACATCAAGTATTTCTCTGTGTCTTTGGCAAAGCGGCTCCTTGTGCTGTGTAAGCGTGCCGTCAAGGTCGAAGGCAACAAGCTTGATTTTAGTTTTATCCATTATTAATTTCCTCTAGCTTTTTAATTATGTCTGCCGGATTATTGGTCGTAATCAGCCTTGCGCCATAGCTTTGGCAAAGCTGTAAATTTGCTTTGCGTGTTACACTTGCGCCAATCCAAGGCTCTATGCCCTTTTCTATCAAATAATCATAGTGGGCTTTGTTTTCGTTGTCGAAAATACAAGCGCAATATAAATGCTCATCAGGATTTATTGTTACGTTGAACATTTCACGGTATGGGTAAAAGCCGTGAAGAGGATATTTTTTGCCGTATTTCTTGTATACGTATTCAAGGACCCAGGCATCGAAGCTATTTACCACAATTCTTTCCTCAAGTCCATACTCACAAGCAAGCAAAAGAGCATCCTCTATGCATTTTATGCACCTTCCCTCGTTTTCCTTGGTATAGGTGTCCTTAAACTCAAGATTCAGAGTGATATTAAGGGGCTTTACAAGCTGAAAAAGCTCTTTCAGGGTTGGGATTTTTTCCTCAGTAAGAATGTTTCCCGCATTAAGCGCCTTAAGCTCCTCAAGGGTCATTTCACTAACCTTGCCCTTGCCATTTGTGGTGCGATTTACTGTGTCGTCGTGGATTAGGACAATATGTCCGTCCTTGCTTAGGCGCAAATCGGTTTCTATCATATCAGCGCCGGCGTCTATCGCAGCCTTAAAGGCGGAAATTGTATTTTCGTAGTAGTTATAGCAGTCGCCACGATGTCCTGCAACTGCCATTCTGTTTTGAAACGTTAGACTCATTGTTTATCTCCGTACAGGTCGTAGTATAGCCAAAGGACGGTATATCTGTCCTTTAAGTCCTTGGCATATTTTATGGCGCTTTTTATTTTGTCTGTGCCATAGGTTTTATAAAGCTCGTTAATATCAAGACCAACCTCTTTCAAAAGCGCCTCTATTTCGGCAGGCTTTGGCATATCGGAAAGGATTTTTCTTATCTCCTCTTCCTTTTCAAGGTAAATACAAAGGCGGTCCCTGTTATAGGTGCCAAGTCGCTCCTGAAGAGCGATACAGCCCTGTGCAACTGTGCCGTAGTTCTTTTCTATATTTCTTAGGTATTCCTCTCTTGGCTCCTTGTATTGGGTCCTTGGGAAGGGTACGCTAAGGAGCATTTGTCTTAGGTCCGCTGTAACAACCGTGGAATATGCCACATCAATGCCGTGGGCAAGGTATGGCTTACCCTTTACTATGCCTGTGATTTCAAAGAAGTGTGAAAGGTGGTGCTCACTACCAGAGGCAGGGCGAGAGTTGCCCAAAAAGCTCATCATTACACCAACCACAATAAGAGCCTCCATAAGAGTTTTTACGCTCTTTTCGTCCCTTTTGGTCAGCCCTGTGGCTGTTTTTTTCGTTTTTTCTATCATTTCATAGGTGGTATTATAGATAAAGCTACAAATAGGCTCTTTGTTAACCACGTTGGCAAGGCGCCAGTCGTTAAGGGCTGAATATTTGCCGATAATGTCGCCATAGCCCGCCCTAATCATTTCCATAGGTGCATTTTTAAGCACCTCTGTATCTGCAACGATAGCAATGGGTAAGCCTGCTGGGATAGTTTCCTTCATACCCTTAAGAATCATTGCGGCACCGCTTGAGGCATAGCCGTCCATTGAGGGGGCGGTGGCAACTATAATATATGGAATTTTTTGGGCGTGGGAAACGTATTTGCAAAGGTCCTGTATTACGCCGGAGCCGATGCCAACAATCAGGTCTATGCCCTCTATTTTCTCGTTTACCTTTTCAATAGCCTGCTCGTTTGGAATAAGCACGCTCTTGCCTGAAAAGATAACATTTTTTACCTTCTTTTGGCAAAGTGCGTTTTCGGTGTCCTTGCCGGATACTGAATATGTATTCTCGTCAGCAACTATAAGTATGCTTTCGTAGTCGGCGGCGATGTTGGCAAGGTAATTTTTGACAGCATCCCTTTCTATATACACCTCTTTAATTGGACAGGTGTGCATCCTGCCACATTCGGCACAGGCAACACCCTTTAGCATTTCGTTAATTTCCATATTTACTCCTTTGGGGTTATTAATATTAGTATAATCATTTTTTTATTTCTTTTCAAGGCTTATGTGTTGAAAAAGGTGGTTTTATGTGCTACAATTGTTAAAAAAGGGGGTGCTAATATGTACGAAAGATATGAGGTACTAAACAGCTTTCTTGAAAACCAAGATTTTTATGAGAAAGCCATAGATGAGAATATAAAGAAATACAGATGTGGCACAAGGAAGGTAAGGCTGGTTGACAAGGGTGGTAAGCCACTTAGCGGAGCTAAGGTGCTTGTTACACAAAAAAGCCACCAATTCAGATTTGGCGCAAACCTGTTTATGCTTGACGAGCTGGAAACAGACAAGAAAAACAAGGACTATAAGGACTATTTTTGCCGTCCTTTCAATATGGCAACCTTGCCCTTCTATTGGAACGATTGCGAGCCTGAAAGGGGCAAGCCACGCTACGATAAGGACAGCCCAAAATGGTACAGGCGACCACCTGTTGATTTGTGCCTGGAGTTTTGCGAGGAAAACGGAATTGAGCCAAGGGAGCACGCACTTGCCTACGAGCGTCTGTTCCCGTCCTGGTTGAAGGATGTGCCTGTTTCAGAGATCAAGGAGGCTTTTGAAAAAAGGTGCCAAGAGCTAAGCCGTCGCTATGCCCACAGAATAAACACCATTGAGGTTACAAACGAAATGAACTGGCACGAGGGTACGACTGCCTTTTATAATGAGCCGGACTACATAGAATGGTGCTTTAAGACCACAGAGAAATATTTTCCAAGCAACCAGCTTGTAATTAACGAGGCAACGGAAGAGGCTTGGCTTGATGTTTTAAGGCCAACAGCAAAGTATTATGCTTATACAGAGGCGGCTATTTTGAAGGGCGCCAGGGTTGATGCGATTGGTTTGCAGTTCCATATGTTTTACACAAAAGAGGACGAGGCACAGCGCACAAGGCACCTATACGACCCCATAAGCCTGTATCGCCATATGGATTTATATAGTAGGCTAGTTAACAAGCTGCAAATAACTGAGGTTACTGTGCCTGCCTACTCCTATAATAGCGACGACGAGGAAATACAGGCAAGGCTGCTTACCTATTTATATAAGCTGTGGTTTTCACACCCTGCCTGTGAGCAGATTATTTATTGGAATTTGGTGGACGGCTATGCTTATGTGCCTGACCCAACACCCGAAAAGATAAGGCGCACTCAAGGAAATATGAGTGTGGGCGAAAACTATTATTACGGTGGACTTTTGCGCTTTGATTTGACCCCTAAGCCTGCGTATTATGCCCTTGAAAATCTTATCAAGAATGAGTGGCACACCTGCCTAGAGCTATGCACCGACAAGGACGGCTGGTTGGAGTTTAACGGCTTTTGGGGCACTTATGAGGTTGAGGTGGTACAGGACGGCAAGACCCTTACGGCGGAGCTTTCCCACTCTTCAAATGTCGAAGAAAGTTCTACATTAATTATATAATAAAAAACCAAGCCTCAAATTTCGGCTTGAGGACCACTTATCAAGCAAAAAAAGAGCTATCCCGATTGGAATAGCCCTTTTTTATTTGTTAGGAATATTTTCCTTAAATTATTGCTTCGCGAAGTCTGCGTATGATCCACCGTTCCAAACAACAGATGTAACGTTTCCGTTTTCATCAAATTCGATTGCAGTAATTGGACTATATCCTCCGTCCGCTGTTGAAATAGCTGCACCATTAGCAACATTTTCTACTGTTGCAGAGTATGTGTAGGTGTATGATGCCTGGCCATCAAAAGCAGTCATCGAACCAGATGATGCACGTGTAATAACCATAGTATCAGCTGCTGTATCAATAACAACTCTCATTCCTCTTCCGTTGAATGAACCCACATATGTTCCGTCAACGCCTGTTGACTCGGAGCCACTGCCACCTTCATCGTCGCCGCCCTCTTCAACCTCAGGAGCTGCGCCTGTGATTTTGTAGGTGTAGTCGATTTCATCAGCTGCAGTTGTCCAAGCATTAAGCGTTACGCTCTCACCTGCTGTAAGTGTGATTGTGTAAACACCATCAACGCCTGTTACGTCCTTGCTGTTTGTTACGTAGCATCCGGCAGGAGCTGTAATTGTAAGAACGATATCCTCTGTTGCTGTATAAGTATAATATACGTCGTGGTTTCCGTTAACAGCGATTTCATAAGGAAGTGTTTCAATTGCGGTTGGGTTTTGCTCAGAGCCTTCTGGGTAAACCCTAGCAACTGTAAGTGATGAGTAAGTATCAGCAGTAATAACTACTAAAAGTTGGTCGCCGCTTGCAAGAGTTACATCTGCGTTTTCGTTGAATGTAAGAGATTTAACCTCTTCACCGTTTACATAGTATGTAACTGTAACATTACCAGACATTACAGAGGCACCAACATTAAGGTTGAATACAATTTCCTCTGTTGCATAGTAAACATACTTATCATTTGTAGCATTGATTTGAACGCTACCAGCCTCAAGCTTCTTTGCTTTTATAAACTCTGCATCGCCTGTAAGTGTGTCAGATTCAGAATCATATGTAAAGGTCATATCAAACTCTTGAGCAGACCAACCGGATGTTGTGAAGTTAACTACTACTGTATTACCATCAACAAGTGTGTAGTTGATTGTAAATGCAACTGAACCGCTCCAATCAGTATATGAGCCTGAGCCTGTACCGTCGTCATTGAAGATGAAGGTATATGGAGTGGTACTATACATAGTGGATTGAGTACCATTCCATTCGCCCTCAAGGAAGCTTGGGTCTTCAGACTCAAATTCTTCAAAGGAGATTGTGAAAGGTACGTTAACTGCATCCTCTGGGAATGTGTTATCTGCTACATTGAAGTAAACAGTTGCGCCCTCTAGGAGATAAATCTTAATCTCATTCAAGTAAGACATACCGTCAGCAGACATGTTGTTGTTTGGTGTGTCGATAACCTTACCATATTGGAGATTGAGGTTTGCGTATGTAGAGCTGATTGTTACATAACCGTTTGCAGGAGCTGTAAACTGGAAGTATGGGTATTCATATCCACCAGCATATGGAGAAACATAATCGCCTGTTTCTTCGATTACGTATGGTGACTCATATGTACCCTCGCCCTCGAGACCGCCGATTACGATAGCGTTTGCAGCGATTTCGTTAGCCTGTGTCTCTGTACCCGTCTCGAAGTCAGGGTTTGCGAAGTAAGTAAGTGTAACATTCTTTGCGCCATTTACGCCAGCATCTACCTCAAAGGTGAAGTATAGGTTTGTTGCATAATCCTCTGTATAAACGTTTGCATAGTAAGCACCCTCGCTCTTGTAGAATGTTACTATGTAACCGTCAATAAGGTCTTCGTGTGTGCCACGAAGAGCTTCCTTCTCTACGTCGTAATTAACTACGATTTCAAGAGCCTCCATTGCTGCAAGTGTTGCAGCCGTATCGGCTGTTTGGTCGTATGCATTTGAGTTTTCTACGTTTGTTTGGTTAAGTGTAAGTGTGCCGTTTCCGTTATCGGTTACAGTGTATGTGAAGTAGTAAAATGCATTATAATCAGCATCTGAGATTGTAATGTAGTATTCTCCAGCTGCCTTGATAATGCTTACATTGTAATTGTCAACTGTGAAATAGTCGTCTGTAAGATCTTCCTTAACAGGATCAATTGAGAATGTAATGCCGCTAGCTACAATTTCATCAATCTTATCTGTACCTGCATCGCCATATTCGTTTGGAACATTTACAAGGTCAGAAAGTGTGTATGAATTATCGCCATTATCAGTTAGAGTGTATGTAAATTGTAGGTTTACACTGTTATCTGCATTATAAACTGTAACGATGTAAACACCTGTGCCGTATACACGAGAAAGTGATACGATGTAATCGCCAGACTTATATTCGCCCACAAGAGCATCCTTAGCGGGTTCGTCTGCTGCCTTAGCAACAAACTCAACATTAAGATTTACTGTTCCTGCGGTGTAATCCTCGGAGTTAACCTCGTAGGTGTAGGTTTCATCTGCAGCATTTGCATAAACAGTAATTACATCACCGGCTACATAAGTAGACCAGCCCTCAAGCACTACTGCGTTTGTACCAACTGTGATATAGTAAACACCTGCGCCCTCAGATGTAATGGTTACATTTGTCATAACATCTGTACCTGTTACAGGAACTGTGTTGTCTCCCTTTGAAAGCTCAACCTCTTCAGGTGTTTCAACAGAAGGTGTTTCGCCCTCTGCGTAGAGGTCGTATTCATAACCACTGTAGCCTGCTAATGTTGGAACTCCGCTTGTGAGTGTTACATAAGCAGCCAATTGTGGGAGTGTGTCGCCTGTTTCGGTATCTGTTAGTGTAACAGCACCATTAGAAATTGTGTAGTTAGCTGTAAGTGAAGATGGGTTCATTGGGTGTAGGTATGAGAACACTACTGTTCCATCATCGCTAAATGCAACTGTAAGGATTGTTTGTCCTTCTGTGTATGCATAGTAGGTTGCGTTGAGTGTTTCAGTAGGCTCATCGCCGCCTTCGTTGCCACCCTCGTCACCACCTGTTGCAGTGGTGGCGATATTAGCATGAAGTGAAGCATAGCCGTTTGAATTGATAGTAATAACGATTACGTCGCCCGCTACAAGATTGATAACAGTCTCAACGTTATCGCCCTCAAGAGCTACTGCTGTACCGCCATTGATAGAGTAAGATACTGTATCACCGGCAGCGCCCATAACAAGAGCATACTTTACTGTAAGTGTTGCATCAGCTGCTGCTGTGTAGGTAAATGCACCGGGTGCAGCATTTG
>JAFUJS010000031.1 GCA_017468115.1 Clostridia bacterium | reverse complement strand
TCAGTGCTGAACGCCGAGCCTGCCGTAGTATAAAGTTTTGTGCCTTTGCCCCCATAACGCATATTGATCTCATCAACGTATTTCATAAGGTCGAGTGCTTTCTTTTTTCCGATATACTCGTGCAACGTACCGCCGAAATCATTTGTAATGTTGTATTTTCCATCAGAAAATGCACCCGCGCCACCAAATCCGCTCATAATGGAACAGCACTTGCAACCAATACAAGTTTTAATCTTTTCTCCATCGATAGGACATTTGCGCTTATTCAAAGCGTGTCCGGCTTCGAAAACAGCAATTTTAAGGTCAGGTCTTTGTGTACTTAATTCGTATGCGGAAAAAATACCGCCCGGTCCGGCACCAATAATAATTATATCGTAATTCATAAAAATTCCTCCTTGTTTGCTCACTCTGTTTATTATATCATATTTCCATGAATATTTCAACCGTTCAAAGATATAAGGGCTGACAGAAGAAAACTGTCAGCCCTCTGTGCGTTATGCTGTTTTCGCTTTTTTCTTTTGGTCCGTGTGCGGTGTGAGAGCTTCGCTTCAAGCTCTGCTTGAATGGAGTGCGCCTAGCGACTAAGCCGAAAATAGCTCGCTAATTTGAGGCGCAGGAAGTGTTACGAGCAACCTTTTGCGAAGTCATCTCCGCATTTTGTCATAGTGTGGATGGATTATTCCGTAGCAGTTTTTTGGTCGGGATTTATATTGACAAGAAGATGTGGCAAGTGGTAAAATTAAGAAAGAGGATAGCGCTTTTGCTTTTGCAAAGCATTAAAGCTATACAATTTATTTGAGGCTTAAAATGATACAATCGCTTAATGGAATTTGGAATTACAGAATCGGAAAGGGTGGGTGGAGCCAAAGGGCTGTGCCCTTTTCGGCGCTTTGTGTTGGGCACTCTGAGTGTGAAAGGGTTTTCGATTTGGAGCATATTTCCCCTGTTGTGCTTTTGAGGTTTGACGGCATAACCTACAATGCCCACATTTATCTTAACGATGCTTATCTTGGCAAGCTGCTTCCTTACAGCGAGTACACCTTTGATATAACAAATATAGTTAAGGAAAGGGACAATCTGCTCCACGTTGAGCTTGAGGACATAAATGCTGAATTTGGACCTAGCGAGGGTTGGGAGAATTACGGCGGAATTATAAGGGACGTGTCTGTAATTTACAAAAATGAGGGATATATTAAGGACGTCTTTTTTACAGGAAAGCTTATTAATGATTATAAGGATGCTGAGTATGATGTACAGGTTTATGCTTCCCTGCCGCTTTCTTACAAGGTTACCCTGTCCTTGGGTGGCAAGGCTGTAGATACATATGTGGCATCAGGCAATCAAGCAAGGACAATTAAGGGTGTTTTACCCTGGTCCCCTGACTCCCCTACTCTATATGAGCTGGAAATTGAGCTTTTGGACGGCGAGGTGGTTGACACCTATAAAATGCGTGTGGGCTTTCGTGAATTTGAGTGCAGAGGCAACCACTTTGCCTTAAACGGCAAGGACATTTTCCTAAAGGGTGTATGCCGACACGAGATGTGCAGCGAAGACGGCGGGCACACCGTTTCCTATGAGAAAATTTACAAGGATATGAAAATGATAAAGGACACGGGCAGTAATTTTGTACGCTTAGTCCATTATCCCCACAATAAGGCTACTATTGATATTGCCGACGAGCTTGGGCTTTTATGCTGTGAGGAGCCGGGAATGTGGCAGGCGGATGTTAATAACGCCAAGCTGACCGGTGAGTGCCTCGAGGTGCTGAGGCGAGTGGTTTTAAGAGACAGAAGCCACCCCAGCATAGCCTTTTGGCTTGCCTTTAACGAGTGCGATTTTGAAGAGAGCTTTCTGAAGGAGGCTGTTCGGATATGCCGTGAAAACGATGGCACACGTCCCGTTTCCGGCGCCAACAATATGTCAAACGAGGACACTATAAAATACTACAATTTGTGTGGTCTTGATTTTTACACTATGCACCCATACAGCCATACCTTTGAAATGGCTGAAAAAGCCAGCCAAGCGCTGTGCGACAAGCCACTTATGTTTACAGAGTGGGGCGGGTATTATGTTTACGACAAGCCTAGTCTTCTAACAGAATTTTTAATGTCGATGCACAGGCTTTATGAAAAGAATGCCTTAGCAGGCACCTGCCTTTGGTATTGGGCGGAAATCAAGGATTATAACAGAGGTGGGGATGCCTGCATAGACGGCACGTTGAAGGAAGCCCTTGTGAACTTTGAAAGAAAGCCAAATCTGATTTTCGATGCTTTTTGCAGTGCTATCAAGGGTAAGGAATCCTGCCACTCTGCCCCTGCGCCCCTTCCTTTGGCTGACTATACATACAAGTCAACAAGACACAGGGAAATTTATGGACGGGCGCTAAAATGCAAGCAGCAGCCAAGCTATGAGGCGGTTTTGTCTGTTGCAAGAAAGCCGCTGAAAACAAGGCTGGCAAAAACAAGGAAAAAGCAAATTACAAGCGGACCTGTGTTTGAAAAAGAGGAATTTTGTAGTGTTTCAAGAATACCATATTTGGTATCCGAGAATGCGCTTGTGTTTGAGGGCGGTATGTCCACAGGCTCCCTTTCGATTCTCGGTATGACCTGCCTGAATTACGGATATCCGATTTTGGGAGATTACTGCGAAGATATTGCAGAAATAACCATTAAATACACAGATGGTGACACGCAGTCTTATACTGTCAAAAACGGAGCTGATGCCACTATTGCCTACGCCTCTGTGGGCTCCTCAAGAATAAACCCTGTGGCAGAAAATGCAAGGCGAGCCTTGTCCTTTAGCTATGACAAAAATTTTGAGGAATACATAGTAAATTGCCTGGAAATCAGAACCCCAATTAAGAAAATATCTCAGGTGGAAATAAGGGCGCTAAATGACCGCTACAATCTAATGATTTACGGAATACTTATGTAAAAAAGGACTGCAAATGCAGTCCTTTTTTTATAGGTATTTTTTTGAGAGTGCTTTTATATGCTCCTTGTCCTCGTCGGTTAAGACAAAGGAATATTTTTCTATGTACGCCTTGAATTTTTCCTTGTCTATGGGCTTGGGGGATGTGCCCACCCTGCTTTCAAAGTTGGCAAAGAAGATTTGGTCCTTTTTCTCCTCGCTAAGGCCTAAGCCCTTAAGAATTTTGTTGTCAAAGCTGAGTGTTTCCTTGTCGGTGCCCAGGAAGGTGGTAACAAGGTCGTATTGCCACTTGGCATACCCTTCGTCGCACATATAGCTACGGTCTGTGCCGAAAATCAGCCTGTCGGAGTATTTTTTGAAAAATTCCTTGTAGTAGCTGTAATTCTTTTCAAAGGACACGTACATCTCTCCGCCCGGTGTCAGGTCAACACATAGGTTGGGGTACAGGGAAAAGAGCTTTTCCAAAAGCTGCGGCTCCTTGCTGCTGAAGAAAAAGTGTGCAAGGGTCATTTTTATGCTTGGATAGTCCTCAAGAATTTTGATAGCTTGTCTTTTTATTTCCTCGTAGGTTGAAAAGCTACCGTCTGTATAGGTCCAGCCTGCCTTTATTGCCCAATCGGGCGCCCTGTCCAAATCCCAAAACTCGTCCGGGTCGTTTACGTGCATAAGAAGGTGTGTGCCGTCCTTCTCAATTTCACAATAAAGCTTATTTAGCTCCTTGTGGTTAAGGCTTTTGCCTATTCTTTTGTGCTCTGTGGGCTTACCCTCCAGCATTTTAATGCCATCAAAGCCAAGGTCCATAAGCTCCCTATACTGTGTTACTGCGTCCATATGGCTTGGCATATTGTCAACGGGAATATGAATTAGCTCAACTCCGCCGTGAATGTATGTATTTGGGCGAGCCAGCTTGTGAAACACCAGCAAAATATTGTTTGCCACATTTGACTGTGCAAGTGGGATTGAGCATATATTTATTGAATGTAAGCTCTCGCTTTCTCGATATCTGTCAAAGCAGGAAATGTAGTCCTTCTGACCCCACCATTTTATGTGCATATGGCTATCTATAATTTTTCTCATTTTGCTTACCTCGTGTCTGTATTTTTGTTCATTTTACCATTTTTTTGCACATGTGTCAATCTATACATAATAAAAAGTCCTGTGGCAGAGTGATTGTATCGCCTGCTGACACACCTGTTATATTCTCCACGGGTGTGCCGCCGTTTTCCTCAAAGGTAACTGTGTACGTAACAGCGCCCTCGCCATCGCACGCACTAAATACAAAAGCGCACGCTATAACTAAGCAAAGGCACAAGGCTATACTGAATAAATATCTTTTCATAGCCCCTCCGTATTAAAATTAGTTTACTAATTAACATTATATCACTTTAGTAATACCATTTCAACAATTTAGCCTTAATTATGTTAACTATTACATCAATTTTTTCTTATAAATCAGAGAAATCTGCGCAAAAACAGACACGGGGGTGGGCAAAACCATTTTTTAAGCACAATAAACAAAAAATTCTCCTTGCGCCTTTGCGCAGGGAGAATTTTTTTATTTTCGCTCCTTTAGTAAAGCTTTATCATTTCTCCGCTTTTGGCGGGAAGCCTTGAGACGCCAGCGGGGATTTTACCCTGGCTGTACATAGTGCCAAAAATATCGTAGATTTGATATTTTCTCTCTGTGCTTGCCTCAATATAAGCATTATCTCTGCCTGTGGAATTAAATACATATTCGCAGGTGTTATTTTCAGATGAAAATACAACGTCCTGATACAAAACAGCCACACTCTCCCCGTCCTTTTTACTTTTTGCCATGGTGTAGCCAACGTCTGCGCCCTTGACGGTAAGCTCACCCTCAAGGAGTGTATTTCTGTGCTCTTTCCAAAACGCAAGATAATTTTTAAGGAGTTTTTTGTGGTCCTCGGTTATGCTATCAAAGCGAATTGAAATTTGAGGCACTGCAAACATAACTGACAAAAGCTGATACAAAACGCTTTCGTTTGTGTCGTCCTTGTTCCACATAAGCATATCGCTATGAATTGCGGTGGTGCCTGAGGAAAGGCGAAGATTTAGTGAAAACTCTCTGTTATAGATTGGGTCGCAGGGGCAATCGGTAACTCTGAAAATGTTTCCAAACTTGGAAATTGCAGGTCCTATGTAGGACTGCCTGAACTCAATCATTATATCGGGGTTGATTGCCTTTAGCTTTTCGGTAGCCTCGGAAAGAAGCATTTGCACACCCTCCTCAAGGGAAACGGTATCCATTTTTTCGAAGTCCTGTGAGCTGTCCTCGGTAAGCTTGAAGGAGTCAATAAAATCAAGCTTCAAGCCATCCCAGCCGTATTTTTTAACGCTATCTGCGTATATATCGGTAAGAAAATCTCGTACCTCCTTAAAGCGGGGGTCGAGGATTGAGGCACGGGAGCTTAGCCTTGTGCCTAGGTACATACCCTTAAATCTTTCGTAGTTCTTGCTCTCAAAGCCAACGAAGGGCACGGAGAACCAAATCATAAATTTCATACCCAGAGAATGGATTTTATCAACAAACCCCTTCATATCGGGGATTTTTTCCTTACAAACCTGCCAATCTCCACAAAAGGCGTAGCCCCTCGAGTTGTCGTCCGTCTGCCAGCCGTCGTCCACAATAACCGTGTCCATGCCGTATGCCTTGGCAATTTCGCATTCCTTTATAATTTCCTCGGGGATTGTGTGCTGATGAAAGCTGTACCAGGTGGAATACATAGGCATTTTAGCCTCGCTTGGGGTGTAGGCGCACTTATAGCCCAGCCCACTCCACCACTCTCTTGCATCCTTTATTGCATCGTAAAGCGGAACATTTCGCTTGTCTACTCTGACTATTACCTCATATTCGGAAATGGCAGAGGTAAGCTCCGAAAACAGGTCAATTTGTATTCTGATTTTTGCATTTTCCTCAACAACGCCTGCAGAAATACGTGCAGGGCTTGACGGGTCAGACAGGGCAACGGTTACTCTGTTTTGGTCCGCCTTATTAAAAAGGCAAATTAAGGGCATACCCGAGGCGGTTCTGCTCTCTTCCTTTCTTGTACACCAATCGGGAGTTATATTATGCTGTGTGCCTGCCTTAGAGGACCAAAAGCCAAGTATGTCTATTTGCTCCTCCTCCCAAATAATTGAATAAGGCTTTGGGCTAATATTTTTCTCGAATACGATTTTTACAAGGTATTCAGCCACAGCTGTGTCCTTGATTTTTTTAATCTCACTGTATTTTACTTGATTTTCTGTTTTAATGATAAATTCCATTTTTGTCCCCCAAAGCTATATTATTAATCTCATTGTACCATTTTTGCATATATATTGCAAGAAAAAAAGGCGACCGAGGTCGCCTTTTTGTGATTATTCTGCGTAGTAGATATCAAGTGTGTATGTGTCTGCGGTTGTTGAGCCTACATAGAATGTGTAGCTCTGTCCGGCTGTAAGCTCTACTGATACAAATGTGCCGATTGAATTTGAGTAGAAGTCAGCCTCTGCATCTCCAAACACATCCTGCTGTGCCTTGCTGTAGAAGCCAAGATTTGCAGGAACGAAGAAGGTATATGTACCTGCGTTTGTTGCTGTATAGGTGTACTCGTCTGTGTAGCCGTATGTCTCGGTTACTGTAACGTCAAGTGTACCAATCTTTTCGCCCATTTCCTCAGTTGGCTCTGTGCTTGCCTCCTCAAAGGATACTGCGAGTGTAAGCTCAACTGCGGAGCCACTAGCCTCATTAAAGCCGATGTAGATAACATCGTTAGGTACAACATCTATTATAGCCTTGCCGTTGTCAAATTGACCCATTAGCATATATGGGTTGTAGCCATATCCCACATTAATAACGATTGATGAGTCGTAGGAAACAGTAAGCTTTCCTGCCTTGTCGGCTGTATATTTGGTGTAGTATTGACTATAGCTTGGAACGGTAATAGCATTATCTCCGCTTGCAAGCTCAAATGGATTGTCCATAGAGCCAACAGGTGCCTCCAGGCCTACCTTGATTGTAACCTCTTCGGTTGATTCAACACAAATGTAGTATACTGTATAGCCATACACATCATCAAATGGAGCTGTGTAGGCAGTAAGCTCTTCCGGATTTTCACCATACTTAACAGTAGCTGTGCCTGTAACTGTAATTGTTACCTTGCCGGCATATTCTGTTTGGTATTTGAACCAGGTTGTGCCTGTTGAGGTGTACTCTGTATTTGTGCTTTCAATTACGATTGGCTTAGAGGAAGCCTCGCCATAGTCAGGAAGGTCCTTTTCCTCAAATGCTGTTGTGATATTAAGCTCAACCTCAGCATCGGAGCCTGAGGAAACTGCAATTACGTATGTACCGCTTGCCATAAGCTCAGCAGTAATCTCTGTTTCGCCGCCCCAGAAGAACTGTGTTTCGTACTTACCGCTTGTGTCCTTAACCATTAGGTAGTAGGTATCCTTGTCAAGTGTGATTGTAAGTATTCCCTCTTGGTGCTCAAAGGTGTAATATACCCAATCAGAGCCTGCTGTTACGGAAATTGTACTTGGAACGGTTGTAGCGATTGGGTCCTGTTCCATACCAACTGTGCTTACTGTGGTTGTTTGTCCACAGCCGTCATTTGTGCAGCTTGCTGTTGCTGTGTGTGTTGTTACGTCAATTGTATTCTCGTCAACTTCCCAGTTGTGTCCGGTTGCCTCAACCTCCTCCACAACAAGCTCGGAGCAGTTATAGCAGGAGTAAATTTCAACGCCGTCCTCTGTACAGGTTACTGTTGAGGAAATCGGGAAGAAGGACTTATTATGTCCGTTTGGCTCACTCTCTTCTCTGTAGCAGTCGCCACAAACAGTACATGTGTAGTCTGTGATGCTACCAAGTGTACATGTAGCAGGATATTTTTGTACTGGGTCGTAGCTGTGTGTAGGTGGAACAAATCTTGTTTCACTTTCAGTACAATATAGACATTCAAATGTTGAATAGCCGTATGCTGTGCAGGTTGGAGCCTGGCCGTCCAAATGCTCTACGAAGTATGTAAATCTGTGAAGTGCAGGAACCTTCATTGTGTCGCCACAGCCCAGGCACTCAAAAATTGCATTACCCTCGCTTGTGCATGTTGGTTCGTTACCTGTTTCGTATTCCTTAAAGATCCAGTTGTGCTGATTTGA
>JAFUJS010000014.1 GCA_017468115.1 Clostridia bacterium | reverse complement strand
CCATCAACCTTTTATCAAAAATTTGGTCTAATATGTAAATAGAGGGATAATTTACATCGTCTTAACCTGAACAAGGTTGAAGCGTGTTAATATAATTAGAGGGAAACAAAAGGAGGACTTTTTATGAAAAAGATTTTAATGCTAGTCGCTCTTGTAATGGCTTTATGCCTATGTGCCTGTAATACGCCCTTGCCACCCAACGATAGTGAATCCAGTCAAACGGAGACAGGCGTGGGCGGTGGATTAGCTACTGACAACGATGATGCCGACAGTATTGGAAACGTTGTCAATGTGGCATATGCACGGAATATAGAACACGAGGGCTTTTACAAAAAGTTAGACTTGAATATAGATGGAAGCGATTATGTCGGAGAGGCATTCCCTGAAATGGTGTCGTATTATAAAATTTTAGATACCTACGAAAAGATTAGAGAAAAGATTCCAAGCATAACCCAAGAGCAATTAAACGAAATAAACCTTTCAAATAACAAGTTTGTTATAGTAAGAGAGGCGGACACCCGTCTTTATGGTCGAGTAGAATCCGGTGAATATGGATTTAAGGGTATAAATCTCAGTAAGGAAGGATCCACTATAGATCACTACTATCAAGAGGTGAGATTTGATGGCGCTACGGAGCCGGTGCCAGAGCCAGATGACTTCGTCTATTATTGGTATTTCTTTATAATTAAGCGATCTGAATTTTCTGAGCCTCATAATATAGAGGGCGAAATAAAAATCCAAGCAAAGTCTCAGGTGGATATAAAAAATGCTGATGGTTACAACGGCTATCATGTAAAAAGTTGTGAGCTTGATTTGCCAAATAACACGATGATATATGTGCGAGGCAACCAGGACATAGAGAAACTGAACGAAAAGCACCCTGGCTTGAATATTCCACTTCTCACGAAGGATGGATCTACACGTAAATATTTGCTGATTTACGTAGAAAATGCAGTTAAAAACCTGCCATTGTACACCTTTCATAGCGTTAGCACAACGGGCAATAACCTGTATATATCATTAGAATACAGCAAGGAATGGGAAACAACCGATAAGAGCTGTCTTTACTACATAGCCGTGCCCGAAATGGAGGGCTATGAGTCAGAGGATATAGTTGTCCATTTCATTGTAACAGAGGTAAACACCAGCTTGGCAAAATATAAAAAATAAAAGCTAAAGACAAATCAATCAAAACAAAAAATGCGACCCTGTGGCACAAATACTGAGAAGACGTGAAAGGGTCGCCATCCCCCCGTCTAAATACACCCACAATCACAAGGAGGAATGATATATGAAAAGGCTGATTGCCGTTGCTTTCGTGATTTTGCTAATAATGTTTTCTATTATGTCTTGTGAAAAAGGAGAAGAACCGAAAGAGATCGAATACGAAGAGGGCATATATCACGATAAAAATTTGGATGATAATCTTGGGAGCTACAATGGCACAGTGATTGCCGATAAAAATGTTGCTGTTGATGTAGCAACATCTATTTTCAACTCTCTTTTCAAAGACAAGGTGGATGAAGGATATGCTCCACAGCTGGTATTTTATGACAAGGAAGAGGATTTATATGTAGTTTCCTTTTGGAACGGTTCTTGCTATGACGATGGTACGGTTTCGCTTGGAGAGGAGTGTAGTATTGCTATTCGAGCTAGCGATGGAAAGGTGCTGAAAATTTGGTTTGCGGAGTGAAGGGAATGGGGAGCTGTCCTCTGTCCTAAAAATATAAAAAATAAAAGCTAAAGACAAATTAATCAAAACAAAAAATGCGACCCTGTGTCGCATTTTTTATGATTTTGTAAGCTCGCCACGGAGATTTTCTTCCATTAGAGCCTTGATTTCTTCCTTGGAGTAGCCCTTGCTAAACAGATAGTAGAGCTTGGCAACGCAAGCCTCGGTTGTCATATCAAAGCCGCTTACAGCACCTGCTTTTTTAAGGGGAGAGCTGGTGGCATAGGTGCCAAGGGAAACTGTGCCCTGTGGGCATTGAGAGGAAACGGTAATAACCGAGCCGGCATTAAAGGCGCGCTCGATAATCGGCAAAAGGGCATTACCCTCGCCTGGGATGTTTCCTGCGCCAAAGGTTTCAAGCACGATGCCCTTTAGCTTTTCGGTCATCAGCTTATCAAAAATGGGAAAGCGAATGCCGGGGAACACCTTCAAAACTCCGATTGGCACGTCCAACAGACGACAAAGGGTAAGCTTGTCCCCTTGTGGCTTTGGAGCAGGCGGAACAGGCAAATATCTGATGCTTATTCCTGCCTCGCAAAGTCGTGGGCAGTTTGGAGAGTCAAAGGCTAAAAGGCCGTCAGCAGACATCTTTGTGGAACGGTTTCCACGAAGTAGCCTGCCACCGAAATACAGACACACCTCGCCAAATTTTCCGTCCTGTGCAATTAAAAGCGAGGTAACCAGATTATCTCGTCCGTCGCTCCTTACCTCGCAAAGAGGAATTTGTGAGCCGGTCAGAATAACAGGCTTACTCAGATTTTCCAGCATAAAGGAAAGGGCAGAGGCGGTATAAGCCATAGTGTCCGTGCCGTGCAGGATTACAAAGCCGTCGTACAAATCGTATCTTGAGGCAATTTCCTCGCCAATTCTGTTCCAATCTCCAACCGCCATATCGGACGAGTCAAGAAGGGGGTCCATCTCGAAAAAGTCAAAGTCGGGCATAGCCTCGTTCCTTAAGTCCTCAATGGTGTCAAGTACAGCCCCAAAGTAGCCCGCCTTAGGAGAGTAGCCACTCTCGCCACGGAGCATACCAATGGTGCCGCCTGTGTGTATTAAGCAAATTTTCTTTTTCATATTATGGTTTACGGGAGAGAATAAAGCCGTAGTAAAGCGGCAAATGCTCCCGCCTTTCGTGTCTGAATTTAATGTGTGGGGAAAATTGTTACACACTTATTTTAACATATCGGCACTCTTTTGTAAATAACCAAAATAAAACTTGACATATAATATAAGTAGTGCTAAAATAAAGTAAAATAAATAATCTTCGGGGCAGGGTGCAATTCCCTACCGGTGGTATAGCCCACGAGCCTTTTTGGTTGATTTGGTGAAATTCCAAAGCCGACAGTACAGTCTGGATGAAAGAAGAGTATGCTGACTTATGCGTATCTATGCCCTCGTTTTAGCGAGGGCTTTTGTTTTCCCGAGAAGGAGTATATATGAAATCAAAAAAGGCAAGAAGCATTACCACAATCGGTGTTTTCTGCGCCCTTGCATATGTTTTATCGGTGCTTACAAGCTTGGTTGTACCAATCAAATTTAACGAATTTCTGGGCTTCGACTTTAAGGACTCGGTAATAGTTATGGCAGGCTTTGCATTGGGTCCCTACGCCACAATAATTATCTCTCTTGTTGTTTCCTTTGTTGAAATGGTAACAATAAGCACCACAGGACCCATTGGAATGGTTATGAATATAATCTCCAGCGTAACCTACGCAATAATTCCGTCCCTGCTTTACAAGAAAAACAGGCGCTTTTATATGGCAATTATCGGTCTTGTCCTTGGCACACTTGTTACAACAGGGACAATGATACTTTGGAACTTTCTTATAACCCCTCACTATAACGGCACACCCCAAGAGGTGGTAAACGGCATGCTTTTGCCTGTATTTTTGCCCTTCAATCTGATTAAATACAGCATAAACACAGTAATAGCAATTGTGATTTACAAGCCGGTGGTAAGGGTGCTGCGAAAGGTGCTGCTCCTTGACCAAAAGCCGAAAAAACAGGACCCCGTGTCCGAAATTGAAGAAAAAAAGGCGGATTAACCGCCTTTTTTATATCTTTGGAAGCTTGATAACTGTATCAATAGGGTCAAGGGTAGCAAAGCGAGGAAGATGAATATAAAGGTTGTCAACACCCTCGTAGCTGCCCACATTCCAAGGGTCGCTTCTTGAAATAAGGGAGCCGTCGTCAAGACGGGTAGGCATACCGACACGGCTACCTAAGCCCTCGATTGCAACCGTATCCATATTAATGTCGGTAAAGTGAAGATAAATGTGGGTTTTGCTTTCGGTAATGCGTCCCCATTCGGGCTTTGGAATCTGGCATATGCCACAGCCGTAAATGCTTTCCCCGTTTTTGTCCATCCACTTGCCAACCTCTGTAAGAATTTCCACACTCTTTTTTGGAATGTTGCCTCTTGCATCAGGTCCCACATTAAGAATAAGGTTTCCGCCCTTGCTTGTGCATTCAACAAGCTGGCGTATAACGTTTTGCGCGCTCTTGTAATTTGTGTCGCTGGAGCTGTAGCCCCAGTTGTCGTTAAGGGTCATACAGGTTTCCCAAGGGATTGGGTTGCCACGGTAGTCCTTAACACCGCCCACAGGAATCATCTGCTCGGGAGAGCCGAAGTCCCCTGCGTAGTAAACAGGCTCATCAACCTTAATATCTCCGCCAAGACGGTCGTCAATTATAACGTCGGGATTAATCTCACGGACCATTTTAACAAGCCTTGAGGCTTCCCATTTTTCACCGGTCATTTCGTCGTAGTGAAAGTCAAACCAGAGAATATCTATCTTGCCATAGTTGGTCATCAGCTCACGTACCTGTCCGTGCAGATATTCAATATATCTCTCAAAATGCTCGCCCTGATGCTTGTACTCGGGATTGTCTCGCATCGGGTGATGGGCATCGCCATAGGCAGGGTAGTCAGGGTGGTGCCAGTCAAGCAGAGAATAGTAAAGACCTACCATAATGCCCTCGGCACGAAACGCCTCAACATACTCCTTAACAAGGTCTCTTCCTGCCTTGGTGTTAGTCGCTTTGTAGTCGGTATATTGGCTGTCAAAAAGGCAAAAGCCGTCGTGGTGCTTTGCAGTAAGCACAGCATATTTCATACCTGCAGCCTTCGCCAGCTTAGCCCACTTCTTCGGGTCGTAATCCACAGGGTCAAAGGCATCAAAATATGGCTGATACTCCTCGTTTGAAACCTTGTCAACAGAGCGAATCCACTCGCTCCTTGAAGCCCTTGCAGGCACAGCATAAATGCCCCAGTGTATAAACATACCAAATCGCCTGTCCATAAGAGGCTGAACTCTATTTATTCTTTGAATATCCATAATAAACTCTCCTTTGGAAATAGTCCTAAGAAAATATTATCACAATTAGATATTAAAAGCAATACGAAAATAAAAAAGACCCATCACAAACAAAAAATAGGGGTGGTTGGGGGCTTTGCTTTATCCGCTCTTGTGCAAAACGAAGCCTAGAAGTGCTGAGGGGTGGAGAAAATCCACGACTGGGAAGCCGTGAGCCGTACTTTGTACGGTAGTGCGAGTAGTCGTGAATAAAAGGCACATATAAAAAACGAAAGCCTTGCGAAAATCGCAAGGCTTTCTACCTTATACCTTTATTAAGTTACAGGTTTTTGAAAATCAGATAATTAAGTGTGCCTTTGGTTTCTACCGGCTCAGCCGCTTCTACAATTATCTAGGGTTCTTAATAGCAGCCTGAGCAGCAGCAAGTCTTGCAATTGGAACTCTGAATGGTGAGCAGGAAACATAGGAAAGACCGATGTTATGGCAGAACTCAACAGATGTTGGGTCTCCACCGTGCTCGCCGCAGATACCGATGTGCATTGTTGGACGAACGTCACGGCCCATTTCAACAGCCATGCTCATAAGCTTACCAACACCGTTTTGGTCGATTCTAGCGAATGGATCGTTCTCGTAAATCTTGCTCTCGTAGTAAGCTGTAAGGAACTTAGCAGCGTCGTCACGGGAGAAGCCGAATGTCATCTGTGTAAGGTCGTTTGTACCGAAGCAGAAGAACTCAGCATCCTTAGCGATTTCGTCAGCAGTTAGACAAGCTCTTGGAATTTCCATCATTGTACCAACCTCATACTTAAGGTCAGCGCCTGCGTTAGCGATTTCCTCGTCAGCAACAGCAACAACAATCTTCTTAACGAACATGAACTCCTTGTACTCGCCTACAAGTGGAATCATGATTTCAGGAACGATTGACCAGTCTGGGTGCTTCTTAGAAACATTGATAGCAGCACGGATAACAGCTCTTGTCTGCATCTTAGCGATTTCTGGGTAAGTAACTGTTAGACGGCATCCACGGTGACCCATCATAGGGTTGAACTCATGGAGAGAAGCGATGATGTTCTTAATGTCAGCAACAGTCTTGTTTTGTGTTTGAGCAAGAAGCTCAATATCCTTTTCCTCAGTAGGAACAAACTCGTGTAGAGGTGGGTCAAGGAAACGGATTGTAACAGGGTGTCCCTCAAGAGCCTCGTAAAGCTTCTCGAAGTCGCCTTGCTGCATTGGAAGAAGTTTGTCAAGAGCAGCCTCTCTTTCCTCAACAGTGTCAGAGCAGATCATTTCACGAATAGCGGAAATTCTGTCTGGCTCGAAGAACATATGCTCAGTACGGCAAAGACCGATACCCTCAGCACCGAAGGTTCTAGCCTGAATAGCGTCTCTTGGTGTGTCAGCATTTGTTCTAACCTGGAGCTGTCTGTATTCGTCAGCCCAAGCCATGATTGTACCAAACTCGCCACCGATAGTAGCAGGTACAGTAGGAATAGCCTCGCCGTAGATGTTACCTGTTGAGCCGTCGAGGGAGATGTAGTCGCCTTCAACGTAGGTTCTACCGGCAAGAGTAAACTTCTTGTTTTCCTCGTCCATAGCGATTTCGCCACAGCCGGATACACAGCAAGTACCCATACCACGAGCAACAACGGCTGCGTGAGATGTCATACCGCCACGTACTGTAAGGATACCCTGAGCGTAGTGCATACCCTCAATATCCTCTGGAGATGTTTCAAGACGAACAAGAACAACCTTCTCGCCCTTCTTGCCCTCTTCAACAGCGTCCTCAGCAGTAAATACAATCTTACCGCAAGCAGCACCCGGAGAAGCTGGAAGTGCAGAAGCAACCGGCTTAGCAGCCTTAAGTGCCTTAGCATCGAATTGTGGGTGGAGAAGAGCATCAAGCTGCTTAGGATCAAGCATCAAGAGCGCCTCTTCCTTAGTCTTAAGACCTTCATTTACAAGAGCAACAGCAATCTTGAGCGCTGCAGTAGCAGTTCTCTTACCGTTTCTTGTCTGGAGCATATAGAGCTTACCGTGCTCAACAGTAAATTCCATATCCTGCATATCTCTGTAGTGGTTTTCAAGAATACCGCAAACCTCAACAAACTGCTTGTAAGCCTCTGGGAACTTTTCCTCCATCATAGCGATTGGCATTGGAGTACGAACACCTGCAACAACGTCCTCGCCCTGTGCGTTTGTAAGGAATTCACCCATAAGCTTCTTTTCACCTGTAGCAGGGTCACGAGTAAATGCAACACCTGTACCACAGTCATCACCCATGTTACCGAAAGCCATAGCCTGTACGTTAACAGCAGTACCCCAAGAATATGGGATTTCGTTCTGCATTCTGTAGTAGTTAGCACGTGGGTTGTCCCAAGAACGGAATACAGCCTTAACTGCGCCCATGAGCTGCTCCTTAGGATCAGCTGGGAAGTCAGCGCCAATCTTAGCCTTGTACTCAGCCTTGAACTGGTTAGCAAGCTCCTTAAGGTCTTCAGCTGTAAGCTCAACGTCGAGTGTAACGCCCTTTGCTTCCTTCATCTTATCGATGAGCTCTTCAAAGTACTTCTTACCAACCTCCATAACAACGTCGGAGTACATCTGGATAAATCTTCTGTAGCAGTCCCAAGCCCAACGAGCGTTGCCAGACTTTTCAGCCATAACATTAACAACCTCTTCGTTAAGACCAAGGTTAAGAATTGTATCCATCATACCTGGCATGGAAGCTCTGGCACCGGAACGAACAGAAACGAGAAGTGGGTTCTCAAGGTCGCCGAACTTCTTGCCTGTGATAGCCTCCATCTTGTCGATGTATTCCATGATTTGAGCCTGGATTTCATCGTTGATTTGTCTGCCATCCTCGTAGTATTGTGTACAAGCCTCTGTTGAGATTGTGAAGCCCTGTGGAACAGGAAGACCGATGTTGGTCATCTCAGCAAGGTTAGCACCCTTACCACCGAGAATTTCTCTCATGTTTGCGTTACCTTCAGTAAAAAGGTAAACATACTTCTTTGTACTCATTTAAGTACCTCCATAAATAAATTTTACTTACTTAATGATTGTTTGCGTCGCAGGACAAGCCTACTTCACGGCGCACAGCACTATTATAGCATAATTTTTTAATTATTGGAATATATTTATTAAAATTTTTTGCATTTTTTTACTTTTCTTCAAAAATAATCTTCCTTATATATATAATTTGGTAAATATACACAAAAAAGAGGGAAAAATCCCTCTTTCTTACTTAGCGTCTTTTTCTTGTGTGTGCCTTTTTGTGATGGCGGTAGCGCCCGATGTCCCTTTCTGCCTTTTTGTGTCTTGTAATCATCTCTTTTGGAGCAGGGGAGTCGCCCTCGCCCTTAACAAGCCGGAAATTAACCTGCCTTAGGCTAATGTTCACATCGTCGACCCTTACCTTAACCCTCATACCCAGACGGTAAATGGTTCTGCCCCTTGAAAGTATATGGTTTTCCTTGTCAAAGACAAAGCCGCCGCCAAGGCTTTCGATGGGAACAAGACCCTCGCAAAGGTTTTCGGTCCTTGCAAAGAAGCCAAAGGAGTTAACAGAGGAAATAACACATTCAAATTCCTCGCCGATTCTGTCGTGCATATAGACAGCCTTGTAAAGCTCCTCAATATCTCTTTCCGCATGAACCGCACGGATTTCGTTGTCGGTTGAAAGCTCTGCACTAAGGCTTGCAAGCCTTTCATATTCTCCAACCGTGCTTTCATTAATCTCTCCTGCCAAAAGCGCCTTTATAATTCTGTGAACAGACAGGTCCGGGTAGCGCCTGATTGGAGAGGTAAAGTGGCAGTAGCACTCTGTGTTAAGACCAAAGTGCGGCTTTTGCACAGAGGAGTATTTTGCCTTCATAAGCGAGCGGAGAAGTATGCTTGAAACAATCAGCTTTTGCCCCTTTTTGTCAGCATCCTCAAGAATTCTTGAAAGCTGTGAGGGGGTAATTGTTTTCCTTGCGTTCAAGGGAGAAACATCAATGCCAAGGTTCCTTGCAAAGATTGCAAAGGCGTCAATTTTTTCTCTGTCCGGCTCGTCGTGAACACGATAAACGCAGGGGATTGATGCGTTATAAAGGAAGGTGGCAACACCCTCGTTGGCGCAGAGCATAAACTGCTCAATAAGCCTTTCGCTTTCTCCACGCTCGCGCTTTACAACGTCAACAGGATGTCCCTTTTCGTTAAGAACAATCTTGGCCTCCTCGCTTTCCAGCTCCATAGCTCCCTTGGACTCGCTCTTAGCCTTAAGTAGGCGGTAAAGCCTTAGCATAATTTGAAAATCGTCGATAACGTGTCTGTATTTCGGGAAGAACTGGCTACCCTCATTCTTTTCGATAATATCATTAAGCTCGCTGTAAATGCCCTTTACCTTGGAGCGAACGATGGTGTTTTTGATTTCCGTTGAAAGAATGGTACCACTCTTGTCAAGAGTCATAAATGCGGAAAGGGCAAGCCTGTCCACACCCTCATTAAGAGAGCAGATTCCGTTTGAAAGCTCCTTTGGAAGCATAGGCACAACCTTGTCGGTAAAGTAAACGCTGGTGCCACGCTCCATGGCCTCTTTATCCAGGTGGGAGCGCTTTCTTACATAGTGGGAAACGTCCGCAATATGAACACCCAGCACGTAACCATCCTCTGTTTCCTTGACGGAAATTGCATCGTCCAAATCCTTTGCCTCATGGGAGTCAATTGTGAAAATTGTTTCATTTCTTAAATCCACCCTGCCAAGGGGAGAAACCTCCTCCTTGCATACCTTTTGCGCCTCTGAAACGGTTTCATCTCTGAACTCGGTAACAATGTTGTTTTCGTGGAGAATACCACGGTAGTTACCCTCAAGGGAGTCAGCCTTGCCGAGAAAAGCGATAATCTCGCCTGTGGCATAGCCGTAGTCGCTTTGGGGGTAGGCAACAATCTTGCAAATTACCTTGTCCCCGTTTTCCCTTTGACCAAGGGCTTTTTCGGGAATATTAATCCTTAGCCTGATTCTTTCGTTGTCAGGCTCAATTTGGCAAATTCTTGCCCTGCCGCTATGGTAAACCACAAGTGTGCCCACAACGGTTTTAAGACCACGCTCAATTATAGAAATAACCTCTGCCTCGTTGCCCTTGCCGTAGTGCCTTGAGGACATATCAATCCTTTTTATGGCAACCGTGTCGGAAAAGACAGCGCCACCGCCAAAATGGGGTGGAATGAAGAACTCACCATCGTCTGTTGTAACAAAACCAAAGTTGCCCTTTGAGGAAGAGGAGTAAGTCCCCTTGTAAATGCCCGTTTCCTTCGGATTTGCAAGCTTGCCCTTTTTGGTAAAGGCAAGGTGGTAGCCCTTTTCAAGTCTGGACACGGCACGCCAAAAAACGCTTTCGTCTAGGTCCTCATATTCGGGAAGGGATGCCCTTATTTCCTCAAGTAATACATTTGGCAGAAGGGGAGTGTAGTCGTCAGAGCTAACATATTTAATTATTGTATCTTCAAGCTTAGTATAAGACATATATAATCCCCCTTAATTTAATATAGACTAATAAAAACCGCCTTGGACTATTATTTCCAAAGCGGTATTTTTTATTTTGCTATGCCTGTGGGTCCGTAACGAGCGTACCGTTAGCAATGCCGGTGAGAACAGAATCAATCTTGCTTTCAATAATACTAATTTGCTTAGAAATACTAACAACAAGATTATCGTTCATCATCTTATCAAAGTAGAACGGGTCGTCGGGATACAGCTGTGCAAGCATAGCACTATCAAGCACAGAAGAAATTGCAAGCTCAAGGTCAGAAAGGTCGTACTGAAGCACATAAACCGCAATAACAGAAAGAACGAAGAGAACAATAGCAACTATTGTAAGAATAAGAAGAATCTTGTTCTTCTTGTTTACGTTGTTTCTGCCGAGGAATGTATCAGTGGAGCCACCTGAGATAGCGCCGGAAAGACCCTTATCAGCTTTATTGCTTTGTATAAGAATAGCAACAACAAGGAATGCTGCAAAAACTAACAAAATAATACCAAAAACGATGAAAAGTGGAGTCATAGAGCCAAGCATGTTTGACTTTGCATTCAAGAGAGAATTGTATGCGCCTTCAGCGTTCTTAAGGGCTTCACCCTCGCTAAGAGCTTCGCTCTTAAGGCCTTCAAAAGTCTCTTTTAGCTTGTTAAGTTCTTCAAGAGTTTTTGTAGTGTCCATTTTTACCTCCATTTAGAATTAAAAATATCATAAGCGAAAGAATTATAACACAAAAGAAATCAAAAATCAATAGGAAAATAAAAATTTTTGAAAAAGTTTTGAAAATAGGCTAAATCCGCCGAAAAAAACGAAAATCAAACCAAAAAAGCCTAAATAATCCTTTCTTAACTCTCCTTTTTTGAGCACTGCTGGCAAAGACCATAAATTACAGTCCTGCCGGAGCTGATTTGAAAGCCGTGCTCCTTTAGAATGTGCCCCTCCATTTCCTCAAGAAAATGGCAATCAAGGTGTATAAGCGTACCACAGCCTGTGCATTTAAGATGAAAATGCTCGTGGCATTTTGCGCTTTCAATGTATTGGTAGCAGGCGCTTTTGCCGTCCCCTGTGGACATTTTTCTTACAATTCCGTCCCTTTCCAGCTTGTCAAGGGTGCGGTAAATTGTGGCAACTCCCACAGAAATACCCTGCCTTTCAAGATGCTTGTGTATCTCCGAGGCGGTAGAGTGGGTGGAGCTATCACAAAGGAAGGCTATAATAGCCTCCCTCTGCTTAGTAGAATATTCGCCTCTCATTATTTGTAAATCGGGTACTTGTCGCAGATTTTTGTAACCTCGGCTCTGATGTAATCTGCTTTTTCCTCAAATTCGGTTGCGCAAAGCTTAATAAGCTTACCAAGCACAACCATATCCTCCTCCACACGACCACGTGAGGTAACCGCAGGAGTACCGATTCTTATGCCGCTTGTAACAAATGGCTTTTCAGGGTCGTTGGGGATTGCGTTTTTGTTAACTGTAATGTAGCACTCGTCAAGTCTCTTTTCAAGCTCCTTACCGGTAATCTTGAAGGGACGAAGGTCAAGAAGCATAAGGTGGTTGTCTGTGCCACCGGAAACAAGGTCAAAGCCTTCCTCAAGAAGAGTGTCTGCAAGAGCCTTTGCGTTCTTAACGATTTGAGCCTGATAGTCCTTGAACTCGGGCTTAAGTGCCTCGCCAAAGCAAACAGCCTTAGATGCGATTGTGTGCATAAGAGGACCGCCCTGTGTGCCCGGGAAGATTGCCTTGTCAATAGCCTTAGCAAGCTCCTCACGGCAGAGAATAAGACCGCCACGTGGACCTCTTAGGGTCTTGTGGGTTGTGGTTGTAACAATGTCAGCGTACGGAACGGGAGATGGATGCAGGCCTGCTGCAACAAGACCGGCAATGTGAGCCATATCAACCATAAAGTATGCGCCGACCTCTTTAGCAATTTTTGAAATTCTTTCAAAGTCAATTGTTCTTGGGTAAGCGGAAGCACCTGCAACGATAAGCTTAGGGCTGTTTTCCTTAGCGATTTTCTCAAGCTCGTCGTAATCAATAAAGCCGTTTTCGTTTACACCGTAGGGAACAAAGTTAAAGTAGCTACCGGACATATTAACAGGGCTACCGTGTGTAAGGTGGCCGCCGTGTGCAAGGTTCATACCGAGAACTGTGTCGCCGGGCTTTAAAAGAGCAAAGTAAACTGCTGTGTTAGCCTGCGCACCGCTGTGTGGCTGTACATTTGCATGCTCAGCGCCGAAAAGCTGACAAGCGCGCTCGATAGCGATTTTCTCAACCACGTCAACGCACTCACATCCGCCGTAGTATCTTTTTTCGGGATAACCCTCTGCATATTTATTTGTAAGTGGAGTGCCCATAGCAATCATAACTGCCTCGGAAACCAGGTTTTCGGAAGCGATAAGCTCAAGACCTCTTCTTTGCCTTTTAAGCTCTGCCTCAACGCCGTTTGCAACGTCCACGTCAAATTCCTTTAGTCTTTCGATAATCTCATTTACCATTGTGAAATCTCCTTCGGTATTCAAATTTTCATAGGTATATTATACATTAAGCGGCTTAAAAAATCAATAGAAAAATTCTCTCGCCTCGCAACAAGACGGGTTCGCTGTGGGAAAAACACCCGAAAAATGGGGCAAAAAGTGAAAAATAGCCGACCAAGTGTATGTTTTTTTGAAAAAAATAGCAAAAAAATTATTGACAAAAAAATAACATTAGTGTATAATTATAATACAAATAAATATACATTGGAGGACAAAGATGAATCTGGTTAACGGTTTATTCTTAAGCATTGGCGGCTTCGACATCTTTAATGTTGATGTTGTTGGCTGTGCCATCTTTGCAGGAGTTTGCTTGCTCCTTGCAATTCTTATCGCCACCGTAAAGTGTCAGGTTGTTTACGTTGACACAACCGAAGAGGGCGAGGAGTACGAAATTGATTATGAAAAGTACAAGTTCCTTTCTATGGTAAGGGTTAGACCTGCCGAGAAGGAAGGAAAAGAGTTTTTGGGCTGGAGCCTTGATCCGGAGGGTCAGTATATGCTCACAGAGTCTGAATTCCTTCTTACTCGTACAACAGTTCTTTACGCTATTTGGGCTGCAGAGGCTGCTGTTGAGGAAACAGAGGAAGAGACAGTAGAGGGCGTATTCATTCAGCTCAACTATATGGACGCAAATGGTGAGCTTCTTGATTCTGAGGCGATCAAGATTAACACCCTTCTCCCTGAGGAGCAGGATGTTCCTGTAGAGGTTAAGGGCTGGAGCTTTGAAAAGAATGGCGACGTTGTTATCAGCAAGAATGATGCAACAGCACTCTTTGCAATCAACCTGTACCCACTATTTGACGAAAATGCAGAGCCAAACGATAATGAGCTTGATACATCATCTGTAATTGAGCTGCTCTTTGTTGACAGCGAAACGGATAAGTTTATCTATAAGGAAGCTCACTACGTTAAGCTAAACACACCTGCTGACTACGACTACGACAGCGACTTTATCGGTTGGGGTGTTGAGCCTGAGGGCGAGGCTATTATTGAAAAGGCAGAGGTTGATTCTGTATTTACACTTCAGCTTTACTCCGTTGCTGCTGACGCTGAGGAGGCAGTAGAGGAAACCTACGAGGAAATCGTTGAGGAGCCTATCGTTGAGGATGCTGTTGAGGAAGTTGTTGACGATACTGTTGAGGAGCCTGTTGTTGAAGACACCGTTGAGGAAGCTGTTGACGATACCGTTGAGGAGCCTGTCGTTGAAGACACCGTTGAGGAAGTTGTTGACGATGCAGTAGCAGAGGAGTCGGTAGAGGAAGCACCTGTATATGAATTTGCTGAGGACAATGCTGAGGAAGCAGGCTCTGAGGCTTCAGAAGAGGGTGGCGAGGCTGATGGCGATGCTACTGAGGGTGAGTCTGATAAGGCTGAGGAAGCAGCAGCCGAAGCAAATGCCCAGGATGTTTCCGAGGCAGTTGCAGACACAAATGTAACCGAGGAAGAAGAAACCGTATTTGTTGCACCAGCACCTGTAATTGTTCCTACATATATAGATAACGAGGGTAACACCATCGATATTAAGTACAACCGTAGCTTTACCGCTAACCTCATTCAGAGTGATGATGGCGTTAAGGATTACTACGGTCAGCTAAAGAACCACATTCTTTCCTACAAGGGTGTTAAGTCCAGAATCAGCTGGAAGTTCGATAGCTACAACAGAGGCAGAGATCAGCTCTTTAAGATGAAGCTCCGTGGTAAGACAGTTCTTATCTACTGCGCTATTGATCCTAGTGAGCTTGATAAGTCTAAGTACCACCACGAGGCAAAGGACAATAAGCTCTTTGCTGACGTTCCAACACTCCTTAAGGTTAAGAGCGGACTTGGTCTTAGAAAGGCTAAGGAAGTTGTTGACATGGTTATGGCTAAGTTCGAGATTGAAAAGGACGAAAAGGCTAAGGTTGTTGACTACGTTAAGAAGTACCCATACGAGGAGACAGATGCTCTTATCGCTCGCAAGCTTGTTAAGGCACTTGTTCAGGATAGCAACGTTGTTATCGTTTCCTCTAAGCCAAAGGAAGAACCAAAGGAAGAGCCTGTGGTTGAGCCTGTATACGAGGAGCCAATTGTTGAGCCTGTTGTAGAAGAACCAGTTGAGGAACCGGTTGTAGAAGAACCGGTTGAAGAGCCGGTTGTAGAAGAACCTGCTGAAGAGCCGGTTGTAGAAGAACCGGTTGAAGAGCCGGTTGTAGAAGAACCTGCTGAAGAGCCGGTTGTAGAAGAACCAGTTGAGGAACCGGTTGTAGAAGAACCAGTTGAAGAACCGGTTGTAGAAGAACCAGTTGAAGAGCCTGTTGTAGTAAGCGTTGCCGCTGAGGACGCACATGCTCTCGTTGAGGAAAAGCAAATCGAGGTTGTTGTTGAAGAGGATGTAGATTACATCACAAAGAACGACAATAAGAAGGCTATTGTTAATATTGACACACTTGCAAAGGCGTTTGAGGCTGGTGCAGTAGTTGATATTGATGCCCTCAAGGCGAAGCGACTTGTTGATAAGAAGGCTAAGAGCATTAAGGTTCTTGCAAGAGGTGTTCTTGACAAGCCACTTACCATTAAGGCAGGAGAATTCTCCGACACAGCACTTGAAATGATTGCATTGACAGGCGGTAAGGCTGTTCATGTAACCTACAAGGTAAAATAATCTTAAACACAAAAATCACGCAGGCATTTCTGCGTGATTTTTTATTTTTATCGTTGATTTTAGTAAAGCTTTGTGCTAATATTAGCATATGCTTATAAATATAACTTATAAATTTAAAAGGGAGGTGGCTGTATGCAGAGAGTCAAATATTCAAATAAAATGATAGTTTTTCTTTGTACTGTTGCGTACTTTGCCAGCTATTTTTCCAGAAAAACCTTTGCTGTTGTAATGGTGGAAATGCTGGAAAAGAGTGTTATTGACAAGACCACAGGCGCATCTATTGGCGTTGCCCTTTTTGTTTTTTATGGCTTGGGTCAGCTGGTTAGCGGAGTTTTAGGCGATAAGCTGCCGCCAAAATACCTTATGTTTGCAGGGCTTATGACCTCAGGCGTGTGCAACCTTTTGCTTCCTCTTGTTTCCCCACCGCTTATGGTGGCTGTCTGGGCTGTAAACGGCTTTGCACAGGCACTTTTGTGGCCACCCATTGTCCGCATTCTTTCCGACAAGCTTTCCCACGAGAAATATGTTACCGCCAACCTTATTGTTACCTGCGGCGCACACGTTTCTACCATTTTATTATATGTATACGCACCAATCTGCATCAGGTTTATGTCCTGGCAGGCTGTGTTTTTCTCCTCAATGGTGTTTTCCATTGTAGTAGGCATAATCTTCCTTATTGCAATGACTCTTGTCCTTGGCAAGGAGTCAATTAGGAAAAAAGAGGTGTCCTTGGAAAGGACAGAGAGCACCCCAATTATAAAAACAGCTGTGTCAACAGGCATTGTTCCTGTATTTCTTGCCATAGTTGCAATGGGCTTTATGCGTGATGGAATAGAAAGCTGGCTGCCAACCCTTTACTCGGAGGAGTTTGGAGTTAGCGCCGAGGAGTCAATTCTTGTTTCGGTTGCCCTTCCAATCTTTTCAATCATCAGTCTTTTCCTGGTAAGGGCAATTCACAAAAAGCCCCTTTTCAATAATGAAATCACAGGCTCAATGGTGCTTTTCGGCATCAGCTGTGGGCTTTGTATAATACTTGCCGTGCTTATTAACATAAACGACCCCGTCATAAGAATGGTTTGCCTGATTTTGGCGGCACTGACAAGCGCCTGCATGCACTCCACAAACTTCCTTTTAATCTCCTGCCTGCCGGGCAGATACGCAAAAACAGGAAGGGCGGCAACCGTTGGCGGAGTATGTAATGCCTGCACCTACGTGGGTGCGGCAATCTCAATGTATGGCATTGCCATAGTGTCGGAGCGTGGCTGGTGCGCAACCGCTGTCCTTTGGGTAGCAGTTTGTGTAATGGGCATCGGCTTCTGCCTCTTTGCCCTTAGCAAGTACACAAAATTTCTTAAATCCAACATATAAAAAACAGGAATCCTTGCGATTCCTGTTTTTGTTATACAGCAAAAGCCACACGACCCAACGAAAAAGACAAGTAATAAAGGAAAGCGAAAAGCATTTTGCCAAAAAGCCTCGCTTGCTCCCTCTTAAAGCCTCCCTTGTGCGTAGTCGGTAGTATTAGGGCTAAGCCCAAAAATGAAATACCCCGCGTAAAGGCAGGTTTTCATAAGGATATTAATTTAAATCCAAGAGAAAATGCCGATTGAGAGTGTCTAAACAAGAAAAATGCAACATGGACAAAAAGTCTGTGTTGCATTTTTCTTTATGCTTTCGCTCTCCAAAATTTGCGTCGCAACAAACAAAGAATAGACATACGAAAAAAACTTTTTTATTATGAAAATACTTATAATATGAAAGAGTGTTGTCAATATCCTAAAACTTGTTGACATTTCAACTTCTTAGTGGTATACTATAAAAGTTGTAATTTCAACTTTTTGATTAAGGAGTATAAATCAAATGTTAGACAGATTTGAAAGATTTTCATTTGCAATTTTCGAGATATCTCGTTGTTGGCGTAAGCTTGCCTCCGAAGAGCTTTCGAAATATGGATTAAAGAGTTCTCACGCCATGTATCTCACTACAATGAACAAATATTCAAACGGTATTACTGTGCCGAAATTATGTGAGGTCAGTGGCAAGGATAAATCTGATGCATCTCGTATGATAGCCATTCTTGAGGAAAAAGGACTTGCCAAAAAGAAGGATGTCGACGGAAGCCTCTATCGTGGACTTTGGGTTCTCACGGAGCAAGGAAAGAAATCCGCGCAGGAGATCAGTCTGCGTGCAAGCAGAGCCGTTGAACTTGCGGGTAAGGATTTAACCGATGAAACAAGAGATATTTTCTATCAGGCGCTTGAATCAATTACCGCAAATTTAACCGAACTCAGTAAGGAAGGAATACCCAAATAATGAACATCGATCAAATCTTCTTGGTCGTGAGTTTTAAATAAAATAAGATAAATAAAAACAATAAATTGTTGGAGGAAACTATCTATATGAACAAAATTGATGAAAAGTATGAGGCATTATTTACTCCTTGGAAGATCGGTAATGTGGAGATTAAAAACAGAATCGTAATGTGCCCTATGGGAGGCACTTCGCTGTTCGGTTGGTTCGAGCTTACGGGTTGCCATTTTGACAAGGAAGCGGCAAAGCTTTTCCTTGAAAGAGCAAACAATAATGTAGGACTTATAATCCCCGGCATTGCTCCCTTGCGTGATACCTTTTGGGGGAAATGGCTCTGGCAGAATCCGAAAATGTTTGATGAGCTAAAGGTCTTTATGGATGAGATTCATAAGACAGGCGCAAAGCTCTTTATTCAGCTCACGGCAGGAATGGGGCGCTCTTGGGCAATCACCGAGCTTGTTGCACCTCTGCACAAGAACAAGTTCACCCGTGCGTTGATTAAGCCTATCATTGATACTTCCCACGAGCTTGCCTCTCCTTCTCCACAGCCGTCAAGATGGGCGCACGATATCGAATGCCCCGAAATGACGGTGGAGCAGATCCACGAGATCATTGAAGCTTTCGCCAAGACCGCAAAGCTATGTAAGGAGGCAGGCGTTGACGGTGTTGAGGTTCATGCCGTTCACGAGGGATATCTGCTTGACCAATTTGCAATAGAATTTTTCAATAAGCGTACCGATGAGTATGGCGGGAGCTTTGAAAACCGCTACCGTTTTGCCGCAGAGGTCGTAAAAGCAATCAAGAAAGCCTGCGGAAACGACTATCCCGTATCTCTCCGTTACTCTGTAGAGTCCAAGATGAAGGGCTTCTGCGAAGGAGCTATGCCCGGAGAGGAATATACCGAGGTTGGCAGAAATATGGAGGAATCCGAGCGTGCGGCAAGGTATTTGCAGGATGCAGGCTACGATATGCTCAACGCCGACAACGGTACATATGACTCTTGGTATTGGGCGCATCCACCGATGTATATGCCCGAAAACTGCAACCTTGACGATGTGGCACACATCAAGAAATTTGTTGATATCCCCGTCGTTTGCGCGGGAAGAATGGATATGGAGGTTGGAGCAAAGGCAGTTGCCGATGGCAGAATAGATGGTGTTGGTGTTGCCCGTCAGTTCCTCGTTGATCCCGAATGGATCACAAAGCTGATTGAAGATAGAACCCAGGATATTAAGCCTTGCATCTGTTGTCACAGTGGTTGCTTTAACTTCTCGTCCTCCAAAGGTCATGCTAATACCCAAGACCTTACCGATACGATGGGACTTGCACGTTGTGCGCTCAATCCCGAAACTATGCAGTCAAAGAAATATCACATCGAGCCTGCAAAGAAGAAAAAGAAGATCGCCATCATCGGTGGCGGTATCGGTGGTATGGAAGCCGCTATCGTTTGTGCAAAGCGCGGACATAGCGTAACCCTTTATGAAAAGGGTGACAAGCTTGGCGGTGTATTTATTGCGGCGGCAGCTCCTTCCTTCAAGGAAAAGGACAGAGCGCTTATCGCGTGGTATATCCGCGAGCTTTCAAAACATCCAATTACTGTAAAAATGAATACCGAGATCAAGGATGTAAAATCTCTTGATGCCGACGAGATCATTGTGGCAACGGGCGCTGTTGCAAAGAGAATCCCCGTTAAGGGCGCGGAAATGGCAGTCGAGGCGGTAGACTATCTGCTTGGCAACAAGACAGTAGGCGACAATGTTGTAGTGATCGGCGGTGGACTTACAGGCTGCGAAATAGCATACGATCTTTATTTGAATGGAAAGAAGCCTGTTATTGTAGAAATGCAGGATGACCTCATCACAACCAAGGGCATTTGTCTTGCTAACACAAGTTATCTCCGTGACTTCTTCAAGACAAATAAAGTCCCCGTGTATCTTGAAACCTCACTTTCCGAGATAGGTAACGGAAATGTGACCTTGAAGGACAAGGAAGGAAAGACGTTTACAGTCAATGCCGATTCCGTTATCCTCTCGGTTGGTTATAATCCTTCGCCTGTGGCTTCTAAAGGCAGACACATTCACGTAATCGGTGATGCCGCCAAGGTTGGAAATCTCAGAACCGTTATTTGGGGTGCTTGGAACATCTGTATGAAACTGTGATAATTTGATAGGAGAAAGAAACATGATACTTACGAAAGAACAGCAAGCGATACTTGACGGTGCGCAGGGTGAAACGCTTGCAAAGGTAATGAAAACACTCGTGATGTACGGCGATGCGTTTGAGGCAGAAAAGCTTGTGCCGATTACATCAAAATACAACCACCTTGTAACCTCCTTTGGGCTCAAGGTTATGTCGCCTGTTTACGATCTGATGCAACAGCTTCTTGATGCAGGCGTATGCTCCGAGCAGAAATTCTCGGTCGATCCCCGTCCTCTTGATAAGAACGTACCCGCTAACTTTTTGCAGAACCTTGTGTTTAATAAGTTTATGTATACCAAGCAGGATTTTTACGAAGGTCAGCTTGAAAAGCTCGGACTCATGGACAAGAATGCCTTTACCTGTACCTGCTACATGGACGAGGTAGGCAACAAGCCGAAAAAGGGCGACGTGCTTTCTTGGGCAGAGTCGAGCGCGGTCGTTTACGCAAACTCAGTGCTTGGCGCAAGATGTAACCGCAACTCAGGCATTATCGACATCATGGGCTCTATCGTCGGCTATGTTCCTTACTTCGGACTTCTCACCGACGAAGGAAGAAAAGCGACTTGGGTAGTAAAAATCAAGACCACCAAGAAGCCCGAAGCGCAGCTCCTTGGTTCTGCCATTGGTATGAAGGTCATGGAGGATGTTCCTTATGTGGTAGGACTTGATAAATGGATTGGCAATGAATTGAACGATTCTGCCTGTGCATATCTCAAGGATTTCGGTGCGGCAACGGCATCCAACGGCGCGGTTGGACTTTACCATATCGAGGGTCTTACTCCCGAAGCCGTAGAGCTTGGCGAGAGCCTTATTGCCGAAGGCGCAAAAGAGTACGTTATTGACGATGCAGAGCTTGAAAGAGTAAAGAACAACTATCCCGTTATCTGGAAGAACCCTGATGCTACTCCTAAGCTTTGTTTTGTTGGATGTCCTCACCTTTCTCTTGAACAACTCAAGGATTGGACTATAAATCTCGAAACAGAACTTAAAAAGAACGGCAAAAAGAAGGTTACGGTAAAGACGGTGTTCACTGCGGCTCCCGGCGTTCTTGAGGCATTCAACAAGACCGAATATGCGGCAAGACTTAAGGTGACAGGCGTTATTACCTCGTACATCTGTCCTCTGATGTATATGAATAACCCTCTTTGCAAGAAGATGCCCGTTATTACATCCTCTAACAAGCTTCGTACTTATACGAGCGCAAGATACTATACTGATGCGGAAATTCTCAAGACTATTACGGGAGGTAAAAACTAATGAAAAAGTTCAAAGGAAGAGTTGTTACTCCCGGCGAGGTTTCTGCCGAGGCAGTTGTAACTAAAGAAGGCTTTAACACACTTGCATCGCTTCAGATGGCATTGCAGTTTGGTGATAAAGAGGTAAAATGCGGAGATCAAAGTAATAAGGATTTGTACGGAAAATCTCTGCTTGGCAAGGCTCTCTGCCTGCCACAGACCATTGGTTCGACCACGGGCGGTCTTGTGCTTTACTGTGCGTGCTCTATGGAAAAGAACCCTGCTTGTATGCTTTTTGCTAACCATATTGACTCACTTGCAGCCGCAGGCGCAGTCTTGGCTGACGTTTGGGTTGACGGCGTGACAATGCCTGTTATTGACGGACTTGGCGACGAGTTCCTTGATTATGTGAAGGACGGAATGAAGATTACCGTAAAGCCGAATGGTGTAGTTGAGGTAGAGTAATGGCAAAAGCGTCAAAAATTCAAAAAAATTGTGGATATTGCAAACAAGTACACAGATTTAAGTGAGATGACTCCCGAAGCGCTTCGCACAATAATAGAGCAAATCATTATCCACGAAATAACGGCAAAGCGAAGCAAATCCACAACACAACAGATTGACATCGGCTTTCGCTATATCGGCTTCTGCCTCTTTGCCCTTAGCAAGTACACAAAATTTCTTAAATCCAACATATAAAAAAACAGGACTCCTTGCGATTCCTGTTTTTGTTGTATAACGAAAACCACGCGATAGTCGCGTGGTTCAAAAGAGGTTCAACCGATGAGGGAAAAATCCTCCGTATGTGATATAATTAGAGCGACCTGCCAGTCAAATCTAAAAAACATACGGAGGATTTATCTATGAGAAAAGAAGCCATAGACACAAATAGTTTAGCACATACGAAATGGAATTGCAAGTACCATATAGTGTTTGCCCCAAAATACAGGAGGAAAGTGTTTTTCGCAGAAAAACGGTTAGAAATAAGAGAGATAATGCGAAAATTATGCCAATGGAAAGGTGTGGATATAGTAGAGGGAGAAGTGTGCCCCGACCATATACATATGCTGGTAAGTATCCCGCCCAAAATGAGTGTTTCGGGGTTCATGGGATATCTCAAAGGAAAAAGTGCATTATTGATATTTCAGAAATGGGGAAATATGAAATTTGCATACCGAAACCGAGAATTTTGGTGCAAGGGATATTACGTAGATACTGTGGGTAAAAATACGAAGGCGATAAAGGAATATATCGCTGATCAATTGCAAAAAGACAAAGAAAGTGATCAGTTGGCAATGTTCGACCCACAGGACCCATTTATGGGTAGTAAGTAGCGAACGCATGGCTGGCAGGCCAATTCTAGACGCACTTGTGCGTAGCCAGTAGTGTTTAGGGCTATGCCCGAAAATGAAATACCACCCGCTAGGCGGGTGGATATTTATTATACAGCAAAAGCCACACGACCCAACGAAAAAGACAAGTAATAAAAGAAAGCGAAAAGCATTTTGCCAAAAAGCCTCCCTTGTGAAAGGGAGGTGGCATTTTCAAGTGAAAATGACGGAGGGATTGTAATGTCGCACAAAAACAATCCTTCCCCCACTATCGTGGTTCGTCCTCAACACAAGGTACGCCCTACAGGTGCCTTTCACAAGGGAGGCTTGAGAATAGTCCTGCTTAAAGTTGGGCATGCGTAACAAATGCATGGCTAGCAGGCTAATAAAAAGCTCACTTGTGCGTAGCCGGTAGTATTAGGGCTATGCCCGAAAATGAAATACCCCACGTAAAACGTGGGGATTTTTTTAATATAGTGGGTCTGCGCCGATTGCCTTAAGAATGTTTCTTGCAATAAGCATACCGCCAACCCAGTTTGGATGAACTCTGTCCCAAGAAATATAAGCAGGGTAGCGATGCTTTAGGTGCTCATCAAAGTCAGCCTGAACATCAATGTAGGTAGCGCCGTATTTTTCTGCAACCTCTTTACAAATCTGTGCATACTCAACGGTCCTTTTCTTCATTGCGTCCTCGTTGTTTGCTTCCATATAGAAGGGGCTGATAATAAACATACCCTTAACCCTTGGCATTGTTCTTTCACAAACAGCCTCAATGTTGGCTCTGTATGCCTCGGGGCTTCTTTCTGTGTGGTCAAAGGCAGGCTCGTCAAACTGACGCCATACATCGTTTGCTCCAATCATAAAGAATACGTAGTCGGGGTTGCACTTTTCAACATTTTCGCCCCAATCACGGAGCATATCTGCGCTTGTAGCGCCACTGCAGCCTACATTAGTAATATGTATAAGCTTTTCCGGGTAGAGGCAGGAAAGAATAGAGTCAACCTGTCTTACATAGCCGTTGCCAAGTCCCTCCCAAAGACCCTCTCCATAGGGGCGCTTTCTTCCGCAGTCAGTAACGGAGTCTCCCGCAAAAACAATTCTGTCGCCATTTTCAAAAATCATAATTTATCTCCTTGCTTTTTAGCCGTTTTCTTCGGCATATTTTTCTTTTTAACAGAGAAGCCAAACTTACCGATGCGCTCCCCAAGCCTGTAATACTCACCGTGGGCAAAGGCACACAGATGGGCACGATTTATACAAAGCTTGTCCCCCATAAGCAGGCTTTTTTCCACATTGACAGCCACAATGTCTGCAAGAAACATATGATGGGAGCCAAGAGGAATAATATCAGTAACCTTACATTCAATGGAAATAGGGCACTCTCCAATCATAGGTGCGCCCACCTTGCTTGCCCTCTCCTTAGTAAAGCCGCACTCCTTGAACTTATCAACCTTGCGCCCCGTGTAAACACCGCACCAGTCTGCCTTTTTGGCAAGAGAGGACGGGGTCAGGTTAATAACAAACTCCCTTTTGTCCATAAGTATATCAAAGGAGTAACGAGAGGGTCTTACCGAAATGTAGGTTTTAGGCGGAATAGTGTTTGTAATACCGCACCAAGCCACCGTAATAATATTCGAGCATTCCATATCCCCAAGGGATACCATAACCGCAGGCACAGGCGCAACAAGGGCGCCGCCCTGCCAAGAAACCTTTTCCATAATCACCTATTATATAAATTGTAAATAGTCAAGCCGCATTTTTGTGCATAGCGGTAGGTTTGCCCCGTTCCGCTTTTGAAGGTGCCGTCATAGTAGCAAATGCAAAATGAGGCATTATCAACCATCTTGTAATTTCTGTCCTTCATACAGCCTGCATAGTAGCCTGTGTTTGGCATATCAACATAGTCAGCCCTAGAAAGAATATCCTTGTAGATTTTCTTGTCCGAGGGCGACCAAGATGCATCCTGATTTTGGCATGGCGTAAACACCCAAAGCTTAATGTTTGGATTTTCACGCTTTGCTTCTAAAACCGCTTGTGCGACAAGGGTATCAAACCCAAGTGCGCCACCTACAATAAATGTGTCAACGCCCCTGTTAATTAAATAGCTAACGCCACGACTAAGAAGGTCCTTATTAAAGTCCGGCCCAATATCTCTGTGCCCTGTAAAGCAGCACGCCTTGCTCCTGTCCATAAATACCCCCTTAAACGAACTACTTAGAGTATATCATTTTTAGAACCAAAATACAATAAAAAAAGAAAAATTTATTGACACATATTTACAAAAGAAAATAAGACCCAAAAGGAAAAAATATTTCCCACTATTTTCCCCGAAAAAGAGAAAAAATACAGCCCCGTCTTTCGACAAAATCCACTTATGTCTGCTTATATAATAAAGTAAAAGCTTATTATATAAAGGAGAAAAATATGCTGAAGCTAAAGGAAAAAATCAAGCTGTCCCCACAGGTAAAAATGGTGCTTTACGAAATAGCCGTTTTCGTCTTGGGCTTTGCACTGACACCCATAAAATTCGCCTTTGGGCTTTATCCCTTCGGGCTTGCCCTTGTTGGCGCCTGCCGAAGGTATACCCCCTTTGCGTTTTGCGGGGCTATTTTGTCCGTTGTATTCTTAATGGACGTAAAAATCGAATACATCGTGGCGCTTATTGCCATGCTGGGGCTAAGAATAATCGCCTCATTTATTAAAAGGAAGGAAAGCCCCACCCACCACATTTTGGGAGAGGAAAGGGCAGGGGGCGTGCTTTCCGGTCTGTTTTGCGAAAATATCTTTCTCAAGGTAACAATTTCTGCCCTTGTCGCCTTTGGAATAGGACTTTATTACGTTATAAAAAACGGCTATCTTTACTACGATATCTTTGCCTTGGTTTTCTTCTTCGTTTTTGAGGGAATTTTGGTATATCTGATGTCGGGCGCCTTTGTAGAAAACGCAAGGAGCAACGAAAAAAGTCTTGCAATCTTAGCCTTTGCCTTTGTTTTTGCCTATGGTCTTTCGGGCAAGGAAATACAGGGCATAGATTTGGCAATTTTATTTTCCTATGCTGTGGTTTTATATACCTCTAGGTATATATCCGGCACCAAGGCAGGGGTTTTGGGTCTTGTTTTAGGCATAGCCCAAGCGCCGATTTTTGCGCCGATTTACGGCATAGGCGGTGTGGTTTCGGGCTTCTTGTGGAGGCTGTCCCCATACCTTGCAACAATGTGCGCCTTTTGTATGTCAATGGGCTTTGCGGTTTATGCCTCGGGCTATGATGCAATAGTGTATCTGGCACCGGAGCTGCTAGCCGTTTGCCTTATTATGTACCCCTTAATTCGCTTTGAGCTTTTGCCAAAGCCAAAGCTGGTAAAAAACCAAATAGCAGAGTCAAAAAATGCCTCAACCGTCCTTGCCGAGGGCGAGGCAAAAAGGCTAAGGGGCAGGCTTAGCGAGGCGTCCTTGTCCTTTGAGGGTGTTTCCCATATTCTGAAGGATGTGTCAAAACGAATAAAAGCCCCTGACCGTGGCTATTTTTACAGGTCAGCCCTTGAAATTGCCGAGGGGCATTGCTACACCTGTCCGAAAAAGGAAATTTGCTGGCAGGGGGACGCCAAGGCAACCGAGGCAAACATTAAAAGGCTTGGCGAGGGCGCCTTTACCCGTGGCGAGTGCGATAAATCCGACATAGACCAAAGGTTTTTGCACCGTTGCCCCAACATTGAGCCTATTATTGACGAGGTAAACCTTACGGCAAGGGATATAGTAAGGCAGGGCGTCAAAAACGACAAGCTGGACATTTGCGCAAGGGACTATCGCTTAATGTCAAGGCTCCTTTCTCTGGTTACTAAGGAAAAGCCCTTAGTCTTTGACAGGGCAAGCTCCGACAAAATTGCAAGAGCACTTTCCAAAAAGGGCTTGGTTTTTGAGGGGGCAGAGGTTTTGGGAGACAGAGAAAGGCACATTATCGTAACAGGCATTGATACGATAAGGACAAGCTGTAGCATAGAGGAAATCAAAGAAACCCTTGAGCAGGAGCTGGAAATAGGCATAGCTCAGCCAACCTTAGAGGTAAACGGAGGGGTAGGCGTGCTTGAGGCATTCAGCGTGCCGAAATACGAAATAGAAAGCTACACCCTTCAGGCAAGCGCCAAGGAGGGGGACGTAAACGGAGACAGCCTAAGCAGCTTTGAGGGAGAGGGCAAAAGGCACTACCTGTTGCTCTGCGACGGGATGGGCAGCGGCAAGGAGGCAAGGCTCACATCTCAAATGTGCGCCCATTTTCTTGAAAAAATCCTTAAGGTTACAAGCGAAAGGGAGCTGGCGCTTTCAATGCTCAACAATTTAGTACGTGCAAAGAATACCGAATGCTCCTCGTCGGTGGACCTTTTGGAAATAGATATGCTTACCCTTGAGGCAAGCTTTACCAAAAGCGGAGCCTGTCCGTCCTTTGTAAAAAGAGGGGGCAAGGCGTTTAGGCTTTCTGCAAGAACTGCGCCCATTGGCATAATGAAGGAGCTTGATGCCCAAAGGCTTGCCTTCGGGCTGGAAAAGGGGGACGTGTGCGTTATGCTTAGCGACGGCATTTTGCCGGTTAAGTCAAGCGACAGCTGGGTTGTAAAGCTTCTTGAGTCAACAGACCCACAGGATATAAGAAGCCTGCCCGAAAAAATAATCAAGGAGGCTAAGGAAAGAAACGCATCAAGGGACGATATGAGTGTGCTTGTAGCATTAATCAAATAAAAAAATCATAAAATGCCACAAGGGAGGTATTTTATGAAAAGGCTTATATTAATTCTTTTGGTGCTGGTATTTGTCCTTTCCTCGTGCGACAGACCCACCTACGGCATTTTGGAATATCAGGACAGGAATATTGAGGCACAGTGCCAAATAAATGAAAAATTCAAATGTATTTTGGAGAAAAAAGAAGGGGAGCTGACCCTGAAAATCCTTGAGCCGACAGAGCTTAACACCGTCAGCTTTGTAATAAACGACAATGGAGCCTTGGCAATAAGCAAGGACATTAAAATTCCGCTGGAAAAGGAAAGCATAGACGGCATTTACGCACTTGTAACGGTGCTTTGCCTAAACGAAACAGAGCTAAGCTCTGCTAGGGAGGGCGAAAACGGGGACGCTGTCTTGACCTTCCTTAACGAAAGAGGGCAGTACACCCTTCAAATCGGCAAAAACCAAATGCCGAAAAGCGCAGAAATCACAGGAGACGGCTACCACTACAAAATAACCTTTGAAAGCATAAAAGTCAACTAAAAAGAACAGGCAAGCGCCTGTTCTTTTTGTTATTCATCGGAACCGGAAACAAGATCAAGGTAAATTTGATATGCTTCCTGTGTAATTTTTTCATCGGCTTGAATGGCAAGAATATCGTTTCCGTCGTCGTCCATATCCAAATAGAAAAGAATAGCCTGGTCAGGACCAATGCCTTCTATTTCATCAATAGGTTTCAAAAGACAATGCAAAACGCTTTCACCATTTACCTTCATAGGTATAACTGCTATCTGCTCGAAGTGGATAATTCTGCCATCTTCAAGAGCAAGCGCAATTGGATCTTTGTTTTCTTCGTCTAATAAAACATCAAGCAGGTCTATTTCCTCATAGCCCTCAGGTGGTAGTCTTAGATTGTTTCTCATATTTTTTCTCCTTTAGTTAAAATATTTCTTGTCAAGTCCACGCAGCTGTATTGCCTCGGCAATATGGTTTGGCAAAATGTCCTCACAGCAGGCAAGGTCGGCAATTGTTCTTGCCACACGCAAAATTCTGTCGTGTCCACGGGCGGAAAGACCAAGGGCAACAAATGCCTTTTCCAAAAGGGCGGAGCATTCGGGGCTTAGCTTACAATACTTGCGTATGTGCCTTGACTCCATTTGCGCATTTGAGGAAACAGGCGCACCGTTTTCGTTTACCTCGCCCTTAAGTCGCCTTTGCATAAAGGCACGGGCGCGGTTTACCCTTTCACGAATAACGCTTGAGGGCTCGGCACTCTTGCCGCCTGAAAGCTCCTTGTACTCAAGAGAGGGAACCTCAATTTGAATATCAATTCTGTCAAGCAATGGACCGCTGATTTTGGAAATGTATTTTTTAATGTCAGCAGGCTTACAGTTGCAGGGGTGGGTCGGGTGCCCGAAGTAGCCGCACTTACAGGGGTTCATTGCCGCCACCAGCATAAAGGTTGATGGGTAGGTAATTCTTCCTGCCGCCCTTGTAATAGTGATTTTTCCGTCCTCAAGAGGCTGTCTTAAGGACTCGGTAACGCTTCTGTTAAACTCCGGCAGCTCATCAAGGAACAAAACACCGTTGTCAGCAAGAGAAACCTCGCCCGGTACAGGGATTTTTCCGCCGCCCACAAGCCCCGGTGCGCTCATAGTATGATGAGGGGAGCGGAAGGGTCTTTCTCTTATGAGAGAAACCCCCTCGGGCAAAATGCCGGAAACAGAGTGTATTTTAGTTGTTTCAATAGATTCCTCAAAGGTCATTTCGGGAAGAATAGAGGGTATGCGCTTTGCTATCATAGACTTACCTGTACCCGGTGGGCCTATAAGCAGCATATTGTGTCCGCCTGCCGCCGCAATCTCTGCCGCACGCTTTACCATAGCCTGTCCCATAACATCGGCAAAGTCGGGGTAAGCAGCTCTTTTATCCTCGCCCTCGGCGCTATATTTCTGTGGCACAATTTCCTTAATGGAGTTAAAGTGGTTTACAATTTCGATTACATTTTTAACGCCATAAACAGAAATGCCGTCAATAACGCTGGCTTCCTTAACATTTTCCACAGGTACAAACAGCTTTTTCTTGCCTGCGCCCTTAGCCGCCACAGCCATACAAAGTGCGCCACGGACAGGACGGATGTCGCCCGAGAGGGAAAGCTCGCCGATAAAGCAGGCATCCTCTAAAAGACTTGGATTTTCAAACACCCTGTTTGAAAGAAGAACGCTGATTAAAATAGCAAGGTCAAAGGACGAGCCTTCCTTTTTCTTGTCTGCGGGAGCAAGGTTAACCACAATTTCATTGTCGGGAAAGGGCAGACGGGAGTTGATTGCCGCCGCACGGACCCTTTCCTTTGACTCCTTGATTGCGTTGTCGGGCAGACCTACTATTTCAAAGCAGGGCATACGCTTTGTGGAATGGCATTCAACTGTAACAAGATAGCCGTCAATGCCAAAAAGCCCTGCGCTGTAAGCATAACTAATCATAAGCACCTCGAAAAAACATTTTCTTACAAAAATTTTACCATAAATTCTATGAAATAGCAAGAATATATGATAAAATAATAAAGAGGTGATTATATGAAAAAGAATAACGTATTCAAGCTTCGCCTAAGCGAGGACATAGCAAAAAAGCTTGCCTATGTTTCAATGGCAGAGGGCATGAGTATTCAAAACGAGCTTAGCGCAATGATACGCCAAAAGATTGCTTATTTTGAAAGAGTCAAGGGAAATATTCCCAAAGGACAGCTGAATAATGTGGAAATGAACGAATTTGAAAGCGACGAGGAATAATCCTTGTACAATTCGACAAAAAACAAAAAATAGTATAAAACTATTGAAATTTAATTAAATAAGTGCTATTATTATTGTGTGCGTGCATTTTTATGGACGCATTATAATTATGCCAAAATTTGTTAATAAATAAAACTGGAGGGTTTTTTATGATAACAAGAAAGAAACAGTCAATGGACGGTAATACCGCCGCTGCTACTGTCAGCTATGCGTTTACAGAAGTTGCAGCAATTTACCCCATTACACCATCAAGTGTTATGGCAGAGCTTACTGACTCCTGGTCAGCTACAGGTCTTAAGAACATTTTTGGTGAACAAGTAAAGGTTACTGAGATGCAGTCCGAGGCAGGTGCCGCTGGTACAGTTCACGGCTCACTTGCAGCAGGTGCGCTCACAACAACCTACACAGCATCACAGGGTCTTCTTCTTATGATCCCTAACATGTACAAAATCGCAGGTGAGTTGCTTCCAAACGTAATTCACGTATCTGCACGTTGCGTTGCATCACATGCACTCAACATTTTTGGCGACCACTCCGACGTATACGCTTGCCGTCAGACAGGCTATGCAATGATGGCTTGCACAAACCCACAGGAGGTTATGGACCTTGGTGCAGTTGCTCACCTTTCCACAATTAAGGGTAGAGTTCCTGTTCTTAACTTCTTCGATGGCTTCCGTACCTCACACGAGATTCAGAAGATTGAGGTTTGGGATTACAAGGACCTTGAGGAAATGGTTGACAAGGACGCAATCCAAGCCTTCAGAAATAGATCTATCAACCCTGAGCATCCTGTTCTTCGTGGCTCTGCTGAAAACGGAGATATCTTCTTCCAGCACAGAGAGGCATGTAATACATACTACAACGCATTCCCTGCAATCGTTGAGGATTACATGGACAAGGTTAACGAAAAGCTTGGTACAGACTACAAGCTCTTTAACTACTACGGCGCACCTGACGCTGAAAGAGTTATCGTTGCTATGGGCTCTGTATGTGACGTTTGTGAGGAGGTTATTGATTACCTCACAGCTCTTGGCGAGAAGGTTGGTCTTGTAAAGGTTAGACTTTACCGTCCATTCGTTGCAGACAAGCTTTATGAGGCAATTCCAAAGACAGCAAAGAAGATTGCTGTTCTTGACAGAACTAAGGAGCCTGGTTCACTTGGTGAGCCACTTTACCTCGACGTTGTTTCCGCACTTGCAATCAAGGGCCACAAGGCTAAGGTTGTTGGCGGCCGTTACGGTCTTGGCTCTAAGGATACAACACCTGCTTCCATCTTCGCAGTTTACGAGAACCTTAAGAAGAGAGAGCCAAAGGCTAACTTCACAATCGGTATCGTAGACGACGTTACAGGACTTTCACTTCCTGAAAAGGTTGCTCCTGACACAAGCGCACAGGGCACAATCTCCTGCAAGTTCTGGGGTCTTGGCGGTGACGGTACAGTTGGTGCTAATAAGAACTCCATTAAGATTATCGGTGACTACACAGATAAGTTTATTCAGGCTTACTTCCAGTACGACTCCAAGAAGACAGGTGGCGTTACAATTTCTCACCTTCGCTTTGGTGACAAGCAGATTAAGAGCCCTTACTACATTACAAAGGCTGACTTCGTTGCTTGCCATAACCCATCTTACCTGCTTAAGGGCTACAAGATTGTAAACGATGTTAAGCCTGGCGGTACATTCCTTCTCAACTGCCAGTGGAGCGTTGAGGACCTTGAAAAGTACCTTCCAAACGAGGTTAAGAAGTACATCGCTACAAACGACATTAAGTTCTATATCGTAAACGCAATTGATAAGGCTGCTGAAATCGGTATGGGTAAGAGAACAAATACAATTCTCCAATCCGCCTTCTTCACACTTGCTAACATTATGCCAATTGACGAAGCCATCGAAAAGATGAAGTACATGGCTAAGAAGTCCTACCTAAAGAAGGGCGAGGCAGTAGTTGAAATGAACTACAAGGCTATCGATGCCGGTAAGGACGCACTTGTTAAGGTTGAGGTTCCGGAGGCTTGGAAGACCATTAAGGTTACAAACAAGAAGGAAAAGGTTGTCGGCAACAGAGCAGATCTTGTTAAGTATGTTGAAAACGTGCTTCTTCCTGTTTCCAAGATGGAGGGCGATAAGCTTCCTGTATCTGCATTTACTGACTATGTTGACGGTACATTCCCACAGGGCGCTGCAGCTTACGAAAAGCGTGGTGTTGCAGTTATGGTTCCTGAGTGGATTCCTGAAAACAACTGTAGCCAATGTAATATGTGCTCATACGTATGTCCACACGCAACACTCCGTCCTTACATTATGAACAAGGATGAGATGAAGAAGGCTCCTAAGGCTACAAAGTATGCCGAGGTTAAGGGTGCAAAGGGCTTTGAGGACCACAAGTTCACAATCGCTATCAGCCCACTTGACTGTATGGGATGCGGACTTTGCGTAAACGTATGTCCAATGGCAAAGGTTAACCCAGACAAGGCGCCAATTAAGATGGTTCCACAGGCAACACAGGGCGCACAACAGCCTGTATTCGACTACGCAGTTGCAAATGTTTCCAAGAAGGAGCTTCCATTCAGCGAAACATCTGTAAAGGGTAGCCAGTTCAACCAGCCACTTCTCGAGTTCTCAGGCTCCTGCGCAGGCTGTGCTGAAACATCATACGCAAGACTTATTACACAGCTCTTCGGCGAGAGAATGTACATTTCTAACGCAACAGGCTGTTCATCAATTTGGGGCGGCTCCGCACCTTCCACACCTTACACAGTAAATAAGGATAGTGGCAGAGGTCCTGCTTGGGCTAACTCCCTCTTCGAGGATAATGCTGAGCATGGTCTTGGTATGTACCTCGGTCAAAAGACAATTCGTGAAAAGCTTATCGGCAAGGTTGAGGCTATGATGGCGTCTGAAAAGGCATCTGACGAGTTCAAGGCTGTCGCACAGGCTTATCTCGATACAAAGAACGACGGTAAGGCTAACGAAGAGGCTACAAAGGCACTCATCGTAGAGCTTGAAAAGGCAGCAGAGGCTGGTTGCCCAACAGCTAAGGACATCCTTGCTGAAAAGACATACCTCTCCAAGAAGTCCGTATGGATCTTCGGTGGCGACGGTTGGGCTTACGATATCGGCTTCGGTGGTCTTGACCACGTGCTTGCTTCCGGCGAGGACGTAAACGTAATGGTATTCGATACTGAGGTTTATTCCAACACAGGTGGACAGGCATCTAAGGCTTCTAACATCGGTCAGGTTGCACAGTTCGCTGCAGCTGGTAAGGCTATCGGTAAGAAGAACCTTGCTGAAATCGCAATGTCCTACGGCTATGTATACGTTGCTCAAATCGCTATGGGTGCTAACCCAGCTCAAACACTTAAGGCTATGGCAGAGGCTGAGGCTTATCCGGGTCCATCACTTATCATCGGCTATGCTCCATGTGAGATGCACGGTCTTAAGGGTGGTATGACAAACTGCCAGGGCGAAATGAAGAAGGCTGTTGAGGCTGGTTACTGGGATCTGTTCAGATACAACCCAGCACTTAAGGCAGAGGGCAAGAACCCATTCATGCTCGACTCCAAGGAGCCAACAGGCGACTACCGTGCATTCCTAACAAGCGAAACACGTTACAGCCGTCTTGCACAGCAGTTCCCAGACAGAGCAGAGGTTCTCTTCGCTAAGAGTGAAGAGGCTGCAAAGGCTAAGTACGAAAGACTTAAGAGATTTGTAACACTCTACGCTCCGGACGAGAACAACTAATTCTCAAAATAAAAATGCACTCCCTCGGGGGTGCATTTTTTATTGAACTTGACAGTTTTCCGCATGTGTGTAAGAATGTAGTAAAATGATAAATTACATTTAGGAGAGTTTTATGAAAAATAAGCTTTTGATAATAGCTATCCTAGCCACCTTGTGTATGTTGACCTTTACCCTTGCTGTATCGGCAGAGGAATATAGAGTAAGCACAAAGGCTGATTATGATAGCGCATATTCTCAGACTGTGGATGGCGACACTATTGTAATTACTGCCGACATTTCTACCAAGTTTGATTTTGGTAAGACTATTACCTATATCTTAGACGGTGGGGAAAGGTGGACAGCCAATGCCGGATATGAAAACGGCGTTGAATCAACAACTGCATCAGCAACCAAGCTATCAAGGTGAGTTCCCGGAGACAACCGTCTCAGCAGCTTCCGACGAGGAATAAAAATATTTCAAAAAATTTTAACGCAAAAGACGGGAGTTTTGTTCGTTCCAAAAGTGGTTCGTATCACTCTCGCAAGGCATAAACCATTAAAAGCAGGAAAATATTGGTTTTCCTGCTTTTTTTATTGTTTTTTTAAGGAATATGTGTTATAATACTTCCATAGGTCAACCAAAGGGCTTTGGTTGACCATTTTTTAGGAGAAAAATATGAGTAAGGTTTTAATAATCGGCGGCGGAATTTCAGGGCTGAGTGCCGGAATTTATTTACAGGCAAACGGCTTTGAAACAGAGGTTTTGGAGAAAAACCACGTTACAGGTGGCGCCTGCATCGGATGGGAGAGAAGGGGCTGTTATATTGACGGCTGTATACATTGGCTCTCCGGCGTTAATCCAAAATCAACCACATATCCCCTGTGGAGAGAAATCCACGCAATAAAAGAGGATACCGAGATTTTTTATCAGGACGACCTATGCGTTTTTGACTATGGAGAAGGAAAGAAATTTACATTTTATGCGGATTTACAAAAGCTTGAAAATGAGCTTATTTCCTTTGCCCCCGAGGACGAAAGGGCAATAAAGCATTTATGCAAGCTGATAAAGCGCTTCCAAAAAATCAACCCACCGGTAGATAAGCCGTCGGATATGATGAACCTTGGGGAGCTTTTGAAGGTTGCCTTCACTATGGCAGGAGACTATATTATAGTTGAAAAAACAGCCAGAATTTCCTGCGAGAAATTCACAAAGCGCTTCAAAAACCCATACCTAAGGCACGCAATTTCCACCTATATGGGCTCCGACTATAATCTTATGAGCTTTCTTTATATGATGGGACACGTTACCGCAAATGATGCAGGTATTCCTGCGGGCGGCTCACTTGCCCTTACCGAAAGGGTGGAGCAAAGATATCTTAGCCTTGGCGGTAAGATTACAACCAAGAGCGAGGTTAAAGAGATTATCGTTGAGGACAATGTAACAAAGGGCGTGGAGCTACAAGACGGCAGCCGCCTTTATGCCGACTGGGTTGTGTCAACCACCCCCGTTGAGCATTGCCTGAAGGACCTGCTTAAGGGCAAGTACAGGGTAAGAAAGATAGACACACGTCTGGAAAACGAGAGGGACTACCCAATTTACACCTTTACAACCGCAGTTGTTAAGTGTAAGAAGGACACATCAAACCTGCCGCTTTCCGTTACAATCCCTGTAAAAAATCCTGTTTCTGTGGAGCGTGTGTATGATACAATTTCCATAAGAAACTATTCCTACGACAGAACTGTAAAGAGCGACGGCAGCGACATTTTCCAAATAACCCTTTCAGGTGCTGACGATATGTATCGCTGGTGGAAGCAAGCCAAGGAAAACGGCACCTACGTAGAGGAAAAGAAGAGAATTGCAAGCGCACTTTTAGAGGAGCTGAAGGCATATTACCCAAGCCTTGCTGACTCCCTTGAAATAATTGACTTTATCACACCAATGACCTACGAGAGATATCTATACTCTCGCCACGGTAATTTCCAGGGCTTTGTTCACACCCCGAGAGGAAAGACACTTATGCAAAAGGGCATTGTCAAGGGACTAAAGAAATTTATTCTTGCAGGACAATGGCTAATCCAAAGCGGCGGACTTCCCACAGCGGTTATGAGTGGCCGCTTCAGCGCACAGCGTATCTGCCGTGCCAATAAAAAGCGCTTCGTTGCGCCTTCGTATTAAAGAAAAAGGAACAGATAGTGTGATACTCTTAACGGAGTATCACACAGTCAAATCCGTCTACGAGACCCCCCCAAAAAGTCTGCGACTTTTCGGGGAATCCCTATTCGACGGGTGAAATCCACCTTTGGCGGATGAAATCGCTATGGCGATGAAATCCTGCTTTGCAGGGTTGAAGTTAGACGGATTTGATTTCATCCAAAGCAACGCCTTGGATTTCATCTGAACAAAGTGAAGATTTCATCGTGGCACTGCCACGATTTCATTAAACCAACACAAAAAGAGAGAACATTTGGGATTTTCCGATTTGTTCTCTCTTTCTGCTTGTAACAGGTGTTTGGGCTTAGCCCATAATGCGTTTGTCCAGACAAATGCGATGCTTGCACTTAGTGGCGTTTTTTAAATTCTCCGCTAAGAACATCATCCTATTTTCATCTGTTCCTTTTTGTTATATTCTTTTTGCCAGGGTGGAAAGAATTTTCTTGACCCTCTTTCTAATCCCCTCCTCGGAAAAGCCGATTTTTTGACCGATTTGCCAATAAGCCCTGCCGTTTATATAGCTGTCGAGAATGATAGCCTTGTCAATTGGCTCTAGGCTGTTTATTGCCTCAATATATCTTTCCTCGGTCGTGCGGGAGTCGTTTATATACTTTGAAATATTCAGCTGTGCAAGCATACATTCCTCACGGCGGATTGCATCCTTCACTTGTGGTGTTTGCTCCAGTCTTTTTAGCATTTCAATCCTTTTCAGGTGTGAAAGCTGGGTCCTTTCCAAAGCCCTGATAACCGTATTTGTGCTTTTAAGAGCCTTAAGCTCCTTTTTTACCGTTTCTAATTCTGCCATTTTCTCACTTTCATTATAGCCCATTTTTCAAGCATATCCTGGTCGCTTGAAAAAAACCAAACGCCCTTTTCCTTTTTGTAAATCGAAAGAGATAAAACTATCTCCCTGTAAAAAGGAAAGCGTCTTTTGAAATAATGCCAAAAGCTCTCAAGAACAAGAATATTTTTATAAGGACCCAGCAAAACGTGGCCTAAAAGGTTCGGGTTCGGTGCGGCATCGCCCTCTGCGGTCTTTTCCTCAACGCCCAAAAGAGAAAGCACCTCTTTAACCGACAAGTTTTCCTGTAAGCACTGTGAGTGGAAGGCTCTGTCCTTAATAAAAAAGTATTTATGTCCCCAAAAAATGCCATCGCCGCAAAGTGCGCACCTGTGTACGCTTAATTCAAGCGGCAAACAGCCGTTTTTATTGCTCCACAAAAAATAACCTCCTTGACATTTTAATAGAAATAAAATATAATGTACAAAAGAGTGGAGAAATGCCCTAAACGGGAAAAGAGCATTGCTTCTGTACAATTATATTGTAAACCCTGAAAAGAGGGAATGCAAGAAAAACAATTCCGAAAAAGGTATACTTTTGGGACACTTTGTCCCAAAAAATTAAGGAGAGAAAATGGAGCTGTTTGTAGGACGACCAAAAACCAACGAGGGTAGACTGGAAAAAGAAATTAAGGTATATGATTTTCTTGACAGCCTCGGCATAGAATATTACAGAGTTGACCATAGCCCTGCGGGCACAATGGACGACTGCGCAAAAATTGAAAAGGTGCTTGATAATGTTATATGCAAAAACCTTTTTCTTTGCAACAGGCAAAAAACACGCTTTTATATGTTTGTCCTTCCGGCAGACAAGCATTTTGTAACAAAGGAGTTTTCCCCAAAGGTAAATTCCTCACGCCTTTCCTTCGGCACTCCAGAGGACCTAAATTCAATGCTTGATTTGACCCCGGGCTCTGTCAGCATAATGGGGCTAATTAACGACACAGAGTGCCGTGTTTCCTTAGTTATAGACAAGGAAATTTTGAGCCATGAGCATTTTAGCTGCCACCCCTGTATTAACACCTCATCAATAAAGCTAAAAACCGATGATTTGATAAACAAAATCATTCCTGCACTAAACCACACCCCAACCTTTGTTGACTACACACCACCAATAGAATAAAAAAAGGAGCGAAATCGCTCCTTTTTTATCTCAATATCGTAGGGGTGGATTCCATATCCACCCGAATAAAGACAAACAAACCGTAGGGCGGGGGTTTATCTCCCGCCGAAAGCCCTCAAAGGCGAGCAATCTTCAGAGCCTCCCTTGTCAAAGGCACCCGTAGGGCGTACCTTGTGTTGGGGAGAGCCACGATAGTGAGGGGGGATTGTCAATCCTTGTACAAAAGAACACCTAAGAAACGGCGGGAGCAAGCCCCCGCCCTACAATGATGCTAGGCATCAATTCATTCTTCATGAGCCAACGGCTCAATTCATGACGCAAAGCGTCAATTCAATAAAAAAGGAACAGGCTTTTGAAGTGAACCCCAAATAGTTCACAAAAAATAAAAAGGCAAAAACCTCTTATGGTATAATGAAACCATAGGAGGTTTTTAATTATGGCTAAAAAAGGACAAAAATTCAAGAGTTACACAAAAGAATTGAAAGAAGAGAT